>JAEWGG010000035.1 GCA_023388435.1 Bacillota bacterium | reverse complement strand
GGCCCTCTTCTTTCGCACTGGCCTCGATGGCCTTATCCAGGGCCCCGCTCTCGAAGACCAGGCCCAGGCTCTTATAGGCTCCCCCAAACTCGGACATCGCGCGCTGCTCCACATCCTTCTCCTGGATCGCCGCGTGCTCGTGCCCCTCGTGGTGGTGGGCGTCCGCATGCTCCCCGTCCCCGTGATGGTGCTCGGTCCCCTCCATACCCGGAGTCTCTTCTTCCTCGTAGAGCTTGACCTGATCCATGAGCTTCATGCTATGGCCTTCCAGTACGGCCTTGTCCAGTTTCTTTACCCATTCATCAGAGTCCCCTCCCACATAGATCAGCAGATCGGACTTCGCAGCCTGGGCCAGTGCCTCGGCTGAGGGCTCATAATTATGGATATCCGCTCCTGGGGGCAGCAGCATCTGAATCTGCTCGCCAGAACCCATGACGGCCCGCGCGAAGCAGTATACGGGGAAGCTGGAAACGCTGAGCCTGAGCTTGGAGCCGCCAGTCGGGTTCCCGGTCGGCTTATCCGGAGTCTTGTTCCCGGTCCCACAGCCCGCGAGTCCGAGTCCCAGAACCAGGGAAGTACTGAGAGCCAGGGCCAGCATACGGCGGCGCCACAAGCCCGCCTTCTGGAATGTCCTATGTAGCATAGTGCCTCTTTCTTCGAACGCCCTAAGACGTCTAGTTAGATTTTTCCTCCTGGGCCACCTGGCAGGCCTCACAGGTCCCATCCAGGACCAGCTTGGACAGATCCAGCTCAAAGTGGTGGTCCTGGCGAAAATGCGCTTGCAGCTCCGCCAGGGCCTCACAGCTCAGGGCCTCCTCCCCGCCGCAGCGCTCGCAGTGCAGTCGGATCGGCAGCTCGCGGCGCTCTGGGGCGACGACAAAGCGCGCCGCCTGCAGGCCTCCATCCGTCCAAACCTGATGCAAGTAAGCGCCATGGGTGAGGGCCGTCAAATTGCGGTAGACCGTGGTCAGCCCGATGCGAAGTCCACGCTCCTGGCGCAGGGCCTGGTATATCTCCTTGGCTGTCTGCGGCTCGGTCTGAGTCCGCAGGTAGTCCAGGATGAGTTGGCGCTGTCGCGTCCAATAAAAACGCGCAGGCCTCCCAGCCTCCACAAGCGTTTTTTCTGCCTGCACTTCGCCGCCCAATTCGGAAATATTTTTCATATTGTCGCTTATCTCCTTTCTTGTCAAGGGCCGCTGAGAAGCAAAAAGCGGATCCAATGGACCCGCTTTTTTGCTTCGGACTGCCGAGAACTTCCGCTGAGCCCGGCTGTTTCAAGCTGGGCGGGGCTTTTACCAGTGGATGTATGAGACGTGTTTTGCAAAGGTCTCATATATATCCAGGAAGTAGAGCAGGGCGAGCAGTCCCCAGAGCAGGAAGAAGTTAAAGAGCTTGGCCCGGGCCCATGAACGCTTGGAGAGCTTGGGACTGGCCGCGGCCCAGATAATCATGATCAGGAGACAGGACAGAACCAGGGCGGCGCCGAGAATCAGGGCTAAGAGGCTATAGCCGATACCGGCCAGCACGGACATCAGGCTGCCGCCGAGCAGGATGCTGCCGAGGTTGAGTCCTGCGGCGATGAAGTCGCTGAGCCAGAAATTGATCGCTTTGGCACGGGTCTTGCGGGCAAAATACTGCTCAGCCTCCTCATAGGAATCAAAGTCCGTGAGCTGGGGCTGGAGCGGCTGCGGGGGCTGCTGGCTGTAGCCCTCCACAGGCGAAACATAGACGGGCGGAAGCTGCTCCGTGGGGTAGTAGGCCGGGGGCGGAACGGGCTGTTGGGCCTGCTGTCCATAGTAGACTGGGGCCTGCTGCGGCTGATAATAGGTAGCCGCCTGGGCTGGAGCCTGGGGCAGAGGCTGGTAATAGGCCGGGGCCTGCTGGGGTTGTACGGGCATCTGAACAGGCTGGGCCTCGACAGGACTCGGGACCTCCTGCGCTGGGTTCTGGGCGACCACTACGGGCTGCTCCTGGGTCTCCAATTGGGGCTGCTGCCCCTGGTCGTGGTTCTCGTGCATGGGTATCCTCCTTAGTGCTGTGCAGGGACTAGCCTAGTAACTGCCCATTCAATTGATGGGAGAAAAGGCCTTGCTCATGAAGTTCTGGAATCCATCCGTGCTAAAGTACCAGAGCCCATTTCTATAGACCAGCTCCACGTTAAAGTTTACCTCCTGGTCCATGCTTTCCCCCGTTAGCGGGTTCTTGAAATTCCTGAATTGAATCACGCCATTAAAGTCGTATTCCTCCCCGTTCTCGGGCCTCCGCAGGGCCTCCTTGTCCGAGGGACGGAAGTCCTTAATCTGGACTTTAGCTTCCCGTAAAAATGTCCCCAAAAGCGGCTTCAGAAATTTTTCAGCACTGGCAAGCTGCTGTCTCAAGTCCTTCAGAGAATCCTTTTCTTTCTTAAGTTCAACGGGATCCACCACGTCGATGAGCTTCCCCAACTCGCCTTTCATCACGCTATTGGCCGCAGTCTCAACAAGCTGCTTCGGATTGCCAGAAGGTCCCGCAGACCCGCCGAAAACGCCACAGGCCCAGAGTATCAGGACGAGCAGCAAAATACCGGCAATCGGCGCGCCGATGACCACGGGCCAGAACCAGGCTGGACGGCGCTTGGCCACCTGCACATAAGCCTGCGGAGAATAGACGTTTGACTGCTGACCGCCCTGCTGGGGGTAGGCCTGGACTGGGGCCTGGGGCTGGACGTAGGGGTTCACCTGGCCCTGCTGGGGATAGGTCTGAGCTGGAGCCTGGGGCTGGGCGTAGGGATTCACCTGGCCCGGCTGTACCTGAAACTGCTGGGTCTGGCTGGCCGCAGCCAGTTCCACAGTCTCCGCCTTGCCCGCCACGGCCTCGGTACCCAGGGCGGTCTCCTCCGCCGAACTCGGGGCCTGGCCCACAGCTTCCACGGCCTGCGGCTCCACCTGGCCTGTCGTAGACTCGATCTGACTGGCCGCAGCCAGTTCCACAGTCTCCGCCTTACCCGCCACGGCCTCGGTACCCAGGGCGGTCTCCTCCGCCGAACTCGGGGCCTGGCCTACAGCTTCCACGGCCTGCGGCGCTTCTTGCAAGCGATTCTCTCTGTCGTCCATCTTGATCCTCCTATACCTGTGCCAGGCCTCAAGCGGAGCTGAGGCAAGGCCCTGCTTGGCTACAAATTGGCACATTACACATAATTATTAGCTTTTTCACTTTATCATTTTCGTCTCATTTTTGCCAGACAAAGTGCTAATCATTCTCAAATTTGTCCACAAAAGAAGCGCTCAGGCACTAGCGCAAAACCCGCTCCAGGACCTCCCGGCGCTCCCTCCTCCGCCGGTAACAGGGCAGGGCCAGACTGAGCAGGCTCCCCTTCAGGCAGGAACTGATCGTGATCGCCCACCAGACCCCATCCAGGCCCAGGCCTGAACTGCTCAACAGGGCGGCCATGGGAATACGCAGGGCCGTAAAAATGATGCCCAATAGGGAGGGGAAGAGCGTCTGTCCATATCCGGCAAAAGTCCCATAGGCGATCAGCTCCAGACACATCAGAATTTCTGAGAGGGCCAGGATGCGCAGGTAGGAGGCCCCCACCGCGATGGCTTCAGCCTCGTGCAGGAAGATGCGGACAATGGGCTCTGGCCAGAGCAGGAAGGCGGCCGTAATCAGGGCGGCCAGGCCAATCATGAACAGGGCCGCCAGGCGATAGGCGACCTGGGCCCTCCGCCACTGTTTTGCCCCGACATTCTGGGCCACGAAGGCGTTCAGAGCCGAGGCCAGGCCCTCAGCCGCTAGCCAGGACAGGCACTCAATCTGTGAGCCGATGCGCTGGGCAGCCACCGCCAGGTCGCTGTAACTCGCCACAAAGCGGGAGATGACAATGGAGGTGCCAGAATAGAACATGGTCTGCAGGCCCGCAGGGATGCCGATACGGGCAATGGCCCCGTAGCAGTCGCGGTACAAGCGGCGGTATTCCAGTCCCCGCAGCAGGGCCTCCCGCCGCGCCGCCAGAACAAAGAGCAGGAGCACGAAGGCCTGGGCGATGACCGTGGCCCAGGCGGCCCCCCGAACGCCCCAGCCGCAGCCGCGAATGAGCAGGGGATCAAGAATCATATTGACGACCAAGCCCGCCGTCGTCGCGAGGAAGGGGGTGCGACTGTTGCCCGCAGCCGTCATCAATCCTGTAAAAATACGTGCACCGAAGGAAAACACAAGCAGGCCGCCCGTGATGAGAAGGTAGTCCTCCGACATGGCCACCGTCTCCGGATCGCTGAACTGGAAAAAGGCGACAAGGGGCTTCCGAAAAAGACTGACGGTCGCCCCGTAGACCAGGGCCAGCAGCAGGCCCAGCTGCAGGGCCGCCGCCGCATAGCGCCTGGCCTGGCCCAGATCACCAGCACCCAGACTCTGGGCACTGCGCACCTGTCCTCCCATCCGCGCCAGGTACATCAGGCTGTCCGCAAACCAGTTAAAGAGACCGCCCGTGCCCACAGCGGCCACCGCAGCTCCGCCCAGACCTCCGACCCAGAACATATCCGTAAAATTGTAGGCCATCTGAATGAGAGAGGTCGCCATAATCGGCAGGGCGAGGCGGCAGAGGGCCCCACTAATCGGACCATCCAGGAGATTTGTGTTCCGCGATTTCACTTTCATATGAGTACCTATATAAAAGGGACCCCCAGGGTCCCCGAGCCGCTAAGAACGGAAAAGTCGGGCGTAGAGCCTGGCCTTCCAGGGGCGATCCAGATGGGATTTCAGACTGGTCACAAAGCGCTGTAGACGGCTGCGTCGGCCGAGCCAGGTCCCTGTGAAGACGTGGATGACCGCCGAGTCCGCCGAAGGGTTGCAGAGCACGCGGTCCGGGTACAGGTGCAGCCCCTGGGGCAGGTCCTGCTCTCGATTTTCGCGATTTGCGCCATAGCGCTCAACCAGCAAGTCCGAGACCGAGATGGTGTTGTTAAAGGGCAGTGGGTTCTCCTCGTCGATCTGAAAGTGCTGACCCTCATAGAGAGCCAGGATATCCGCCGCCAGAGGGTGTCCGGCCCGACAGCCGAAGCAGGCGGTGAAGGGATAGCCAGGGCGCTCGAAGCCGACAAAGGCCTCGTGCCGACGAAAGTGATCCAGATTGCGCTGTAACACATTGTCCGTGTCCAGATAGATGCCGCCCTCGTGGTACAGGGCCCAGGCCCGGATATAGTCTGAGACAAAGGCCCACTTTTTCTGTTTGTAAGCCTCCCTGGCGAAGGGGTGGGCCTCGAGGTCGAAGTTCGCCTCAGTCCAGAGCTTGATCTCATAATCGGGACAGTGCCGCCGCCAGCTCCGCATGCAGCGGCGAATGAGGACTGGGGGCTCCTTGCCTCCAACCCAGACGGCATGGATACGAGGGGGAATCGGATAGACGGTCTGCTGCTCCATAGCTAGCTCCTTAGATCGATGCGGGGAGGAAGTCTGCTTCCTAGGCCTGACGGCTGGGGCTGTAGTCCTGGGCATAGCGACGGTGCTGCCGCCGCCAGTGGCGGTAGATCTGCACATTGTTACGCCAGAAACGGCCGAGGCGCTGGGGCTCGGCCAGAATGCGGTAGAGCCACTCCAGGCCGAGGCGGGTAAAGATCCGGGGGGCCCGCTTCTTATGTCCGCTGAGCACATCGAAGCTCCCCCCCACACCGACGGCCACACAGGCGGGCAGCCCGGCAATATGCCGGGCGATCAGGCGCTCCTGCTCTGGCATACCAAGAGCCACAAAGAGAAAGTCTGGACGGCTTTCCTGAACCTGGGCCATCAGCGCTTCACGCTCCGGCTGATAGCCGTCCACACTGAAGACCAGCTTGTGTTGGGGCCAACGCTGGTGGAAGACCTCTTCCAGAGCCCTCAGGACCTCCGGCTTGGCCCCCAACAGGGCCACCCGCCGCCCAGCGGCCGCTCGGTCCAGCAGCTCCGGCAGGAGCTCGACGCCAGGAATGCGCTCCTCCGGACGCCGCCCCAGTAAGGCCGCCATGCGCAGCAGACCCACGCCGTCAGCGACGAGCTCCGTTTCTGACCGACAGAGCAGGGCATGGTAGTCCTCATGGGCCACAGCATAAGCCAGACACTCCGGATTGGCCGTGACGACCAGGGTGGGTAGCCCCCTGGCCTGGCGGTCCAGCAGCTGCTGGATAAAATCCGTCCGCCGTCCCTGATAGCAGCGCTCCAGAAGCCCCCGACAGATCGTGTAGGCCTCACGTTCCGTGGCCTTTCCCTTCATGGGCCAGAACCTCCTCTTTGCATATGTCTTCTAAGCATACAAAACAGCCCCCTGTAGTGGCAAGGGGCTGAATGCATATCAGACCGGGGACTGGGGCCGCTGCCGAGAAGCAAGCCGGCTGCAGGACAAGTCACAGCCTCGGTCCCGGGCCAGGCTCCTCTCTCGGGGCAGTCCCTCAGCCCTCCAGCTCGAGGTCTACGAAGTCAAAACGGCCCACATCAAAAAGACCCATATCCGTCAACTTCAGCTCGGGAATCACGGCCAGGGACATGAAACCCAGGGTCATGGTCGGATCCAGACTGGCGTGTACACCCAGTTCCTGAATGGCCAGCTGATGAATCTCCTCCAACTTCTCCGCAACATATTCGCCCGGCTGGTCCGACATCAGGCCAGCAATGGGCATGGAGAGCTCGGCCAGAACCTGGCCCTCGGCGACCAGGACCACGCCACCATCGATGGCGAGAAGACGTTCCACGGCCTGGACCATGTCGGCATCATTACAGCCGGCCACCAGGATATTATGGGAGTCATGGGCGATGGACTGGGCGATGGCTCCGCGGCGCAGACCATAGTTGCCCAGGAGGCCCAGGGCCACATTGCCGAGGCCGTGATGGCGCTCGATCACCGCCAATTTCACTATATCCTGCTCAGGGCTGTAGCAGAAGCAGCCCTCCGCGTCGCGCTGCACCCGCGCTTCCTGGGCCGCCGTCAGGACACCGCCTGGCTGGATGCCGATAACCCGCACCCGCTCCTGCTTGAGCGGCAGGGCCAGACGCTCCTGGGAAAAATCCTTAACACAGCAACTCTTTTCCACCCCCTCCAGACTGGCCCGCGTCCTGGGCCCCAGGTAGCGGCCATCCCTGGCCTGTTCCACAGCGCCGAGGAAGCAGCGCAGCACGTGGAAGTCCTTCAGATTATCGAGAAAAACCAGGTCTGCACGCAGGCCTGGGGCAATTGCTCCGCGGTCCGTCAGCCCGTAGCACTCGGCAGCATTCAAACTGGCCATGCAGATCGCCTGGTGGGCGCTGACGCCATGGGCCACGCAGAGGCGGAGGTGCTCCTCCATATGGCCCTGCTCCAGAATAGTCTTGGCCTGGCGGTCGTCCGAACAGAGCAGGCAGCGGCGGTAGTTGACCGCATCGACTACAGGAATAAGATTGGGCAGGTCATGGCAGGCAGAGCCGAGACGCAGCTGGACGTACATACCCCGGCGCAGGCGCTCTCGGGCCTCCTCCACCGTCGCACATTCGTGGTCCGTTTTAATACCTGAGGCGATGTAGGCCGCCAGGCCCTGACCCTCAAGTCCAGGGCTGTGACCATCAATAACTTTTCCCAGCTTATGGCCCAGGACGAGCTTATCGAGCACGGCCTCCTTCGCCTGCACAACTCCAGGGAAATCCATGAATTCACCCACCCCCTGGATCTCTTCACGGGCCAGGGGCTCGGCCATCTCGGCGGCGCCGAGCACCGCGCCGCTGTGCTCCTGCTCCGTCGCGGGGACGCAGGAGGGCATCATGTAGCGGATATCCAGAGGCGTGTGCTCCGCCGCGCGCAGCATATAATTAAGGCCGTCCAGGCCGCGGACATTTACAATCTCATGGGGGTCGGCGATGATCGTACCCGTGCCGTGGGGGATGAGCAGGCGTCCCAATTCCTCCGGGCTGGTGCAGGAAGACTCAACATGAATGTGGGCGTCAATGAAGGCCGGGACGATGTAAGCGCCCTCGGCGTCGATTGTCTGCTTCGCGATATAGCCCCTGCCCAGAGCGGCGATGTGCCCGTCGCTGATGAGGATGTCCTCTTCCAGAATCTCCCCAGTGTACACATTCAGCACACGGCCGTTACGAATGCACAGCTCTGCCGGCCGCCGACCTGCCGCAACCTCAATCAGGCCGCGGAGTCGCTCCTTATCTGCCAGATAGGTCTGCATAGACACCTCCGTCCCTTGCGGGCTGCAATTTTAAACATTATAGCAGAGGCTAATCATTATTCCGACCTGCACTCTTGTCTTTTTGCACTATTTCGCAAAAATAGCCTGCGTCCAGCAGGGGCTTGGGGGAGGATAAAAATAGGACAGACCCTCCCGTCAGCTCGGGAGGGCCTGTCCACTGCGTTTGTCACGGGCTTTGAGGAGCCGCTGTCCTGGCCACCTAGGCGGGGCGCTTTTCGAGGGTGATCTTGAGCGTCTGACTCGCTCCGTTGCGGTCCAGCTTGAGCTCGACCACGTCGCCAACCTTCTTCAGACTCAGCAGGCTCTGGATCTCGGAGATGCTCTTCACGGCCTTGCCGTCAAACTCGAGGATGATGTCCCGAACCTTGAGGCCGGCCTTCTCGGCGGGGCCATTTTTCTCAACCTTTGCCACCCAGACACCCTCGGGCAGGCCGTAGACCTGGCGCAGGCTCTGGTCAATCTGCTGGCCGCTGATGCCGATATAGGGGGCCTCATACTTGGGATCCGTCAGGGCCTCGACAACGGCCTTAACTTTCTCTACGGGGATGGCGAAGGAGATGCCGATGACGGCGGACTGGCCGTTCTGGCTCTCCGAACGGGCCACATTGATGCCAATCAGCTCCCCCTTATCGTTGAGCAGGGCCCCGCCGGAATTTCCATGGTTAATGGCGACATCCGTCTGGATGAGGTCATCTAACTGGCCCGTCTCGACCGTGAGATCACGGTGCAGGGCGGAGATGATGCCACTGGTGACGGTTCCCTGGAGCTCACCCAGGGGGTTGCCGATGGCGAGGACGCTCTGGCCCACCTGAAGCTGGGAGGAGTCGCCGAACTTCACATAGGGGAAGTCCTTGCCTTCGATTTTTACCACAGCAATGTCCTGGGCCTGGTTGCGGCCCACCACCTGTCCCTTGTGCTCGCTGCCGTCAGCCAGGGTGACCTGGACCTCCTGGGCGCTGCCGATCACGTGGGAGTTGGTCACAATGTAGCCCTCGGCATTAATCAGCACGCCTGAACCGGAGTTGACGCCGCGCTGCTGCTGGCCAAAGATATCCTGCAGCACCACCTCAGCATTGATGGCCACCATGGCTGGGCTGGTCTCCTTGACGATGTCGACTACGGACTTCCCGCCGCTCTGCTGGAGGGTCTGTCCGCCCGTCTCCTGGTCCTGGCTGCTGTTCTGGTGAATCTGGACCCCTGTCCCCCGGGTCTGGCCGTGCTGGGCCTGCATCATGCGGGCGGTGATGAGGGAGCCCGCCGTTCCGCCGCCGAGGACGAGGAGGACAGCCAGGCTGAGGGCGGCCAGGCTGCGGCCGAAGGTCCAGCCGCTGCTCTGGCCCTGTCTACGCCGGGCGGCCCGCTCCTGCTTGCGGGCGGCTCTGGCCTGCTTGCGAGCGGCCTTGGCCTGCTGCTGTTCCTGGCGGCGCTGCTCCTTGCTGGCTGATTTATAAGAGGCCCCTGCCGTGGCCTGGGTCTGCTGATAGGCTCCCGTATAGCCCTGGTAGCCTCCCGAGTAGCTCTGCTGGCTCCCCGTGCTGCTCTGATAGCTCCCCGAGTAATTCTGCTGGCTCCCGGCCGTATGATAAGCACCGGGATTGGCCCCAGCCTGCTGTCCGCTACTCTGCTGTGTATGGTTCTGGCCCTGGGCCTGCTGGCCTGGGCGGAAGTACTCGCGGCGGTAGGCCTCCTGCACTGGCGGCGGGCTCTGCTGCTCCGGCCGGGCCCCGTTGGGCTGCTGTTCCACTGCGTGATTCTGATCCCAATCGTGTGTCATGCACGTGTCCTCCTGTTTTTCTTGCCCCCCATTATAGAATTGCAATGTGGCTTTAACTTGAAGACAAAGCTTTTCTTTTCCAACAAATTATGAATAAATTTGTAGATTCCTGGACGGCTGGCAAAAATGGAAAAGCGCAGCTGTGACGGCCCTCAGAAATCCCGTAGACAGTCCGTCAGACGCCTGACCCGTCGGACGAGGCCCTCAAAAGCAGGCAGATCCAGCTGCTGCTGGGGATCGGAGAGGGCCCGCTTCGGATCTGGGTGCAGCTCCAGCAAGAGGCCGTCCGCCCCCGCCGCCAGGGCCGCCAGGGCCAGGGGCTCCACCAGATCTGCCCGGCCTGCGGCGTGGGAGGGATCGACAAAAATGGGCAGTGAGCAGCGCTGCTTGAGCAGGGCCACGGCGCCGAGGTCAAGGGTGGCCCGCGTCGCGGTCTCAAAACTGCGAATCCCCCGCTCACAGAGTATCAGGCGGCGGTTTCCGCCCTCCAAAATATAGTCCGCCGCCCCCAATAACTCCTCCACCGTGTTGCCGAAACCCCGCTTGAGGAGGACCGGCTTATCCACCCGCCCCAGGGCGCGGAGGAGAGGAAAGTACTGCATGCTTCTGGCCCCTACCTGAATGATATCCACATGTTCCAGGTAGGCTTCCAGATGTGCCAGGTCTGTGAGTTCGGAAACACAGTAAAGCCCGTATTTATGGGCCACCCGTGACAGGATCGCCAGGCCCTCCAGGCCCTGGCCCTGGTAGCTTCGCGGACTGGTGCGCGGCTTACAGACACCGGCGCGGAGCAGGCGCTGTCCCAGGCGCTGTAAGCTCGCAGCCACCTCCTCCAAATCGGCTTCGGACTCCAGGGCGCAGGGCCCTGCAATCAGGTTCAGCTCCGGGCCACCAAGCCAGATGTCCCCCAGGGCGAAGCCCCGTCTCTTTTCATTGGCCATCACGGCCCTCCTCTCCTGTCCGTAGGGATGCGCTCATAATTTCTGTCGGGGCGGCAGAGGCTCCAGATCTCGTCTCCTCCAGACCCAGCTGCTTCAGGACTCGGGCCAAAAGGCTGTCCATGTCCCGGCTGGCCCGAATCTGCAACTGGGCCAGCTGGCGGTAATAGGGCTCACGCTCCTGATGACGGCGACGGAGCTCCCGCAGGCGCTCTGCCCTGCCACGCCTCCCAGTGGGCCAGAGTGGTCGACTGGCATCCTCCTCTCCCAGCCGCCGCTCCGCCACTTCGGTAGGGATGTCCAGATAAATAAGCTGGAAGGGCGCGTCTTCCAAGAGCTCGCGATTGGCAGCCAGGAGGAGGCTCCCCCCTCCCAGAGCCAGGATTCGCGGCAGGTAGGGGGACTCCCCCACATAGTCTTCCAGACAGCGGTACTCCCACTGGCGAAAGCCCGCCTCCCCCTCGCGAGCAAAAATCTCTGGCACACTGGCCCCAGCCCTCCGCACGACTTCCGCATCCAGATCGAGCAAAAAGTCTTCCAGCCCCAGTTTGGCGGCCAGGAGCCGGGCCAGCGTCGTCTTCCCCGCCCCCATAAATCCGCAGAGGGCGATGCGCGGCGGCCACTGTTTCTGAATCTCCCCTGCAAGAGCCCGCCGCCAGGCCAGCTCATCCTCAGGCGACCAGCTCCAGGCCGGCTCCCAGATCTGCCGTGCCAGGAGGGCCTGACGACAAAAGAGCCCCAGCCCAGTCTCCAGCGCACAGCCTGCCGAGTGAGCCAGAAGTCCGAAGGCAGTAACCAGCGGATTGTAGTTGAGCTCATAGCACAGCGGTCGGCAGCGCTCTAAAAAATTCTGGAGACAGGACTTATTGAGGGGCAGGCCTGAGAGCTCGGGCCAGCGCCCTGCCGAACTCGCCTGAACGACGAGGTCCAGGTCTGTCAGTCTGCTGAGTTCCTCCTCCTTGAGGCTTTCCAGCAATACCCCATCCCGGCCTAGTGCCCCGGCAGCATGTCGGCCACGCTGGCACAGCTCCTCCGCCTGGACGGTGCGCCGCGCCTGAATGTAGATCTGCCGATAGCCTGTGGATAACAGGGCATAAAGCGCCGCTGCCGCCACGCCGCCTGCTCCTAGAATCAGTGCCTTCCGCCCCTCCGGCAATAACTGGGCCAGGGCAAGGGCATCGGTGTTGTAGCCCCGACTCCGCCCCTCTGACAGGCGGACAGTATTGACAGCTCCAGTCAGGGCCGCCTCTGGGCTCAGATCCTCAACCCAGGAGGCAGCCCAGGGCTTATAGGGTGCCGTCACATTAAAGCCGCGGAGCCTCCCCAACTGCTCCTCGGCCCTCCCCTCCAGCTCCTCAGCTGTCCAGTCCAGCAGACCGTAGTCCAGGCCCAGCCGCCGATGCAAAAACGGGGAGAGCGAATGCCCCAGGCCTCGTCCCAGCAGCGCATAGTCCATTTCTTATCTCCTCCCAGCTGCTCAGCTCAGATAGTCGTATCCTGTTAAGAAAGGGCCGACCCCCGCAGGAATCGGCCCAGACATCGACCTCCCCCCGTACTGCTCACTCCGCATCGGAGAGACGCTTGGAAAGCAGGGAAAGTGAAACAGCGATGTTCTCATGCTGGAGAACCACCTGCTCTGGAACCTGGAGATGGATAGGGGCAAAATTCCAGATGGCCTCGATGCCCGCCGCCACCAAACGGTCACAGCAGTCCTGGGCCACGGCCGCCGGTGTCGTAATAATGCCGATGCGAATCTGCCCATCACGGACAAGGCGTGGCAGGTCTTCCATGGCCGCCACCTCGACCTCGCCAACGTGACTGCCAATCACCTCCGGATTGCTATCCACCGCCGCCACAAGTTGCAGGCCAAATTCCTGGAAGCCGTGGTAGGCCAGGAGGGCCTTGCCGAGGTGGCCCGCGCCGACCACGACCGCCTTTTTCACATTGTCATAGTCCAGGAGCCGGCGGATATCCGTCAGCAGGGCCTGGACATCGAAGCCGGTGCGCGGCCGTCCTGTCACCTCCGTAAGGGCCAGGTCCTTACGCACCTGAACCGGATGCAGGTTCAGCTCCGCCGCAATCACCGCCGAGGAAATACGCTTCTGCCCCGCCTCTGCCAGCTCTTTCAGATAGGCAAAATAGAGGGGCATGCGCCGCAAGCTAGGCTGGGGCAGGTTCTTGGCCTCCCCATGATGGCTCTTATACTCTGTAGCCATGACTGTCCACCACACCTTCCTGTATTAACGTGAATTTTGCCGTCTGGCATACAACATTATAGCGCTAATTATCGATAAATTCACTCATTATCAAAACAATATGCTACGGATGCCCTGTCCTTCCTCCGCCCCCTTCACCTGGAAGTCCCAGAATGAAAAGGGCCGTCAGAACATATCTGACGGCCCTTTTAGATCGCGGCTCTAAAATTAAGAACCTTCGCACTCAGTATCCAAAGACCTGCATCTCCCGCAAGGAGAAGCCGTAGCGATTGCTGCGCTGAATACCCAGGAAGCGAACATAGCGCGCCGCCACCGGGTCAAAATTCACCTGCGCCTTGGCAGCGCTGGCATAGGTCCTCGCTTCCACAACAGAAACATTGCGGAAGTCCAGCCCGTCATCTGAGACCTGAATGGCAAAGGCCGCATCAGCTCCGCACTCGAAGTCCAGGGCCACCGCGCTCAGCACGCGCGTCTCTCCCAGATCCAGTGTCAGATGCTGCTGATCCTTCCAGTCACTGGCCCAGCGTGTGTTCGGATCGCCGTCAATGGCCTTGGCTGCTCCATAATTTCTCCAGGGGTGCCACTCCACACTGGAGGCCTCCGCGGCCTGCACTGGCAATTCCTGGAGGCTGCCCGGAGCCTCATAGACCAACGTGGTCATGGAGTGCGGCGGCAGGGTCAGCGTCAGGAGCTGCTGGTCATGAACATAGTCCACCGTCTGAGCATAGTCCTGGACGTTACCAAGGAAGGCTGCATATCGGCCGTCTGTCCGCCGCACCAGCGTACGCTCGACGCTCTCCGTGCTGGAGACCGTCGCTACGGACCTGGCGCCTGGCTGGATCTCCCGGCTCAGGCGTTTCAGGATGTAGTAAGCCGGATTGTACAGCAGACTTCCCGATTCCGAAATCATAATCGGGGCGTGGCACTGATTGACGACACCCTGCGTCGGTCCCCCCTCAGAGTCCAGCAGAAGATTCCAGTCAATCCAGCTCTTCGTCCCATGCTCAAAGTCATTCAGAATGTCGTAGATATAGCGGTCTGCAGGATCGAAGCTCCCCAGCCAAGGGCCCTTTTCCTGACAGGCCTCCGTCGCATGCAGCTCAACTTCAGGATGGCTGCGCTGTAGCTGATCCAGGCTGTAGAAGTCCCGCGACCACATCGGCTTGCCCGCAATCTCGTGCCAGAGATCACCGGCGTACCAGTGGAAGGCGATGCCGTCGATATAGCGGGCCGCAGTCTCATCTGCCAGAACCCCCTCGTTATAAGCAATAAAGCCGTCCGCATGCATGGGGTCATTGCCCTTGTCCCAGTCCCAGATGAGCAGCTTGGGATCCAGACCAGCCCTGTCCAGAGCCGGGCCCAGATGCTGGCCGATAAACGTGATCGTGGCGGGTATGGACCAGGTACAGGCCTCCCATTTCGGATTGTTCTGCGACTCATTCTGCAGGGACAGCGAATAGATCGGCATACCCAGCTCAGCGTAGGCCTGGAGGTACTTCACCAGATAATTGGCATAATGGGGATAGTATGCGGGATTCAGGGAATTGTCCTTCAGGGACAGACCTGCCGTGCCGGTCTCTCCCCGCCGCACCCCACGGGTCTTCATCCAGGCTGGGGGAGCCCAGGGAGCCGCATAGTGCAGGACATCCGGACGGTAGCTGTAGAGCTTCTGGAGCGCTGGAATCACATAGTCCCAGTCGTGTCCCAGATCAAAATTGGGAATGCTGGGATCATCGCTCGGCTCATCGGCATAGCTGTAACTCTTCACAGAGAAGTCCGCGGAACCAATCGTCGAGCGCAGCAGGGAGTAGTGGGCCCCCTCCTCTCCGTAGTAGGCCGCATAGACCTCTTCTTTCTGTTCCGGACTCAGGCGCTCCAAGTTATATGCGCTGGCCTCCGTCATGGCCCCGCCCAGGCCCAGCAATTCCTGGCGCAACTGGCCAGGCAGAGCGGAGATTCGAGCGTGCTCTGGCCGGCCCTGGTCCGCCCCGGAGAAATACATGTCGGGCAGGCGCTCATCCATCGCGCCACCCTTGACGGTCTGATAGACTTCCACCGCCCCAGGACTCGGCGTCAGGGTCTGGGCCCGCAGGGACCCGGAGCCAGGTGACAACAGCGGTCCAGATAAGAGGGCCAAGCCCAAGAGCAGCGCAGTCCCACGCTTCATACACTTCATAGATATACTCCTCTCTCCCCCTCCCAAGAACAGGACAATCATACCATCAGAACAGGGATTTCCACAAGCAAATTTAGACGGTATGCATAAACTTATAGAGGATGAGCAGGCAATTCACGCCTAACACAGTCCATTTTTGTTCTGAAAAGCCGGAAGTATTTGGACAAAAAAAGACCCAGGCGCAGAGACCTGGGTCCTGGAGCCACTTGCCGGGATCGAACCGGCGACCTCATCCTTACCATGGATGCGCTCTACCTACTGAGCTAAAGTGGCGGCAGCAGGAGCTATTTTCACCTATCACAATACGCTTGTCAAGCCCTCTGAAAAATTCGATGCAGGTCACACTATTTGCAATTTTTCTAATCTGCACTTGAATTAGCAATAACTATCATTTATATTTCCTCAAGTCATCTCCCGCTAACTACAGTAATCACAACCGGTTTTAGAAAGAGGACCCTCATGCGGCGTTATCGCAGCACCTGGATTCTGGCTCTGGCCCTGCTTATATGCTCCTTCGCCTCGCTCTTTGTCGGCGTTCTGGACCTCCGCCTGGAGACCCTCCTGTCGGGCAATCCTGAGGCCTGGCACGTGTTTTTGAGTTCGCGTCTACCGCGACTCCTGGCCATACTCTGCACGGGTTCCGGAATGAGTGTCGCGGGCCTGATCATGCAGCAGCTCTGCATGAATAAGTTCGTCTCTCCGAGTACGGGAGCGACCATCTCCTCCGCCCAGCTGGGCATCCTCTTCGCGCTGATCTGCTACCCCCAGGCCAGCCTCTGGGGCAAGGCCCTCTTCTCCTTTGGCTTCGCCATGCTGGGCACCTGGATTTTTGTATTTTTCATCCAGCGCATCCAGTATAAGAACGCCGCCATGGTTCCCCTGGTGGGCATTATGTTTGGCAACGTCATTGGAGGCCTGACCAGCTACTTCGCCTTCCGCTTCGAACTGAATCAGGCCCTGGCCTCCTTTCTCGTCGGCTCTTTTTCGATGGTCCTGCGCGGGCGCTATGAACTGGTCTATATGGCCCTTCCACTGATCCTGCTCGCCTTCATCTATGCCAATCACTTCAATATTGTCGGCATGGGCCGTGACTTCTCACGCAATCTCGGCGTGCCCTACAAGCTCGTCCTCTTCGGCGGGCTGAGCCTCTCGGCCCTGATCACGGCGGCCATCGTCTCGGTGGTCGGTTCCATCTCGTTCATCGGCCTGATCGTACCCAATGTGGTGGCCATGTTTAAGGGGGATAAGATCCGCGGGACGCTCATCGACACGGCCCTCTTCGGCTGCCTCTTCGTCCTGGTCTGCGACGTCCTGGCCCGCCTGGTCATCGCCCCCTATGAACTGCCTATTGGTCTCATTATCGGCATCCTGGGCAGCGTGGTCTTCGCCCTGCTGCTCATTCAGAAGCTCAAACCCCGCCGCAGACGGAATCCCAGGCCCCTGCCCGCCGAGGGCAGCTGCGCCCAGATACGTTGAAGCGCACAGACGCTTTCCCTGCGCCAAGCAGCTAAGGAGTCCCCTATGTTCCAATCCTCCCCCACGTCGACAAGCCCCATACTGGAGACCCAGCTGGGCAGTCTCTCCCTCCCGCTGGATCAGGTCCTCAGCCCGGCCCTCATTGCCGGCGCCGAACGGGCCCAGCTCATCCAGCGCCGACAGCTGGCCCGCGGCCGGATCCGGCTGCTCGTCCTCAGTCTCCTCGCCCTTGCGGCCTGCGCCTTTTACCTCCTCCACAATCTGGATTTCCAGAATCCGGAGCGTCTGGCTTTTGCCTTGAACCTCCGCCTGCCCAAGCTCATTGTCATGGTCATTACCGCCTTCGCCATAGGCGGGGCCTCCTTAGTATTCCAATCCGTTATCCGCAACAACATTGTCACCCCCTGCCTACTTGGCATGAACTCCCTCTACACCCTCATTCACACTGCTGTTGTTTTTGTCCTCGGTTCGGGCAGCGTGCTTGTCCTGAATCAGAATTACAGCTTCTTCCTGGACATTGTCCTCATGGGTGTCATCGCGACCTTTATATATTCCTATCTCTTTAAAAAGACCAGGCACAATGTGCTCTACGTCCTCCTCGTGGGAACCATACTCACCTCCTTTTTTGGCTCCCTCCAGTCCGCTATGACGCGGCTTATGGATCCCAACGAATACGACGCCCTCCTGTCCTCCCTGGTTGCCAGCTTTTACCGCTCCAATACGAAGCTCATCAGTTTTGGCCTCATTCTCATTGGGCTCATCCTGATCTTCTGCTACCGTCAGCTACGCCTGCTGGACGTCATCACCATGGGCCGGGATGTCGCCATCAACCTGGGCGTCCCCTATGAGCGCTGTGTCCAGCGCCTCATGCTCGGGGTGGTACTCTGCATTGCCGTGGCCACGGCGATGGTCGGCCCGATTTCTTTTCTCGGCCTGATCCTCGCCAATCTCGCCCGCCAGTGCATTCAGGGCTACCGCCACAGCCAGCTTATTCCCGCCTCCGCCCTCTTCGGTGTCATCGCCCTGGTTGGGGGGCAGAGCATTGTCGAACAGTACATGCACTATGCCGTGCCGATCAGCGTCTTCATCACGGTGGGCGGCGGAATCTACTTCCTCTACCTCATCCTCACCCGCAAGTCCCTGACCTAAGCTGCCCTAAGCTGCCACGAAAGGAAAAACCATGCAGATAGACCAGTTAAAGAAATCTTATGACGGAAAACTCGTTGTGGATGGGGTCAGCTTCGAAATCCCCAAGGGCCAGGTGCTCTCCCTTATTGGCCCAAACGGCGCTGGTAAGTCCACCGTACTCAACATCATCTCCCGCCTCATCGCCCGAGACAGCGGCCAGGTGCTCTTTGCGGAAAAGGATATCCAGGACTGGAAAAGTAAGGAGCTGGCCAAGCACCTGGCCATCCTGACCCAGCACAACAACATCAACATGAAGCTGACCGTCCGTGAGCTGGTCCAGTTCGGCCGTTTTCCCTATTCCGGCAGCCGTCTCAACGAAGCCGACATCCGCATCGTCGACCAGGCCATACAGTACATGCAGCTGGAGGACTTCCAGGACCGCTTTATCGATGAGCTCTCCGGCGGCCAGCGCCAGAGGGCCTATATCGCCATGGTCCTGGCCCAGGATACGGAGTACATCCTCCTGGACGAACCCACCAACAACCTGGATATCTTCCATGCGGCGAATCTGATGAAAACGGTGCGCCGCCTCTGTGATGAACTCGGCAAGACGGTCATCCTGGTCCTGCACGAAATCAATTACGCCGCCTTTTACAGCGACTATATCTGCGCTTTTGTAGAAGGTAAAATTCACAGTTTCGGCCCCGTCTCTGAGGTCATGACCCCGGAACGGCTCCGCGACATCTATAAGGTTGACTTCGAGGTCATCGAAGTCAAGGGCCGCCCCCTGGCCCTCTACTATTGATGCTTCAGGCGGTCTCCTCCGCCTTTTGCATAGAGAAAATCCACTAGAATTGAGGATAAAAGAGATGAAGAGACTTAGCCTATTCATCGCCACCGCCCTGCTCGGCGCCTCCCTGGTCGCCTGCGGGGCCCAGTCCACGACCAAGCAGACGGACAGCAGCAAGGCTCCGGAATCCAAGGCGAGCGCGGAGCAGAGTTCCGCGGGCAGCCAGGAGCAAAAGGCGGTCAAGAAAGACAAGGTCCAGATCAAGAGCTTCAACGGCGAAAAGAAGCTGGTGGATCTCGAGGTCCCCTACGATGCCAAGCGCCTGGCCGTCCTGGACATGGCCAGCCTGGATATCCTGCAGGAACTCGGCCTGGGTGACCGCGTTGTCGGCTCCTCCAGCGGCAAGATTGACTACCTCCAGCCCATCCTGGGCCGCGAGGGCCTGGCCAATCTCGGCACGGTCAAGGAGGCTGATCTGGAGGCCATCCATGCCGCCCAGCCTGACCTGATCTTTATCGGCGGCCGTCTGGCCAAGTCCTATGACCAGCTCTCGCAAATCGCCCCCGTGGTTTTCCTCTCCATCGACCGGGAAAAGGGCGTTGTGGAAAGCAGCAGGGAGAACGCCCACACCATCGCCTCCATCTTCGGTCTGGAGGACGAAGTGGACAAGCGTTTTGACGCCTTCAAGCAGCGCATCTCCGCCCTTCAGGACTTTGCCAAGGATAAGACGGCCATCGTCGGCCTGGTAACCAAGGGTGCCCTGAATGTTCTGGGCAACGATGGGCGCTGCTCGCTCATCGGCAAGGAAGTGGGCTTCAAGAACCTCGGTGTTGAGAAGGAGAAAGAGACCTCCACGCACGGCAATGAGGCCTCCTTCGAATTCCTCGTTGAGAAGGATCCCCAGTACCTCTTCATTCTGGACCGCGATGCGGCCATTAACGCCAAAGACGCCAAGGCCGCCAAGGAGATTGTGGAGAATGACCTGACCAAGGACACGCAGGCCATTAAGAACAAGCAGGCCGTGTACCTGTCCAGCCCCGATGTCTGGTACATCGCCGAGGGTGGCATTCACGCCCTGGATGTCATGATTCAGGACCTGGAAAAGGGGCTGGGCCTCAAGTAAGCAGTGCCCCAGCAGCGAGGCCTCCATCGGAGGCCCGCACAGGGCCCGCAGGCTGACGTTCTCAGGTCAGCTGCGGGCCCTGTCCTGTGTCGCAGGATATTGATGAATAGGAAAGGTACGTACACGGGCAACTTGTATGCAAGTTCTTCTTAAGTCATGTATACTTATAGCTACCACAGAATAGGAGGATTGAGATATGACTCAGTTTTCACTAAAGGATAAGGTCGCCCTCATCACGGGCGCCAGCTACGGCATCGGCTTCGCCATCGCCAAGGGTCTGGCCGAGGCAGGTGCGACCATCGTATTCAATGACATCAAGCAGGAACTCGTGGACAAGGGCCTCGCCGCCTACAAGGAAGTGGGCATCGATGCCCATGGCTATGTCTGCGATGTCACGGACGAGGACGCAGTGAACGAGCTCGTCAAGACAATTGAGAAGGAAGTCGGCGTAATCGACATCCTGGTAAACAACGCGGGTATCATCAAGCGTATCCCGATGATCGAGATGAGCGCGAAGGACTTCCGCCAGGTCATCGACGTGGACCTGAACGCCCCCTTCATTGTCAGTAAGGCCGTCATCCCCTCCATGATCAAGAAGGGCCATGGCAAGATTATCAACATCTGCAGCATGATGAGTGAGCTGGGCCGTGAAACCGTCAGCGCCTACGCCGCCGCCAAGGGTGGTCTGAAGATGCTAACCCGCAACATCGCCTCCGAATACGGTGAACACAACATCCAGTGTAACGGTATTGGGCCGGGCTACATCGCCACCCCCCAGACCGCACCGCTGCGCGAGAAGCAGGCTGATGGCAGCCGCCACCCCTTCGACAGCTTCATCATCGCCAAGACTCCAGCCGCGCGCTGGGGCGAGCCTGAGGACCTGGTTGGCCCCGCAGTCTTCCTGGCCTCCGACGCCTCGAACTTCGTCAATGGACATGTTCTCTATGTCGACGGCGGCATCCTGGCCTACATCGGCAAGCAGCCCTAAGTTCTGAGGAGCTGGAGGGACTCCGCCGCTCCCTGAATCCGAATCCGGGGCAGGCACAAGCCAAAGGACAGAAAAAAACCGCAGTCCCTCTCCACGGGGGGCTGCGGTTTTCTGATCTCTTGGGCAGAGGGCGGGGCGGAAAAGCGGCCAGGCCCCGGAGTCTGGCCCATCAGATACGGCTGTTCAGTTCAGCGGCCAGCCGCTTATAGTAGAAATAATTGCAGAGGAAGAGGACAGCAAAAATCAGCGCATAGCTCAGCACAAAGCTGAGGATGGGCCCCAGTTGCAGCGGCACCCAGGAGAACAGCAGAGCCATGAGCAGGGTCGCGCCAAGGGTCGGCAGGACGAAACAAACACTCTGCTTGAGCAGGGACCAGGAAGTCTGGTCATAGCTCAGAGCCGCAAAGGCATAGACCAGGCCGAGAACGGCACAGCCCAGTATCTGGAGGGCCAGAGCCAGGTGCTCGTCACCACCAATACGAGCCACAAAGGCGGGGGTGCAGGCATAGTAGCGCTGCTGGCCTGTAGCCGTGGAACAGACCAGTGAGCTCAGCTGCCCCGTGCTGATACCGACAAAGATGCCGGCAAAAATACGGAAGGCCAGATTATTTTTGTTTTTCATCTCTTTTCTCCTTTCGTCACAGCGAGCCAGGGACTCAGAGTCCGAAGCTCCGCTTCAGCGCCGTCATATAGCGTCTGGCGACGAAGGTCCGCTCACCGTTCCGAAGCTCCAGCTCCATACTGCCGCTGTAACGCACGTCCAGGCGGCGAATCTGCTGGCGGTTCACCAGTTCCGACTGGGAGATGCGCACGAAGCCCATCGGGGCCAGCTGCTCTTCCAGCTGGTAGAGGCGCTGCTTGAGGCGCAGGCGGCGGTGCCCACAGCTGGCATAGACCACGCCATCCACCGTATAGATGCGCAGGATCTCTGCCAGGTCCAGCAGCTCGATCTGACCGTCTTCCCGGTAGCCCAGGAGCTGTCTTCCCATTCCGCTTTCCAGGCTCTCAATCCAAGACTTCAGCTCAGGGCTGAGGCCAGGGCTGCGAATCAGGATCTCAGTTTGGGCCAGACTTCGGTCAAGCTCGATCTGTAGCTTGTACGTTTCGGACATCTTCTTCCCTCCATCGCTTGCATGTCCAGTTTAGTCCCAAACCCGAAAAGCTCCACGGACCGCCCGCTATTCGGTAGGATTTCGCCCTCAAGCGGTCTCAGTTCCGGCCCGCAAAGAGGCGCATCACGCGGAGATAGTGCTTGTAGAAGGCCTCCGCAGCCCAATTGGAGAGCGTGTGCATATAGGGATATTCGGCCGCTTCGGAGATCCGCTCACAGACTTCCACGCCCACATCGCGGGCCGCGTAGGTGTAGTAATTAATTTTGCGCACGCCAGCCTCGATACAGCGGGCATATTCTGCATCCGAGACGCCACTGCCCCCGTGCATCACGATGGGCAGGCCCGTGCGGCGATGGATCTCCGCAATACGCGGAACATCCAGGCAGGGCTGGGCCTTATAGAGCCCATGCACCGTACCGAAGGAACAGGCCAGGGCATCAATCTCCGTCTCCCTGGCAAAAATCTCCGCCTGCTCCGGATCGGTATAGCGCTCGACGCTAGCCTCCCCGTCCTCACCGACACCCAGGGCTCCCAGCTCGGCTTCGAGGCTGGCCCCGGCGGCCCGCGTCAATCTTGAGGCCTCCTGGGTCTGCGTAATATTTTCTTCGAAAGGCAGGGCGGAACCATCAAACATCACACTGCTGAAACCCTGTTCCAGGCCCCAGCGCAGCACATCCAGTGAGGAGCCGTGGTCCAGGTGCACCGCCGTGGGCACCTTGGCCTCACGGGCCACAGCCAGCAAAAGCGGCCCCGCAAAGCGCTGGGGCAAGTAGACGCTGTGACCCCGGGGGGCAAACTGCAAAATGAGCGGCAGACCCTCCTCCTCCGCCGCTTGAACGAGGCCGCGCAGGGCCTCAAAGCTTGTCACATTAAACGCGCCAATCGCGATCTTCTTCTCCTCCGCATAGCGGAGCACATCTGTCAGGGGCACCAGCATCTCATCTACCTCTTTCTAAAACTGCGGACCAGGGGAGCTTGCCCCCGGACCGAGAACGGTACACAGGTCGATTATAGCCTCAGCTCTGCTGCCTTGATAGCGCCAAAAGTTGGAATTTTCCTCCCCCCTAGCGGAAGCCTCCTGTTCCTCTCGTCGCTCTCTGCCCACGCAGGCTTGGGCCCCGTCGCCCCCGCCCCTTTTGCAGGGCCCGCTCCAGGACGGCGCGGCGGGCCTCCTCCCCACGCTGTCCACGGCGTTCCATTAGGTCAGAGCGCAGGCGCATCAGTTCCTCCCGCTTCCGCCGATTGAAGCAGCAGTCCCGGCGAAGTTTCTGGGCGAGCTGGGCCTGCTTGCCGGCACTCAGAATATCAGGAAGCTCCGTGTAGAGCCTCTGCAGGCGGGCTTTTTCGTCGTAATAAAAGAAACTGCCCTGGCCGTCGAGCCGTCCGCGAGCCGTCGGCTGATACCTGGCTCGACGCAGCTGGGAACCGCGGCCGAAGCAGACAATATTAAAAACCGCAGAGCGGCGCAGGGGCAAGTAGTGCGTCAGGGCTCCGATATGCTGTTCATTCTGGCGAAAGGGGTTGCGTACCCTCTGTATGCGCGTATCCCCACGCCGCCCCTGGACGAAGACCCAATCCTCCCCCTCCGCAAGGTCCTGGTGGGCAACAAAGGAGCCCTGGCGATTCTTAGCCTCCACACAAAACAGGCCCTTGGGCGTAATAAGCAGCAGGTCCACCTCTGCGAACCCCGCCCCACGGCTGGGGATGAGCAGGGCCACGAAGCAACGCTTAGGACCGGGCAGGGCTGAGAAGAGCCGCCAGGCATAGTACTCACCCAGAATACCCTGCTGTCGACCTGGCTCTGCCCCCCGCTCCAGTAAGTCCGCCAGGCCATAGCCCGTCTGACGGGCGAAGGCCGAACGGGGATAGGCCAGGACCAGGCCCAGGGCATAAGCCCCCTGAACAGCAAGAAAAATCAGAGCCCCCACAAGAAAAAAGGAAGCTGGCAGGAGCCTGCTATAGGCCAGGGCGAAACTCAGTCCTAAGAGCGTATATAGGAATAACTGTATAAGGGCCGCCCCAAGCTTCTGCACAGGCTGGCGCCGGTAATCCTGGGAATAGAGTTCCACCACCACGAAGGGCGTAAAGTGCCGGGACTCTTCGACCTGCAGAAGCAACTGATAGCGCGGGGCCAGGCCATAGGAAGCCAGGAAGCCCAGGGCGAGGACGAGTAGCAGTCCTGGAATGAGGGCTTGAGCGGGGGGCACAGGGTCTAAACCTCCTGGTCCCTGGAGGCTGTCCCAGCCGCAGTGGCGGCCTCGACATAAGAACGGGCCCAGGACTGGTCAACACAGGGCCAGGCTGCGCTCAGAAGCGGCAGCTCCAGCTTGCTGCTGGCGTTACTGTAAAAGCTCTCCGGCAGTTCCAGAACCTGCCAGCCGCGCTCCGCTACGAGAACCTGGAAGAGCAGGGCTCCCTTGTCCAGATCGAGGAAGTAGAGTTCCTCCAGATCCATGTGCTCCTCCTGCTTATAGCGGGTAGAGAGGGCCAGCTTGAGCAGCTCCATCAGGCGATCGTCCAGTTTCTGGTCAAAGAGGACAATTTTTTCGATAAGATCACTGTAACTGTAGACCAGGCGCAGGCTCCAGCCCGCAGCGGCCCGCCGATTCTGATCCAGGGCCCCCAGCTCCTGGGCCAATTTCAGCCAGCCCGCCTGCTCCAGAAACTTTTCCGGATCCAGGTCCCCTCCACTGGCCAATTCAGGGAGATAGAGGATCAGCAGTCTGGCCTCACGGTCCAGGTAGATCATACGCTCAGCCAGGATGCTCTCCTCCCCGCAGTTATGGCAGACAAAACGCTGCAAGTCCTTTTTGAGGAGGCGCTCCTTGAGGTCGGGGTCCGCCGTCACATCCACAATATCCCAGATCAGCTGCTCCTGCTCGTTGGCACATTGGGGACAGAGACGGTATTCGCGGTGAAATTTGGTCAGTTCATCCATGGCGCTCAATCTTCTCTCTTCTATTTTTTGCCCATAACATGAGGGCGGAAGCGTTCAGCCAAGTTTCCATTTTATCATGGAGCTAAAGAGGCGACGCTTGTAAGATTTATCAATAAATAGCAGTATTTCCTATGCTAAAATAGGCCTTGTCTACACACAGGGGAGGCTTCCATGCAACAGTCCAAGTACCAGCTGAGTCTGCGTTACATCGCCTTTTTTATTGGCCTATATCTCAACTCCTTCGGCATCTCCGTACTGACCCGGGCCAATCTCGGCACCTCCCCCATCTCCAGCATCCCCTACACCCTCTCCTATATCCCCAACAGCCTGTCCATGGGGAGTTTCACCTTCATTTTCAACACCCTGCTGACGCTTGCCCAAATCCTTATCCTGCGCCGCGATTTTAAGCTGCGACACCTGGCTCAGATCCCCGCCTCGCTGATTTTTTCCGTCTTCATCGACTTCAACATGGGCCTGCTCCGTGGTCTGCCCAACACAATCTATCCGCTCCAGCTCCTCTTCGTCGTCCTCGGCTGCCTGATCATGGCCTTCGGCATCTACGTCGAAGTCACCGCCGACGTCATCGTCCTCTCTGCCGAAGGCTTTGTCATGGCTATCTGCCGTAAGCTGAAGAAGGAATTCGGCAATGTAAAAGTTGTTTTTGACGTCAGCTACTGCCTCCTGGCCGCCCTGATTTCCTATCTGCTCTTCCACTCCGTCCTGGGTGTCCGTGAGGGCACGCTGATTGCGGCCTTCGCCGTCGGATTTTTCTCCCGTATTTTCAGCCGCCGCCTGGCCTTTATTCGCCACTGGCTGCGCCCGGAGACAGTCAAGCAACTCGACGCCTGTCCAGTGGGGCTCCACCAGCACCACTGCATCACCGTCTCCAGCGAGTATGGCTCTGGTGGCATCGACATCGCCCGCCGTCTGGCCCAACTCCTGGACCTGCCCTTCTATGACCAGGACATCGAGAAACTGGTGGCCCGTGAGAGTGGTTATTCTGAAGACTTTGTGGCCATCAATGAGCAGCGCATGGGCAACCGCTTCGTCAACGGTCTTGCCGTCGAGGACTACCTGGACGACGTGCGCAACGTACCGACGATGGAAACCCTTTTTGCCGCCCAGCAGCGGGCGATCATGCAACTGGCCTCGGCAGGTGACTGCGTCATCATGGGGCGCAATGCCGACCAGATACTGGGCGAGTGTCAGGAGGTCTTTTCAATATTTATCCACGCAGACCCCGTCTACCGCATCCGCCGCATCATGGAGACCGACCAGATCGGTGAGCAGGAGGCGGCCTGGCGCATCATCAAGGTAAACGATGACCGCGGCTACTACTACGAGCAGTTCTCCCATCTGAAGTGGGGCCAGTCCCAGAATTACACCGTATCGATCTCCAGCAGCCAGTACGGCACAGAGGAGACGGCACAGATTCTGGCTGAACTCTACCGTCGCAGCCGGAACCAGCAGGAGGACTCGGATCCAGTCAGCGACGCAAACCAGGCCCTGCGCCACCGTGACCCCAGCAAGAAGGATCCCTCCGGTCGCCCTGGCTACGTGCCCCAGGAAGCCAGAAATCAGAACTGAGAGCATTTTACATGTAAGAAAATCCCCCCAGAGCTTAGGCTTCGGGGGGATTTTCCTGTGCTTGCGTCCGCGTCGGGACAGGTTTTCCAAAATGCGCCTTGGCCTCCGCCTTGCTGTGTTGCTCCCGCATACGACCCAGCAGAAATTCCTTCGGTCCCAGACCAAACTCCGCCTTGAATCCGCGATAAAAAGAGGAGTAATTCGTGATCTGAAACTGCTCTAGCACCTGCCTGATACTGCGCCCTGTCTCCAGGGCCTGGCGCATGAGGTAGAAGCGCTTCTTTCTAATATAGGCGGCAGGGCCCAGGCCCAACTCATCAGAAAAGAGCTTGGAGAGACGGGAGCGACTGATAAAAAAGTGCTCGCAGAGCCCCCGCAGACTGATGCTCTCCGTAATATGCCGCTCGATGTAATTGAGCACCGTCCTCAATAGAGCCTCCTGTGATTCCAGAGAACCCTGGTCTGCACTTCGATCAAGGGGTTCCAGACTCCCCTGAAAGAGTTTGGCCCTGCTGATGCGCACCAGCAGAGCGATGATCTCAGCCGTCCCCATCAGGTCGGAGGCGAACTCCTCGGACTGGGAACTGAGATAGATATTCTGTAAACGCCTGGCCGTCTCCTGGCGCAAGTCCCCAGTCAACCTCAGACCGGCCTGGCCCAGATAGCTTTTCTGAAAGGGGGCGACAAGGCTGGATTTCATACTGGATAAGCGCTCCAAAAAGCTCTTATCCAACCAGAGTACGTAGCGGCGGTAGCCCTCCTCCGCACTCAGAATCTGCGCCTCATGCCAGACCTCTGGTGGAATCAGCAGCATATCTCCAGGCTGGAGGTAGTATACCTGTTCGTCCACCACATAGCGGACCTGGCCTTCCAATAGGAAGTAGAGTTCATAGTAGTCGTGGCGGTTGCGCAAAATATGCGTCACCCGCGTATCGTGGTTGTAGTAAATCTCGTAGTCCCTATAGCGCATAGGCTGCTTGTGGTAATAGGGCGTAGGTTCAGCCACGATGCTTGTTGGCACAGGCTCCGCCTCCTCTCTACAATTTATTCGTTCAACTGGTCCCAGAAACTACTTCTTCTGTGAATCATATATGAGACTGTGGACAAATTGCAATGTAGCACCTACAGAACGCACTTCCTTTCCCTTTCAAATCCAGAGAAAATAACCACAGAGAGAGGTGCTGAAAATGCAGCTTATAGAAAAATTCACCAAAGGAAAACACAATAATAACGATTCTGAGGACCGCTTATTCTTCAGTAAAGATTTCGTAGCTGTTGTGGATGGAGTCAGCTCGAAATGCTCCTTCCGCCTGGACGGTAAAAGCACTGGTCAGATTGCGGCCGACCTGGTCTGCCAGGCCCTGGAGACATTGCGGCCCGAAGCGGATCTGCACGAGATACTTACAGCCACACAGGAGCGCTTCGGGACCTTCTACCGTGCCTGCGACTTCCCCTATGACCGGCGAAACTACGGTCCCCAGGCTGTCATGGCGATCTACAGCCGCCGGCGGCGTGAGCTGCATCTCATCGGCGACACCCAGTGTCTTGTGGACGGAGTCCACCACTGTCGCCCCAAGCCCAGCGACCTCCTCTTTGCGCAGCTGCGCTGCATGGTTCTTGAGATTTTTGCCGAGGAAAAGCAGCTCTCAGGAAGCGCTGACCTGAGTCCAGCTGAACGCCAGGCGGCCCGCGCCTACATCGAGGACTGGATCGTCCGCGCCACCTGCTTCGCCAACCGCAGCAAGAGCTCTTACGGTTATGCCGTAGTGGATGGCCAGACCGTTCCAGAGGAACTGGTCCTAAGTCTGCCACTCGACGCGGGGGCCCACGAAGTCGTCCTTGCCACGGACGGCTACCCCAGGCTTTTCTCCAGCCTCGAAGCGAGCGAGCTGGCCCTGGCCCGCCTGCTCGAAGAAGACCCCCACTGCTGTGCGAACAACCCCCAGACCAAGGGGCTCCAGCCAGGCTGCTACAGCTTCGATGACCGCAGTTACATCCGCCTGGCCATTCCGGCCCTGGACTAAAGACGCAAGCCACTCCTCCCAGGGACAGCACAGACGGACCTACTACAGGAGGAGTCAAAATAAAGGAGAAGTACTATGTATAAACGTTTCCACGCCCTGGCCAGCCTGGGCCTTGTCCTCGCTCTCGGTCTCAGTGCCTGCGGAGGCGGGCAGGACGGCAAGGCCCAGAAGGCTCAGACCCGTAGTGCCGAAGAGCTCAAGGCCATCCTCTCTGCCAAACCCAGCGGCCAAAAAATTGTCGTCGCCACCAACAACAACGGCAGCGAGCGCGAAGCCTGGTTGCAGGAGAGCGCAAGCAAGGCTGGCTTCAACATCGAAGTGGTACCCCTGGGCGGCGGAGCCATCACGGCCCGTGTCATCGCCGAGTCCAGCAATCCCACCCTCAATGTGGTCTGGGGCCCCTCCGAAGAGCAGTTCGCGAGCATGGTCGAGAAGGAGACTCTGGAGCCCTTCACCCCTGACTGGGCCGATAAGGTCAAGGATCTGAGTAAGGCGAACGGTTATTCCTGGCCCTACGAGGTCCAGCCCAAACTCCTCATCGCCAACCCCGACCTGTACACGCTTGAGAATGGTCCCAAGTCTTATAAGGACCTCTGGGAAAAGCCGGAGTTCCACGGCAAGTACGCCGTACCCACGAAGTTCGATGGCACCACTGACCGCTCCATTGTCGGCAACATCCTGGGCCAGTACCTTGACGAAAAAGGCGAGCTGGGCGTCTCAGAAGAAGGTTGGAAGGCGATTAAGGCCTTTTTTGACAACGGTTATAAAACGCCCGCCGGCGAAGACTCCTTCGATAATATGGTCAAGGGCAAGACACCCATCACCTACATTTACGCGGCAGGCATCCAGCCCAAGAGCCAGGCCTTTGGTCTGTCTAAGCCCGCCACCATCTGCTATGTTGCAGAAGGCGAACCCAGCAACACGAATCAGATCGCTGTTGTGAAGAACAGCAATCAACAGGTCGTCGAGGAATCCCTGCGCTTCGCCAACTGGCTGGGCTCCGCCGAAGTTATGGGGGACTACAGCGCCAGAAACGGTAATATCGTCGCCAATGTGGATGCCCAGGAGCAGATGACGCCCCTCGCTAAGGAAATCAAAGAAAAGTTCAAGCCCTCTCAGTTGGACTGGACCTACATCAATAAGATGATGGACGACTGGGTCGCCAAGATTCAGCTCGAAATCTACTAAGCCGCTAAGCGTCCCGCAGGGAGGAGCGCCAGTCGCATCCTCCCCGCCCGCACGGGAACGTCCAAGCGCCAAGGCCCGTCGAAGCACGGCAAAAAATAAGGAGAGCCAGTTATGATCGACTTTCGTGATATTGAAATCCGCTTCGGCGACTTTTGCGCCGTTCGCAAACTGAATATCAGCGTCCAGGAAGGGCACTTCTTCACCTTCCTCGGCCCCTCCGGCTGTGGTAAGACCACCACCCTCCGCGCCCTGGCCGGCTTTGTCAAGCCCAGCTCCGGGGAGATCGCCGTGCGCGGCAAGCGCATCAACGAGACGCCCATCGAGAAGCGAGGCATCGGCATGGTTTTCCAGAGCTACGCGCTCTTTCCCACCATGACCGTCCGTGAAAACATCAGCTTTGGCCTAAAAGAGCATAAGTGGAAGAAGGAAGACATTGAGCGGCGCGTCCGAGAAGTTGCCGCCATGGTCAATCTCAACGACAGTCAGTTGGAACGTAGCGTGGCCGAGCTCTCAGGGGGCCAGCAGCAGCGCGTGGCCATCGCCCGCGCCCTGGCGCTCAAACCCCAGATCATCGTCCTGGACGAACCACTTTCCAACCTCGACGCCAAATTGCGCAAATCCTTGCGCCTGGAACTGAAAAAGATCCAGAAAGCCTCGGGCTGTACCATGATCTATGTCACCCACGACCAGGAGGAAGCCCTGACCCTCTCCGACCAGATCGCCGTCTTCAACGAGGGCTCTGTCGAACAGGTTGGCAGCCCTCAGGAGATCTACTATAAGCCCGCATCAGAGTTCGTCTGCAACTTCATCGGCGAGAGCAACCGTCTCTCAGCTGAGCTCTTGGAAAGCCTCGCCAAGGAGAATCCCAACTTTTCCTATGACCCCCAACGCAACTACTACCTGCGAATCGAGGACCTCCGCAGTGAGGAAGGCGGAGAGAATCAGGCTGGGAACCTGCTCCGTTTCCAGGCCGAATTTCTCTATGAAGAATTCGCCGGTATCACCTCTGTGCGCAGTTATCGCTGCGGCCATGAGGAACTGCGTAGTCTCAGTACTCAGAAACTCCAGCCCTGTGCTCCGGGCCAGCAGGTCTGGCTGCACTTCGACCGTCAGCAGCTCCTCTCCTTCCCCCGGCAGGAGCAGGGCCCAGCCCAGAACTAGCTTGAGAGGAAGTCCGCATGTTTCGCCATTACTTTCGCCAGGAGGGCCTGTCGCGCCGCTTAATCTACCTCATCCTCAGCCTGCTCCTCGGCCTCCAGCTCTTCACCTATCTGATCTATCCCAACCTGACCCTGATCTGGCAAACCTTTAGTCCAAACGGACATATTGACCTTTCGGTTCTGGGAAAAGTTATCAGCTCCCAGCGTGTCCTGGGCGCCATGAAGAACACCTTTTTACTGGCCATTTCACTCTGTGTGACAGTCAACATTCTGGGTATCTTCCAGGTCCTCTGCCTCGACTATTTCAAAATCCCAGGGCGGCGCTTCCTGGCCCTTGCCTTCCACGCCCCTCTGGTCTCCAACCGCCTCGTCCTCGTCACCGCCTACAACTTCCTGCTAGGCAGTCAAGGTCTCGTGACCAGCGCCTTACATAGGTATTTCCCCGGCCTCGACCCCTACTGGTTCCGCGGTTTCTGGCCCGTGCTCCTGGTCATGACTTTTGCCGGAACCAACAACCACATTCTCTTTGTCCGCGACGCCTTACGCAGCATCGACTACCAGACCGTGGAAGCCGCCCAGAACATGGGTGTTCGGGGCTTCCGCATCCTCTGGAAAGTGCTGCTGCCAACCCTCCGACCCGCGATTTTTGCCGTCTCCATCCTCACCTTTATCAACGGCATCTCGGCCTTTGCGGAATCGGAGATCCTGGGTGCTGCGCAGTTCGAAACCATCAACCCCCTCGTGCGCGCTTTTTCGGCCACCCTCAACACCCGCAACTACGCCGCCGTACTGGCCATCTTTCTCGGCTTCATATCCATTCTGGTTCTCGTCATTGCCAACCGTATTGAAGCCCGTCGCAAGTACAATTCCGTTTCCAAGGTCAAAACCAAGCTCCAGCGGCAGGAGATCAAGAGCCGGCCCCTGCGTTACACTCTGACGTTCCTGGCCCACCTCAGCGCATGGATTCAGCTCATCCCCCTGGCCTTCATACTCCTCTTCTCCTTCATGCCCCGCCGTGCCCTGTATGAGGGGCGGCTGCGCTTCGATCTACTCAACCTCGACAACTACCGCCGTGCCCTAAGTTCTGCTGCGGGCCTTAAACCCCTGCTGACCAGCATCGTCTACTCCGCTCTGGCCTCCCTCCTGGTTCTCTTCCTGATCCTCATCCTGGCTCGCGTCATCACCAAACATAAGAATCGCTGGACCGCTGGCCTGGAGCTGATTCTCCAGGTACCCTGGTTCCTGCCCAGCACCCTCCTGGCCCTGGGTCTGGTCATGACTTTTAGCCGTCCCAGCATCCTCACCTTCGGCCTGACACTTGGCGGCAGCATCTGGCTGCTGCTCATCGGCTATGTCGTGGGAAAAATCCCCTACACCCTGCGCATGATCAAGGCTGCATACGTCAGCATCGACAACAGCCTTGAAGAGGCCGCCCGCAATCTAGGTGCCGGAGTCCTGCACAGTTACTGCCGGGTCATTCTGCCCATCATCACGCCCGCCATGCTCTCCATGTTCCTACTGAACTTCATCTCCCGTCTTGCGGAGTACAGCATGGCCGTCTTCCTCTTCCATCCCCTCTACCGACCTCTGGGCGTGGTTCTAAGTGCGGCAAACTCCTCTGACGCCGACCCGCAGACCCAGATGCTCACTTTTGTGTACGCAGCCATCGTCATGCTGCTCTCCATCCTCATTGTGGGCCTGGTCTATGGGCGCAAATACAGGCAAAAGCGCCGCGGAAGTTAATCGTCCAGCAACGAAGCAGAGCGGGACACCATCCAGGAGACTTGTCCCCTGGCCTCTCCGCCCCAGAAAGGAGGCTCCCATGGCCATTGACCCCAATAAGTTTAGTCCCAACGGCGAAGTTCTTCCCTACTACGGCAATACCATCATCGCCCCCTACTACGCCCCCGATGCAGGTGCGGAGGGGCAGGCGGTCCTGGGCCTCGCACACAAAATACAAGGTCTCTTTCGCCAGTCCCCCCTGGCCCCCAAGCTGGCCTTCCTTCCAGCGAATTCCTTCCACACCACGCTCTACTCCCTCATTCGTGTCATCGACCGAGGAGGCCCGCGTTGGCCTCAGTGGCTGGATCCGAATTACAGCTGTTTCAGCGAAGTTGACCGGGCCGTCCGGGATCGTATCCGTGACATCCCCGTGCCGGAAAGGGTGAAAATGCGCTGCTACTGCGTCCTCCCCCATAAGCTCCTTTTACAGGCCACCAGTCCCCAGGATGAGACCCGGCTCCGCCGCTATCGTGACCAGATCGCCCAGCGCATGGAAATGCGGGAGCATGGGCACCAGGACTACGTCTTCCACATCTCCCTCGCCTACCACCTCGCTGATTTTTCCCCAGAAGAAGAGGCGATCGCCCAGGAACTAGGGGCCCAGGCCCTGGCAGTCTGCCAGCGGGAAATGCCTGTCTTTTGCCTCCCCCGCCCCCGCTTCGTCCTCTTCAACGACATGTACGCCTACCATGAGAACCTGAATGCCCGTGGCACGCTCTACTGACCTGTCCTGTGCATCTGTCCAGGCCACGTCAAAGCTAAAAACCTTGTCATGTGCAAAGGAAACGAGTACACTGAGACCACAATTGTCGGGGTATGGAGGTAGACATGGTCATTCAAATTTTTGATAACAAGGAGCAGGTCGCCAAGGCTGGGGCGACGCTCATTGCGGCCCAGCTGATCGATGAACCAGAGTCCGTCCTGGGCTTTGCCACGGGCAGCAGCCCCGTTGGCATCTATCAGGAACTGATCAAGCTCTATGAGGCTGGTGTCATCACTTTCGCCGCTACCACCAGCTTCAACCTGGACGAGTACGTAGGTCTGGACAAAAAGCACGAACAGAGCTACTTCCACTTCATGCAGGAGCATCTCTTCTCGAAAATCAATCTAAATCCCGAGAACATACACATTCCCGACGGCATGGCCGAGGACCTGGATGAGGAGTGTGAGCGCTACGAGTCCCTGCTCCTACAGGCCGGAGGCATTGACCTCCAGCTTCTGGGAATCGGCCGCAACGGTCACATCGGCTTCAACGAACCCGCAGCTGTCATGGAGCGCTTCACCCACACCGTGGATCTGGAAGCCTCGACCATTGAAGCTAACGCCCGCTTCTTTTCCTCGGCGGATGAGGTGCCGCGTCGCGCCCTCAGTATGGGTATCTCCACCATTATGGAGGCGGGAAAGATTGTGCTGATCGCCACAGGTGAGGACAAGGCGGAAGCCGTCCGCGCCATGATTCAGGGCCCCATCAGCGCCAGCTGCCCTGCTTCCGTCCTGCAGCTACACCCCGCCGTTACCGTCCTGCTTGACCAGGAATCCGCCAGCTTGCTCTAAGCAGCCTTGTGAAGAAAAGTCTCAGATCGTTCGGACCTCCGGCGGCCCTGCCCGTCGGAGGTCTTTTTCACTTTGCCCACAGTCCAGGAAATCCTATGAGATAGATCCTTAATTTATTTATCATCAGAATGTACAACAAATCCCGATAACGAATGATTTAAATCGTCACTTTTTGTACGATTTGTCTATTCTGCAGCAAAAACATCTTCTCCGCTATACATGCAAGCTTCGCTCCCTTATGCTGGCCATACAGAGGCCTGTACATGGAGGGCACGTCTATGAAAAAGCTCATCCACTTAGAAAAAATCAGCCTAAGCTATGGAAAGCACGAAATTTTTCGCGACTTCTCCTGCTCCGTGGAAGCTGGCGAATTCCTGGGCATTATCGGCCCCTCCGGCTCCGGTAAGTCCTCCCTACTCAACATGCTGGGCCTACTCCTACGGCCCACAAGCGGGGACACCTGGCACTTCGGCCAAAGAAACTTGCGCATCAACAGCCGCCGCGCCCTGCGCTGCCTGCGCTACGACCTGGCCTATCTCTTCCAAAACTACGCCCTGATGGAGGACGCCACGGTCTTCCAGAATCTGAAGCTGGCCGCCCACTATGGCAAGCAGCGCAGTCAGGCCGACTTAGAGGCTGCCCTGACCTGCGTGGGCCTGGAGGGCTATGGCCCCAGACAGACCCGCAGTCTCAGCGGCGGCGAGCAACAGCGCCTGGCCTTCGCCCGCCTCCTGCTCAAACCCGCCCAGGTCATCCTCGCCGATGAGCCCACTGGCAACCTGGATCGGGAGAGCGCCAATGAAATCATGGAACTCTTCGCCCTCCTCCGCCAGGAGGGCAAGTCCATTGTGATGGTGACACATGACCCTCAACTGCTGTCTGGGGTCACCAGGGTCATAGATATAGGAGGTAGAGCATGAAAAAGCGCACGCAGATTCTCTCCGCCCTCTGTCTCTCCTGTGCCGTGCTCTTCGCGGCAGGAAGCCTTCAGGCAGCAGGTGTCCAAGTTGGCAAGGCATATGTCTTCTTCCCCAAGGCCGATCCGCAGGAAAAGCACGATGCCTCTGGCTACACAACTGCTCACTTTGACTATGAGACGGGGAAGTTCCTCTCTCACGGACCTATGATCAATGTCGTACTCCCTCCTCGGACCAATGTGTACTACCACGATATGAGAATGATCTCCTACAGGCCTATTAATGACTATAGGCTTGAGCATCAGATTGCTTTCTCCACAATTTGGAAGCAAAGCAAGGAGAGGATTGCCAAATACCAAACGGTCACCATCTATTCGCCCGGCGCAGCTAAATAGTCTCCGCTGAGCTTCATCCCCAGACAGCTTTTCTCTACCAAAACGGAGGTCCCATATGAAAAAGGTCCTCATCGCCTACTCCATCCTCCTCTGCTTCTATTTTTGCCTGATGCTGCGTGAATCAGGCGAGGCCGAGGAACTAGCGAACATCCGCAACCCCCTCCGCTTCTCCGAAGGACGGCCCCTGGACCTCGGTCTCAGCTTAGCGGAAAACTCAGGGAGCTATGCGGACGAAGGTGCCCCGCCCCGAAGTCCGATGGATGAGCTCCCAGCCGCCCTCATGGACTGGGCCAAGACCCATCAGGTGGACATCGTCGCCCGCAACCGCCAGCTCAGGGATGATGCGTCCTATCGTCACTACATGCAGCTCAGCCGCCAGGAGACCCTGGACGCCCTCCCCCTCATCCACGGGCCCAAGTCCCCAGAGGCCTTCAATCAGAGCGACGAAATCTTCTCCAGTGAAGGTCCAGAGCCCCGAATCCGAAAGAGCTGGCAGAGCCTAAAGCCCCTGTTCCTTCAGCCCCTCAAGCAGTACCGCAGCGACCCCCTAGACCTCAATCTCTACCTCCTCAACGCAGATGAGAATGCCCTCACAGAGCTCTCCAACATCCTCCTGAGGCAGTTTGGGGCGAAACTTGAGGAGCACATCATCCCGAGGAGCTTTTCCCCCTCCCTACTTGTCGAAAGACTGGAAGACCTGAATCCCCTGCAGTGGCCCCGTCTCGCCCTGGGCCTCCTTCTGGTCGGGGCCCTCTTGCTCCACCTCGCCTATTACTTCCGCTGCCAACGTGACTACATGATCGCCCGCCTTTTCGCACACGGCCCCCTGACTCTCTTCGCACAGCTGGCACGGGTCCACCTGGGGCTCCCCGCCCTCTGCTTCTTGGGCTCCGCGCCCTTTTTTCTCTATCTCCTTGGCTTTCGCCCCTCCTGGCAGAGCCTCATCTATTACCTTCCCCTAATCTTCATTCCTTTCATCGTCTACCTCTGCCTGAGCACCCTGGTCCTCCTGGTCCTCCTCGCCTTCTTGCGCTGGAGCAGGCTCCTCCCCTTTCTCCAGGGGCGACTGAACCGCCGCGGCCTCCTGCTCCTCGTCCTCCTGCTCAAGTTTGTCTCCGTATACCTCCTCGCGGAGGCCTCAGTCGATAGGCTCAGCTACATCAAATTCCTCTTCCGGTCCCAGCGCGAGCAGGAGGCAGAGCGACAATTTAAGGGCGACCTCTGGCGCCTGATGCCCAAGAGTCCTAACATACACTTCAACACCTTTAACTACGATGGCAGCAGCATTCATCTTGTAGGACCGGGAGAAGAGCTCAGCCATCGCTATTACGATGAACTGCTTAAGCAAAGGGACTTCATTTACACCTATGACAAGGATTATAAGGAACAGCAATTTATCATTGTGAATGGCAATTTCCTCCGCTACAACCAAGTCCTCCCCGAGAAGGAGATCGAGGCCCTTCATCCCGAGGACCTGCGCAAGGAGGGCTGGGGCGGTCCCTACTTCCTCTACACCAAGGCCACGAAGGACAGGGCCACAGCCATGCAGGCCTCCGTTGTCTGGAAAGAGCTCTTTCCTGATGCCAAGCTGATTCCTCTTCCCGAAGAGCGGCTGCCGCGCTACTTCATACCCGACTTGGATGCCAGTCCGCCCGAGAAGCCCCCGCTGCTCATCCTAGCTCCGCCCCTGGTCATCAACGATATCGACGAATTCTATTTCATCGCCCCGGACGCCCAGCGGCGCCAGGCCATCTTGGACTCCATCCAGGGCCTCCCCCTCGCTGAGGAATTACAATGGGAAGCCTATTCTGAACACATAGACTCCCTGCAGGCTCGACTCTTTAAGAATTTGTTCTCTGATGCCCAGTACCTCTTCTGCAATTTGGCGATTCTGGCCGCCTTCTCCGCCTTCATCTCGGTCTTCTATATGCGCCAGGAGCAGCGGAACCTGGCCATCGCCCAGCTCTTCGGCCAGGGCCTCTGGCGAAACACCTGGCCCCTCTTCTGCCTCATCAGCCTCCCACCCCTCTGCTTCGTCCTCAGCCTGCCCGAGAAATACAGCAACAACTCGCTCTGGGGGGAGAAGCTCGTCCTCCTCGCCCTCCTCTTCCTATTCGATCTCGTCGTCTACGCTCTGAGCCTCCTCTACTTCCGCCGACAGGGGAAGGCCCAGCTCCTCGCTTAGTTTTTCACCCTCAGAAAGAGCTGGGGGCAATAGTTTAAGGAGGTAAATCCTATGAAGAAGAAAGCACTCGTTTTCGGCTGCGCCCTAGCCTGCGGTCTCCTCTGCAGCCTTCCTAGCCTGCATGCGGACAGCCTGCGCTCCGAGACGCCCTTTACGATTGTCGTGCCCAATGTCATTACAGGGTCGGGAGATGCCACGGCCTACTTCGACCGCAATACGGGGAAGTATGTGGACTACGGCCCCATCCTGAACAAAACACTATCTTTCACGCGCCCCAACAATCACCAGATGCTGCACATAAGGGCCGACGCTCTGGGTGATTACGCCTCAGAGCAGATTATTGGCCTCTTCAAAGCAGGACTAGATATGTCCCTATCGGGGAAAACCCGTGTCATCGTC
>JAEWGG010000034.1 GCA_023388435.1 Bacillota bacterium | reverse complement strand
GTACTGGTCTCGGCAAAGATTGCGGGAACCTGGTGCTGGACGATGAACGTTGCCGTGTCGGCCAGGTCGCGGTTGGCCACTTCGGAGTCCGTGCTGACGCCTTGGGGAGCCTTGACTTCGAAGTCGTAGGCCTTGGCGAAATAGTTGAAAGCGTCGTGGGGGGTGACGAGGATGCGGCGCTCCTTGGGGAGGGCCTGGAACTTCTGTTTGTTCTCCTGGTCGAGGGCGTCCAGCTTCTGGAGGTAGTCGGCGAGACGTTTGCGGATCTGCTCCTGGACCTCGCCCTGGCCCTTATAGAGTTCGTCCAGGTAGCGGCCGGCGGTCTCCGTCGCTTTCTTATAGAGGGGGATACTGAACCAGAAGTGCGGGTCTACGACTTCCTGGCCGTCCTCCTCCATGCGCAGGCTGTCCTCAGGACTGAAGTCTGCGGTCACGGCCTTGGCTCCAGATTTTTCCAGGGCTTCCGCCATTTTACCCTCGAAGTGGAGCCCGTGATAGAGGACCAGATCCGCCTGCTGGAGCTTCTGCAGGTCCTGGGGCTTGGCGTTGTACAGGTGCGGGTCGTCGCCGGCTGGGATGATGAGTTCCAGCTGGGCCTGATCGCCGAGGAGCTGGCGGCTCATGTCGTAGAGAAAGGAGGTGGTGACGGTGATACGCTTCTTGGCACCATCGCCCCCACTGGCCTTCGGGCTTGCACAGGCCCCGAAGACCAGGCTGAGACTGAGGGCGAGGCTGGGTAGCAGTAGGCGCAGTTTACGGCGCTGAGTTTGCGTGCGTGAAAAAAACATATGATGGTCTCCTTTTTTCCCCGTTTTTTGCTTCCGAAGCGGTTTGGAGGGCCTTTGAGGACCCTCCACGACAGCTCGGTGAAAGGGGCTTGTATTGTTGACTGGTATTAGCTTAAGCTAACCATAAGCAAAAGTCAAGCCCCTGATGGTATCGTGCCATGCGGGGCTGGTCTGAACGCTTGAGCACTATGCTGTTCGGGCCCCTTGCCGCTATAATGGCAGAGAGAATAGTGAAGAGAGGACCCCTGAAATGGAAGCACGGACGGACTGGTCCTGGGCGCGCTGGTTAGACGCAGAGGACGAGGAGTTTCGAGAGGTCTTTCTAGCAGCGAAGACAGGGCCTGTGGAGCTCTTGGATAAGCTGTCCCTGTGGCCCGCGCGACTGGCCGCGGGACGTGAGGGGGAGTTCCGCCGCGTGGGAGAGGCCTACATACATGTGAGCGCTGTACTGGGAGAGGGCTGTCGCATTGAGGGCCCGGCCTACATTGGGCCTGGAGCCAGACTGGGCTTCGGAGCCTATATTCGCGGGCCCGTACTTATGGGGCGTGAGGCTGGCCTGGGCCACTGTTCAGAACTCAAGCAGTCCCTGATTCTGTATGGGGTAGAGATTCCGCATTTTAATTATGTGGGAGACAGTGTGCTGGGCGAGTATAGCCACCTGGGAGCCGGGGCCGTCCTCTCCAATGTGCGTCAGGATGGGAAGGAGGTCCGCCTGCAGCTCCCTGAGGGTCTTTGGCCTCAGCCTCGGCGTAAGTTTGGTGCTGTTCTGGGGGCTGGGGTGGAGGTCGGCTGCCAGGCGGTCCTGGCCCCAGGTACAAGCGTGGGGCGGGGCTCACGTATCTACCCTCTGAGTTTTGTGCGCGCTGCGGTTCCGGAGAGGAGCCTGGTTAAAGGCACGGGGCGCGCTCCGGAGGCCCTCCGGCCGACAGAGTAGAGGGCAGTCAGAGGCAGCTCGGGGGCAGGGCGCTGGGGGATTTTAGCGTCGCGGTCGAAGCGAAAGACAGAATCATGGATTTAAGGAGAAAAGTTATGCGGTGGCCGTTTAAGCAGCGGGTACTATGGTCCTGGAAGGCTGTGTTTTATATGGACTCGGCCTTCCCCTTGATCGATGGTGGAGGCTACGTGGAGCCGACCCTGACGTGGCGGCGCGTGCGCACGGTCTTCCGTGTGCTGTGTGTGCTACTCGCCCTCATGGCTGCCCTGCGCCCGCTGGAAGGGACGGTGCGGGCCCTTTTGCTGATGCTGCTGGAACTGTTCCTGGTAGCTCTCATCTACGTTTGCGGCAGCTATTACATCATGAATTACGCCCCCTGTGAGCCGGCCAGGAAGGACCAGCTCCCAGAGACCATCGCAGCGCAGAAGGAGCGGGACTATCTCCGCGAGCAGGCCCTGCAGGGGAATGAAAATTTTGTGGAAGACAGTGGCTATCCGCTTGTATCTGAAGGCGTGGAAGAGGAGCCCCGTCCAGGGACCGCCTGGGAGCGGCAGGGAGAGGCGGCCGAGGCCCGTTACCAGGAAGCTCTGGCGGCGGCCAGGGCCTTACAGGAGGAGCTGCAACAGTCCCTTGCTAAACCTCCCAGGTCCAGGCAGGAGGGGCGACTGGCGGATCGGGATACGAAGGAGCTGCCGCCCCTGGACTGAGCGCTCAGTGCTCCGATGTCTGTGAAGATCTGTGTGAAGCAGGTTGGATGAGGGGAGCCTGTGGGGAGCCAGGACCTGAACCTGGCTCCCTTTTATTCTACTTTGACCAGCAGTGAAGAAGCCCGACTCTGGTCTAAGAGGAGCGAGGAAGAGTCCAGGCGGATCGCGCCTGACTGCTAAGCAGCCGGAACGCGCTCCTAAGGCAGGGCGGCCAGGTCCGGAGCTTCGAGGACAAGAAGCAGACCGTCCGCCAGGGACTTTTCTCTATAGCCAGCCTGCTGGTAGCAGCGGCGCCAGTCCTCCTCGCGGGGGCTGAGGCCGTTGCGGAGGTCGAAGATGAGGCGGCGGATCTGTGGGTCGAAGGCGGGCGGCTGTCCCTCCTTGTGAAAGGCTGACAGGTAGAGCTGATTATTGGGCAGGAGCGAGGAACAGAGGTAGTGACTGACCAGACTTGGGACGGGCTGACCGCGGTAGTTCGCGAGCGCCTGTTCCATGCGTAGGGCCTGCTCACGCTCGCTCAGGTAGTTTGGACCAGGGCCGAATTCAAAGAGAAGTCGAGCGCTGAAGCAGAGGCTGAAGCAGAGGGCAAAAACCAGGACCGCCTGCCGCCCCTGCCAGCTTCGGAGCACAGACCGCCTGTGACGGCTGGAGCACGATTCCGGGGTCTGGTCCTGGGCGGAACGCCTGCTTGCCTGCCAGCGCTCAGCCAGCAGAAGCAGGGCCAGAAAAAAGAGCAGGGCGCCCGAAGCAAAGTTGTACTGAAAGCGAATGTTGAATTGATAGACATAGTTGCTGAGGAGATTCATGAGTAGCAGGGGGGCGAAAAGGAGCAGCTGAGAGGCTTGGCTGGGACGCAGGATGAGGCCGCCGAGACCCAGGAGAAAGAAACTTAAGTGGCCCAGCTTGGGGGCCTGGGCAGCGAAATTGAAGAAGGCCACAGGCTCCTGAAACAGCCCCAGAGGGATGGAGACCAGCCCCCAGTCCTCCTGCAGGAAGAGGTTGGCGAAGCGTCCCGTCATGGCCCCGTCACCCTGGGTCTGAAGCAGGCTGAGACAGAGGGCAAAGTAGAGGAGGGCGAGGAGGGGGAGGGCGGCCTGTAGCCAGCCGAAGAGCAAGTCGGACTTCGACTTCTGGCAGCAGAAAAGCTGATCAAGCCAGGATCTGGCGGCGAGGCTGAAGAGGGACAGAAAAAAAACATAGAGGAAGGCGTCTTCCTTGACCCCAAGGGTGGCGAGACCCAGCAGCAGGGTCCAGAGTGGACGGCGGCAGCAGAGGGCCCAGGCCAGGCCGAGGATGAGGGGCGGCAGGAGGACATTCTCGTGGAAGTCATAGCCCGTAGAGCAGAGCAGGGGGGGGAAGAAGAGGTAGAGGGCCTGGAGGAGGCCAGCCAGACCGCGTGGCAGCTTGAGGCGCTGGAGGAGCAGACGCAGGGGGATGAGGCCTAAGAGGAGGCTGAGGATTTGAAGGGCCTGCAGCCCCAGCTGATTGGGGAGGAGGGCATAGAAGGGCAGGAGGAGGTAGAGCGAGGGGGAGATGTGTACGGCGAAGTGACTTAACAGATGGTCGCGCTCGAAGCTGGACAGGGGCCCCAGGCCGCGCAGCATGTTGTCATAGGCCTGATGAAATATACCGTGGTCGAAGGAGGGCGTGCGCAGAGTGAGGCTACGGGAGAGCAGAAAGAAACTGAGCAGGCAGAAAGAAAGAGCCACAGCGAGTGCAGGGATAAGGCGCCGCAGGAGCTTGGGGGCCGCTTCCCCGTTGAGGGCCAGCACCGTATCAGGTCTCTTTTTAGACCGAAGATCCTGGATAAAAAGCCAGGATACGCCGGCGAGCAGCCCCAGGGCCAGGGATAGAAAAACACTCAGCGGAGCAGCAGGGAAGATCTGCTCATAGGCTCCAAAACTCAGGTTCAGAAACCCATCTATACCCGAGCGGAGCAGTTGATAGACGAAGCAGGCAAAGCCCAGGCCAAGACCCAGCCGCGCCCAGCGGGGGAGGGCCTGGGCCCGAGCATCCAGGGAGGCCATAAGGCAGGCGGGGAAGAGAAAAAAGAGGGCAGAAGAAGGTTCAGGGCTGACGGCGCAAGCGAGGAGACAGAGGAGAAAGGCCAGACGGTAGACGAGCTGCTGAGCCTTGGCGGGCAGCAGGACTTCCCAGTTGACCAGGCGCTGCAGGCTAGTTCCCCCAGACCGATTTGCGTCCTGAATTCTGCCCCGCAGCTGGTCGAGAACTAAGAGAACGGCGCAGAGACTCAGACTGCCGAGGACTAGAAAAAGAAAAGCGGGCAAGTTCCAGTGATAGTTCGTCAGAAGGGTGGAGCCTAGCAGAGGGAAGCGCAGGATGTGGGCGCTCAGGTAGGAGGCCAGCAGGCGCAGGAGGATGAGCTTCAGGGCTGGGCCGCGGTAATGAGCGGGGTGGAGACTACGGGTTTCTATACGGAATGACATCGCTGCTAGCTTCCTCCAGAGTCTAGGACGGGACTCCTGCATGACGGAATTCCAACACAGAGTCCCAGCCTCGTCCCATGAATTCCCATTATCATTGGAGGGAGCGCTTCTGACAAGTTGGTGACAGGCCCCTTAGAGTGAACTGTGCTGGACTTTGGCCTCGCGTCGGATCCGGAGTTTTCTGGCGCCCAGGACCAGTCCTTTCAGAATCAGTGAGGACAGGAGGCAGAGCAGGGCGTATACGGCACAGAGCATGACGAGATAGAGCAGGCGCGGCCAGTGCAGAAAATAATCTGGCATGATGGGGGATTTGCGGAAGAAGGCATAGTTTGTGTGCAGGACGTGGTTGGCCCCGATAATGAATATGTTGAAAGCGAGAATCAGACCCTGTACACGCCAGAAATAGGCGAGTCCTGGACGCTCCCTGTCCAGCAGGAGATAGGCCAGGGGCAGGAGACCCAGGAGCAGGTGGCCAATGAAATAAGAGAAAATTGCGACGTGCGGGAAATGGAAGGGGTCGGGTGTGGGTTTGAAAAAGGCACTCAGCGCCCCGGCAAAGCCTACCGTGCAGGCGTAATAGAGGCCCGTGCGGGCCCAGATCCGCTCCTTGTACTCACTCGGCAGGATAAAATAGATCAGATAGACCAGCTTGGCCAGGCGGCAGTGGTAGAGGGGCAGGGGTTCTGCGAGAAAGGGACCTGTCCAATACCAGAGATTGATCAGAAATTGTTCCAGGAGCAGGGCGATACTGAGTCCTGAAATCAGCCTTTTGAGTCTCTGGGGCTGGCCCGCCAGGCGGAGCACGCTATAAATGGCCAGGCAGAAGACAAAAATCAGAATCAGTTGCAGTGGGAGTGGAAAACTAGGGCCCGTGGTACTGGGCGTCCCAGTCCAAAATATCTGCCGAAAGTCCATGGTCCAAATCCTCCTCGTACACCTGTGCAAAGTTTATGGATGGGCCGATTATAGGGGAGGCTGGCCGCAGAAATCTTAAGATAGGCTAAATAAATGGCCGGCCATCGACGCTCCGCCATTCCTCGGGAAGTCTGCTATAGTTGGGACAAGAGAAGCTTCCATGGAGGAGACAGACAATGACAGCCAGTTATGACTATCTTATTGTAGGAGCGGGGCCCTTCGGCGCCGTCTTTGCTTACGAGGCAGGCTTGCGGGGCAAGCGCTGCCTGGTGGTGGACCGCCGCCAGCACGTGGGCGGCAACCTCTACTGCGAGGAGCAAGAGGGCATACCGGTCCATGTTTATGGGCCGCATATTTTCCACTGTAATGACGCGCGGCTCTGGGACTATATGCAGGACTTTTGCGAGTTTTTTCCCTATATTAATTGCCCGCTGGCTGAGGCTGGGGGACGCTACTATCACCTCCCTTTTAATATGGATACCTTCCACGCATTCTGGGGCTGCAAGAAGCCGGAGGAGGCCCGGAGGCTCATTGCTGAGAAGCGCCTGGACCTGGGCGGTCGGGAGGCGGCCAACCTGGAGGAACAGGCCCTGAGCATTTTGGGTGAAGAAATCTATGAGGCGCTGATCAAGCACTATACGGAGAAACAGTGGGGGAGGCCCTGCCGGGAGCTTCCCGCGTCCATCATCAAGCGCCTGCCCCTGCGCTTTACCTGGAATAATAATTACTTTAACGACCGCTACCAGGGTGTGCCAGAAGATGGCTTCATGCCGCTCTTCACGCGCTGGCTGGAGAAGGCGGAGCTGCGTTTAGGCGTAGATTATCTGGAGCGGCGTGAGGAATTGGACGCGCTGGCGGAGCGGGTGGTCTACACGGGGATGATAGACGCCTTCTACAACTACCGCTTCGGGGCCCTGCCCTACCGCAGCCTGCGCTTCGACCACCAGGTTCTGGACCAGCTGGATTATCAGGGCAATGCGGTGGTGAATTGCTGCGATTCGGAGCCCGCCTACACGCGGGTGGTGGAGCATAAGCACTTCTACACCGCCAATCCGCAGCAGGCGGCGGAGGAGAAGGGCTGGACGAAGACAGTGCTCAGCTTCGAATATTCCCAGGAGTGGGAGCCGGGGCAGGAGGCCTATTATCCGATTAATAATGCGGAGAACCAGGCCCGCTATGGTCAGTACCGGGCCCTGGCTGAAGCGGAGCAAAAGTATATTTTTGGCGGACGCCTGGCGGACTATGCCTACTACAACATGGACCAGGTCATTCTCCGGGCCCTGGATGCGGTGGCCCAGGAATTTGGCCAGCATCCCCTGGAACTCCGCGGCTAGAGGCGGAGGTAGGGCAGCAGCTTCTTGAAGCGGGCCTCCTTAATACCTGGGACCTGCATCAGCTCCTCAAGGCTACGAAAGGCACCTCGAGCCTGGCGAAAGTCCAGAATGTCCTGCGCCGTTTTCGCGCCGATACCGGGGAGGCTACAGAGTTCTTCCAAGCTGGCCTGATTGAGGGCGATCTGGCGCCCCAGCTCTTGTCCAGGCCGCGTTTCAGACTTGCTGGGAAGCACATTAGACCCAGCTGCTGGACCTCCAGCTTGTATCCTTGCGGTCCGGGCCTCCTCCTCTGTGAGGACGTGAATCTGGCTGTGGTCCTGGACCAGGGCGGCCTGGTTCAGGGCCCAGTCTGCGGCCTCTGCCTGGAGACCGCCTGCGGCCTTGAGAGCCTCACGGACGGCGCTGCCCGGTGGAAGTTCATAGACCCCAGGCTGTGCCACGGCCCCGCTGACGTGGACCAGGATTTTCGCTGGGGCGTTGTTGCTTGCAGGCCCTTCCGGGGGCGACACGACAGCTGCTGTCGCCGCTTCTTCGATCGACGGGTCCATCTGGCTGGCCCCCGGCCCTCCTCTGCCAGGGCTTCTGTTCTGCTTGCCTTCCCCACTGTTCGTTATGCCCCTGCCAGCTGCACTGGGCTCAGGGCAAGACAGTGTCTGGCCGGCCTGCAGGGCATAGGGCCCTCCTCCCATACCGGCGTAGATGAGCAGGCTGGCTACGAAGCAGAGGCAGAGCAGGCTGAGTCCTATGACTGCTCTCTTGCGGCGCTGAATTTCTTTCATCACGGGCTCCTTCCTTCCAGCCTGGATGGTTCTGCCAGGTGCTTATCCCCGGCTGCGGCTGGTCAGTTCCAGTCTAGTCCGCCAGGGCCCTTCGCCGGCGACGCTGTAGCTGACAAAATCCGACAAACTGTCAGTTGAAGTGGGGCACGCAAGCGGCTGATGCGGGAGGGCGGACAGCCCGCTGGCCCTGTATAATACGGGGAGGCGCCCCTGCAGACTGCTGGGGCTAGTAGAAAAGAGGTCGCTATGAGTCACGCCGACGATCTGTTTATCAAGAGCTGCCGCGAAATTCTGGACCAGGGGATCAGCAGTGAGGGGCAGGAGGTCCGCGCCCGTTGGGAGGATGGCAGCCCCGCCCATACTTTGAAGCGCTTTGGCCTGGTCAATCGCTATGATCTGTCCCGGGAATTTCCCGTCTGTACCCAGCGGCGCATGGCCTTTAAGACCTGTGTGGATGAACTCTTGTGGATCTGGCAGAAAAAATCGAACCGCGTGGCCGATCTGGGCTCCCATATCTGGGATGCCTGGGCCGATGAGGAGGGTACCATTGGCAAGGCCTACGGCTACCAGCTGGCCCAGCGCCACCACTACGCGGAGGGGGACTTCGACCAGGTGGACCGCGTGCTCTACGACCTGAAGCATAATCCCTACAGCCGGCGCATCATGACCAACATCTATAATTTCCAGGACCTCCACGCCATGCGTCTCTACCCCTGTGCCTACAGCATGACGTTTAATGTGACCGGGAAGCGGCTCAACGCCATTTTGAACCAGCGCTCACAGGACATGCTGGCGGCCAACGGGTTCAACGTCATGCAGTACGCGGTGCTGCTGCACTGCTTTGCCCAGGTTTCTGGCCTGGAGGTGGGCGAGCTGGTTCACGTCATTGCCGACGCTCATATCTACGACCGTCACGTGCCTATCGTGCGGGAGCTGATTGAGCGGCCGACCTTTCCCGCCCCGCGCTTCTGGATTGATCCGGAAATTCGGGACTTCTACGACTTTCGACCCGAGAGCTTCCGCCTCGAGGACTACCAGTATGGGCCGCCCATCAAGGGTATCCCTGTCGCGATTTGAGGGGGGACAAAATGGAAGCCATCGTCGCCGTTGACCGCAACTGGGCCATCGGTTGCCAGGGGAAGCTCTTGCAGCCCATCGCCGAGGACCTGCGACGTTTTCGGGCCATCAGCCAGGGCCGTATTCTGCTCTACGGGAGGGGGACCCTCAGTTCCTTTCCTGGGGGCCGCATCCTGCCGGGCCGCCTGAATCTGATTCTGAGCTGTAGCCTCAAGTTGGAGGACATCCCTCTGCGCCGTCCCGAAGAGGCCCAGGATATTCGTATTCTGGCTGCTTCAGAGGCCCTTCGGGATTGTATCGTGCGCGAGGGTCTGGACTGGGAGGCCTTTTTGCTGATTGGTGGGGGGCAGGTCTATCGGGACTTCCTACCCTATTGTCGTGGGGTTTATCTGACGGAGATTGCGGCAGCCTTCGAAGGGGCTGATGCCTGGTTTCCGAACCTGGAAAGCTTGGAGGGCTGGCGCTGTCGGGAACAGGGGGCCTGGCGTCATGATGCGGAGACGGGCCTGGATTTCCGTTACAGCTATTATGTGAACGCCGCGCCTCGCGAGCTGATAGAAGGTTGATAGGATGAATGAAGGAGAGAAAATGAACGAGGAGCAGCCCAATTCCCCCAGCACCTGGACGCGGCATCTGCGGGCCTGGAAGAATAGGGGCTTGTCCCTGCTGGAGCACTGGGACAAGAAGACTTCCCGTGGCGGCTGGGCCCGCCTGCGCCAGGCGGGGCGTCGTTACTCCCAGTTGGATCTGCCCAATATGGGCGCGGCCCTCGCATATTATCTGATTTTTGCCCTCGTTCCCCTGGTCCTCTTCGTGGCGAGCCTCATCCTGACCTTCGGCCAGGGTCTGATCAGCCGCGAGGCGGTGCTCAGTCTGCGCCGTCTGGTGCCTGCTGAGATTTTACAGTCCCTGAGCAGCGTGCTGAGCAATGCGGCGGCCTGGAGCAGTCTCTCGACAACGATTGGTGTCCTGGCCCTGATCTGGTCGGCATCGCGTGGTTTTAATGTCCTGGTATCCGTCTTTGACCGCATCTATGAAAACCCTTCGTCAGCTAAGCGCTTTTTCATCCGCCAGGTACTGAGCCTGGCAGCCATACTGGTTTTCGGTATTTCTCTGCTGCTGGTCCTCCTGCTCCTGAGTTTTAGCGAACCCCTGCTGGCCTCACTTCAGAGCCTCTTCGGAGCGGTGATTCAGGACTGGTCCTGGCTGCGTTACCTGGGCTATCTCTTCTCCTTCACCTATCTCATCGGCCTTTTTTCCGTCCTGCTCTACATCTGCTCCAAACGCCGGGCCCCCTTCCGCTGGGCCCTGCTGACTGGGGCGGGCATCGCCCTGTCCTGGGTTCTGCTATCCTTCGGCTTTTCCATTTATATACGCCACAGCGCCCGGCTATCTGTGATCTATGGCAGTATCACGAGCATCATCATCCTGCTGCTCTGGCTCTATCTCTGTGCGAACCTCCTTCTCGTGGGGGCCCTGGTCCATAGCGAGATTCAACGCTGGTACGTCGAAACTTCGGCGGCGAAGCCTGAGGAGGGAAAAAACTAGCTGTTCGCGCTCTGGCAGCCCAGCCGGACGGGATGCCTGTCTGAATCACAGAGGGACAGGCCCAGGCCTTTTCGAACGCTGAACGTTCCGAAACTGGACAGTTCGCACAAGATGGATAGCCTCGACTAACTTTTGCTTAACTACAAATGGATAAAGTTTTTCAAATTTCTTGACAAGGCTCTCTGGCTGGTCGTATGCTGAGATAAGAATTTGAAAAGTTTTGTCATTTTGACGGACTTTTTGGGATTGTTAGGAAGAAAGGAATAGGACTATGCAGAGCAAACGTTTCGCTGCGCTGCTGACGGCTACAGCAGTCTTTATGGGCCTCTTTGCCGGCTGTGCCAAGGGCCAGGCCAATGGGGGACAGACGAAGGAACCGGAGCAGAACACAGGGGCCAAGCCCGTTGTCTATACGTCGATTTTCCCGACCTATGACTTCACGCGCCGTCTGGCGGCTGAGGACTTCGACGTCCAGTTGCTGGTTCCGCCGGGGTCGGAGGCTCATGATTGGGAGCCCTCCGCCAAAGATATGGCGCGCATCACGGAGGCCCAGGGCTTTATTTTTTCCGGGGCAGGCATGGAAGGCTGGGCGGAGCAGGTACTGTCTGCCGCGAAGGACAGCAAGCTCAAAGCCTTGGAGGCTTCGAAGGGCTTGGACCTGATTAAAGCCGAGCACCATCACGGGGACGGGGAGCATGCGGACGCCCACCACCACGAGGGGCACGAGCACGCGGCCATCCAGGAGAAGGATGTGGAGCAGCGCGCGATGTCCGAGTTTGGGGGAGCCTATAAGAGCCTGGGCCTGGTCTTCGAGAGCGGGGCCCTGGATAAGGCCATCGAGGCCAGTGCGAAAGAAGAGGGCC
>JAEWGG010000020.1 GCA_023388435.1 Bacillota bacterium | reverse complement strand
AAGCTCCCCTACCGTGAGGTCTGCCAGGACGGCATCTCCAACACCTTCAGCATGATCCCCTCCGCCCTCGGCAAGTCTCCCGAGCAGCGCGAGGCCAATCTGGTGGACATCATGGACGGCTACTTCGGCCAGCAGGCCTTCCACCTCAACGTCAACGTCCTGGACCGTCAGCTGCTGATGGATGCCATGGAGCATCCCGAACGCTATCCGAACCTGACCATCCGCGTCTCTGGTTATGCGGTACACTTTAACAGCCTGAGTCAGGAGCAGAAGCAGGAAGTGATCCGGCGCACCTTCCACGAAAACTGCTAAATCCCCGCCGGCTGCGAGACGAGGAGGCAGGATCCAGTGAGCGAGCTGCGCTTAGCTGTACACAGTATTGAGAGTCTGGGGACTCTGGACGGCCCAGGGGTGCGCACAGTGATTTTCGCCCAGGGCTGTCCCCTGCGCTGTGTCTACTGCCACAATCCGGACTCCCAGTATTTCGTACGCCAGGCCGACAGGAAACAGGAACTCTATGGCGCAGACTGCCTGGAGGCCCAGCACCTGGGCCAAATTGAAGTGATGGACCAGGACGAGCTCCTGCGCCTCTGTAGCCGTAACGAGGAAAAGGCTCTGGGCCACCCCGGCAATCCGCGGCCACCCCTCCCAGGTCGCGGAGGCCAGACCCTCTCTGTTGAGGAGCTGGTCCAGCTGGTCCAGCGCTATAAGCCCTACTACCGGCGGGGCGGAGGGGTAACCTTTTCCGGTGGTGAGCCCCTGATGCAGGCTGCTTTTCTGAGCCGCTGCCTACCGGAACTCAAGGCCCGGGGCATCCATGTCTGTCTGGACAGCTCAGGTTACGGGCCCCGCAAATACTGGGAACCTGTCCTGGCCAACACAGATCTCGTCCTCCTTGACATCAAACAGATGGACGACTGGGCCTATCGCCACGTGGCTGGCGTCCCCATCCAGCCCTGGCTGGACTTCCGGGATTTCCTGGCCAGCCCCGCCTATCAGGGCAGGGTCTGGATCCGCCACGTCATGCTTCCCAACTGGACGGACAATGCGGAGAGCATGGAGGCTCTCTGGAAACAGGTGCGCGTATTAGGGCCAAAAATCGACAAGATAGAAATCCTGCCCTACCACCGGATGGGGCTGGACAAGTACCGTCTCCTGGGCCGCCCCTACCGCCTTGAACGGGTCCCGCCCATGGCAGCAGAACGGGCCGCCCACTGGGAGGCCTGGCTCAATCGAGAGCTGCAAAAAGAATTTCCAGGGACTCCGCATTGAGCGGTCCAAGTATAGGTATCTGTGCGGCGCTGGCTAGCAGTCTAGTCCAGCGCCGTTTTTCCTGCTGCAAAAAACGCCGATAGCAGGCTCCCTGTTCGGTCTGGTATTGGCCTGGGTCCCCCAGACGCGGAAACTGGCGTTCTGAGTCCAGGAAGGGCTGGGGCAAAAAAAGCTCCACCAACCCCAGCTTGAAGCGGCGGGCCAGCTCCTGTAGGTGGGGGGCCGAACTGGGATCCAGGAAGATGGCCCCCAAGCCCCCTGAGCTGGGGCGGGTCTGGGGCAAATCCCAGCAGGCCTGATAGTACTGGCCAAGAGCGCCTGGTCCCGACAGCTCAGTCAGCTGCCCGGCCCTCTCATCCCTCCTCCAGGCCTCAAGCGCCGAGCGAATCGCCTCTTGCCCCTGTCTGGCCTCAGGGACCGACAGTCGGTAGGACTCCAGACAATAATATTTGGAAATCTGGGCCTGGCGCTGCTCCAACCAGCAGCAGGCCTGCTGGCGAAAGCCCAGACTCCGCAGGAGGAGGCGCGGAATCTGAGGATGCTTCTGCACCTGCAGGAGGAGGCTCAGCTGGCCTGAAGCCCCCTCCCGCAGACAAAAATCCTGCCACAGGGGCAGGGCCCGAAGCAGGATATCATGGGCCTCCAAACCACCCAGGCCCATCAGCAGGAGCTGGTCCCCATCCGCTAAGCCGCCCTCCCCCTCCTCTTGTGCCCGACTAGTTCGAAGATAGTCCAGGCCGTCAGAAAGGCGACAACGGTAGGCTCCCCCAGGCAGCAGGAGCGCCAGATGGCGACGGGCGAAGTCCAGCGGCTTGGGCGCGATGTCCAGGGCCAGGGCCCGCCCACAGTGCCCAGACATGAGTTCGGCTGCCGTCACGAGTGCGCGATCGGCAGCCAGCTCAATCAGACGAGGGTAGGATTCGGGCAGCAGGGCCTGGGCCAGGGCCAGACGTGCGGGGAGCTGCCGTCGGGCCATCAGTCTAAGAAACCCTTCAGGCGGTCCGCAAAGGGCGGCATGGACTTCAGCTTGCGCAGAGCCTTACCCTCAATCTGACGAATGCGCTCACGGGTCACATTGAACTGCTTGCCCACCTCTTCCAGTGTTCTGGAACGGCCATCGACCATGCCAAAGCGCAGGCGGATGACCTCCTCCTCACGCGGGGTCAGGGTCGCCAGGACCTCCGTCATCAGCTCCTTCAGCAGTGAGAAGGCGGCCTGATCTGCTGGGGAGGGTGCGTCATCGTCAGGGATGAAGTCCCCCAAATGGCTGTCCTCCTCCTCACCGATGGGCTTCTCCAGGGAGACCGGCTCCTGGGAAATCTTCATGATCTCACGGACTTTTTCTTCGCTGATTCCCATCTCATGGGCGATCTCTTCAATCTCCGGGTCTCGGCCCAGCTCTTGAACCAGATTGCGCTGGGTACGAATCAGCTTATTGATGGTTTCGACCATGTGTACAGGTATGCGGATGGTGCGGGCCTGGTCAGCAATGGCGCGGGTGATGGCCTGGCGGATCCACCAGGTCGCATAGGTGCTGAACTTGAAACCCTTGGTGTAGTCAAACTTTTCCACGGCCTTAAGCAGACCCAGATTGCCCTCCTGGATGAGGTCCAGGAAACTCATGCCGCGCCCTGTATAGCGCTTGGCGATGGAGACGACGAGGCGGAGGTTGGCCTCGATGAGGTGGTCCTTGGCATCCACGTCACCCTGCTCGATGGCCTGGGCCAGCTCCTTCTCCTCTTCCGCAGTGAGCAGGGGCACCTTACCAATCTCCTTGAGGTACATGCGGACCGGGTCGTCTATGCCAATGGCATCCAGGTTGCCCAGGTCATCCTCCTCACTCTCCGGCACGCTGTCGGGAACGATTTGAATGCTGTCGGCCTCCAGCTGTTCCATATACTTATCAACGTCTTCAATATCAATGTCATAACTTTCAATAACATTCATCAGCTCGCGATACGGAAGACGGTTCTCCGTCTTCTTCGCTTCATTTTTCAGATGCTTCAATACTTCTTTATTGATAGCCATATCTTTATACTCCCTCCCCCTGCGAAGATCCCGCAGGCTTGCTCGACACACAATAAATTACTGGCTCTTGAGTCCGCAGTCCAGGTCTTTTAATAGCTGTTCCAGGTGGCGCAGCTCCTGCAGGCCCTGCTGGGCCCCAGTCCCCTGCTGGCGGCGCAGCAGAGCCAGGACTTCCTGCATCCGCTCCTGCAGACAGGCCTTCTTCATATTATAAAAGAAACGCCGCAATTCTTCTCTCTGTCCGCGTTGACTCTGGTCCAGATTCCGCGCCTGCTCAGTTCCAGAGCCCTGGGCCCGCTCCATCTCCAGAGTCTCCCTCGCCAGCACGGCAGAGAGCTGGACCGAATCCAGACGCGCCAGGCTATTCTGCAGGATTTGGGTGCTCAGGGACGACTCGGCCAGGGCTCTGGAGATCAGTCCCACGACCTGGTCCAGCTGCTCCCCTCCACCCGCTCTGACAAAGGGGTGGAGGATGCGGCGTATATCCTCGGCCTCCAGGTCCCGGGCGTAGTCCTTCTGATAAGCTGGGAGGGCCGCCAAAAAGATTAAAAGTCGCAGGCCGTAGAGACTGAGTGAGGACAAGACGGGGTCCCGCTCCACCAGGTCCCCGGCTCCAGCCCCCTCCCCTGCGCTCTTCCTCTGCTCCTGAGTCGGGGCCTGGCGCAGGTCCCAGCCCCCAGCAGCCCCTGCAGCCAACTGGTAACTGCGCCCCTGCCCAGCCTGGTCCGGCTGTCTGCTCCTGGCCTGGCCGCCCCTCAGCTGTTGACCACGTTCCTGGCGGCGCAGATCAGCTTTCAGACTATCCAGAGATATGCCCAGGCGCTGGGCGGCCCGACTCATGTAAATTTCCCGCAAACTGCTGGCCCTGGTCTCCAGCAAAAAAGCCATGACCTCCCGCAAATAGCGCTCCGGATCGAATATCCCGCCACTGCTGCTCCGCTCCTCGGCCAGGGCAAAGCGAAAGTCCGCAACGGAGTCTGGCTGCTTCAGACAGTCCTCAAAGGCCGGGGCCCCCGACTGGCGCAGCAGCTCGTCAGGGTCCTTAGCCCCCGCAGGAAGGCGCAGGATTTTCACCTCCAAACCCTCCGCCTCCAAAATCTCTATGGCGCGCAGGGCCGCTTTTTGTCCCGCCGCATCGCTGTCGAAGCAGACTTGGACCTCCGACTTAAACTGGCGCAGCAAGCGTGCCTGCTCCCGAGTCAGGGCCGTGCCCAGTGGGGCCACCGCCTGGGTGAAGCCCGCCTGGTGCAGGCTGATGACATCCAGATAGCCCTCGACCAGCAAGAAGGCCTGGGCCTTACTGCGCTTGGCAAAATTCAGACCGTAGACCTGGTCGCTCTTGTGGTATATCGGGGTCTCCGGCGAGTTGATATACTTCGGCCGGCTGTCATCCAGGACCCGCCCTCCATAGGCCAGGACCCGGGACTTCCCCACCCCGCTCATAATCGGAAAGAGCAGGCGGCCGCGAAAGAGGTCATAGAGGCGGCCGTTCTTCCCTCGCTTGAAAAGTCCCGAATCCAGCAGCTCCTCGTCGGACCAGCGCTGGCGGCAGTGTCGATAGAGCTGGTCCCAGGCCTCACCCGCATAGCCCAGTCCGAAGTGTCTGGCGCAGTCGGCCTGAATGCCCCTGCTCTGGAGGTAGCGTTGGGCTGGAGCTGCCGAGTCCTGGCCCAGTTGGTGACAGTAAAAAAGGGCCGCCTCATGCATGATCTCATAGAGGCGCTGCCGCTTATGCTGCTGTTCCTGATAGGCCCGGTCATCTCCGGCCGGGATCGCGATGCCCGCCCGCTCGGCCAGAATACGCAGGGCCCCGACATAATCTGTGTGCTCAATCTCCTTGACGAAGTTCACCACATCTCCGCCCTTATGGCAGCCGAAACAGTAGAACATCTGCTTGGAGGGGCTGACACTGAACGAGGGGCTGTCCTCTTGATGGAAGGGGCAGAGGGCAAAGTAATTGCTGCCGCTTTTTTTATCGAATTTTAAATACTGTTCGATCACCGTGACGATGTCCGAGGCGTCCTTGATCTTCTGTACAATCTCTTCCGGTATGCGTCCGCCTGCCATCTGGCCCCTCCTCTCCAGCTTATTGTGAGCGCCTCTGCCCAGGGTCGGCATGCGGCTCTTCCAGGTCCAGCTGCCGATCTTCGATCTGCTCTTTAGCCCAGGGACTCGGGGGACGTCTTCGCCCCCTCCTCTCGCAGCTTGGCCTGAATCCACAAGGCGGCCTCCAGTCGCTTACGCTGCAGGTCACAATCCTGTTCATAGATGCCGTGCAGGGACTGGGTCTGGTGGAAGGCGTTGGCCGCGCAGCCGCCGGAGCAGAAGTACTTGGCCCAGCAGCCCTGGCAGTCCTTCTTGTTTGGCAGAATCAGTGTCTTCAGATCCTCCTTCAAGGCCGTCGGCGGATGCAAGATGGGCTCGTCGTAGAGGTTGCCCATGATGAAGGCCTCCTCCCCGACGAACTGGTGACAGGGGTAGATATCCCCATCCGGCGTCACCGCACAGTATTCCGTACCCACGCCGCAGCCTTTCATTTTCTTATACAGACAGGGCCCCCCCTCGACGTCAATATTGAAGTGGAAAAAGTGGAAGGGCTTGCCCTGCCGCCTGGACTCCAGGTAACGTTCAGCCAGGCGCTCGTACTCCGCATGGACCTTCGGCATGTCCTCGGCTGTCAGTGTGTAGAAGTCCTCCGTCGAGCCGACCACCGGCTCCATGGACAGCTGTTCGAGACCCTGCTCGGCGAGGTGCAAGACGTCCTCTGAGAAGTCCGTGTTCTGGTGCGTGTAGGTGCCGCGGACATAATATTCCTTGTCTCCGCGCTTCTCCACAAAGCGACGGATACCCGCCATCGAGCGCTCATAGGAGCCCTGTCCGCCAGGAAAAGGGCGCATGTCGTCCTGGACGCTGGGCCGGCCGTCAATGCTCAGCACCACATTTTTCATATGCTCATTGAGAAAGTCTATCTTCTCGTCATCGAGCAGGATGGCATTGGTCGTCAGCGTCAGACGAATGTCCTTGCCGTGCTTCGGACCCTCCTCCTCACAGTAGGCTGTCACCGCCTTGACCAGCTCCCAGTTCAGAAGGGGTTCTCCGCCAAAAAAGTCCACGTCCAGATTGCGGCGCGGACCTGAGGCCTCAATCAGAAAATCAATGGCCCGGATCCCCGTCTCAATGCTCATCTTCTTGCGCCGGCCCGTACCGTAGTCACCCGTTGAGGCAAAGCAGTACTTGCAGCGCAGATTGCAGTCGTGACAGACATCAAGACACATCGACTTGATGCGGGGCTCGGTGGGGTAAAGCTGCTTGAGGCTGATCTCGCGGGCCGGACGGAAGAGCAGGCCCTCGGTGACGAGCTGGTCCACCTCAGCCGCGATTTCCTCCAGCTCCGACGGAGCGAGGCCGTGGCGCTCAGCCAGACCCTCCAGAATTTCTGAGTCTGGGCGTTTGCCCCCCGCCGCCGCGTAGGCGAGCAGGACTGCCTCGGCCCCCTCGTCCACCAGCATCAGGGCCCCCGACTCGTTGTCGTAGGCTACGATATCGTCCCTAAACTGAAAACAATGTAGCAAGGATTCCTCCATCCCCATAAATGCGAAAAGAACGGTCTAATAGACCGCCTCTTCCGCTACTGCTGGTCCCCAGAGTGGCGGTCCTGCCGCCCTTGGGGACCCATCTCAATCTAAAATGGATCAGGCCCGCTCGCAGGGCTGATTCGCCACCGTACAAGAAGTCTTGCAGGCGGACTGGCAAGAGGTCTGACACTCGCCGCAGGCGGAGCTGACAGCCTTCTCTTCCTGGCTCTTCGCAACCAGCTTAATGTGCTTCATCTTCGTTACCTCCATCTCTATCCCGACTCTGGAAGATCTATTCAAATATGAGTCCAGAGCAGATATCCCAATAATTCGCTATTCCCTCACTCCGCCGCCGAATGCGGAACCCTCAGGCCCCGTAAGGCGCTGACGTAGCGTATCAGTTTTCTTCCTTCTTGGAACGGCCGAAAAGCGAGGGGCGCTTCTTGCCTTCAGCGGCCTGCTCCTGCGCCGTTTCCTTGCGCTGGACCACCGGATTCACCGCATCGCGGCGAAAGGTCACCAGACTCTGGGCGACGCTCGTCGCAATTGTGATCTCATCGTCCTTGATGTTCACAATCTTGCCCATCAGACCACCCAGGGTGATCACCTGATCGCCCACCTTCAGCTTGCTGCGGGCATCTTGCTGCTTCTTCTCCTGTCGGCGCTGGGGGCGGATCATCATAAAGTACAGCAGGGCCAAGAGGGCCAGCGGCATAATCAAAACGCTCCAGTTCATCGCTCCCGCCTGCGGGGACTGGGCCGTCAGTACAAGATTCTGACAGATGTTCATAGCATCCTCCAAGGTACAAAATACTGCTAAAGCATACGAAATTTCCGAGTGAAAGTCAATCTGAAAGCTGGGCCGAAGTCCCCTCGTCCAGCATCGTACGCAGACTGGATGGCACATCGGAAAGCAGCTCCAGGCCCTCGATTCCGCGCCCCAGAAGGCGTGGGTGCAGGCTGTAGGCCTGGCCCGCAAAAGCCAGCATGCCAAGGTCGTTCTCATTGTCGCCGTAGGCCCAGACCTGGTCCCGTCGCCAGCCCAGCTCCGCGCAATAGGCCGCCAGGGCCTGACCCTTATCCGTCACCATACAGTCCACCCAGCCGCCACCGGCCCGCTGCACCTGACAGCGCCCCGACCAGCGCCGCCGCAGCAGCTCGTAGGCCTCTGCTTCCCGCTCGGGCGCACAGAGGATGGAAATTTTGAGCACGGGCTCCGCAATCTCTCCCAGCGTCTCGATGCTGCGACAGCAATTGCCGACCACCTCTTCCATATACCGATAAAAGTCTGGTCGATCCGCAAAGACCAGGGATTCCCGGACTGTGGAAATCAGACAGCGCGGCTCCAGGGAGCGGAGCTCCCGAATCAGTTCCCAGGCCAGCTGCTCCGCAAAGGGGCGCTGCTGCCAGAGCTGGCCTCTCCGGAAAACCAGGGCTCCATTCTCACAGATGAAGTCCAGGCTTTGGGCCCGGTCCCCCAGCAGGCCGCAGAGGCTGCTGTACTGGCGCCCCGAGGCCAGCATAAATTCCCAGCCCCGCTCCGCCATTTCGTCAATCAGCGAGAAGAGCTCTGGGGGCAAGCCGTAGCTGCCGTAGGGCATCAGGGTCCCGTCCACGTCACAGACGATGAGCCTGGCCCCCACCCGCCTCCTTCCCTGGTCTGCAGACTGGGGCTTTGCCGTCTCCCCCCTCATGCCAGCAGACTCCGTAAGGCATAGGTCAGGGCCACGGCCAGAGCCAGGGCGGCCAACAGAATGAGCGCGTTCCCCGGAGTCCAGCCCTGACGCTTCCTTGGACGGCGCAGGGCCTCTTTTAAAACTTTTTTCTGTCCTTCTCGCATGGGTCTCGGCCCTTCCTTTCGTATTTCTGGAACAGTTAGCGCAAGAAGACTGCCCCAGAAGCACCGACTATACTATAGAATAGTATCCACTCTGTGCGACCCTGGCCACTCCGCCCCTGGAGACATAAGGGGCCGCCGACTCCAGGAGTAGCCCATGTCCTACACGCTTCAGTCTCTGCTGAATCCCCTGAAAATTGGCCCCGTCACCGCGCCAAACGCCCTCGCCCTGGCCCCGATGGCCGGTTACACCGACCAGGCCTTCCGCGAGCTCTCTGCCGAAATGGGAGCCGGACTGCTGTATACCGAGCTAGTCTCGGCCAGGGGCCTACGCTACCACCAGTCCATAGACCATGCCCTGCGCTATGTGCTTCCTAGCAGCCAGGGACTGCGCGTCTTGCAGCTCTTCGGAGCGGAGGTCGACGACTTTCGCGCCGCCCTGGAAATCCTGCTCAGCGACCCCCGCAGTCGGGACTTTGACATGCTGGATATCAACATGGGTTGTCCGGTGCCTAAAGTCACAAAGACCGGGGCGGGTTCAGCCCTCCTCCTTCAACCGGAGCGGGCCAGGGCCATCATCCGCGCTCTGAAACGCGACCTTGAGGGCCTGCCCATCGCCCTCTCCGCCAAGACGCGACTGGGCTTCCATCACGGGGACTTCACTGCCCCTGCCCTGGTCCTGGCCCTGGCTGAGGAGGGGTTGGATCTGATCTGCGTCCACGGACGCACCCGCGATCAGATGTACAGTGGCGAAGCCGACTGGGGGCGCCTCGGGGAACTCGAGGCCCTATTGTCCGCTCACTGCGGGGACCAGGCCCCAGTTTTTATGGCTAACGGGGATATCCAGGACTGTCAGAGCGCCCAGCGCTGCCTCGAAATCACGGGCGCCAGGGCTCTGATGCTGGGCCGTGCCGCCGAGGGCAACCCCTTCTTATTTCGCAGCCTCCAAGAGGAGATCCGTACCGGCCGCCCCCCACGTCTCCCCAGCCCCCAAGAGCGGGCCCAGGCGGGGCGCCGACACTGTCAGTATCTTCTGAGCCTGGTCGGTGAGGAGCGGGGCTGTCGTGAGGCCCGAAAACTACTCATGCACTACGTTCGCTCCCTGCCTGGAGCTAAAGACTGGCGGCGCAGGGCCTGCGCCGTGTCCACAGCCGCCGAATTGGAGGCCTTCTGGCAGGCTGTAGAGCTGGTCGATACAGGAGTCGAGCCTGGGGATAGGTCCGTCCGGAACTAGCCTCTAGGCAGTCCCTCAAGCAGGTCCTCCAGGATGTAAAGCAGGGCCTGGAGCTGTCCCCTGCTCCCCATCTGCAGGCGCAGCTCAGCGCTCGGGGCGTAGTAGCTGCAGAGGCCCACCCCCCGGTCTTGTAAGCGCTCCAAGAGGAGCTCTGCCTCCAACAACGGATGGCTAAAATATAATTCAGCCAGTACCCCTTCCCGCACCGTATAACCCAGTTCGCGGGCATGTTGTAGCCAGGCCCTGCGCATTTCCCGACAGGTCTGGTAGGCCCGCTGGTAGTAGTAATCATCCTGCAGGGCCCAGTTCAACAGGGCCAGTTCCGCCCGTCCCACAGGGGGCCAGGGCAGACGTCCGGCCCCCGCCCGCAAGCGCTTAATTTTTTCTTCTGGGCCAATCAGATAGGCCAAGTGCAGGTCTGGGAGTCCGAGGCTGAGACCAGGGGCATAGAGCTGTAAAAAGGGCGGCTGCTGTAGCGACAGACGGTCGCTGCTACGATTCATCTCCTCCTCCGCAGGGGCCCAGGCAAACCAGAACTCAGATTCCAAAGCACTGAAAGCCAGCCAGGAGAGGTCCAGCAGCCATTCCCCCTCACCCGTCCAGGTCTCGGGCTGCAGCCAGGTCAGAGCACCTCCATCCAGATCTGGACAGGAATGCAGATAGAGGCCGAGGCCCCGGGGCCAGAGCAAGTGGCCACAGGCGTTTCGCAGCGCGGGCTGGAGGCGCAGTCCCGCCGCCGCCAGGAGGCGGCTGTAGCGAAAGTCACTCTCCGCGGCGCAGGACGCCACCTGAGTTCCGGCAATATAGTCGTCAAAACTCAACTGCCAGAGCTCTTCCTCCCCACGCCGGAAAGGTCTGGACTTGCGCGGGCTTCTCCGCCCTGGGAGCTCCCCCAGAACGGGGCGTCCATCCCCTCCCTCACAGAAGCAGAGGGCCGCCAGATAAATCAGACTCTCCCTGCTGGGCCCCAACAGGATCTGGTCTAGGGCACAGTGGTGGCGACGGGCCAGAAGTTCCAAAAAGCGTTGACGCTCCAGTTCGGGACCTGTAAGCCAGAGTTTCTGCCCCTCGCGGCGCAGCCCTTCCTGGACCCGCGGGCTTGGGGCATAGGGCCACTGCGGCCGCTCTAAGAGGCCCGCCTGGGGCCCCCATTCAGCTCGGCTCACGATTTTGCCACCTCCTACTTGTGATATGTTTCACCTCGGGCAATTTTAAAGGCCCGGTATATCTGCTCGACAGCGAGCAGGCGCACCAGCTGGTGGGGGTAGGTCAGCGCCCCCAGGCTCCAGCGCCGGTCCATACGGGCCCTGAGTTCAGGCGAAAATCCGTTGGAGCCCGCAATAACCAGGGCCAGACGAGCCCCCCCAAGCTCCAGTTCCGCCATCAACTGGGCCGAGAATTGCTCCGAGTCCAGACGCTCTCCATGCAGGTCCAGGGCCAGAACCCGGCCCTCTTTTTCCAGGGCCTTCAGCAGGGCTTCCCCCTCCCGCTTGCGGGCCAGGTCCGCCGAGTCCTGGTCCGGATAGTCGGGAAACTCACGGATCTCCAACTGTACATAGCGCGAGGCCATTTTTAGATAGCGGGACAGCAGTTCATTGAGCGCCTTTTCCCGAACCTTGCCCACCGCGTAGATGCAGATACGCATCAGGAACTCGCCTCCTCCCTGTAGCTTTGTCCCAGATAAAAGGGCTCTGAAGGCTCGTGCCGCGGCGCGAGTTCCAGACGGAAGTCACAGCCCAGCTCCGCCGCCCTCCGCCGTAACTGCTGACCCACTGTCAGCTCAGCCAATTCTGGCAAATTGTTGGTCGCCGAGAGATGGGCCAGAACGAAGCGCCGGCAACCCCGCTCAAGCAGGTGACAGGCGAAGTCCGCCGCCGCCTGATTGGAGAGGTGACCGTAGGGCCCGTCTATGCGCTGCTTGAGAGGCCAGCTGTAGGGGCCGGCCAGCAACATGGACTGGTCATAGTTGCTCTCCAGGAAAAGCAGCTCCACCTCCGCCATGGCCTCAGTCAGATGCGCCGGGATATGGCCCAGATCCGTCACGATACCAACCTGGCTCCGACCGTCAGACCAGCGGAAACAGAGGGGATCCTGGGCGTCGTGCGGGCTGGAGAGGGGCAGGACCTCCACCGCCCCCAGCCTCAGCGGGCAGCCTGGCTCCAGGAACTGCACGTGGTAGTCCACCGTTTCGCGCAGCTTCCCCTTAAAGCAGAGCGATGAGTAGGTCCCCCGCGTCATAAACAGGGGGATTCCCTCCCGACGGGCCAGGACCTCCAAACCAGCAATGTGATCACTATGCTCGTGGCTGACAAATATCCCGTCCAGCCACTCCGCCCGCTCACCGCGCAGGTGCAGAGCCCGTCGGATGCGGGCTGCAGAGATCCCCGCATCGAAGAGCAGACGTGTCCCTGAGGATCGCAGAAAAATAGCGTTGCCGCTGCTCCCCGAGGCAAGCGAAAAGGCAGCGGCCTCCTCTGTGTTCGGGGTCTGATCGTCCAGACCCTCCACTCCGGGCTGCTGCCTCTCCTCCAGACCTCCTGAAGCCGCAGGTCCGCGTCTCAGTCCGCCTTCCATATGTCCGCTCCCAAAGCGGTCAGCTTATTGATGATGTCCTCATAGCCGCGCTCTACATACTGGGCTTCGAGTATCTCCGTCTCCCCCTCAGCTACCAGACCGGCCAGCACCATAGCCGCCCCCGCGCGCAGGTCCCGGGCCTGGACCCGGCCGCCGCTCATCTGTACAGGGCCATTAATCAGTGCGTACTTGCCCGCAATCTGGATGTCCGCCCCCATCAGCTTAAGCTCTTCCACATATTGGAAGCGGTTCTCCCAGACCCCCTCAAAGACACGGGACAGGCCCTCCACCGTGACCAACATGGCCGTGGTCTGCGGCTGGAGATCCGTTGGAAAACCTGGATAGGGCAGGGTCTTAAAATTGGCGCAGTGCAGACGCTCTCCGGGAAGGCAGTAGACGCGATAGCTATCCTCACCGGCCTCGCAGTGCACGCCCATCTCCTCCAGCTTGGCCACCAGGACCTCCATGTGCTTGGGAATGATGTTGGAAACCGTCACATCTCCACGGGTCGCCGCGGCCATCAGCATGTAGGTGCCGGCCTCGATCTGATCCGGAATCGCCGAATAGCACTTCCCCCCCTCAAGTCGAGCCACACCGTGAATACGGATGACGTCCGTACCAGCACCTTTAATATCCGCCCCCATGGTGTTTAGGAAGTTGGCCACATCGACGATATGCGGCTCCTTGGCCGCGTTCTCAATGATGGTCACCCCCTCAGCTCGCGTGCCCGCCAGCATCAGGTTAATCGTCGCCCCAACAGAGACCGTATCCAGGAAGACGCGGGCACCGCGCAGGCGTCCCTTACTGTAGAGACGAATGCCACCGCCGCCCTTTTCCACCTGGCTCCCCATAGCCTGGAAACCCTTGAGATGGAGGTCAATGGGGCGGGTGCCGAAGTTACAGCCCCCCGGCAGGCTCATACTCACCTCGCCAAAACGGCCCAGCAGGGCCCCCAGCAGGTAATATGAGGCGCGGATGCGCCGGGTGTTCTCCGCCCGGGCCTCCTGCAGGCGCACCGTCCTGGGATCGATCACAATTTTATGGCGATCCAAGCGCTGAACCTGGGCTCCGAAGTCCTCACAGATCTCCAGGAGGACCCGAACGTCCGAAATGTCCGGCACATTTTCCAGGGTACAAGGTCCGTCCAGCATCATCGCCGCAGCAATAATACCCAGGACCGCATTCTTCGAACCACTCACCCGCACGGTACCGCAGAGCGGTTTTCCACCATGAATGATTAAACTAGACAAAAATTATCTCTCCTCGATTTATGACAACAGGCAGGCGCGCGAACAGGACGCGATTCACGTCTTCTCCAGTCGCTCGCGGTAGAACTGCAAGAGCTCTTCCATGCGTCCAGGAACCAGGTCCGAGAGGGTTTCAATCTCCTCCCCCTGCTCCTGGAGCTGGGCCACCAGGCTCTGCTCCGCCGCCTGGCGCAGGACCGTTGTCAGCGCAATCTGCGCACGAATGTCTATAAGTGTATCATAATAGACCCGCACAACACTAGGAATAATCAGACTGAACGAGGAGCCCTGGCCCAGGGCCGTCTGCACCGTCAGCTCCCCCTCGTGGATCTGGCTCAGCTCCTGGGCGATGGCCAGACCAAGCCCCGTCCCACCGTACTGGCGCGAACCCGTCGTATCCACCCTGTAGAAGCGCTCGAAAATGCGCTTCACATGCCGCTCTTCAATGCCGCAGCCGCTGTCACTGACTTTCACATAGACCGAGTCCACCAGCCGTCCCGTATAGACCTTTACCTGTCCCCCCTTTTCCGTGTACTTCAGGGCATTGGAGAGGAGGTTGGTCACGATGCGCTCGATACCTGAGCTATCGGCAAAAATCTTCGGCAGCTTGGCCATGCGCACATAGCTCAGACTGAGGCCCTTTTCCTCAGCCTGAAGCTGCATGCCCTCAACGACCCTGGCCACCACCGGATCCAGGTCAATGACCGCAAAGCGATTGAGATGCTTGTGGCTGTCGATGCTCGAAAGCAGGAGTAGATCCGTCACCAGGTCCTTCATCCGCGTGGCGTCGTCATGAATACGCTGGAGGTCCTTGCGCAGGCCGTCCTTGTTCTTCTCTTCTAAGCCCCAGTCAAGGAGGGACTCGGTGTAACTCATGATCGTCGTCAGGGGGGTCTTTAATTCGTGGGAAACGTTGGCTACAAAGGCCTTGCGCTGGCTCTCCTGCTGCTCCTGCTCCGTGATATCCTGGAGCAGAACCAGATAGACTCGCTGCTCGCTCTCCCCCACCTGGGCCGCCTTCAGCGAGATCTGCAAACTGCGTTTCTTACCCTGCCAGACCCCCTGCACACGGGACTTCGAGAGGTGAAAGCGGGCCCGCAGGCCATTCTCTTCACCATAGGCCGCCAGGAAGTCGTCCAGGGTCTGCGGCAGCTCCACAGTCCCCAGCAATTGGTGGGCAGCAGGATTCGCCTGCTGCAAGTGTCGCTTCTCGTTATACAGCAGCATGCCGAGATCCATGTCAGAAAAAATCGTGCTGTAGCGCGCTTCCGTCGTCAGCAGGTTCGAGGAGACCTGCTCCAACTTCGCCTGTTCCTGTCCACGGCGGCGCGGCAGGAGCAGAAAACTAAAGAGGCCCAGAAATAGGGCCCCCAGAAAAAAGCCCAGGACCAGCGGCCCAAAAGGGCTAAAACTTGCCATTAGCATCAGAGCATCCATCCCTCCCAGCTCTCATTCCAAGCCTAGTCCAGCTTTTCGAAATAGTATCCAACGCCGCGCTTTGTCATGAGATAGCGGTAGTTATTCTGGTCCGGCTCCAACTTTTCACGGGCCCGCCGAACCGTGACATCCACCGTCCTGGCATCACCAAAATACTCGTAGCCCCAGACACGCTTAAGCAGCTGCTCACGCGAGAAAACCTGCCCCGCATGCCGGGCCAGGAAACTCACCAATTCGAACTCCCGCAGCGTCAGATTGATATTTTCCCCATGGATCCGCACCTCATAGGCCTCCAGATCCACCTCCATCTCTCCCCCAGCAAATAGGAGGACGTGCCCCCGCGCCGTGCTGGGGCTGTGGTCATGCAGGGTGACGCGACGCAGCTGAGCCTTGACGCGGGCCAGTACTTCCCGCACGCTAAAAGGCTTCGTTATGTAGTCGTCAGCCCCCAATTCCAGGCCGAGGACCTTGTCAATCTCCTCGCTTTTCGCAGTCAGCATCAAAATGGGTACGGAACTCGTCTGGCGCAGGGTCCGGCAGACGTCAAAACCGCTCATCTTGGGCAGCATGCAGTCCAGCAGGATCAGATCCGGTCTCTCCCGCTGAGCCTTATCCAGGGCCTCAATCCCATCCGAAGCCAGTATGGTCGTATATCCTTCACGCTCCAGATTGACCATCAGAATATCTTGAATATTCCGCTCGTCATCAACGATTAATATACGGGCAGGCATGCTCTACACCTCAACATCTATAGTCTGCTCCATATGAGCAAGTTGTAATACTAAGTCCTATTAATCTTAACATAAGGGATACAAATTTTTTCGAGCAGGAGAAAGCTGCAACAATCTTGTAATCTTAACAGCATAAAAAAAGGAGAGGATAAACCTCTCCTTTTCTGTGGTATCCGGCAGAGCCCTATCTTCCCAGGCCGTCTCCAGCCAAGTATTGTCGGCACCAAAGAGCTTAACTACTGTGTTCGGGATGGGAACAGGTGTGGCCTCTTCGTCATATCCACCGGATTGGTTGAA
>JAEWGG010000018.1 GCA_023388435.1 Bacillota bacterium | reverse complement strand
TGGCCTCCTGGCTCCTCCCTCTAGGGGCCCTGGCCACGGCGGTTCTGGCCCTGCTCGTCCTAGCCTGGAAGCGGCCCCGAGACCTCGATTAATCTTGTTCCCACTGGGCATAGAGGGTCAGGTCGCCGCTAACCTGAAATTCCTCAAAATTCCAGTAGCGCGAACTCTCCGGACCCTGGCTCCAGCCGATAAGGCGAAAGCCCTGGCGTTCGCTCTTAGGCGCTTTCAGCTTATCCCCGTAAAAGGCCCTCTGCTCGGCAACCGGCGTCCCCCCCTGGGCCTCATAGCGGATGCGAAAGCCCCTGGTAGTGCCTGCGGCGTAGGCAATCATGAGGACCAGCAGCAAGATGAGACCTGCGATAATCACATTCATCTGCTTCACAGAAAGCTTGACTCGGTCATAGAGGCGGTAGCGAATGTCAAAGATCCCTCCCCTATGTGTGGGGGCCTCCCCCTGAGTTCCAGAGGACTCCGCAGCGTCCTGTTCAGGCCGCAGCCCCAAGGCCTGAGCCTTAGTCTCCTCAGTCCCAGCTTCCTCAGCCTCGCCACCCGCTCCGCCCTGCTCGGCTCCCAGGCAGGTCCAGGCCTCCACATCCCTATACTGCTTCATAATCATTCTCCACTACACGCCAAAATATGCCTGTATACACATAGAAACAAGTGCTGCCTCCCCCCTCTTCACGAGAAAGGAAGCAGCACTCATGATACGTATTTTTGTAGCCAGAGCCAAGGGTCTGAGCTGAGCGCCAAGGCTGGCAGCTCTCCGGTCCTGGGAGCAAGAAGTCCCAGTTTTTACTTCTTCGCCAGGTACTTGCGCATGTCAATGGCGCAGGCCACAAGGATGATGACGCCCTTGATGATGTACTGCCAGTCACCGCTGATACTGAGGCTGACCAGACCCACAAGGATGAGGCGCAGGAGGACTACACCGATGATAATACCCGAGATCTTACCGATACCACCGACGAAGGAGACCCCGCCGATGACGCAGGCCGCGATGGCGTCCAGCTCATAGTTCTGGCCCGTGGCCGCCTGGTTCGAACCGATACGGGCGCCCTCGATGAAGCCCGTCAGGCCGTACATCATGCCGGCCAGGACGAAGACCTTGATGATGGTCATGTGGACGTTGACACCGGAGACCTCCGCCGCCTGGGGGTTAGAGCCCACAGCGAACATATTCTTACCGAAGACCGTCTTATTCCAGATGAACCACATGATGATGGTAATCAGAATGGCAAACCAGATGAAGTTGGGGATGTAGAGGTTGGTCCCCTTAAGGAGCCCCGCCACAATGCTGCCCTTGATGAAATTGTTATAGGACTCGGCGAGGTTGCCGATGGAACCGCCATGGTTATTGCCCATATTCAAGAAGCGCAGCAGCACACCGAAGACGATGAGCTGGGTGGCCAGGGTGACGATGAAGGGATGGAGGCCGAACTTTGCCACGCTGAAGCCGTTGACCAGACCGATCACCGCGCCGATGACCATGACCAGAAGGATCACCAGGGGAATAAAGACCGGCTGGAGTTCCGGGAACATCTTATTGCCCGCTGTGGCCGACTGGAGCAGGGCCGCCGAGACACAGGCTGTCAGACCGACAATGCGTCCCGCCGAGAGGTCCGTACCCGTCAGAACGATGGTGCCAGCAATACCCAGGGCGATGGGCAGGTTGGCCGCTGTCAGGGACACCACATTCGTGATGGAGCTGATTGAGAGGAAATTGGGATTGCGGATCTGGATATAAATCGCCGCGATCAAAATGATAAAGTACAGCGAGTTATTGACCAGGAACTCGGAGATGGCCCGGCGCTTATCCCTGGCATCCAGGGCCTTGAAGCGTTCTATTCTATCCATATACTTCTATGCCTCCTATGCATATTTCGCCGCGTAGGTCATGATCTCTTCCTGGGTCGTCTCCTTCGCGTTGACCTCTCCTGTCAGACGACCGCCCGACATGATCAGGATACGATCCGAGACGCCCAGAAGCTCCGGCATTTCTGAGGAAACCATCATCACGGCCTTCCCCTCCGCAGCCAGGTTGTTGATCAGCTGGTAGATCTCATACTTCGCACCGACGTCGATACCGCGGGTCGGTTCGTCCAGGAGCAGGATCTCGGGGCGGGTCAGAAGCCAGCGGCCGATGATAACTTTTTGCTGATTACCGCCTGAGAGCTCACGAATCTTGCTGCGCTGGGAGGCCGTCTTAATGCGCATCGCCTTAATCTGAGCGTCGGTGTCCTTACGCATCAGCGCGTTGCGCAGCAGACCGAAGCGGCGATACTTGCGCAGGTTAGAAATAACCGTGTTCTCGCGGATGTTGAGGATGCCAAAAATACCGGTCGCCCGGCGCTCCTCCGTCAGCAGGGCGAAGCCGTGCTTCACCGCCTCGCGGGCACTGCGGTTCTTGACCAACTTGCCGTGCAGCTTGATGGTGCCCGACTTGCGCGTCGCCACGCCGAAGAGCGTCTCCAGCAGCTCCGTACGCCCAGAGCCATCAAGGCCCGCCACACCGACGATCTCCCCGCGGTGCAGCTTGAAGCTGACATCCTGCAGGTGATTGTAGAGACCGCTCAGGCCCTCTACCTCCAGGCAGACATCCTGAATCTCATTCGTCTTGGCCGGGAAGCGCGAGGTGATCTCGCGGCCCACCATCAGACGGATCATCTTGGCCATGTCCATCTCACTGGCCGGCTCGGTCGTAATCCACTGGCCGTCACGCATGACGGTGATGTCGTCCGAGATCTGGAGGATTTCCTCCATCTTATGCGAAATATAGATGATGCCGCAGCCCTTTTCTTTCAGTTGGGCGATGATGCGGAAAAGATGGGCCACTTCCGTGTCGTTCAGCGAGGAGGTCGGCTCGTCAAAAACGATGACCTTCGTATCGTAGGAAACGGCCTTGGCTATTTCCACCATTTGTCGCTGGGAGACGGAGATCGTGCTCATGATCCGCGTCGGGCTGAGCTTAATGTTCAATTCTTTAAAAATGCGCAGGGTTTCTTCGCGCATCTTACGTTCTGAGACGAAGGGTCCCACCTTGGGGTAGCGCCCCAGCCAGATATTGTCGTTAACGTTGCGCCGCAGGGCCTGATTAAGCTCCTGGTGCACCATGGCGACGCCATTTTCCAGGGCATCCTTGGGATTCTTAAAGGAAACTTCCTTGCCATCGAGCGTGATTCTGCCCTGGTCCGCTCGGTAGATGCCAAAGAGGCACTTCATCAGCGTGGACTTCCCCGCCCCGTTCTCACCGATCAGGGCGTGAACCGTGCCCGGGCGCACGCGCAGATTGACGTGCTGCAGGGCCTTGACGCCGGGGAACTCCTTACACATATCCTGCATTTCCAGCAGGTAAGGGCTCTTCTCCTGTACTTCTGCTGCCATTGCGACTCCTCCACAGAAAAAAGCAGCCTGTGCGTGGCGGGCTGCTGGGCGAACTGGGGAAAGGAGGCGGCCCAGAGGGCCGCCTCTCCCAGGATGTTCAGACTATGCTTACTCGCCCGTGTAGATCTGATAGGGGATACGAACCTTGTTGACTTCCTTATCCACCTGGAGCTGCAGGCCCTCGAAGGGCTGCTTGCCATCGAGGAGATTCGCGGAGATGTCGGCGATGGCCTTGGCCATACCCTCGGCATCCTGCTTGATCGTACCGACCATCTTCTTGGCCTTGATCAGTTCCTTGGCGCTCTCCGTGGCGTCGACGCCGAAGACGGGGATGGTCTTAGACTCGTCGCCGTTGTTGAAGCCGACGTTGTTCAGAGCGTTGACCGCACCGATGGCCATCTCATCGTTGTTGCAGATGATCAGCTCGACCATGTTGTTCTTGTCGACGCTGTACTGGGACAAGATGGTGCTCATGTAGTCGGTGGAAGCCTGGGCGGACCACTTACCGTCGGGGTCGACCAGATACTTCTTGTCGTTCTTCGCATCGTAGAATTCGAGCTCGGGCTTGCCGGCCTTCTTCAGGACCTCGTTGGCATCCTCGACGCCGTACTTAGTGCGGTAGGTAGCCTCGTTGTTGCCCTCCTCGCCCATGAACATGACGTAGCTGATCTTGCCGTCCTTGTTCAGGTCGACCTTGTCATAGTTCGCGACGAGGTACTCGCCGATCATCTTGCCCTGCATGTGGCCGGCCTCGGCGGCATCCGTACCGACGAAGACGCACTTGTCATAGGCCTTGACCGTCTTATCCGTAACTTCGCGGTTGAAGAAGATCAGGGGGATGTTCTTCTGCTTCGCCTGGTCGACAATGTTCAGAGCCGTATCCTCAGCGGCGGTGTTGACGATGTTCACCACAGCGAGATTCGTACCGGCACCCAACTTGGCCTGAATCTGATCGGACTGTGTGCTCTGGTTGTTTGCGCCATCCTGGTTGTCCGGCTTGATGCCCTTCTCACCATAGGCCTTATCCAGGGCGCTACGCACGGTCGAAATGTAGGGATCGCCGAAGTTGTAGTAGAAGACAGCGGCGTTCTTATCCCCACTCGGCTGCTCCTTCTGCTCACTCTGCTGACCGCTCTGGCCAGAGTTTTCAGGCTTCTTGTCCCCGGTCTTCTGACCGCAGGCAAAGAGGCTGAGCGCCATCGCGCCTACCAGTGCAAGGGAAAGTACTTTCTTCATGATGTGATCTCCTCTTTAATGAGAATCTATGCGCTAACGCACGCCTGGATGATAGCACTTTACTTAGCAATTGGCAATATTTGCGCCCTCTTTTTGTGCTAAGCCTCTAAAAGCATTCCATTTCTCAGAAATTTCGGCCCATTCTACTTACATACAAGAAGAGTATTAAGCGTCTTTTTTCTGGATTTTAGTATGAATTTGCACCTGTCAGCATGTACAAAACACAGGGACACCTGACTTTTTACCTTGCTTTTATATCCTGCAAGGGCTTTCATTTTGGAGAAGAAAAGCATGACTTTTTATCCCCTCAAACACTGCAAAAAGAACATAAAAATTCCTGCCACGCTCCGCAAGCCTGGGCGCTGCGGAACATGGCAGATGGACTTTTAACAGTTAACTTTAACTAATTTTTGTGTTTTTCTCTTTTAAAGCGGCTTGCCACGCAGGATGACCTGGCGCAGGCGCAGCTCGGAATCCAGGACCAGAACATCAGCGACCTTCCCCGCCTCCAGACTTCCCCGCTGGGCGTAGAGGCCTGCGGCGCGGGCGGCGCTGCTACTGGCGGAAAGGATGGCCTGCTCCAGTGGAATCTCCATCTCCTGTACCGCGCGGCGGACACAGTCAGTCAGGTGAGTGACGGAGCCGGCGAGTGTGCCGTCATCGAGGGTGGCACGGCGGCCCTGGACCTGGACGGCCTGGCCTCCAAGCTGATAACGGCCGTCGGCGAGGCCTGTGGCTTCCATGCTGTCGCTGACGAGGACGATGCGCTCGGCCCCGAACAGCTTGAAGGTCTGGCGCACGACGGAGGGATGGACGTGGACACCGTCGGTAATCAGCTCCACAAAGACATGCGGGAATTCGAGGGCCGCCAGAATCGGACCCGGGTCTCGGTGGTGTATACCGCGCATGGCGTTGTAGCAGTGTGTCAGCCGGGACATCCCAGCCTGGTACGCATGGCGGGCACAGCAATAGTCCGCCTCGCTGTGTCCGATGGAAAGGCTCATGCGCTCGTGGTAGCGGGCGATGAGCTCCGAGGCCCCATCGCACTCCGGAGCCATGGTGACAATGCGCAGGGCCCCGCCTGAACAGTCATCCAGACGGCCGAGCATGTCGGCATCAGGATTCATGATGTAATCTGGATTCTGAGCTCCACAGCGCTTGGGGTTGATAAAGGGTCCCTCAAGGTGTACCCCGCAAAAGGCGGCCATCTGCTCCTGCTCCTCAGCTGCCACAGAGCGGTAGGTGCCGAGTATATCCTGGAGTTCCCGCTCGCCGTAGGACATCGTAGTGGCCACCAGAGCTGTCACGCCCCACTGGGCCTCCTGGCTGGCGATCTTGCGCAGGGCCTGGGGTTCGGCGTCACAGATATCCTGGCCCATACAGCCGTGGAAGTGGCTGTCGATAAAACCGGGCACAACGTAACAGCCGCTGCAGTCCAGGACCTCCGCCGGCCCTTCTTGCCCCAGCTCACCGTCCTGACCCGTCGGACGATAGTCCACAATGCTCTGCCCCGCCAGACGCAGGCTGCCCTCTTCAAAACGGCCCTCGGGTCTAAAGACCAGGCCACCGCGCAATTCCAACATTCGCTCGTCCTCTGCTTCCCTATAGCGCTGAGCCCCCCGGCTCTGGCCTGGGGGGCTCGCTCTGTCTGTTCTGGATTATAGCATAGCGGCCCTGTTCGGAAGGCCCCTGAACGGCTTAGCCCGCTCAGTCCACACAGGAAAAGGCGTAGAGCATGTGGTTCTGATAGCGTTCTCCCGCCCGCAGCAGGGCCCCGCCCCACTCGGGGTGATTCGGCGCGTCGACATAGTCCTGGGCCTCCAGGCAGAGTCCGCTGTAAGGACCATAGCTGCCCTCAAAGCCTTCCAGCAGGGGCAGATGCGTGCCACTGTAAACCTGTAAGCAGGGCTGATTGGTATAGAAGTCCAGGCGTCTCCCTGACCGGGGATCCTCCAGTCGGGCCGCAGGCCTCAGCCCCTCGCCCGTCAGGACATAGGAGTAGTCCAAGCCCTGACCCCTGGACTCTCCCGATTGGAGGAGCTGGTCCAGGAGCTGGCGGCGCAGGCTGGCGGACTGGCCCCGCAAACTGCGATAGGCCGGAGCCAGGCAGTCCGCCACAGGCCGCAAGTGGCTGAAGTCCAGGGGCGTGCCCTGTATGGAGCTCAGCTCGCCCGTTGGCAGCTGGGCCTCGTCCAGCTCCTGAATCTGGCTGGCACCCAGCCAGAGCTGATGGTCCAGCACATCGCCCCCGGCCGCCAGATTGAAGTAGCAGTGGTTTGTCAGATTGACCAGGGCGTCCTGGGCGCTGCGAGCCTCATAGAGCAAGTCCAGACTGTTGTCATCGTAGAGGCTGAGCGTCAGGCGCAGCTCCAGGGCAAAGGGATAGCCCCCCCGCCCCTGACCCGTCCGTGTCAGGAGGACCAGTTTCTGCTGGTCCAGGCTCAAGACCTCCCAGATCTGGCGATTCAATCCGTCCGAAGCACTGTGGAGACAAGTATTCCCCTCATTCGCTTCGAAGCGCAGCTCCCCCCCCTTCCAGGGGCAGCGCGCAGCTCGAATGCGATTCGCCAGGGGGCCGACACTTGCCCCGATATACGCCTCTTGCCGCAGGTAGTCCGCCAATCTCGGCAGTCGGAGTATCACGTTCTCCAGCTGCCCCTCACGGTCGGGCACATAGATTCCCAGAAACGTCGCCCCATAATTACAGAGATGGACCTCCATACCCTGCTGGTTGCGTAGACAATAGATATGGATGCGCTCCTGCTGCTCCGCTGGCAGGCCGGAGTCGAGCAGAAAATCCCGGTCCTGGCGCAAACTGATACCCGGCTGGCTGATATTACGTCTTGGCTGCATCTGACTGTACCCCCTGAAAAATTTTGCTCCCAGATACCGTTCTTCGGAATGGCGGATAGCCGCTCCAGAAACAGGGCCTGGGAAATTATTGTATCGAACTCGGGGGCCTTTTTGCCCGCGAGAACGTTCCTCTAGCTGCGCTCAGCACTGGGCCGCTTACAAAAATCTGAGCGTCGAAAGCGCCGGTAGACCTCGATAGCGAGCAGGGCCAGGGGCGCGCTGAGCAGCATCCAGGCGCTTAGTATGTAGATCCCCCTGGACTTTTGCATAAGGCCAAAGAAAAGGGGCACAGTCAGCATATTCATACCGTTCAGGAAGTTCAGTTTAGGCTGCGGCGAGACGAAGAAGTACAGACGCAGCCTGGCGTAGAGCTCCAGGAAATAGCTCAGCACGATCAGGGCCGGAAGGAGGCATAGGGCCGCCAGGAAGATTGCCAGGGAGACCCTCCGATAGAGAATCAGACTCGCAAACAGGCTGATGAGCGCGACGGCCAGGAAGTGCCAGCGGTAAATCCACAGCAGCCCCCGCAGACGGGCGCGAAAGAGCCGAGTCAGGAGGTCCGGTCGGCGGTAGAAGGCGAAGGTCAAGAGGGGCGCATCCGCCACGTTATAGCGAACTTTTAAGATACCCTCTATGGGGACGCTCAGGATCCACTGCCGCAAATAGAGCATGACGATGGGTAAAACAACAAAGAAATCCCCGATCTCCTTCTGGGGAAGGAAGCTCGGCACGACGAAAGCGTAGATGCTCAGCCCCAGAACGGCCAGGCTCAGGATGCAGAGAAGACCCCACATGATGCGGTGCTTACGCAGCAGATAATGGCGGCTGCGCCAGGTCCAGATATGCTCCAGGCGGAGATAGGGATCTTTTTCCTGGGCCAGCTTAAGCGGCAGAGCCAGGACTGGGGACAGGAGGCTGGTCGACTGCTGAGTCTGGCTCCTGGCAGGGCTCGCTGTCTGCTCCTCACGTTTGTCCGCTTTGACTTTTCCTACTGTGTCCAGATAGCTCTTGATCTCCAACTGGCCATTGCTGCTATCTTCCAACTCAGCCATGCTGTCCTCCACCTGGCGTATTTTAAACAGATAGAAGCTGCGGTAGTCCTGGCGCCGGACCAGTATCCACAGGGCGGGACCCAGGAGGACAAGACCCAGGGCTGCGGCCGGGAGAAAAACCCAGCTGGGGAAGAGGTAACGGCCGTCCAGGAGGAAGTAGGCCGCAAGGAGCAGGCCCGAGATCGGGATGGCAACGGCAATCTGAAAGAGCTTAGACTTCGGCTGGTGGCGGCGGGGACTCTGCCAGGCGAATAGGAAGCTGTCGTGGGCCAGGGTGGCCAGGGGGGAGGCAGTGATCAGGGCCAGCAGGTAGAGACTTGGCAGCTGGAGCAGACCAAGGCCGCGCAGAAGCAGCAGGACCAGGGCTGCCAGGACCAGGCGACGCAGAATATCCAGGGCCGCAAAAGTCAGCAGCAGGCCCTTGGCGGGCAGGCGCAGGTGGCGGATCAGGTAATTCGGCAGCTCCTCAGACCGAAAAATCAGATTATCCCCGTAGCAGGCCCGGAAAATAAAAATCAGCAGGTAGAGACTCACAAAGACCTGACTAAAAAGCTGGGGCCGGGTTAGACTATCCAGCAAGGCTACGGGAATCTGGCCGATAAAGGACCAGGGACTGAGCGAATCCAGGACAGCGCCCGCCCCGCTCCGCAGCAGTTGCGCCTGGACCGCATAGGTCGAGGCGACGACGTAAAAACCTATGAGTAGCAAAAACTTGCCCAGCTGTCTGATGAGGGGCAGGAAAATATTAAGCGCAAGGCGCAGGCCCCGCATCCGACCATAGGGCGCGTGCCTGGCGAGGCAGGCCCCAAGCAGAGGCAGGCGGGTCAATCGGTAGATGAAGCGGTTGTAATTCAGCGCGGCTTGAACCCGTAAAACCAGGGCCAGTTGACCCGTGCTGACCAGTCCTGCACCTGGACCTGGGCGCAGCTCTCCCCCCCTATTCACGGTAGGCATCGTCTTCTCCCTTCAGTGCGGCCAAAAGACAATCCTGATAGGCCTGTGTATCGAGGTCCCCGCGGGGCACGGCTATAAGCTGGCCCTCCCGGAGCAGGACCACCTCGTCACAGAGACTCAGCGCCAGGTCCATCAGATGCGTGGAAATGATTGTGATGCGCTGGGTCTTGTCCCGTTTCAGAATATCCTTGATCTCCTCAGCAGCCACCACATCCACCGAGCTCAGCGGCTCATCCAGCAGCATGACCGGCTGCTGAAGCAGAAGGTTGGCCAGAAGCAGGAGCTTGCTCTTCATGCCGTGGGAATAGTCCTTAGCTAACTTGTACTGGTCCTCCAGAGACAGGCTGATCAGGTCAAAAAGCCCCTCCATGCCCCTGCCGCCCAGGCCCAGGCCACTGAGGAAGCGATCAGGATCCAGCTTCTGGACGTCCAGAAGAAATTCGATGTACTCCCGGCCCGTCAGAAAATTCGGCACCTCAGGCATCGACTCCACAAAGGCGATCTGCTGTTCGTCCAGCGGCTTCTCAGTCCCATCATCTGTGCGGAGACTAAAGCTCCCGGAACTAAATTCAAGATTTCGAAAAAGGCAATTGAAGAGTGTCGTCTTCCCCGCCCCATTGCGTCCCAGAAGCGCGTAGATACGGCCGGACTCAAAACAGAAGCTGAGGTCGCGCAGGACCTCCTTGCTGCCGAAGGATTTATTTAAATTCTGAATTCTGAGTTTCATAGGACAATTTTAGCATCGCTTTGCAGGCTGTCTTTAAAGCAATTCTAAAGTCCAGATCTGAAGCGGAGACGGAGCCCGCGACACAGCAGACGGCCCCCAGCCAGCAGGTGGAGGCCGCCGCGCTCAGCTCATGTCATCCCCGGACCAGCAGTCTCCATCAGGCAAAGCGGCCGGCGAAATCACCCTGGTCAAAGACCAGCTCACGGCTGCCATCTGGACGTATCCCCTCGATGCGCAGGCTCGCATCACCGATCATGAAGTCCACGTGAATCAGGGAATTGTTGGCCCCCCTCGCCTCTATTTCCTCCGCGCTCAGCGCTTCAAAGTCGGCCAGGCAGCTCGGATAGGCGCGGCCCAGGGCCAGGTGGCAGGAGGCGTTCTCGTCAAAGAGGGTCTCACAGAAAACCACCCCAGACAGGGAAATGGGAGAGTGGTAGGGTACCAGGGCCACTTCGCCCAGACGGCGGGCCCCCTCGTCGCTGTCCAGCATGTGAGCCAGCAGCTCCTGACCTTTCTCGGCGGCAAAGTCCACCACCGAGCCGCCCTCAAAACGTAGCCAGAAACCGTCAATCAGGCCTCCGTTATACTGCAGGGGCTTGGTATTGTAGACAATACCCTCCGCCTCCTGGCAATTGGGGAGGGTAAAAATCTCCTCCGTCGGCAGGTTCGCCACAAAATTCTGTCCCTGCTGGTTCGCCTCCTCCGCCGCGATGAAGCGGTGCCCCCTGGGGAGGCCGACCTGGAAGTCCGTGCCGCGCTCACTCGTGTAGTGCAGGGCGGTGAAGCCGGCCTCCGTCAGCAGCTGGGCCCGTGCATTGAGGCGCGCAATGTGCTGATGCCAGCGTTCCAGGGCATCCCCCTCGTCCAGGCGCAGGGTATAGAAAACCAGGTCCCAGAGCTTCTCCAGAGCCTCCGCCTCCGGCAGATCCGGGAAGACCTCACGGGCCCAGGACATACACGGGGCGCCAATCACGCACCAACTTGTGTAGTTGGCCATCATTTTTGACGAGAAGTCCAGATAGGCGCGGTTATGGGCCTTCGTGGCCGCAGCCATCTTGGCTTTGTCACAGTCATCAAAAGCGTGCGGATCCTGTCCGACCATGCTCAGGTACTTCGTGCGGCGCTCGATGTCCTCCATATCGCGGGCCAACATGTGCGAACAGACCTCCTCCAGCGCCTCCTGACTGCGGTAGAGGTAGTGCAGGCGGCCCAGACTGCGATTATTCCACTCCACACGTACAGCGGCGGCCCCACGGCGGTAAGCCTCCTCAGCCATGGCCAGGGCCAGGTCTTCGGATTCCGTGGCACTGCGCAGGACCAGGCGGTCCCCAGGCTGGATGTTCAGACCAACTTCCATGACCAACTGGGCGTAGCGCCGCAGTTTCTCTTCAAAATCTTTAATCATGTCTACTCCTTTATCATGCGGTTTTTACCGAATCTCGTCAGACCCAACGCCCCCAGACCTCCAGCTGCGTCAGGGCCGGGAAGGGCGAGGGATCGTCGGCCTTAATCAGCTTACAGAGCGTGCAGCGGCGCAGCTTACGGGCCTCGATGGAGCGATACTGGGGCTGGTCGCTCTTCTCCAGGTGGAAGACCAGCTCCTCTGAATCCGCCTCGTTCTCCCCCTCCAGAATCAGTGAGACCTGCTCCCACCAGGCATCGTGGGGGAAGTCGGCGCGCAGGGTGAAGGCGAAGCCCTCCACCAGAACGTCACGCCCAAAATCCAAAGTCATGGCCGCGTTGGGATCGCGATTGATGCCCCAGCTCTGATAGGGCCAGGCCCCATGGCCGTGGTTCTCGTGGCAGCCATCGATCGCATTGCGAGCGGCGAACCACATTTCTCCTCGGGTCTCCACGTTCGCCTGGGCGTGGGGGAAGCAGTCCGTATTGTGGTGGCTGTCATAGGGGTTCAGAGCCAGGTTGCGCGTCTCCTCCAGCTCCTCCGCCTCGGCCACGCAGAGGCGGATCAGCTGCCTGTTCCCACTGAAAGACTTCGGACTGAGAATGACCCGCTCCGCTTCACCGGGAATGGGGTAGCGCAGCCGGCTCTGAGGCAGATAGACCAGGGCGGGGGGCAGGGTATCCTCCAGCCAGATATTCAGGAAGCCTGGGGCCTCGTCCCAGTCCACCTGGATGTAGTCCCCAGGCTGGTAGGCCGACTCGTAGACATAGGATATGTCCCGGGCATCCTCGCACTGGGCCTGTAGCTCATGCTGGGCATTGTAAATGGTCAGTCTAAGCATGCGTATACCTCACTTGCACTATTTCTTGATATTCTGGGCCCCCTGACCCCTGCACGCAAACGCAGCCCTGGAATTTAATCCAGAATCACCTTGTCAAGGGTTTTGTACTGCCTGCCCTGTCCATATCCGCCAAGTGGACATCATCCCACAGTGGACAAGATCCCAGGGAGTCTGAGAAAGCCCTCAATGGCATCCGCATACGATGTTGCCATCTTGTATGCGGATAATCAAGCTGCGGATAAAAAAAGCCCGGAAGAGCAGATGCCTCCGGGCCTTTGAAGAGTTGCGAAGTCTGTTACGGACCTGTTTAGCGCTTGCTGAACTGGCTGGCCTTACGGGCCTTCTTCAGACCGTACTTCTTACGCTCCTTCATGCGGGAGTCACGAGTCAGGAAACCGGCCTTCTTGAGGGCGGGACGGTAGGTCTCGCTGTCCGCATCGCAGAGGGCGCGGGCGATGCCGTGGCGGATGGCGCCGGCCTGACCGGCCAGACCGCCACCGTGGACGTTGCAGAAAATGTCGTACTTGCTGAGCGTCTCAGTCAGCACCAGGGGCTGGCGGACGATGAGCTTCAGGGTATCCAGACCGAAGTATTCCTCCAGGTCCTTGTCGTTGACCGTGATATTGCCGTTGCCGGGCAGGATGCGCACGCGGGCGATCGCATTCTTGCGGCGGCCCGTACCCCAGTTATATTTCTTACCAGTATTCGCCATGTCTCTCATCCTCCCTCTTAGGCCTTAAGCTCCAGCTGCTGCGGCTGCTGGGCCTCGTGCTTGTGCTCCGGACCAGCGTAGACCTTAAGCTTCTTCGCCATCTTGCGGCCGAGGCTATTCTTGGGCAGCATACCCTTCACGGCCAGCTCGATCACGCGCTCGGGCTTCTTCTCCAGCATCACGCGGAAGCTGGTCTCGCGCAGACCACCCGGATAGCCCGTGTGGTAGTAGTAATTCTTCTGAGCGGCCTTGTTGCCCGTCAGCTGCACCTTCTCGGCGTTCACGACGATGACGAAGTCACCCGTGTCCACACCGGGGGTGTAAATCGGCTTGTGCTTGCCCATCAGGACGCGGGCAATCTCCGTCGACAGACGGCCCAGGGTCTTGCCTGCGGCGTCGACGACATACCATTTTCTCTCAACCTCTGCAGGTTTCGCGACAAATGTACGCATGTTTTTCTCCTTCTTCCGTCCCAGGAGGGCGGTTCATAGTCTTCAGAATCACTCGGCTGTCATTCCGCAATGCACGAGGAAGTCGGGTGCTCCGTGACGGCGGCCACAGGGCCGGTCTTAAGCGGCACAGCCGCTCCCTCTGCGGACATTGGGCACCTTTAAGAAATGCCAAAGGTGACAAACGCTCAGCTATCTTAACACGTGAGATATTTTTGTCAAGCATTTTTTCTTCGATTTTCTCTTCATTTCACGTTTTTTCTCTATTTTTCGCCACTATTCACCCTTCTTCAAAGCAAAAATACATTCAGGAAACTGTCAGCCCCCTCACAGCAACATTCAGCTTCTGCCGCTATACTGGGTAGGAAGCGGGTGCTAAGTCCCGACAAGTCCTGGCCGCAAAAGGCCTAGCAGCAGAAATGAGTGTGTCAAAAATGAAAGAAATACATCCTCCCAGTCCTACGGGACCAGCAGTGGAGAAGCAGGCTCCAAACAATTTTGCCCCACCCTCCCAGGGTGTCGCCATGGCCGGCCAGCGCCGTATACTGGCCCAGCAGCTCTCTGCCGAACAGGGCCATCCCCTGAATCTTTTGAGCCGTGAAAACGAGGCTCTTCTGACCCGTATCGAGGAGGCCCGACAGGCCTTGAAAAAGATCCTGGAAGCCACAGAACTTGAGGAGGCGGCCCGAGCTGAAGAAGGGCGACAGGCCCTCGCCCCACTGGCCGAAATCCAGATTCACTACGCCAAGAAGGGCGACCTCCTCTATCCCCTGCTCGCCACGCGCTACGGTGTCAGCGGGCCCTCGGAAGTGCTCTGGACGGAGGACGACGAAATTCGCGACGGCCTTTCCGCCCTGCGGCGTCGGAAGCGCTGGGAGGAGAGGCACTGCCTGGAGGCCCTGGACCTCCTGAGCTGCGCCCAGGATATGGTCGGCAAAGAGGAGCGCATGCTCTTTCCCATTTGCGCTCTTTACTTCAGCGCCGAAGAATGGGATCAGATTTACTGGGACAGCCTGGACTACCGGGTCTGCTTCGGCCAGGAACAGCTCTGGGCCCTGGCGGAGGAACGGCGGGCTAAGGAACAGGAGCAAAGCACTGCCCGTAACGGTCTGGACGAGGGCCAGGGACGCATCCACTTACCTGGAGGAAGCCTCAGCCTGGAGCAGCTCCAGGCAAGTTTTGCCACTCTGCCAGTGGAAATCACCGTCGTCGATGAGCAGGATAGGAACTGCTATTTTAACGAGGGGCCCAAAATCTTCAAGCGCCCGCTAATGGCCCTGGGACGAGATGTCTATTCCTGCCACCCCCCGCGTATTGAAGCCATGGTCCGAAGCATCATCGCGGATCTCCGCAGTGGGCGCAAGGATAGCGTGGACATCTGGATGGAAAAGGAAGGTCGGCCCTTCCTCGTACGCTACATGGCCCTGCGTAAGCCAGAGGGACAGTACCTCGGAGTTATGGAAGTCGTACAGGATATGAGCATGGCCCAGAAGCACTTCCAGAACGCTTCAGATTAACTTGTGGGGACTGCGTGGACTGCTTAAAATCTAACTATAGATACGATGGACAGGAGGAAGATGCATGAGTGCAACACTAGGCCCTATTCACCATTGGTTATATCGAAAAATTCATCACCAGGAAGCGCTGACAGGAGCCCTTGCCCAGCTGGCTCTGGAACGGGGCTGGCTCGGCCTGGATGAGGCCCGCAGCTATGCCGTGGATCTACCAGACCTGGAAGAGGCCATTGACGGCAGCAATATTCACGGCTGGCTCCAGGAGCGTATCAACCTGGTGGAGCAGAACTACGCCCAGCTGGTGACCTCCCTCCTTCGGGAGGACTACGGACGCCTGGACCTGCTCCGAGAAGCCGCGGGAGTCTACGGCGCCCGCCACTCCCTGGAACCGGATCTTGAATCTCGGGAGGTTTACCGCCACTTCGAGGACTTTTTCCTGAACGGCATGCCCTGTGAGCGCGTCAACCGCCTTGTTGAAGATGGCGGCGAGAGCCTGACCTGGGAGCAGAGCTACGACATCCATGCGGCCTACTGGGCGGACTGCCCCCAGGGGAGCGCCCCTTACTATGAACTGCGCCTGGCCTGCATGCGGGGCCTGCTGGAGCGGAGCCCCTGGCAGGTGGACCAGCAAGACGGCCAGCGCTACACCCTACGCAAGCTTCATTGACAAGGCCGCAGCGCACAACTATACTGTCGACTGAATTTGCGGCCGTGGTGGAATTGGCAGACACGCTGGATTTAGGTTCCAGTGGCGAGAGCCGTGCAGGTTCAAGTCCTGTCGGCCGCACCATCCACGAGAGAGCTATTTATCAGGATAGAAGCGCCTCACAACTGGGGGCGCTTCTTTCTTTTATGGCCGTCTGTAACAGCTGAATGCAAACAGCCCCGCCGAGCTGGACTGCTCAACGGGGCCGTAGCCATTTTTCTTCTCAACGCCTATTCAGGAACTCCGTCCAGAATTAGGAAAAGGCCTTCTTCAGCTTCGCCAGGTTCTCCTCCATGGTCTTGAAGTAGTCCGCCGTCTTAGCCGCATCCGCATTCTCCGGCCCCTCGTAGGGATCCAGGGTCTCCACCGTCGCCCCAATCTCCTTGGCGATGGTCTCAGCGGTTTTGGAACTGCCCAGAGGCTCGGTAAAAATCACGTGGATCCCGTTTTCCTTCGCGACCTTCACGAGTTCCGCCATGTGACCGGGGCTCGGCTCAGATTCGGAAAGCAGACCTTCGATGCCATACTGCTCCAGGCCGTAGTCACGGCAGATGTAGCCGAAGGCCTCATGGCCGACGATTATTTTGCGGCCCTTATAAGGCTTCAGAGCCTCGTTGTAGCTCTTGTCCAAGTCCTCCAATTTCTTCAGGTTCTCGTCCAGACGGGCCTGGATGGCGTCCTTGGCCTCAGGCTTGAGCTCCTGCAAGAAGGCGGCGATATTTTTCATCATGCCCTGGACGTTCTTCGGCGAGAGCCAGACGTGGGGATCGTAGGCCCCATGGTGATGGTGGTGATGGTGGTGATGGCCCTCCTCGCCGTGCTCGTGGCCGTGCTCGTGGCCGTGCTCGTGGCTGTGCCCACCGTCCTTGTGCTCCTCGCCCTGCTCGTGGCTGTGGCCCTCTTCAGCGTGCTCGTGCTCCTCCTCCGGGGCAAATATCTCCTGTAGTACCTCGTCTTTTACCGCGGCGTCTACATAAAACGGCACCGTATCCTGCTCCAGCGTCTTCTCGAAGCTCTCATTCCCGTACAGCAGGTGGATGTGGGCCAGGTGCCCCTCCTCCTTCGGCTGATTTGCCTTGTACCCATGATCGTTGAACAGCAGGTACTTCGGCAGCTTTTCCGAGCCGCTCTTCTTCTCGTACTGGTACCAGACGTGGGCGTGGTCCCCGTGGCTCTCAAAATTGAAGCCCTTGGCCTCGTAGCTGGCCTCCTCCTGGACCTTTCCGTCCTTGTCCGTCAGCTGCAGCTTCTCGCCGTCCACCTTAATGTAGG
>JAEWGG010000008.1 GCA_023388435.1 Bacillota bacterium | reverse complement strand
CGGTAGAGGCCCTCTTGCTGCTTGAGCCTCAGCTTCTCGATGATCACCCGGTCCCGCCCGATGATCCCTGTCAAGAAGTTCTGAGCACGTGCAAGGCCTTGGATTCGCCCTCGGCAGTCTTCCAGGGAGCCTAACTCTGGCGCGGGGCCCAGGATTTCGCGTACTTTCTCCTCCATCCCACGACTGGCGAAGCTGGGCTCAGGGCACTCGAGGAGGGCTTGGCACTGCGCCCAGGTCTCCTTATAGGTCCTGGCCCGTTCTTCTTGCCTCGTCCGAGCAGCCCTAGCGTCCAGGCTCCGAGCTTCTTGCTCCCTCCTGGCCGCCTCAAGCGCCTGCTTGTAGGCCTCCTCCGCCTGCCGCAGCCTGGCCTGCTCGGCCTGGGCCTCCTCGTAAGAGGGCCAAGAGAACTTGGCCTGAAGCTCGGCTAGGGCCTTGGTCTTGGCCTCCAAATCAGCCTCCAGTCGACTCCGATCCTGGGCTGCTTGCTGCTGGGCCTGCAAGAGTTGCTCGCGCTCGGCGCTAAGTTCCGCCTGCAGAGCTTCTAGCTCCGCATGGCGGGCCTGCCAGGTCTGGCGCTTGGCGAGCTCTGCACGCAGCGCCTCCTGGGCTTCTCGGAGCTCCTGAAGGGCAGCTTGCAGCAGCTCCTGATGTCGCTCTCGGATCTCCGACAGTGATTCCTCCACTTCCAGGGCGGGGCCCAGGCCGAGCCGGCCCCAACTGCGGACATAGTCGTCTCGCAGCTGCTTTCTTCTGGCCTCCTCCGCCGCCCAGGTCTCGCGTTTCTTTTGTAGCTTGGCCTGGAAGTCCTCCACGCAGCGGCGGGCCGCTTCGACCTCCTCCTCGCTGGGTGTCTCAGCCCTACTGCGGGCGGGCTTGGGATGTTCCCGGGACCCACAGACCGGGCAGGGCTGGCCCTGCTCTAGGCCCTGGGCCAGGACCTGGGCCTGGCCCCGAAGCAGGGCCTGATAGAGCGTCTCGTGTACGCTTGCCAAATCTTGTAACTCCGCCTCTTGGTGGCTCAGGCTCTGGTACGAGCTCAAGCAGGCTTGACCCTGCTCCTCCCAGGCCGCCAGGAGCCGCAGCAGCTCCTCTAGGCCCTGCCGACGCTGGCCCAGGCGCTCTTGCTGGGCAGCCAGATCCTCTTGCTGCTCCAACTTAGCTCGCAGCTGGCTGGCCTCCAAGCGCTGGTGCTCCAGACTCTGGCGACAGGCCTCAGCCTGGTCCTGGGCCCTCCCTTCACAGGCTCGAGCCTGGGCCAGAAGCCGCTCTAGGCCCTTCAGTTCTTCTTGGCGCTCTCGGACTAGTACGTAGTTTTGGAGCTCCGTCTCCAGACTAAGGAGCTGCTTTCGCCCTTCCTCCCACTGGGCCTCCTGGGCCTGCAGCTCGTGGAATCGGGCCCGACGCTCCTCCAAGCTCCGCTCCAGTTTCGGCCATTCCTCCTGCTCCTGAAGCCAGGCCTCCTGGATTTTTACGAGCTCCCCCAGGCTCGCTTGGAGCTCCAGCAAGCGCGGCAGTTCTTCTTCCAGATGCCTCAGCGTCGCCGTCTCCTCCTTCAGCGTCTGGGCCTGTTCCTCCAGCTCCTGCCGCAGCAGGGCCCCGAGCTTCTCCCCCTCGGGCTCCCAGCGCGGTCTCCAATAGTCTCTGTCCTCTTCGCTGAGAGGCAGCTTCTCGAAGAGGGCCTCCCCCGCCCTGCGCCACTGCACAAGTCCCTCCTTCTCCAGCTTGTAAGCTTCGTTCAGCTTCTTCTCGAAGCGCTCGAAAACTCTGGTATTAAAAATCTGCCGCAGCATGGCCTTGCGTTCCTCGCGGTCTTTGCTGCTGAGCAGGCGGACGAAGGCGCCCTGGGGCAGCATGAGACAGCGGGTGAACTGAGCCGCAGTCAGGCCCAGCAGCTCCTCAACGGCCCGCTGGCAGTCGCGGCTGCTCTTGGCCAGGGCCTGGTCGCCGCGGTAGAGGGTGACCTCCTCCGGGCTCTCGCGCAGGCCATCCCCCCGGCGCTTGGGCTGCAGGCCCGCCATGCGGCGTCGGATGCGGTAGGTCTGTCCACCGTGGGTGAAGGAAAATTCTACCTCGGTAGGCTCCTCGAGTCTGGCCTGGGAGGAGCGGAGCATGCGCCGCTCGCGCTCCTGGCCCGAGGCCTGGCCGTAGAGGGCGTAGCAGATGGCGTCAAAAATACTGGTCTTCCCCGCCCCCGTCACCCCGCTGATCAGGAGTACTTCATCGGGCTGCAGGCTCCGGAAGTCCAGCTGTGTCTCCTCCACGAAGGGGCCGAAGGCCCGCATCGTAAGCTCTACTGGTCTCATACTTCTACCTCCTCGAGGGCGCTCTTAAGCAGCTGCTGGACGTAATGACGGCTCCAGTCGTCTAGGTCGGAATCGGACTTTTGCCGATAGAGCTGCTGACAGAGTTCCCAAGGGCTCTGGGTCTCCAGCTCGGCTGGGGCCGCGTGGTACTGCTCTGACTGAGGGCCCAGCCCCAGCTGTCTCAGGCCCAGGAAGCGGGGAAAAATCTGGGCCAGCTGTCGGGCTTCGAGCCTGGGGCCCTCCCCCAGCTCCAAGTCGATGAAGTAGTAGTCATCCAGGTTGTAGACCGCGCCACGGGGCCCCATTTGCCGCTCCCCTGCCTGGAGGCGGCGGCCCAGGTCCAAGACCTCCTCCGCCGTCCCCTGCAGGCGCTGGACTTGGCGCCTGGCCTGGATGGGTAAGAGATAAAAATCCCGGAGCTGGCCGCCTTCGGAGCGAAAGAGGGTCCAGGACTTCTCCTGCCCCGCCTCGGAGAGCGAATAGGCCAGGGGCGAGCCCGCATAGCGGAGCCGCCAGTCCTCTGGGCCCAGACTCTGGGGCCGGTGGAGGTGGCCCAGGGCGCAGTAGGAAAAGTCGCGAAAAAGCTCCCGAGACAGGGCCTGAGCTGTGCCGACAGATGTGCTGCGCTCGGACTCGGAGAGCTCTGCGCCGGCGACGAACTGGTGGGCGAGAAGGACTTTTGGCCCCTCTAGGCTCAGGTCCAGTTCCGCCAGGATGGCAGAGAAGGCCTCGTCGAAGGAGGCAAAGCTCTGACCCAGCTCCTCTTCGATGTCCCCCCGGCGCAGGTAGGGCAGGGCGTAGCAATGGACTCGCTCGTCCCCACTTCCGAAGCTCAGGGGCTGGCGAAAGTCATCCAGCTTGGAGCGGATGTGGAGGCCCTGGTCTCGGGCATAGACGGAGGCGAAGGAGAGGAGTTCAGGGCTGTCGTGGTTGCCAGCGATTAGGACCGTCTGGCAGTCCAGCTGGGCGAGGCGGGAGAAGAAGTCCCTAGCCAGGTCCAGGGCCTCAGGTCCGGGCTGGCTCCGGTCGAAGAAGTCGCCCGCAATGAGGAGGAGCTCCACGCCTTCTCGCTCCAGAGTCGCCAGGAGCTGGTCCAAGAAGAGGCGCTGCTCGTCCAGGAGCTCCCAGTGCTTCAGACGCCGCCCCAGATGCCAATCGGCTGTATGCAATATTTTCATTATTTTTATTCCTTTCACAAATGTTAAAAATTTATTTTTTCTTCACTACTCAAAAAACACTACGTTACTCTATATAATAGGGGGACAGAAAGGAGCCATCCCATGGACTTTTCCCCCATTCCCCAGATCCTCCGTGCCCTTAGGTCCTTCCTCTTGGAGCGGCCCCAAGAGATTGAGAGCAAGGAGGGGCATGCCAACTTCGTCACCAGCTCGGACCTCCACGTGCAGGCTGAGATTTTTCGCCAGCTTCGGGCCCTCTACCCGACAGTCGCCTGTGTGGGTGAGGAGGACGAAGAGGGCCAGCATCTCCCCCTGCCAGGGGCCTGCTTTCTCCTCGACCCCATCGACGGCACGAGCAATTTCATCTTCGATCTCCAGTGCAGTGCCATCTCCCTGGCCTACTGCGAGGGGGGCCGTCCCCTCGCCGCCTGGGTCTACAATCCCTACCTAGATCAGCTCTACGAAGCCCAGAAGGGCCAGGGTGCCTACCGCAACGGCCAGCCCCTGAAAAGCCGCGAAGGCGGCCTCTCCCAGGGACTCTGCTGTGCGGACCTCGGAAGCTACATTCCCGAATCACGGCGCGAAGCCAGCCGCTTCGCCGACCTCATCGCCGACCACTGCCTGGGCCTGCGCATCCTGGGCTGCGCCTCCCTGGGCCTCTGCATGCTGGCGGCGGGCCAGATCCAGGCCTACTATGGCAAGCGCCTCCAGGCCTGGGACTACGCCGCAGCGGAGCTGATCATTGAGGAGGCCGGTGCCCTCCTCGTCGCCGCCGACGGCCAGCCCTTGGGCCAGCGGGCTAACCTGGAGGTCCTGGCGGCCGCCAATCCCGAGAGCTTGGCCGAGCTCCGAGGATTGCATAGGCAATTCTACACCCTGACCCCCTGAAAAAAACTGCCAGAGTAACTGCATTTTCCGCCAGATAAAGAGCAAAATCGCCGCCGGATATTCAAGACCCCAGCTCAGCGCTGCTGAACTGGGGTCTTCGTCTATTCTGACTTCGTCTTCGGGAGGAGGTCCTAGAGCCTGTCCGACGGAGCTGCCAAGGCCTGAGCGAGGACTGTTTTCCCCTGGGACCCTAGCCCTGGGCTTAGGCTCGGGAGGGCCTATCCGGGAGGGCCTCAGCCCTGCTGACGTTCACGGCGGTAGTAGACGGCCTTAAAGACCTCTCCCACTACGAAGGGCAGGAGGGCGCAGGGCAGGATGCAGAGCCAGTGCAGGGGCGAGAGCGAAACTGTCATAAAGACGACATCGAGGAAGGGCACGTAGATCACCAGCAGCAGAAGGCCCAGCGAGACGAGGGTGGCATAGACCATGCTGCGGTTGCTGAAGATGCCCTGGCGGAAGACACTCTGACGTTCCGAACGGCTGGAATAGGCCCGCAGCAGCTCCGCACAGATCAGGGCCACGAAGGCGAAGGTCCGCGCCCCATGGGAGGGCACGAAACCCGCCAGAGGCAGGAAGCTGAAATAGGGGGCCAGCTGGTCCTGGGGGGCGAGCATGACATGGGGATTGGCCTGGTCGAAGGCCTGCTGAATATCCGGGAAGAAGTAGCGCCCCAGCTGGAAGGCCGAAAAGATCGCCACGAAAATGGCCACGGCCTGGACCGCAATGCTCCAAATCATGTCGCGGTTGATGATATTTTCCGACTTAGACCGTGGAGGCTGGAGCATGACCCCGGACTCGGCCCGCTCGCGACCCAGGGCCAGGGCGGGGAAACTGTCCGTAACCAGGTTCAGCCAGAGCAGCTGTATGGCAACCAGGGGGGAGTAGGCCGGGCCCATAATCATGCTGATCAGGAAGATGACCAGAATTTCACCCACATTGCAGGAGAGCAGGAAGGAGACAAACTTGCGGATATTGGCAAAAATCACGCGTCCCTGCTCCACCGCATGGACGATGGTCGCGAAGTTGTCGTCCGTCAGAATCATGTCCGCCGCGCCCTTGGCCACCTCGGTGCCCGTAATACCCATGGCCACACCGATGTCGGCCTGTTTCAGTGCGGGGGCGTCATTGACACCATCTCCCGTCATCGAGGCGATGTGGCCCTGATCGCGCAGGGCCGAGACGATGCGCACCTTGTGCTCCGGAGAAACGCGGGCGAAGACCGCCGTATGCTCCACAACCTGGCGCAGTTCTTCGTCACTCAGCTGGTCGAGGTCCGAGCCGGAGAGCGCCCCATCCCCATCGTGCATCAGCTTCAGGTCCTTGGCGATGGCCCAGGCTGTCTCCTTGTGGTCGCCCGTGATCATCACGGGCCGTATGCCCGCCACGCGGCAGACCTCAATGGCCGCCTTGGCCTCGGGCCGGGCCGGGTCAATCATGCCCATCAGACCAACAAAGCAGAGTCCCTGCTCGGCCTCAGCCAGCTCTGCCTGCTGATGGGCGCGGTAGGCAAAGCCCAGAACACGGAGGGCCTCCTGGGCATAGGCGCTGTTGCGCCCCAGAATCTCCTGGCGCAGCTCCTCCGTCAGAGGCCGCTGCTGGCCCTCAGAATCCATATAGTGTGTGGACCTGGCAAGGACAATATCCGGGGCGCCCTTGGTAAAGGAGAGGCAGGGAGCCTCAGCGTAGCCGTCATAGAAGACGGTCATCATCTTGCGCTCAGAATCGAAGGGCAGCTCCGCACGCTTGCTGTGTTCGTCCAGAAGTTCTTCACGGCGCACGCCACCCTTGGCCGCCGCTGTCAGCATGGCGGCCTCCGTGGGGTCGCCCAGGACCTGCAGTTTGCCCTGGTCCCCGGGCTGCAAGAGGGCGTCATTGCAGAGTGTGGCGATGTCAAAGAGCCGCTTCAAAGCGGGACTGAGCTGGCCCACAGGCCCCGCATCCGTCTCCAACTGTCCATTATTCTCATAGCCTACACCCGTCACACGATAGGCCTCTGAGCCCGCCCAGATACGCTTGACCGTCATCTCATTCTGGGTCAGCGTCCCAGTCTTATCCGAGCAGATTGTGTCCACGGATCCGAGGGTCTCCACGGCCAGCAGACGCTTGACAATGGCGTGTTCGTCCGCCATACGCTTCATACCCAGGGCCAGGACGATGGTCACCACCACCTGCAGGCCCTCAGGGATGGCCGCCACGGCCAGCGAGACCGCAATCATGAAGGTATTGAGCAGTTCCCCACCGCGCAGCACACCGACGATGAAGACAATGGCGCAGACGAGGAGGCAGATGAGACCCAGGACCTTCCCCAGCTTATTAAGATTCTCCTGCAGCGGAGTGGCCTCATTCTGAATTCCCTTCAGGCGGCTGGCGATGCGGCCAATCTCCGTGTCCGCCCCCGTCCCCGTAACCACTGCCCGGGCCCGACCGTAGGTCACAGAAGTGGAGCTGAACAGCATGTTCGCACGGTCCGCCAGGGCCACATCCTCCAGGGTTTCAAAGCCTGCGTCCTTCTCCACGGGCACCGATTCTCCCGTCAGCGAGGCTTCCTCCACCTTGAGGTTGACGGACTCAAGCAGGCGGAGATCCGCAGGCACAATGTCCCCCGCCTCCAGGAGGACCACGTCGCCAGGCACCAGATCCTCAGAATCCACCAATTCCTGCCGTCCGCCGCGCAGCACGCGGGCCCGCGGCGACGAGAGTTTTTGCAGGGCCTCGATGGCCTTCTCCGCCTGCCCCTCCTGGTAGACGCCCAGGATGGCATTGACGACCACAATGGCCAGAATCACCACGGACTCAATCCAGTCTCCGAGGGCCGCCGAAATCAGGGAGGCCACAATCAGAATGAGGACCATGAAGTCCGCGAACTGCATCAGAAATTTGTGCCAGAGCGGCTCCTTCTCCTCGGCCTCAAGTCGGTTGGCCCCATACAGCTCCCGCCGCCGGTTCAGCTCCTCGCTGTCCAGACCCTGGTCCAGATCCGCTCCCAGCTCCCGGCAGAGCTCCTCCAGACTTCCCATGTAGGGCTGCTTCTTCAGGTCCAGCCCCTGCTTCTCTTGTCCGTCCATACGCGCTCCATTCCTTAATTCTTACTACAGCATCGAGGGATAAAAAAATGAGACCCTCAGCCGCGGGCTGATAGTCTCACGCTCCGTGATATGGACCAGGATCACTCCGGTTGTTGGCTCATATCCCCACCGTTTTCCGATCGGTGGTGGTTACTCCCTATCGAGGGCATTATAGCTGACTCGGACTTCCAGGACAAGGCGCTTGTAGCATGAGCTCCCGGTAGTCCACAAAGCTCCAGTCCGCCTCGGCACAGACCTGGGCCCATGTCGCCTCGGCGCTGGCCTCATAAATCGCCGCCACCCGCAGCCCCGCCCGCTGGGCCGCACGCAGGGAGTAGAGCGAGTCCTCGAAGACCAGGCAGGCCCCGAGCTCTCGCCCCTCCCGCTCCACCAGGCTCCGCCAGAGCTCGGCCTCGGTCTTCGGCCAGGCCTCCTCCGAGGCGATATAGCAGTGCCTAAAATAGTCCGCAATCCCATGGCGGGCGAAGGCCAGGTCCACCAGGGCCCGCTCATTCGCCGTCAGCACGCAGCAGGTCAGGCCACGGCGTCTGAGCTCCGCCAGGATCTCCAGCACCCCCGGCTTCAGCCCAATCTCCCCCGCGAAGGCGGAGCGGGCCAGGCCCATCCAGGCCCCAATGATGGACTCCCGACTCTCCTCTAAGTGGTAATAAGTCCTGGTGTACTCAGCCGCCTCCGCCAGGCGCAGGTGGCGCAGGGCCTCATAATAGTCCGCCGTCCCCTCCAGGCCCCGCGAGGCCAGGAAGCGTTCATCCAGTTCCCGCCAAAAGGGCATGGAATCCAGCAGCGTCCCATCCACATCAAAGATGCAGAGTTCCACCCCACGCAGCATGTCATCTAAAAGCACGCTCTGCCTCGCCTCCATTCCAAGACCTCCATTTTCCTCACTAGAGCTCAGCCCTCAGCGGCTGGGCCAGGTTTCTCCGCCAGGCGACCAGGGCATAGGCCGCAACGAGGAGCTCACAAATCGGCACACTCAGCCAGATGCCCCGCAGGCCGAAGAGCTGGGCCAGGACCAGGGCCAGGGGCAGCAGTAGGACGAGGGCGCGGAGCAGGGCGATATGCCGGCCTGGGGCCGGACGGGCACAGGCCGCCAGGGCCTGGGCCAGGACTATATTCAGGGCCGAAAAGGGCAGGTGGAGCAAATAGAGCCTGAGCCCCTCAGCCGCCAAATTTCCCAATTCCACATTGTCCTCACGGTTAAACAGGGCGACAAGTCCGCCCGTCCACACGTAGACCAGGGCGAGGGCCAGCAGACTCAGCATGGCAAAGAATAGGAGAAGCTGCCGCAGATAGTGACGGAGCTGCTCTGTCTGCCCCCGGCCGTAGGCCTGGCTCAGCACCGCCTGAGCCCCGCGGCTCCCGCCCGTAAACAGGGCGATAAGCACGATACTCACGTTGGTCACAATACCGTAGGCCGCGAGGGCCACACGGCCCCCCGCGCGCAGCACCAGGATATTGAAAACCACAAGCACAATCCCGTTGGCCCACTCAATAACGAGGCTGGCCTGCCCCAAGCTGACCTGCCGCCACAGTTCTCGCGGGGACAGGAGCGGGCCCCGGGCTTCCAGCAGTTCACGGCGCAGGAAGGGGCCCAGCTGCAGCAGGCAGGCCAGGGCGCTTGCCAGGCCAGTGGCTAGGGCCGCACCAAACATCCCCAGCCCCAGAGGAAAAAGAAAGACATAGTCGAGCACAATATTGCTCGCACTGGCTGTCAGCATGCCAGCCATGGCCCGCTTCGGCCGGTTCTGATTGCGCAGACAGGCGGCCAGCAGCTCATTCAGCACAAAGGCCGGGGCAAAGAGGCAGAGCGTCCGCGCGTAGACACGGGCCCCAGACAGGGTCACAGCGTCCGCGCCCAGCAGCCGCAGCAGGCCCTCAGGCATCCAGAGCCCCAGCAGCATTTGGCCCACCGTCAGCAGGGCCGCAAGTACGAGACTCGAATAGAGGCTCCGCTGGGCCTCCAGCCGCTTGCCTCCCGCCAGATTCAGACTCAGGGCCGTGCCGCAGGACATGCCGAGCATCAGACTCAGGCCCTCCATAAAGCTGAAAAAGGGAATCGCAATATTCAGGGAAGCCAGTCCCGTATTTCCCAGGGCCGCCGCAATGAACCAGGTGTCCGCCATGATGTAGCAGGAAACAGCCAGCATGCCAAGCATTGCGGGGAGCACTTGAGAGGCCAGGCTACGCGTCAGATGCAGCTGGGACCTGGCAGCCTGCCCCATCCTCGTGGCCATGATCTCAGTTCCTTCCTTCTTCTCATTTTATAATCATTAGCGCTTATAATAACACGCAGAAGAGACCGCCCCAGCCCAGTCCCCAAAATGAGGTGCCACATGTCCGAGAAGAGATCGCTGATCATCCCCGTCCGTATGAGCCGCCAGGCCTTCCGGGAATTCGCCTACTTCAACACCTTTCGCCTGCATAAGCGCTGGCAGTCCCCCCTGATCTTTTCCGCTCTGATGCTCGGCTTCGCCCTGCTGGTCGCCGTCCTGGGCCGCCAGACCCAGGGGGCCTGGCTGCTCGCGGCCGTACTCTGCCTGGTGGGTCTGCTCCTGCCCGCGGTCTACTTCCTGAGTTTCCAGGCCATGGTCCGCCGCAGCGCGTCCACCTTCCCCGACGAGGGACAGCCCGCCTATCGCCTGAGTCTGGAGGAGGAGGGCCTGCGCGTCCTCTCCTATGAGGACCTGCGCCGTGAGCTGGCCTTCTTCCCCTGGACCGAAATCCACGCCGCCTACCGCCGCTCCGAGGCCTATTACCTCTATGCCACGGCAAATCAGGCCTATCTCCTCCCCTTCGAGGCCACGCCTGGCGGGGCCCAGAGTCTGGACCAGTGGCTCTCCCAACATATGGCGGATCGAATTAAGTAGGAAAAATAAATATCAAAGATATTTCACCATGGATTTTTATAATAAACTTTTGCTGATGCTCACAAAAATGCTATACTGAGCTCATATGGAGGATTAATCATGGACACTATTGGTGAGCGCATTCGCTATTATCGACGTCGCAAGGGCTGGAAGCAGCAGGACCTGGCTGAGGCCCTGGGCTACAAGACCTACGCGACCATTTATAAGGTGGAGGCGGGGCTCAATCAGGTTACCCCGAAGAAGTTGCAGCGCTATGCGGAGGTTCTGGACACGACTGTAGACGAGCTCCTCGGCGTGGGTAAGACCTACACTGAGCCGTCCACGCCCCTGATGGACGAGGTCATGGCCATGATGCGTGAGCTCAGCCTGCGCCAGCAGATCGCCCTAGCCGCCTACGCCCAACAGCTCCTGGATGCAGGCAAGTCGGCGGAGGCCTAGGCTGGACTGCGCAAGTTGCTGAGAGGTCTGCTGCCCAACTGGGACCAGGCCTCTTTTTTATAGCCTTGATACTGGCAGGAACTGGCCTGGAACTGCGGCGGAGTAAAAAAGAAGCGGCTCTGAACCAATTCAGAGCCGCTTCTCATCTGGTGCGGGAAACAGGACTTGAACCTGCATGATCGTACGATCACTAATACCTGAAACTAGCGCGTCTGCCAATTCCGCCATTCCCGCAGGAACTTTTACAGTATAGCAGGCCATCTTAGCTTTTGCAAGGGGGAAAAGGCGAAATTTTTAAAATTTTCTTGGAAGCGGGGCCCTGGGCTGTAAAGGGGCTGGACTTTAGCTACAAGATTACGCGAGTCCCAAACGCCACGCTCAAGCGCGATAGACCTTGCTACGTTGGGCTACATCAACGGCAAGAATTACTACTTTTTGCCGACCTTCTTCGAGACCTCAAGGCTCAAGCATCCGCTCCATTTCTTCCAAAGAATAGCTTTCCAGCCTGCCCGCTTTCAGATCTTCCACATCCTTCAGCAAAGCGCATTCATATTCGAGCTGATTTATCGCTCTATCAAGGGCTTCTTTCACGTAATAAGACACTGTCCGACCGCTGTTCTCGGCCAAGTTTGAATACCTCTCCTGAAGACTTCCTGGCACGCTCACGTGCAGAGGAACATCAATCATTCCCTTCTCCTTTCTCCCCGGTATTGACTGCATTGCAATCACTACAGCTTTCTTAATCCGCATTCTAAAGAAGCGCAAAAAAGTAAAAGACGGCTAATCTTCTGCGGCTGTACTAGCGATGCTGTGCTTCCCAGGGGCGCACAAGACCACGCGACTCTCAAACCTTGATGGTAGCTCAAATTCTACGGTGCGCGTACAACTACCCTACAAGATTACACCTTCCAAGCGGCGAATAGAGGAGCGCTGTCAGCAGTACCAGCTCCATCTGGCCATGCCCCGAGAACACCTCTCTGCCGAGCTGGGACTCCATCCCAAAAGTTTGGAACGGGCCCTGAAAGAACTGCGCGAGGCGGAGCTCCTCACAGGTCGGGGGCGCAAGCTCTCTCTGGGCCCTGGGCAGTACCGCCGCCTCCGCCTCTTCCAGCGCCGCTACCTGGAGTCGGGAAGCTAGTCCTCCTCAGGAGCAATCATCGAGCAGATGCACATCTGGGGACTTGGCTATGAACAGATCAGGCAAAATGAGGGGGAAGAGAAGCCGTAGTCCGCAGCAGCAGGAACGGGCGGCCAGGCCCCTTCAGTCAGCTTCTAAAATATAAAGTGCTCAGTAAAAATAAAAGCACCGCCGTCCGATACCCGGGGTATCTGAACTGCGGTGCTGACTTGGTGGACCCGAAGGGGCTCGAACCCTCGACCTCCGCGATGCGAACGCGGCGCTCTCCCAGACTGAGCTACGAGCCCAAGACTTTATAAGTATATTTAGGGTCCTGGGCTCTGTCAAGGGCCAGGACTCAGGAGGTAGCGCTCTGCCGCAGGTACTGGCTGGCTTTAATACCCGCCTCGCAGCCCTCCGCCACGGCCGTGGCAATCTGGCGTATAGGCTTCACCCGCAGGTCCCCTGCTACATAGACTCCTGCCAGTCCCGTCTCCACTGGAGCTTGGACAAAACCATCTTCCAGGGGCAGCAGGCCCTCCAGGAGGCCGCCCGCCCCAGACTGCCCAATATGCGTGTAGATATGTAATTTCTGTCCCTCCGCAGTATAACGCCGCAGCTGGCCATCCGCCTCACGGATTTCCAACCACTCCAGGTCAAAGTGCTCCGCCGAGGAGACGGCCACTAAGTCCGCCCCCAGGTGGACCTGGATATTGTTCCGGGCCTCCAGCTCCGCCTGGAACTCCGGCACACAGAGGAGGCTCGGGGCGATCTGAATCACGTCCACAGCCTGGGCCCTTCGCGCCAGATAGAGGGCTTCCTTAATTGCCCCGTCCGAACCGCCCAGGACGAAGACCCGGCTGTCCTCCAAATCCTCATTGGCCCCCGCCCAGTGGCTAAAACAGTCCTTACCGGCGGCCAGCGGATGCTTCTTGGGCACGGAACCCATCGCCAGAATCAGAGCCCGGCAACGGAGCTCCTGACCGGAGGCCAGGGTCAGGACCTTGGTCCCATCCTCGTCCAGACGCAGCGCTTCCGCCCGTTCATGGAGGAGGGGGACGGCGGCCTGCTCCAGCTGCTGACTGAGACGCTGGGCGAAGTCCTTCCCTGCTTCGTCCACGACCAGACCCGTGTAGTGGCTGAGGCGCGAGACCTGGGCCGCCAGCCCGCCGACCTGCCCCGCCTCAAGCAGGCAGAGATCAATGCCTCTGGCCCGGGCATAAAGGGCCGCAGAGACACCAGCTGGGCCCGCTCCTACAATCACCAAATCCCTATATGTTGCCATCCTCTACTCCTTTCTGTCTTCCGCCGGGAAGAGTTCTTCTAGCAGATAAAAGAAGGCTAGAACAGCCGCTCCCTGCAGGGCTTCAAATCAGGATTATTCTACTCCTTTTTAGCTTCAGGCCGCCGTCCCTGCGCCCCACTCAGGCGGGCCCGCAGCAGGTAGTAGAGATGGGCCAGGCCGAGACCTGGATGGCGTAGAAACAGACGGGGCCCGCTGTAGCGCATCATGGCCCTTGTCTCCTCGTCCGGGCGGTGGCAGGGTCGGGGACAGTTGTGGCAGAAGGTCTTCTGCCCCATATAGCGACAGTGCTGGGTCTGCCGAAGCAGGCGGCGGGCGGCCTCTTGACAGTGGGGACAGAGCCGGTAGCCGCGCCCCTGCCAGGGCCAGTCCTCCTGCCCCTGATGATGGGCCAGACAGTACCGTTCTTGCATGACTAGTACAAGCCTCAGCTCCAGCCGCCGCCGACGTTCTGTAGCCCTGGGCCCCAGGCCTGTCTTTCGCTCAGTTTTTGCCACCGCAAAGCTCCTCCTCTCCCTCCTGCAGCAATTCTGCTTGCACAGGTCTAAGCCGATTATAGCAGCCGCCCAGCTCCACCTCGGCGTTTGGATCATGATAAAATATAGACTCAGCTGAAACGATGTGGAAACCTGGGCTGAGAACTCCCCAGGAGGAAGGACGGAGACCTATGCGGCGTTACATTGGTGTGGATCTGGGCGGTACAAATACCGTCGCCGGTCTGGTGGATGAGAAGGGTAAACTCTATGTGAAGAAGAGCGTGTCTACGCCCAGGGACGGCGATCCGGAGCGCATCGTCGACACCATCTACGACGTGGTCACGGCCCTGCTCTCGGGCGAGGGCCTGCAGCCAGAAGACATTCAGGCCATCGGCATCGGCTCCCCTGGGGTGGTGGACATACAGAACGGCGTGGTGCTCTTCGCGAATCATCTGCACTTCCGCAACACCCCGCTGGCCGAACTCTGTCGCCGCCGCTTCAACCGCCCGGTGCACCTCGTCAACGACGCCAATGCGGCGGCCTATGGCGAGTATATTGCAGGCGGCGGACGGGGGGCCTCATCCCTGGTCGCCATCACCCTCGGTACAGGCATCGGCGGGGGTATCATTATTGATGGCAAAATTCTGACAGGCTACGCCTTCGCGGGCGCTGAGCTGGGTCACATGGTCATCGACATGGACGGCCGGGCCTGCAGCTGTGGCAAGCGGGGCTGTTTTGAGACCTATGCTTCGGCCACTGGCCTCATCCACAGCACCCAGGCCTACATGCGCAACCACCCAGAGACCCTGATGTGGAAACTCTGCAATAACAGCCTCGGCAACGTCTCCGGCCGCACGGCCTTCGATGCCAAGCGCGCGGGCGACGCCGGCGGAGAGAGCGTCATCGAGAGTTATATTCACACCCTCGCCATCGGCCTCGGCAATATCATCAACTCCCTGGAACCGGAAATCCTGCTGATTGGCGGCGGCATCTCCCACGAGGGAGAGTACCTCCTGGGCCCGCTGCGCGAGGAGGTCCATAAGCAACTCTTCTCCTTTAGCCAGCAGAAGACCCGCATCGTCAGCGCCACACTCGGCAACGATGCTGGCATCATCGGCGCAGCCCTGGCAGACGAGGCCGTTGACAGCGAGAACTGATATCCGCCCGGCCAGCGCCAGGCAGCCTGGCGGGTGAACCTAGCCCCACAGTTACGGCCTGGGCGGTCCATAGGACAGCCCAGGCCTTTTCGTTGGAAGGGACAAAGCGACTCCCATCGAAATGACTTGCAGAAAGGATAGCCCATGGAAGCGATGCTGCGCGAAAAAGCTCTGTACCAGTGGCTCTGGCCGTGTACAGCTGGGGTCTGGGCCCTGCGGCACCTGGGCAGCTCTGGACCCTGGCCGCCCCAGGAGGGGGCCAGTGACCGCCGGGACCTGGAACGCGCCCTGGCCCAGATCAGCTCCGGACCAAAGCAGGAACACGGGGCCCCCGTAGAGCTCTGCCGCCTGAATTGGGCCCCTCAAGACGGCTGCCACCCGCCTGTCGGAGAAGCAAAAAGCGACTTAGTCCCCTATGACTTTCATCCAGGAAGTCAGCTGGAACTGAGCCCCGGCCAATTTTTCTGGGGACTGGGGCCCGGCATCGCCACCCGCTCCCTGCCCCCCCAGCTGCCCGTGACGTACGCCCAGGCCCTGAAGGCCCAGGCCCCGCTGCGCCTGCCCATGGCCGAGGGGCTGCGCCTGCCGGGACTAATCGAAGCGGATGTGGAAATTCTGGATGTCCGTGAGGCCGAAGAATACGCCCAGGAGCACCTGGCCGAGGCCCGCCTCTTCCCCCTCTCTCAGCTCCAGGCCGGTCGGCGTCCCCTCCGTGAGGGGCGGCTCTACTTGCTGCACTGTGCCTCGGGTCGGCGCTCCGCCCGGGCGGCCCAACTGCTCATGGATGAGGCCTACGCCGTCGTCGATTTGGGGGGACTGGACCCGCACTGCCTGGGACCCAGGGACGCGCAAAATAAGGTCTTCCGCTAAGCGAAAAAAAGAGCTCCAAAAACAGCTGAAAATGGGAAAGAAATCCGGAGCTTCAGCGCTCTTGCAGGCTGGGAACGCAGGTCTCTACAGGATCAAAAGCGCAGGCGGGGCTGGGGCAGAAACTTAAACAGAGTTTGTAAAACCGCAAAATAAGACCTGAAGATATCGCATCGCCTCCAGGTATTTTCATCAATTCTACTCTTGTTTTGAAGCGCTGAACAGGGGTCTGGAGAAGTTTTCGTCAAGCGCAAAAAAATTGTGAAGATCTACGGGGCCAAACTCGTTATGAACGGAAAAAAGCACAGAACTATATTGCAGGAGGCGGAGCTTTCTGCAATACTTTTCCCGTTCAATAAGCAATGGTTTCGGGGCTCAGCTGAGTCCTGGAACCCGAGGCTCCAACACAGATTCGGAGCTAGAGAGGAAAGTTGTATGACCAGATTTAGTGGCACCGTCTCCCGCGGTCTGCGCGCCCCCATCATCCGTGAGGGCGACGACCTCGTACAGATCGTCACGGACACCGTCCTGGGCGCCTCCCGTGAGGAGGGCATCCGCTTGAATGACCGGGACATCGTCACCGTCACCGAGGCCGTCGTGGCCCGCGCCCAGGGCAACTACGCCAGCGTGGACCAGATCGCAGCCGACGTGCGCCAGAAGTTCCCCGGCGGTGAGTTCTCCCTCGTCTTCCCCATTCTCAGCCGCAACCGCTTCTCCATCCTGCTTAAGGGCATTGCCCGCGGGGCGAAGAAGATTCACCTCCAGCTCTCCTTCCCCACGGACGAGGTCGGCAACGCCCTGGTCAGCCTGGACCAGCTGGACGAGCACGGCATCAACCCCTGGACGGACGTCCTGACTGAGGCCCAGTACCGCGAGCTCTTCGGTGCCAACACCCACGTCTTCACGGGCGTTGACTACGTCGGTTACTTCCGTGAACTCATTGAAGCGGAGGACTGCCAGTGCTGCATCTTCCTGGCCAACGATGTCCGCGAAAGCCTGAAGCACAGCCCCCATGTCCTGCACTGTGACATTCACAGCCGCCGTCGCAGCGAGCGCCTGCTGAAGGCCGCCGGGGCCGAGACGGTCTACAGCCTCGACCAGCTCCTGACCAGCTCCGTTGAGGGTTCGGGCTACAATGAGCGCTACGGTCTGCTCGGCAGCAACAAGGCCACGGAGGAGATGGTCAAGCTCTTCCCCCGTCAGTGCCAGGACTTCGTTGATGCCCTCGCGGCCAAGCTCCAGGCTGAGACAGGCAAGCAGATCGAAGTCATGATCTACGGCGACGGTGCCTTCAAGGATCCCGTCGGCGGCATCTGGGAACTGGCTGACCCCGTGGTCTCCCCTGCCTACACGCCGGGTCTGGATGGCCTGCCCAACGAGCTGAAGCTCAAGTACCTCGCCGACAACGACTTCAAGGAGCTCTCGGGCGAGGAGCTGAAGGAGGCCATCAAGCAGCACATCATCAACAAGGAGGCCGACCTGAAAGGCAACATGGCCAGTCAGGGTACGACCCCGCGCCGTCTGACCGACCTCCTGGGCTCGCTCTCCGACCTGACCAGCGGCTCTGGCGACAAGGGCACGCCCATCATCCTCATCCAGGGCTACTTCGACAACTACGCAGTCTAAGAGCCTCCTGACAAACACTAAAAGTCCCGCCCCGAGGATCAGTTTGCGTCCAGGGGCGGGACTTTTTAATCCCGTTTTATGCTGCGCTGCGCCTCAGATCACGCGGGCCAGCAGCAGGACGAGCATCAGCGCGGCCAGGCCCAGACGATAATAGGCAAAGGAGGCCAGGCTGTGACGGCGCAGAAAATTCATGAAGGCCCGGACCACCAGAAGGGCCGTGACGAAGGCCGTCAGAAAGGCCAGAAGCAGGGCCACATATTCATGGGTAAGAATCTGGCTGAAGTCCATTTTTACCAGCTTCAGGCCACTGGCTCCAAACATGACAGGGATGGCCAGGAAGAAGGAGTACTCCGCAGCAGGGGCGGAGTGGAGGCCGCGATTCCAGGCGCCCATGATGGTCGCAGCCGAACGGGAGAAGCCCGGCCAGAGAGCCAGACACTGCCATGCGCCGATGACCAGCGCGTCCTTATTGCTGATTTCATCCGTGCTGCGCTTATGCAGGCGGCTGGCAAAAAAACGCTCCAGGCCGAGGAGCAGGAGGGCGCCGATGACGAGGGCCAGGATGACCGTAGGCACGGAAAAGAGTTTCTCCTCAATCAGGTCGTCTAGGCCCAGGCCTAAGACCGCGGCGGGCACACAGCCCAGCAGCCAGATGAGGACGAAGCGCCGCCCCTCCTTTTCACCGCGGAAAAAGGAGGATAACTTGCGGAGGATTTTGGGCCAGAAAAGATAGACCACAGCCAGGATGGCCCCCAGCTGGATGATCACCGAGAAGCTGGTCATAAAAGGACTCGCGGGATCCAGCCCCAGAATTTTCTCGCCGATGATGAGATGGCCCGTCGAGGAGACAGGAAGAAACTCCGTCAGTCCCTCAATGATGCCCAGGATGATACACTTGACAATAAACCAGATCTGTTCCACGTCTGTACTCCTCTACTGTCTTTCAAATGCTTGCATTTTGCATGATTTTGGGGCCGCTGGCAAGGGCCGTCAGACTGCCAGAAAAAGCGCTCTGGAGGCGCGACTTTTACCCAAATACAGATATAAATTAATCTATATATTGACGCTGTTTTTATCATCCACTATATTATCCTTATACATTCGTCTGTATTATTTCTTCCGAGAAAGCCAAGGCCCAGCGGGACAAGCTCCGCTTCGTCTGCTGGAGCGGCCGGAATTTTCGTAAAGATAATGCACGCGTAAAAAATCACAAAGGAGTGCAGACATGTTTAAAATTTTGGCCAAAGACCAGCTCAATGACTCGGTCGTGCGCATGGACATCGAGGCCCCGCTGATTGCCAGACGGGCCAAGGCCGGGCAGTTCATCATGTTCCGTATCGATGAGTACGGCGAGCGCGTACCGCTGACAATCGCCGATACCAATGTGGAAACAGGGGCGGTGACGATCATCTTCCAGACGGTCGGTGGGGCCACAAAACTCCTCGCCCAGAAAGAAGTGGGAGAGTCCATCCTCGACTTCGTCGGCCCCCTTGGCAAGGCCTCAGAGCTGGAAGGCTACAAGCGGGCCTGTGTCATCGGCGGCGGCGTGGGCAACGCCATCGCCTACCCCTCGGCCAAGGCCCTCTACAATCTTGGCGCCCAGGTCGACATCATTGCCGGCTTCCGCAATAAGGACATCGTGATCCTGGAGGAGGAGATGAAGGCCGTCAGCCACAATCTCTACATCACAACGGACGACGGCAGTTACGGGGAGCAGGGCTTTGTCACCAACAAACTTGAGAGCCTGATTCAGTCCGGTAAGGACTACGACCTGGTCATCGCCATCGGCCCGGTCATCATGATGAAGTTCGTCAGTGAAATTACGCGCAAATACAACATTAAGACCCTGGTCTCCCTGAATCCGATCATGATTGACGGCACCGGCATGTGTGGCGGCTGCCGCGTCAACGTCGGCGGGCAGATCAAGTTCGCCTGCGTCGATGGCCCTGAGTTTGACGGGCATGAGGTGGACTTTGACGAGCTGATGCTGCGCAATTCTTTCTATAAGAACGAGGAGCAGAAAGCCAACGACCACGTCTGCCGCATCGGCCGCAGCCAGCCGGGGGAGAAAAAAGTCGCAAAAAAAAAGCGTAACATGAGTCCCAAAAAGACTCCCATGCCAGAGCAGGAACCCCTGGTCCGCAATAAGAACTTCGAAGAGGTGGCCCTGGGCTACACGGAGGAGATGGCCAAGGAAGAGGCCCAGCGCTGCCTGCAGTGCAAGCACAAGCCCTGTGTCTCGGGCTGCCCGGTCCAGGTCAAGATTCCGGAGTTCATTGAGCGCATCGCTGAGGGGGACTTCGCCGGAGCCTACCACAAGATTAAAGAAACCAACGCCCTGCCCGCCGTCTGCGGCCGCGTCTGCCCCCAGGAGACCCAGTGTGAGGAACGCTGTGTCCGCGCCATTAAAGGTGAGGCCGTGGGCATTGGCCGCCTGGAGCGCTTCGCTGCAGACTGGGCCCGTGAGAACCTGGATGAAGAGGTGAAGAAACCCAGCCCCAACGGCCACAAGGTGGCGATCATCGGTTCAGGTCCGGCCGGACTGACCTGCGCTGCGGACATGGCTAAGCTCGGCTACGATGTCACCGTCTATGAGGCCTTCCATGTCTCTGGCGGCGTCCTAGTCTACGGTATTCCCGAGTTCCGCCTGCCCAAGGTCATCGTCCAGAAAGAAATCGATACGCTGAAGGCCATGGGTGTCCGCGTCATCACGGACATGGTTATCGGTCGTATTCTGACCATCGACGAGCTCATTGAAGAGGAACACTATGAGGCCGTCTTCATCGGTACGGGCGCCGGCCTTCCCAGCTTCATGGGTATCCCGGGCGAGTCGCTGATCGGCGTGTACTCCGCCAACGAGTACCTGACCCGAGCCAACCTCATGAAGGCCTATGACCGCCAGTATAAGACCCCGATCCGCGCCTCCAAGAGCGTGGCCGTCATCGGCGGCGGCAACGTGGCCATGGACGCGGCCCGCACCGCCAAGCGCCTGGGCGCTGAGCAGGTCTACATCGTCTACCGCCGCGGCTTCGAAGAGATGCCCGCCCGCCGCGAAGAGATCCACCACGCCCAGGAGGAGGAGATCATCTTCCAGAACCTCTGCAACCCTGTACGTATTCTGGGTGATGAAAAAGGCCAGGTCATTGGCATGGAGTGTATCCGTATGGAACTGGGTGAGGCCGATGCCTCAGGCCGCAGACGTCCCGTGGCCGTCGCTGGCTCGGAATTTGTCCTGGATATCGATACGGTCATTGTCTCGATTGGCACCTCCCCCAACCCCCTGATCAAGAACACCACAGAGGGTCTGGACGTCAACAAGTGGGGCTGTATTGTGGCCCGTGACAACGGCCAGACCTCCCGCGAGGGTGTCTACGCTGGCGGCGACGCGGTAACCGGAGCGGCCACCGTTATCCTGGCCATGGGGGCAGGTAAGACCGCTGCTGAGGCCATGCACGAGTACGTCCAGGGACGGGCCCGTACACCCCAGCGCCCGAGCGTCGCCTCGGCCCGCTTCTGAGGCTGCAACAGGCTAAAATACCTGAGAGCCCCTGAGACAGGGCCACGGAGCACAAGTCAGGGAGAAGGCAGGTCCGCTTAGCGGAGCCTGCCTTCTCGTTTTCTGTCCCCTCCAGGCCTAGTGCTACAATGAGCTGAAAGCGAAGTTGAGGAAGGAGCCACATCATGGCCAAGAAAGCTCGACCTGCAAAAACCAATGCCCAGCGTTACTTAGACCAGCGCGGCCTGTCCTATGCGGTCCACCAGCTGGATCTGGGGGACGGCCCAGTGGACGCCCTGACCGTGGCGGCCAAGCTCGGCGTCCCGGCGGAGCAGGTCTTTAAGACCCTGGTATGTAAGGCTGGCCAGGGCCAGCTCTGCGTCGCCATCGTCCCCGGGCCTGCCCAGTTGGACCTCAAGCGCCTCGCGGCGGCCGTGGGCCAAAAGTCCTGTAGCCTCCTTCCCAGCGCGGAGCTCAAGGCCCAGGTGGGCTATGTCCACGGCGGCTGCTCGCCCTTTGCCATGAAGCAGCAGCTCCCCACCTTCCTGGACAGCAGCGCCCAGGCCTTCTCCACAATCTATGTCTCCGCAGGACAGATCGGCCTGCAACTGGAGCTGGACCCAAGGCATATTCAGCTGGCCTGTCCGGCTCAGCTGCTCCCCCTCTGTCAGGAGTCCCCGCATGGCTGAGGAACAGCAGCTGCTCAGCATCTCTGTCCGTCAGCTGGTCCAGTATGTGCACCGCGAGGGCGGACTTTCCCCCCTGCAATTCAGCGGTCTGGAAGCCCTGCAGGGCAGTCGGCTACACCAGACTTTTTTTAAGGCCGTGGAGCGCCTGCAGAGCCAGGGCCAGGAGGGGCTGGGGGCTGAGGTCCAAGCCCCGGGACCTGGCCAACGCCTGGTCTACACGGGACACAAGCCGGCCTACCAGCGTCTGATGGGCCAGGAATACCAGAGCGAATACAGTCTCCAGGCCCAGTTCAGTCAGGGGCCGATCTGCCTGCAGCTCCGTGGGCGCGCCGACCTCCTCATCCGCCGCAGCCAGGACATACTGGTCTCCGAGGTCAAGACCGTGGCCGCGGCAATCCGCGAGCTGGATCCCCAGGGCCGTAAGCTACACTGGGCCCAGCTCCGTATATATGCCTTTCTCTACGGCCTGGAACAGGGCCGCCAGCCCCGCTCCCCGGCCGTGCGCGCCCTGAGCCCCAAGACGCGCTCCCAGACCCTGGACTGTCCCGAATCACAGCCCCTCAGCCTGGCCCTGGACTATCTCTCAGCCGAGAATATGGAGCTTCTGCACATCGAAGAAGGGGCCGATTGGGAGGCTCTGGAAGACTTCTTTGTCCAGAGCTGCCAGGCCTACTTGGACTTCGCCAACAACTACCGCCTCTACCTCCAGCAGCGCGATCAGGGCCTCCGGGAACTCCGCTTCCCCTACCCCGAAATCCGGGAAGGCCAGCGTGAGTTCATGGAGTGGGAGCTCCGCCAGCTGCACCAGCGCCAGCCCCTGCTCATCCAGGCCCCAACCGGTATTGGCAAGACAATCTCCAGCCTCTACCCCGCCCTGAAGGGCCTGGCCCGCGGCTTTCACGAGCGCATCTTTTACCTCACGGCCAAGACCTCCACGCGCCTGGCCGCAGAAAAGGCCTTAGACGACCTCCTGGCCCTTCCTGGCGAAGATCAAAAAAATAGAGACGAAGATGGGGGCCAGGGCCCAGGCAGAGCTGCGGAGCGCTTCAGCCTGCGCCGCCTGACACTCACGGCCAAGGAACAGATCTGCCTCTGTCCGGAGCTCTACTGTGATCTCCGTCTCTGCCCCTATGCCCAGCATTACTACCAGCATCTTCAAGCTGGCCTGGCCGAAGTCCTGGCCCAGCCCCGAATCGGCCGACAGCTGCTCCAGGAGGCAGGCCAGCGCCATAAGCTCTGCCCCTTCGAACTGGGCCTCGACGCCGCCCTCTACTGTGATGTAATCATCGGGGACTACAACCATGCCTTTGACCCCCGCGTCCGCCTGGACCGCTTCTTCGCCACGGAGGACCAGCACCACGCTCTGCTCATCGATGAGGCCCACAATCTCCCAGACCGCATGCGCCGCATGTACTCGGCAAGCATCGGCCTGAGCCAGGTCCAGGACCTGCTACAGAAGCTCCCGAGCTGGGCTGGGGAACTCCGGCAAAAGCTCCTGGAAACCGAGGCCTACATGCTGCGTCTGCGGAAGGCCGAGCACAGCGACCTGCCTTTGTTTACAGATGTAGAAAATAAATTGGATCCTGATATGATCATCTCCGCCGAGGGTTTTCGGGGACTCAAGAAGCCTGGGCCCGGCTTCCTGAAGCTCCTGCGCCCCCAGGTCCTGGCCCTCCGCCCCCTCCTGGAGCAGATTGAGGACCCCCTGCTCCGCCGTCCTGTCCTGGACTACTTTTTTAGCCTGCGTTTCTTCCTCCGAGCTGCGGACGAGTTCTTCGGACAGAACTACATTTTTTGTGCCCACCGTGACGAGGGGGACTGGCGCATCAGCCTGCTCTGCCTCGACCCCTCTGAGCGCGTACAGAGTCTCTATCTGGGCCAGCACAGCCCCGTCTTCTTCTCGGCCACCCTCTCCCCCCTCCCCTTCTTCGCCCGCCTGCTCTGCGGGCCCCAGGCGGTCAGACAGTGTCGCCAGGTCCAGCTGCACTCCCCCTTCCCCCCCGAGAACTGCCAGGTCCTGGTCCAGCACAATATCGAGACCAGCTACCGCCTGCGCGAGGCGAGCCTTCCCCAGCTCTGCCGCAACCTGGCAGAGCTGCCCCGGAAGAGACCTGGACGCTACTTAATCTTCTTCCCCTCCTACGCCTACATGGAGCGCTGTCTGGCCCAGCTGAGTCCCTACTTAGAGGGCTTGGAAGTCGAGGTCCAGGTCCAGCGCCGCCATATGGACGAGGCGGCCAGGCGCCAGTACCTCCTGCGCTTCTACGCGCACTGGGCCGAGGACCAGGGCCTGAGGCTCCAGGACCTGGCCCCAGCCCTCTACCAGCAGGACTTCAGCGCTCCACCCAGTGAGGATGAGGGAGCGCTGGAGGATGTCTCGGCCGCCTTTGCCCCCTACAGTGGAGCCCTGCAAAAAAACAGCAGCCTGCCGCAGAGCGGGGCAGATGCTCCGTCCCTGGAGCAGGGCACAGAGGAAGAGGACGAGGACCTGCCCGACCTGGTCCAGCTCCTGCCTCCTGAGATCCTATCCAAGCTCCAGCACATCCAGGCTCGACAGGCGGCCTCAGCTGCGGAGAAAAGCGGCGAGACGGAATCAGGACCTGCCAGCCTGGAGGCGGAGGGGCCAGGAGGGGCCAGGGACCGGGATGAGACTGAACCTGGGCTGGAAGCTGGGAAACGCCCCCAGCGCAGCCTCCTCTCTTTCGCCCTCATGGGTGGGATTTTTGGCGAGGGCATAGACCTCGTCGGCGAGGCCCTGAACGGTGTGGCCATCGTCGGCGTGGGGCTCCCTCAGCTCTGCCCTGAGCGTGAACTCATGCGCCTGCACTACGAACAGCAGGATGAGGGCATGGGCTATGCCTTCGCCTACCAGTTCCCGGGCTTCAACCGCGTCTTGCAGGCGGCGGGGCGACTGATTCGCAGCGAGACGGACCGCGGCGTCATCGTCCTCCTCGACAGCCGCTTCGCCCGACCCGACTACCAGGCCCTCTTCCCCGAGGATTGGAATCTCCGCTATGTCGACAGCCCGGAGGCCCTGGGACAGGCCCTGGAAGCCTGCCCCTACTAAGTCGGAGACCGGTACCGCAAGCGTGCGGAGGCTGGAACAGGGCTTTTGTGTCCCTCAGCAGAAAGGAGAAAACGGTGCACCAGCTTATGAATCGGGAAATCAAGGCGGAACTCCTGGAAATCTGTGAGCAGCTTATCGCCCTCCCCAGCATGAACCCTCCAGGGAGGGAGGCGGCGGTCATCGACTACCTGGAAGGCTACTGTACCGAGGCGGGACTGCGCTGCCACCGTCTCCCCTGTGGCCTGGAGAAAGGTCGCGAGAATCTTCTGGCCCTCCTGCCGGGGCAGGAATCTGGCCAGGGTCTGCTCTTTACGGGGCACAGCGATGTGGTGCCCGTCCCTGAGGAGGAGCGCAAAAAGTGGCTCACAGACCCCTTTCGACCTGTGCTTCATGAGGGGCGGCTCTACGGGCGAGGAGCCTGTGACATGAAGTCGGGCCTGGCTGCTGCCGCCCTGGCCCTGGCCGAGCTGGGCCGCCAGGGCCAGAGACCTCGTCGGGACCTGGGTCTCCTGGTCACTGTGGATGAGGAGGACGGCATGCAGGGTTCCCGCAGCCTGCAGGACTCCCCCCTGCTTCGTCCCTTTCGCTCCCTCATTGTGGCCGAACCTACGGGCCTGAAGCTCTGCAGCCGCTCCCGTGGCCGCACTTATGGCATCCTGCACTGCCTCGGCCAGACTGCCCACGGCTCGCGGCCTGAGGCTGGCTGCAACGCCCTGCTCCTCGCCCATGAGCTGTTGGACGGCCTGCTGCGCCTGGATTTCTCGACCTATAGCAACGCGGATGGCGAGAGCCAGCTCCGGCCTCTGGGCATCCATGCCCAGGCCGATCCCTGGGTCATACCGGACCGCTGCAGTCTGAGGCTGGACGCCCGCCTGACTACGGGCCATGACCCAGCCGATATATGGGAACGGATTACAGGGCTCACGGCGGAGTTGGAGGCAAAATACACAGGACGTGCACGCTTTTACCATGAGGTCCTCGACAGCCGTGAATCCTGGCGAAGCGCCGACTGTTGGCTGCTCCGCCGCTGCAAGGAAGTCCTGCAGGAGCGGGGTCTCCCCACGGAGGAGCAGTGCTTCACGGGAACGACTGACGGGACGCCCCTCCGCCGCTCAGGCATGGATGTCATCATCCTGGGGCCTGGAGACCTCAGCCTCGCCCACCAGGCCAACGAGTCCGTGGATCTGGGCGAAGTCCAGCTGGCCTACGAAATCTATCGGAGCCTCATGCGGGAAAACTAATAAAAAGCGTAATGAACTACTGTGTGAGGGTAAAAAAAAGACCAGGCATAGCCTGGTCGGAAGCGCGAGACGGGGGGGCGTCTCAAGCGCTCCTGGTGCCCAGAGTCGGAATCGAACCAACGACACGAGGATTTTCAGTCCTCTGCTCTACCAACTGAGCTATCTGGGCATGCATACAGCGTCCCATAGAGACGCTGTTGCAGTGGCGACGCAGATGGGGCTCGAACCCACGACCTCCAGCGTGACAGGCTGGCATTCTAACCAACTGAACTACTGCGCCATCTTGTAAACTGGTGGGAGCTACAGGACTCGAACCTGTGACCCCCTGCTTGTAAGGCAGGTGCTCTAACCAGCTGAGCTAAGCTCCCGTGTCCCTCTGCTTCCAGCAGCGAAACCCATTATATAAGGCTTGACTGGATCCTGTCAAGTACTTTTGCTAAAATTCCCAGAATTTTTTCTTCGCAGCAAAGGAGGACCAGCAGCAGTCCGGTCGAGAATGGAAGCTGGACGTGGAGCTGCTGCCTCCTGCTGGACCAAGCAGGGCCCCGCAGCCAGAAACTGCGGGGCCCTGCCAGAAGCCAGGAGTCCTGGCACAGATGTTAAGGCCCGGAACTCAGTCGGCCAGGCGCTGGAAACTCTTGTGGACGAAGTCCGCCAGGGCCTCGGCCTTGAGTGAGCCATGGGCCAGCTGGGCCAGGCCCAGAGCCTGTTCCAAGAGGGCCTGGTCCCCCTCAGCGGCCTCTCGGAGCTTCCCATAGAGGGCCGATTCTGTGTCGAGCAGATAGCGAAGCTCCACAGGGAAGAGGGACGAGAGCTCCGTGTCCCCTCCCTGCCCCTGCATGCGGAGGAACTGTTTTTGCATCTCCTGCATGCGGCGGGATTCTTCTGTCTCCTGGAGCATGAGCGGAAGGGCCAGGCCGCCACGGCGCAGTTCTAGGGTAAGCTGCTGCTTTCCACTGAGCTCCCGAAGCTGGGTCTCAAGGCGCGCACGGAGGGCCTGCTCCTCCTCAGTCCAGTCCTCTTCACCGCGCCCCTCCTGGGCCAGGCTGTCCACGCGATGGAAATGGAGCTCAGGCTGCTGGCGCTCCAGGTAGGTGATGAAGTGGCTGTCCAGTTCATGGTCCAGAATGCAGACGGTTTTCCCCGCCTCAACACAGGCTCGGACGTAGACCGCCTGCTGCTCGGGCTGTGCCACATAATAGATATCTTTCCCCAGCTCCTCCACGGTCTTGCAGGCCCCCTCCGTCGTTCTGAAGAGGAGACTTTCCTGAACGCGCGTGTAGAACTTCTCGTCGCGAAGGCATCCATACTTCACGAAGAGGGCGATGTCGGGCCAGTAGGTCTCGTACTGCTCGCGCTCCTTTTTGAAGAGGCCAAGCAGCTTGTCCGCCACCTTTCGCACGATGTGATCCGAGAGTTTACGGACGTAGGCATCATTTTGCAGAAAGCTGCGGGAGACATTCAGAGGAAGATCGGGACAGTCGAGGACACCTTTAAGGAGGAAGAGGAAGTCCGGGATAACCTCCTTGATGTTATCCGCAACAAAGACCTGGTTGTTGTAGAGTTTGATACGCCCCTCAAGCTGCTCGTAGCTGTGTTCATAGCGTGGGAAGTAGAGTATGCCTTTGAGCGCAAAGGGGTAGTCCATATTGAGATGGATCCAGAACAGGGGCTCGCGGAAGTCCGAGAAGGCCTCATGATAAAACTTCTTGTATTCCTCATCGCTGCAGTCCTTAGGGGCCTTGAGCCAGAGGGGCTGACAGTTGTTGACAGGACGGGACTCAGGGGCAGCCAGGGCCTGTGGGGCCTCCTCTGTAAAGTCCTGACCCTCATCCTCAGCCTTCTTTCGCCGCTCCTCGTACTGACGCTGGGCCTCCTCCTGCCGCTGGGCCCGGCGCTGGGCCTCTTCTTCCTCCCCGACCAGGTCGCGGAAGTAAATCGGGTAGGGCATGAACTGGCAGTACTTGTGGAGGATTTCCCGCAGCTTCTGGGCGTTAAAGACCTTTTCCGCCTCCTGGTCCAGCTGGACACGGATCAGCGTCCCCCTCTGGCCGCGGTTCCCCTCGCGCATCTGGTAGGCCTGACCGTCCTCGGATTCCCAGACGACGGCGGGACACTGGTCCTGCCAGGAGCGGCTCTCGATGCGCACGTGCTCGGCCACCATGAAGACCGAGTAAAAGCCGAGACCGAAGTGGCCGATGATACCAGCCCCATCCGTGCTGTCCTTGTACTTTTCCAGGAAGTCCAGGGCGCCGGAAAAAGCCACCTGATTGATGTATTTATCCAGCTCTTCAGCGCTCATGCCGATGCCGTTGTCCTCGATCTCGAGCCACTTTTCACCGGAGTGGTAACGGAGCTCAATGCGCCAGTCCTCCTCCGTTGCTGGAGCCTCTCCAAAGGTCTGCAAACTCTGGTACTTGCGGATGGCGTCCGTGGCGTTGGAGACCAGCTCACGGAGGAAGATGTCCTGATCCGAATAGAGCCACTGGCGGATGATGGGGAAAATATTTTCACTATGTACCGATATTTGTCCTGATTTTTGCATAAACTCGGAAAAACCTCTCTTTCACAGAGTACTAAATTTATTCTGACGTTATGATAGCACGAAGTATCCGGCTCTCCGCAGACCTAGCCTCCCCCCTCCTCCAAAGTCTGCTGGCGGTGGAGCAAGAAGGCGGCCAGGGCCAGTAGGGGGAGGGCGAGAGGCAGGCTCCAGTAAGTGAAAAGGCTCAGCAGGCCTGCGGAAATCAGGGCGGCCAGGACATAAACCAGGATGCAGGAGGCGTAAAAGGCCAGGCGGGGCAGCTGGGACCTGTCCCCGAAATAGCAGACGGCTACGAGGGCGATGGTCAGCTGCTTGAGATTATTGGTACAAAAGGTGCTGGAAGCATAAAAACGCTCCGTACCTGTGAAGCAGATAAACTGCATGGAGAAGCTGAAGACCAGGGGAGCCAGGGCCAGGAGGGCGGGGACCCTCCACTGCTGTAGGAGGGGGACAAGGACCAGGGCCAGGGCCAGGGCGGCAAGGCAGATCCAGCGCGCCCGGTAGGGACGGCTGGGCTGGAGGATGAGCGCCAGGGCCATGCCCCCCACATAGAGGACAAGACTGAGGAAGCGCAGGGCCAGGGCCAGGCCATCTCCGGAGCAGAACTCGTGGACAGCGGAGAGGAAATAGCCTGTCTGCGCCAGGGGGAAATTATGAAAAAAGAGGGACACGGTATAAAAGCCCACGTAGCCCCCAAGGGCCGTCATGACATAGTGGAGCGCCAGGCCCTGCCGTCTCCGCCTCTCCCCTGCTCGCCTCAGATCGCGCATCCTCAGTCCTTATCTTTTTTCTTCTTGCCCTTTTTACTTTTTTGCCCCTTGCGCTTGGCCTTGTCCTTAGCCTTATCCTTACCGCGCTCTTTCTCGCTGGGGGCCCCCTCCCCAGACTGCCGACTCAGCTGCAGGGTCCAACGCAGGAGGCGTTCCCAGTCGCCGGCGAAGTACTGCTGACAGAAACGGGCCACCAGCTCCTGCTCTCCGCGTTTGCGGCTGAGGGCCGGGGCGAAAAGAAAGGGCCTCTGACTCTTGTCCACCAGAATGTAGCCCTTCTCTTCCAGGCGGCGCAAGAAGGTGCTGATGGTGCTGCGATTCCAGAAATATTGTGGGGCCAGCAACTCCGTCAAGGCCGACCCCGACTGGGGCCCCTGGGCCCAGAGGCTGCGCAAAATAACCCATTCTGCGGCGCTGATTCGTGTTTCTTCCATGCTGCGAAGCTAGCTCCTTCTCATCCTCTGGCCCAGTAAAATTCCCGGGCGCTGACCCAGCCATCCAAGTCCTGGTCCCAGGGTCCTGTGGGCAGTTTCTCCACCGAGAGCTGGCAGCTCAGTATCAGGGCCAGGCACAGCGGTCTTGGGCCTCTCGCAGTATGAGCCTGCAGGTAGCGGTCATAGCAGCCAGCGCCCTGGCCCAGACGCCTGCCCTGCCGGTCCACTGCGAGACAGGGCAGGAGCAGCAGGTCCAGCTCCGGTTCCTCCATAATGCGTCCAGAGGCTTCCCAGAGTCCTCTTGGCGTCCGGCGGTATCCCTGCTCTTCCAGGCCACAGCCTGGGTCATAGGGACTAAAAGCCAGGCCCCCGTCCGCCTCCACCCTGGGCAGGTAGTAGCGGTAACAGGGGCCGAGGGCCGCGAGTAGCGGCCGTGGGTCCAGCTCATCAGATAGGGGGTAATAAAGCCCGATCCGGGCCCCGGCTTCCAGCTGTCCTGAAATCCAGGGTGCCAGTCGAGCGGCCAGAGCCTCGGCCTCAGCCCGGCGCTGCTCCGCTGGCAGGCACTGTCGCAGCTGCCGAAAATGGCGGCGCAGCTGGGCCTTCTCCAGGCGGAGCTCGTCTGGATTCACTTTTTCACGTCTCTCGTGCTGACCAGCTTAGCGGTCACCAGGAGGCGGTGGGTCGAGACGTTCGGGGGATCGCAGGTCACCAGCGTGACGTAGGCCCCTCCATCGTTGAAGCTGTTCTTCAGGGTCGTGATCAGCACATCGGGCAGGATGCTCTGAATCTTGACGATCTCAAAGCTGTACTGCTTGCCCTCACGGATGACGCCGATGATATCTTTTTCCTTCAGCTTGTCCACATCGTAGAAGTCATAGTCCGCATAGCGGGTGCGGTGCAGGAGCATGACGGAATTGCCTGGCAGACCGGGTAAGGGCGTCTCCTCCCAGTGTGAGGCCCCGTAAAACATGGCCCCGTAGTCCATCTCCGCAATGATCGGCGTATTGAGCTCCATCTTGGGAATCTGCAAAGTCCCCAGGGGGGTCAGATAGGAAAGGCCCGGTGTGACCTCAGCCGCGCTCAGACCATCCCCCTCCTGGATCAGCGAGCCGTCGCCCAGGACGTCGTAGACGTCATACTCAGGATTCTGGAGGAGGTAGGCGTTCGGATCATAGGGGATCTTTTTTAAAGAGCCATCATTGAGGGACTGGCGCAGTTCGTCCGCCACGCGGCCACGCTGCCAGCGCACATAGTAGGGCCTCAGCAGATAATAGAGCCCGACCAGAAGGAGGACGACGATCAGCACGTTAAGCAGGTAGTCCAGCCAGGTCTTCTTGCGCTTAGCTCTCTTCGCCTTCTTCCCCCGCTTCAAGCGGCTGCCGCCCTCAGCGGCAGCGAGGCTTGCCGCGCCCACAGACTGCACAGCAGCTGGGCTCTTCCTCTTGCCCCCCCGACCTGCGGAGCTTCCCGGGGGAGAAGCCTCCCGGGCGGCCCGCTGGGCGCTACGGCCCCGCAGCGGCTGAGCCGCGCCCCCCTTCGGCTGGGCCTCTGGGCGTCTTCTGGGTTTCATTTCGGCCGAGTAGATATCTTCCCAGGCCTGGGGTCCCCGCTCCCAGCGGGGGCGCTGCTCTGGGCTCTGGGTCACAGGCTGACCTGCTTCTGCGGATTTCTGCTCTCTGGGCTGAGGATGGCGACTGGCAGCTCCTACGGGATTCTTCTTCACAGCTTACCTCTAAAAGTTGGACTTCTCACGAGAGAAGCCCCTTTTCTTAAATTTCTCTAACAGGCACCTGTTCCGCCTCCGGCAGGCGATACTTGGCGCGGTATGCCCTATATTGTACATCAAAACTGCTGTGCTGCCTGTGACGGGTCAGGTACTCGTGGCGGTCGAAGCTGTTCGCATTGATCTCGATAATATTGACTGCCACATTGGAGCAGTGGTCCGCCACACGCTCCAGATTATTCAGTATGTCGGCAAAGGACAGGCCCAGTTCAATGGTGCAGCGCCCGCCGCGGAGCCGCTCGATATGGCGGGCCGCCAGGTGCTTGTTGATGCTGTCAATGGTCTCTTCCAGCGGCTCGATCTGTGTCGCCCGCTCGCGGTCCATATCCCGGTAGACCTCCACTGCCAGCTCCATAATTTCCTGGATGGCCCGGGTATAAACGGAGAGTTCGCGCTGGGCCTGATCCGAGTACTTCCCTCCCGACTCCGCCTGCTGCTGGGCGTGAATGGCCACATTGATGGCGTGGTCCGAAATGCGCTCGAAGTCGTCCACACAGGAGAGCATAATGGTGAGGTGGCGGCTGTCCCGGCGCAGCATCTCCTTCCCGCTGATGCGCACCAGATAGCTGCTGATCCGATCCTCATAGCGGTCGATGCGGTTCTCCAGAAGCTCAACCTCCTTGAAGCCCTCATCGCTGTAATTTCCGATCAAATCGATGGCCTTGACAATGGCGTCACGGCAGAGCTCAGACATCTTCACCAGGACGGCGTGGGCCTGGTCCACAGCAAAGGTCGGGTTATCCAAGAAGCGCGCATCCAGCAACTTGAAGGCCTTCTCCTCCCCGTCAAACTCCGTGTCTTTGTCACGGATAATGAGGCAGGCCAGGCGCTCCAGTCCCCGGGAAAAGGGCAGGAGGACCAGGGTGGCCAGGACATTGAAGCAGCTGTGGACAATGGCGATGCCGAAGACGGAGGCGGCCTCACTCAGGAAGTGGAAGTGCACGAAGGCGTCGACAATATAAAAAACCACCATGAACAGGGTGGTCCCAATCACATTAAAGCTCAGGTGTACACAGGCCGCACGACGGGCGTTCTTGTTGGCGCCGATGGACGAGAGCAGGGCCGTGATGCAGGTGCCAATGTTCTGGCCCATGATGATGGGGAGGGCCGCCCCATAGCTCACAGACCCCGTGGCGCAGAGGGCCTGGAGAATACCCACCGAGGCCGAAGAACTCTGAATCAGGGCGGTGAGCATGGCACCCATCAGCAGGCCCAGGATCGGGTTGCTGAAATAGGTAAAGAGTTGGGTAAAGGAGGGCATGTTCGCCAGGGGTTTCAGGGCCCCGCTCATCGTCGACATGCCAAACATCAGGATCGCAAAGCCAATCAGAATCTCGGCCAGATTACGGCGGGAGCTGCGCTTGGTGCTCATCATAATGATGATGCCGATGAGGGCCAGGACGGGGCTAAAGGCATCCGGCGTCAGCAGCTTGACAAATACATTGTCCCCCTGCAGACCCGTCAAGCTGAGAATCCAGCTTGTTACGGTGGTCCCCACATTGGCGCCCATGATGACACCGACGGCCTGGCTGAGCTTCATGATCCCCGAGTTGACCAGGCCGACGACCATCACCGTCGTCCCTGAAGAACTCTGGATCAGGGCTGTGACCGCCATTCCCAGGAGCACCGCCTTATATTTATTTGTTGTCAGCTTCTGCAGAATCTGTTCCAGGCGATTGCCCGACAGACGCGTCAGGCCGTTGCCCATGAGGTCCATGCCATAGAGAAAGAGGGCGAGCCCCCCCAGCATGGTCAAGACATTAAAAATACTCACAGTCAGAATCCTCCACTCGTTCCAGAGGTGGCACGCACTACTTCCCGTGCCCTATTACTTTTCCACCTATACATTCTGGTTCATTGTAAACAAGGACCGAAGAGAATGAAAGACTCCAGCGACAGATGTAAATTTCATGCTAGTAGTAGAGTTCATAATTCCCCCAGCGCCCAGCCTCCTCCAGGCCATGAAAGGCCTCCAGAATTTGAGGGCAATCCGGGCTTCCCGCAGGCAGGGCATAGGCCAGGCCGCAGCCCGACTGGAGGCCGCCAGGCACCGGGATCAGCCGCCCCTCATAGCCCTGCTTCTGGGCCCAACGCAAAAAGCCCTCGGCAGCCGTCTGAGTCCGAAAGGCGAGTACTGTACAAAATTGACGTCTCCGTTCAGCCATCCCCTGGCCTCCTCTTTCCCTTTCCTATGAGTCTACAGGCTCAGGGCCTCCCTGTTAAGTCCTGCTGGAATAAGACAAAACGCCCAGGTTCAGAGGAACCTGGGCGTTCGGACTCTGGCTGAGGCCGTCGCAGGGCCTGTCAGCAGTCACGTTTGGCCAGCTTCTTGGCCGCATAGCGATAGCAGAAGAAATAGGCCAGGCCCGTGCAGAGGAGCATGTAGAGACTGACCAGGCCCAGGCAGAGCAGGGGGCTCATCAGCTCGTAGATCCCATTGCAGATCAGCAGGGCCACGGGGCCGCCGAGCAGCAGGGCTGAGCCGAGCATCATGCCATAGACCAGCAGGACATTTTTGCCGCCCTTCATCAGGACCATCTCTGAATCCCATTTCAGCTCAGGTCTGAGGGCGCCCAGAGCCAGGCTGATCAGCATCACACTGTAGTTGGCCAGACAGAAGAGCAGGACAACGATGAGAAGGGACAGCAGGGGCAGGCCGGTCAGCAGGGCCAGGACGACGATGGGGACGAGCGAGGGCAGGAGGAAGAGGCCCAGAAGCGAGCGCATCTTGCTGTGGAGGATCTTGGGCATCGACAGGGGCAGGGCCTTCAGAATGGCGAAGTCCTTGCCGTCGGTACTGACCGCCTTTTGCATGTAGAGGGCAGATCCGCTGCTGAGGGCATTGAAGCCCAGGACGCCTGCCACCACATAGCCAAAATAGGTCGTTGAGGGGCCCAGGGCAGCTATCACCAGACGGACCTGGGCGTAGATCTGTGGCAACTTCTCCACCTCCTTGTGCTCCTGGGCACCCGAATAGATACCAATACCCAGGGCGACGATGACAACAATGGGCATGACCAGTGAGGAGAGGATGACGTTGCTAAAAAAGGCCGGGGTGCGGCGGTACTTGATCCACTCACGATTGATCAGGGCCTGGAGCGGACGGCGGCCCTGGATCATGCGGTGCAGCTCCGTCCGTTTATAGACACGGTGGATTTTCACACCACCTGCCCCCTGCACGGCCATCACGCCCCTATAGTAGTAGCGCTGGGCGACCAGGGTCAGGAGGGCCGCCAGGAGCAGGAGGCAGAACAGGCCGAGGACAAAGCCCAGGACGGAAGCCACTGCGCTATTGGCGAAGAGCAGGCCGCTGAAGAGGGCGGGCGGACAGAAGACATTCAGGATGAGCATCGGCAGGCTGCTGCCCAGAATCGGGGCCAGACTACTCGCCATTCCCCCGTTACGCGAAGCTAAGTTCATGAAAAGAACGAGGCTGACGGAAAAAGCCATGATCAGGACATTCATCACATTAATGAAGCGATCCTTATTTTTTGCAAAGCGGGTAAAGGCCATGAGCAGGACCAACAAAATGGCCATCAGGACGATGGTCGAAAGGCCCGAAATAACGTAGGACAGCGTGTAGGCCAGGTACTGTCCCAGGCTGTACTGGGCCCTGCTGTTGAAGTACATGCCCGAGATGAGCAGCGGGGCGAGGCCCACGACCGTCGTCATATTGATGCCGATAAACTGGCCAAACTTCGTCATCAGGATGCGGGCCGAGGAGATGGGCAGGCTCAGGTAGAAACCCATTTCCTGGACAAAGTAGAGGCAGCTCACACAGGAAAAAATTCCGAACATCAAAAAGAGCAGGAGATTGCTGAGCAGGGCCATGCGGTAGAGCTGCTCAACCGGAACGCCGAAGCGGCCAAACTCCTTGCCGATGGCGGCGAAGACACCCATCATGACCAGACCGACAACGGCCATCATCAGGATATTAAAGGAGCGGCCCAGAATACTGCGCAGACGCTGGGCGGATTCCCCGCCCTTGCTGTTCAGACCCGTGCCCAGCTCCGCGTGCTTCTCGCCACGGAAGATGGCCTGGGCCAGGGCCCAGCCAGGGTGTCGGGCTTTCAATTTATACTTCATTCGCATACACCTCCCCTCGTTCTCAGCGCTCGTCCTTGACATCGGCCAGGGGCGAGGTCTCACTGGTCATCTCAAGGAACATCTCCTCCAGCGAGCTGTTGTTCTTAAAGTGACTGCGCAGCTCCTCCACGGTACCGACAAAAATCAGCTTGCCCTGGTTGATCACGCCGACGCGGTCGACAATCTTCTCCGCCACATCGAGGACATGCGTTGAGAAAAGGACGATTTTCCCCTGATCGGCATGTTCCCGCATCTTCTGCTTCAGCAAGAAGGCCGCCTTGGGGTCGAGTCCCGTCATGGGCTCGTCAAGGATCCAGACGTTGGGCGAGACCAGGAGGGCCCCCATGACCATCATCTTCTGGCGCATGCCGTGGGAATAGCTCTGGAGCTGATTGCCCAGCTCAGCGGCCATGCCGAAGTCCGCCGCCAGCTGCTCGATGCGCGGGGCCCGGACTTCCGTGGGCAGCTCGTAGATATCGGCCATAAAACGGAGGAACTCATGGCCCTTGAAGCGCAGCAGGTGGTCGGGGTCATCGGCCACATAGTTAAACTCACGTTTGGCCTCAAGCGGCTCCTGACGGATGGACTTCCCGTTGAGTAGGAGCTCACCCTCATCCGCCTCCAGAATGCCGACAAGCATCTTCAGCAGGGTGGACTTACCGGCGCCATTCGGGCCCAGAAGGCCGAAGATTTCTCCATCACGAATGTCCAAACTGAGCGAATCGACAGCCTTCTTTTTGCCGTCGTAGGACTTGCTGACGCTCTTAATCGAAATCATAGTTCTCCCTCACAGTCTCTTCGCTATAGCGAACATGATATTTCTCATATTATAGTATTTTCCCGGACGATATCTTAAGAATTTCTTTTTTAAAAAAGACAGAGTGCCGACAGCTCGTCACAGCTGTCGGCACGCTCTCGCCCACTGGTCCAGTCGGGGGAACAGGACTCAGGCCCGGCCCATATCCAACTGGTCCAGGCACTTCAGGGCCTCCTCATAGTAGTCCACGGAGCGCAGCAGATTCGGGATATTACAGGACTCACCACGCTGGTGCATGAGTACGACCTCCCCGGGGAAGACGCTGCCAAAGGCCACGGTGTTCGGCAGAGAACGGGCATAGGTGCCTCCGCCGATGGCCAGGGGTCTGGCCTCCTCGCCGCTCAGACGCTGGTACACCTCCAGGAGACCAGCAACCAGGGGGTGGTCCTCGGCGAGATACAGAGGCAGGCTGTCGTGAAGCAGCTCGAAGCTCCCGCCGTACTGGGCGACCCGCTCCGCCATCCGCTGGCTGAGTTCCTGGCCTGCCAGGGTCACAGGGTAGCGCAGGTCGCAGACCAGACGTGCCCCCTGCTGGTCGTAGTGGAGGACAGCGGCATTGAATGTGAGCGCTCCAGAAACCTCATCACGGACGGCCACACCAAGGCCGCTGCCAGTCGTATCCGAGGCGCAGTCACGAATGAAGGCGGCCAGGCCCTTCCCCTCTGTCTCCCCCTCCAGACCGAGGTCCGAAAAGGCGCGGGCGATGGCATTTTGCCCCTCATCAGGCGTTGATGCATGGGCCGCCTTGCCGAGGATTTCCACGACTTCCCGCCCCTCAAAGCTGAGGCTGCAACGGTCTGGAACCACATTGGGCCGGGTGCCGGCAGCGGCCTCCAGCAGCCGCTTCCCCTGGGCGCTGCGCAGGGTCTCGGCGGGGAAGCTAAAGGCCACCTGCAGCAGGCCCTTCTCAGCGTGAATGACCGGAAAGTCCGCATCGGCGGTAAAGGCCGCCACAGGGATTTCCCCATGGCTGCGGTAATGGGCCATACAGGCTGAACCACTCTCCTCATCCAGGCCGAGAATCAGGCGGATGCGTCGCTGGGCCTGGTAGGCCTGGGCCTGCAGACGGCGGAGGGCGAAGTACACGGCCACCGCGGGACCCTTATCATCAGCGGAGCCGCGGCCGACCAGTTCCTCCCCGCGGATCTCCGGACAGAAGGCCTCCTCCCAGTCACCCGGCGGCACCACGTCGAGGTGACAGACTGCCGCAACCATCTCCCTGGCCTCCTCAGGACCGAATTCAATATATCCGGCATAGCCGTCCAGACGCCCCGTGCGGAAGCCGTCTTGTTCCGCCCGCTGCAAGAAGTGTTCGAGCGCACGGACTGTCTCCGGACCGAAGGGCGCCCCAGCTGCGGCTTCACCCTTCACGCTGGGGATGGCTATCTGCTCCTGTAAAAAGTCGAGCAACTGAGCTGACTCTGTCTTATCCTGTCGCATTGCTAAGCTCCTTTTCCAATATTTTCTTATCCCCAAACGGGTCCTGTCGCCCTGGCCTGGCCACGCTTATACGGGCTCGCCGGAGACCTCCCCGCTCAGGGACTCCGCCGCTAAGTCTCCAAGCGCCTTTTCCAGGGCCTCCACGGCCTCCTCGCGGGTCGCCGTCGAAGTGCAAAAGCGCAGCAGATAGCGGCCGTCGGCCTCCCTGCTGACCTGCTCGAAGATGAAGCCCCGGGCCAGCTGGCGCATCTCGCCCTCAGCCATGCGGACAAAAATCAGATTACAGTCCCCTCCGGGCAAGAGTTCCTGTCCAGCCAGGCAAAATGCCTCCCGCAGGCGGCTGGCATAGCGCAGAGCCTGACTGCAGCCCTCCTGGTAGAGGCCGTCGCGCAGGAGGCTCAGGAACTGGATGCCCAGGAGTCGGCCGCGGGACAGCAGGGCCCCCCGCTGCTTAATCAGGTAGCGGAAGTGGCGGGCCAGGTCGGGACGGCCGAAGACCAGGGCCTCGCCAAAAAGCAGGCCGGCCTTGGTCCCCCCTATGCTAAATATATCGCTCAGGTGGGCGTAGTCCTCCAGCTCCAGGTCATTTCCCGGGCGGCAGAGGCTATAGAGCAGGCGGGCCCCATCGATGTAAAAAATCAGGCCATAATTGCGGCAGACCTGGCTCAGGGCCTCCAGTTCCGCCCGGCTGTACGTCGTCCCCAGCTCCGTGGGCTGGGAAATGTAGAGCATACCTGGCTGCACGTGGTGCTCGTGGCCGGGCTGCCCCCAGTGGTTCAGATAGAGCTTCTTGACATCCTCGGCGCGGACCTTTCCCTCATAGCTGGGCAGGGTCAGGACCTTGTGGCCCAGGGCCTCAATGGCCCCAGTCTCCATACTGGCAATATGGCCGGTCTCAGCGGCGATGACGCCCTGATAGGGGCGGAGGCTGGCCCCCACGGCCAGCAGGTTGGCCTGGGTCCCGCCAACGACAAAGTGGACGGCGGCCTCCGTACTGTGGCAGGCCGTGCGTATCCACTCCGCTGCCTCATAGGTATAGCTGTCCTCCCCGTAGCCAGGGAGCTCCTCGCCGTTGTGGCGCTCAAGAGCGGCCAGAAGCTCCGGAAAAAAGCCCCCGGCATAATCTGAATTAAAGGCGTGCTTAGTCATGGCGGAGCTTCAGTCCTCCCTCGGTCTTCTCCCAGAGCCGGTCCAGGCTGTAGAACGCACGCTCCTCCTCATGGAAGACGTGGACGACGAAGTCGCCGTAATCGAGCAGTATCCACCGACCGGTATCGCGGCCCTCCTGGCGCAGGGGGCAGAGGGCCTCCTCTTTCTCCAGATACTCCTCCACGTAGTCCGCCAGGGCACGGACATGGGGCACGGAACTGCCCGAAGCCAGAACGAAGTAGTCGGCCAGACTGGAGCGGCCCTCCAGATTGATCAGCTGGCAGTCCAGCCCCTTCTTGTCCTCCAGTAGCTGGCGGCAGGCCTGGGCCCGTCTGGCGATGTCCTGTACGTTCTTGTCTGCCATGAGTATTCCTCCTGTTATTCCAGGTTCCGCGCCTCACTCAGGGCCTTCTGGGCCCAGGGGCTGCGGCGCTGTTCCAATTTTACCCCTAATTCCTCCAGAGCGCGGAGGGAATCGGGATCTGCCTCCAGTTTTTGGCGGCGGACCTGACTGGTCGTCGCGGCGAGGCAGAGATAGGTCGCGGCCTCCAGGTCCTGCTCCGCCAGGGCGCGGATCGGTGCCAGGTCCTGGTAACTGCGGCCTGGTTCAATTTTATCGGCCAAAAAAACAATCTGTTCCAGGGGGCTGGAGCCGGCGTGTAAGGTGGTATGCCAGTAAACTGCCGAGGCCAGGTCCGGATGGTCCAGGCCCAGCTCCCGGGCCAGCAAGGCCGCCCCAGCGGGGCCGTGGACAAGGGCCTGGCGCTTCAGGCCCAGCCCCTCCCCATAAGGGGCGAGGAGCGTGGAGACCTGCTGCTTGTCCAGCTCTTTCGCAATATCATGTCCCAGGCCGGCCAGGGCCGCCAGGCAGGGGTCCTCACCGAAGCGCAGGGCCAGAATCAGGGCCGTTGTCGCAACTCCCCAGGAATGGAGGATGCGGGCCGGTGAGAGGTACTGGAAGAGCAGGGCCTCCAAGTCCCGCATGAGCTGCCAGCTCGCCTCATCCAGGGCCTCATACAAGACGTCCACCACATAGAGCTCATGCTGGAGTATGAAGTCCACCTGGGCAGGTCTGAGGGCACTGCGCCAGTTCTCCAAGGCCTGACGGTCGGCCAGCTGGGCCTCCGCCTCCTCCAAGTGCTGCAGGACGAGCGTCGGCTCAGCGGGGCCCTCAGCGCCTTCTTGCTTCTGGCTTCGGCGATCTTTCCTCTGTTCCAGAAGCTGGGCATACATACGGCGGCGGCTGGCAAATTCAGCCTGGATACCGCGTCGGATGGCTGTGGACGAGAGGGGGACCTCCTTGCCCTCGACCAGGGTCCAGGCCGTCCCGTAACGGGCCTCCAATTCTTCCAGGCGCTGGACCAGGGTCCCACGCTCCGTCTCCGGTCTGGTCAGGACCGCCAGGCCAATGGCCTGTAAGAGCTCCGGGGCGCGGTGCCAGAGCTCAATTTTACCCGGCACATCCGAACCGCAGATCAGCTGCCACTGTTTCAATTGGGGGTAACGGCGACAAAAATCCTGGTAGCTGTCCCAGGTGTAGCTGGGTCCCCTGCGGGCCAGTTCACAGCTGTCGATCGCAAAGCTATCCTTGTCCTTCAGCCCCAGCTGGGCCAGATAATAGCGGTAAATACCCGGTGTCCTGCGGCCGGCCTTATGGTAGGACTCACCGCTGGGCATGAGGCTGACGCGGGCCCCGGGCAGGGCCTTGGCCGCGCGTTTGAGCAGCTTGCGATGCCCTTTGTGAAAGGGGTCAAAACTGCCGCCCATAACAGCCAGCCTGAGCTCATCTGCCCCGCCTCCCCCCAGGCCCTCATCCTCTCCCCGCCGCTTAGGCCTGGCCATCTTCGGCCTCGCGCATGGCCCCCTGGGAGAGGTAGGCATTGATGAAGCCGTCCAGATCACCGTCCATCACCGCAGCGACGTCGCCCTGCTCGTAGTCTGTACGGTGATCCTTGACGAGGGTGTAGGGACAAAAGACATAAGAGCGGATCTGGGAACCCCAGGCAATCTCCTTCTGCACCCCTTTGAGATCCTCAATCTTGTCCATATGGGCGGCCTGGGCCATGGCAAAGAGCTTGGACTTCAGCATGTGCATGGCCGTCTCGCGGTTCTGCGTCTGGGAGCGCTCGGCCTGGCAGGAGACGACGACCCCTGTCGGCTTGTGCGTCAGGCGCACCGCTGAAGAAGTCTTATTGACGTGCTGTCCGCCGGCACCCGAGGCGCGAAATACGTCCATCTGAATGTCTTCGGGACGGATCTCAATCTTGATCTCGTCATTCAACTCCGGCAGGACCTCCACGGAGGCGAAGGAGGTATGGCGGCGGCCCGAGGCGTCAAAGGGTGAGATGCGCACCAGACGGTGCACACCCGCTTCAGCCCGGAGGTAGCCGTAGGCATTTTCCCCCTCGAAGAGCAGGGAGGCCGACTTGATCCCAGCCTCGTCTCCGTCCAGCAGGAAAAGCTGCTTGAGGGAAAAGTCATGTTCCTCTCCCCAGCGCGTATACATGCGGCAGAGCATTTCGGCCCAGTCCTGGGCCTCGGTTCCACCCGCCCCGGCATGGATGGTGAGGATGGCGTTGTTCTGGTCGTACTCACCTGTAAAGAGGGTCTGGAGGCGCATCGCCTCGTAGCGCTGCTCAAACTGGGCCAGGGTCTGCTCCAGTTCGGCCAGCATCTCCAGGTCCTCAGCCTCATCGCCGAGTTCAACCATGAGGAGCATCTCATCTAGACGTTCCTCCAGCTGGCTATAACCCTCCAGCTTCTTGCGATACTGTCCGGCCCTGGTCTGCACCTTCTGGGCCTGCTCGCTGTCATTCCAAAAATCCGGCTCCTGGGCGCGCTGCTCCAGCTCGGCCAGCTTGTCCTGGGTCTCTGCGATGTGCAGGGCCTCCCCCAGGACGCGCAGGGGTTCGGACTTCGCCAAAAGTTTCTGTTTAATCTGTTCGTATTCCAGCATGGACAGATATCTCCTATGTACGGCCCGATCCTGGGCGCAGGACCGGCTCTAAACCTTGTTCATGGCCTGGCTCGGGAGGCGCAGGTCGCAACGATTAATTATAGCGGAAAGCGGCCTCGGCTGTTAGGGGCGGAGGCTCTGGCAAAAGCGGTCAAGGCGCTTCATGGCCTCGCGGATGACGTCCATGGAAGCCGCATAGCTGATGCGCACATGGCCCTCGCCACTGGGGCCGAAGGCCAGGCCTGGAACAATGGCCACCCGCTCCTCCTGTAAGAAGCGCTGACAAAATTCCATGGAGGAGAGGCCGCTGAAGCGGATGTCTGGAAAGACGTAGAAGGCCCCCTCCGGTTCGAAAACCGGCAGGCCCATGGCCTCTAATTTCGCACAGATATAGCGCCGGCGCTGGTTGTAGGCCTCACGCATGCGCGCCACCTCCTCCCCTCCGTGGCGCAGGGCCTCAATGGCCGCATACTGGGCGGTGGTCGGGGCGGACATGATGCCGAACTGGTGAATCTTGGTCATCGCCGCCATGATGGGCTCCGGGGCCAGGGCGTAGCCGATGCGCCATCCGGTCATCGCAAAGGCCTTGGAAAAACCTCCGACCACGATACAGCGCGGGCGCAGCTCAGGGAGGCTGGCCGGGGAGCAGAAGGGCTCCGCAGCATAGTGCAGCTCGGCGTAGAGCTCGTCACTCAGAATCTGCAGTCTGGGGTGGCGGCGCAGGACGGGCAAGAGGGCCTCCCAGTCCTGGCGGGAGAAGCTCGCCCCAGTAGGGTTGTTCGGATAGGCCAGGACCAGCAGCTTGCTGCGGGGACTAAGGGCCGCCTCCAGGGCCTCCGGGCGCAGGCGGAAACCCGAGTCCTGACTCAGGGGAATGTGCCGCACTCTGGCCCCCAGGAGCTCGGCCAGGGCCTCATAGGCCACAAAACAGGGCTCAGGCAGGAGGATCTCATCCCCGGGATCGAGGAGGGCGCGGAAGCTCAGATCCAGGGCCTCTGAGCCACCCACAGTAACGAGGATCTCCGACTCTGCCGCATAGTGAATATCAAAACGCTCCGCCGAATAGTCCGCGATGGCCCGGCGCAACTCGCTCAGACCCTGGTTGCTGCTGTAGTGCGTACGGCCCTGCTCCAGAGAGTAGATACCCGCCTCTCGAATCTGCCAGGGCGTAACAAAATCCGGCTCACCGATCGACAGGGAGAGCACCTCGCCGCGCATGCTGGCGGCCAGGTCAAAGAACTGGCGGATGGCCGAGGGCTTAAGGTCCCGAACTCGCTGAGAAAGGGGGCAAAAAGAGGATTCGTGCATGCTCACAGGCTCCAGAGCTCCCGGTCATCGGAGGGCGCGGGCTCCAGAATCTGCCCGTCCATCTTGTATTTTTTGAGAATGAAGTGCGTCCGCGTGGAGAGCACGGCGTCAATCGGCGCAATCTTCTCCGAGACAAAGCGGGCCACGGAGAGCAGCGAGGGACCGTGGACGATGACCATGAGGTCGTAGGCCCCAGACATGAGGTAACAGTCTGAGACCTCCCTGAAACTGTAGAGGCGGCGGGCCAGGTCGTCGAAGCCAAGATCGCGCTGAGGCGTGATATTAACTTCAATGAGGGCGGTGACCCGCTGGTCCTCCATCTGGTCCCAGTTCACCCGGGCCCCGTAGCCCAGAATGACCTGTTCCTCCTCCAGCCTGTGGATTTCCCGCTCCAGCTCCTCCTCGCTGATTCCGAGACGCAGGGCCAGGTCTTGGCGCTCTGTCAGGGCCTCGGCCTCCAGAAGTTCCAGTATCTCTTTTTGTAGATTTCTCTGTTTCATCGTCCTCAAACCCTTTCCATAAGCTTCCAGGCTCAGTCGCGCTCCCGCTGTACCTCTTCCCCTGTCACCAGGCGGTAAAATTCCTCCACACTCCGACTGCTGGGCGTCCCCGGGCGCAGCTGTTCGCGGCTGATGTAGTAGTAGAGGCCCAGGAGGCGCCCCAGCATCAGGGCGTAGACTGCCTGGAAAAAGGCGAGTAGCAGGGCATAACCCAGGCCTTCCAGGCGCATGAGCTGGGCCAGAGCCGGCCCGAAGCGGGCGAAGAGCAGGTAGATGGCGAGGCCTGTCAGAAGAAAAAAGAGGCGACGCCCCCGGCTCATGCTGTAAGAGAGTTTCCAGGCCTGGCCTGTCCCCAGCTGGTCCTCGCGCTGGCCGCGCTGGAGGTGGCGAATTCTCTGGAGCAGCTCCGGCGGCAGCTGCTCCAGCTCCGCAGCAGAGATCTGGGGCCAGAAGGGTGGCAGCGCGTCCACGTAGTCCACAGCCTCAGCTTCCCCGGTCTCAGCCCGCCGCTCCCAGGCCTGGCGCAGCCGTCTTTTCATGCGAAGTTCCGCCTGGAGAAGGGGTCCGTAGCCCCAGGAAAGCAGGACGAAGAGGGCTGGAGCGAAGAGCAGCCATGAGCTGAAAAAGGAGATCAGTAAGATGAACAGGAGCAGAAGCAGGAGCTGGGGAGAGGCCAGCAGCAAGGAGCTCAGGCCGAGGCCCGCCGCCAGGCCCTGGCGCTCGGCATAGTAGGCGCTGGCATAGAGGTAGACGAGCAGAAATCCGAGCACAAAAAGCAGGAGCTGGAGGCCGAGAAAGACGAGCAGGGGACCGTTTACCTGGGCGGACAGAAGCTCGAGCTGCTCCGGACTGGGCTCTTGTAAAAAGAGCAGACTCTGGTCCAAAAAACGCTGAAACTGCCGCAGCCCGGACACATAGCCGAAGGGCAGGAGATTCAGCAGGATAAAGGCCAGGAAGAGGCCGCGAGCCACCCAGGCCTGGCGCAGCTTATGAAACTTCAGCGCCTCAACAAATACGATAAAACTCAAAATCCAGAAGCTCCCTCTGTTATAAGTTAGCTCCTATCTTAACAAATCTCCCGCGTTCCCGCCCCCCTGGCCTAGGCGCTCGGACGGCGGCTGGACCCGGGGCCGGACTGGACCTCACGGCGTTCGAGCACGCGCACATTGAGCACGCCCTCCAGGGCCGACACCCGGGCCAGGACCTCCTCCTGGCTGTCCCGGAGCTCCTTCACGTCCAGTACCAGGCTGACGTCCGCCCGCCCGTCCACGGGGTAGTCCTGGTTGATGGTCAGAATGTTGGCTCCCGACAGGGACAGGCAGTCCAGAACCTGGGAGAGCAGGCCCCGCCGATCCTGGGCGTAGATGAGCATGCGCAGGATATGGGCGTCACGGTCGCCGTAAAAGGGTAATATGGCATCCCGATATTTGTAATAGGCCGAGCGCGAGACGTTGAGTCGGGCGCAGGCCTCATTGGCCGGAAGCCCCTCGCTCAGCATGTATTCCTTGACGCGCAAGACCCGGCGCGCGATCTCTGGCACAATGTGTTCTCTGACCAGATAGAGCCGTTCCTTCGCCACAGCAAACCTCCTCTGTCCGCCTGTCGCGTACATCTGTATTCTTCTCAGATACTATTACATATCCGCCTGTAACTGGCTAGTATTTCTGTGCAGGCTGGCAAAAAGTGGCGAAATACGTTCATTTTTTCTTGCGATTTTTGACTTTTGCCCCCGCCAATGGGAACTTTGACAGAGCAAAAGAGCCCGCAGCCCAGGTCCTGAGGACCAGGCTTGCGGGCTCCTGTCGGCCGACTGCGAAGAATCAGGGCAGGTAGGGCAGGGGATCCACGCCCTGGGCGTCGCTCCAGGGCACCATGAGCTGGAAGTGGAGGTGGGGACCGGTCGAGTAGCCAGTGCTGCCCACGCTGCCAATGACTTCCCCCTGTCTGACCTCTTGGCCAACTCGGACATTGGTCGTGTAGAGGTGGGCGTAGATCAGGGCCCGGCCGTCCTCACTGAGGATCTCAATATAATTTCCAAAGTTGATGCCGCCCGAGACCTGCCCCTCCAGGCGGTTGTCCATATCGATGACCCTCCCACTCAGCGAGGCGCGCACCGGCGTTCCAGCGGGGGCGGGAAAATCAAGACCCCAGTGGAAGGTGGTCGAAGAGCCCCCAAAGGGATTGGGGCGCCAGCCGAAATAGGAGGAGATGGTCCGCGAATTGGCCAGGGGGTAGATCATGGCCTCCTCCTGGGGGCCTGCGGGCGGAGGCTCTGGGGCCACGGGCGCTGGCTCGGGCTCGGGGGCCTCCGTGGGGGCAGCGGTCGGCGCCTCTGTGGCTGGACTCCCTCCACCCTCAGCCTCACGGTTGGCCGCCTCGCGGCTGGCCGCTTCCCTGCTCGCCGCCTCGCGGCTGGCCTGTTCCTGGCGCTCCTGCTCGCGGCTGGCCTGCTCCCGACTGGCCTGCTCGTAGCTGGCCACGGCCTGGGAGTGGCTGATGGACGCCTGTCGCTGCTGCTCCTGGCGGGCCAGCCAGGCCTCCCGCTGCTGCTGAAGCAGGGGGCGCAGGGCCTCGATAGCCGCAGTGGTCTGGAGCTGCTGGGACTCGTAGTTCTTCAGGTCCTGATTCTGCTGCAAGAGGCGTTGGGCCACTTCGGACTGCTGCTCCAGCGCGCTGGTCTTCCCCGCCTTGAGGTCCTCCAGTGCCTCTTGCTTCTCCACAACATAGCGCTTATAGTCCTCGGTGGTCGCCTGGGCCTTCTTCTGGGCCTCAGCGGCCAGGACACGGGCCGTCTTCAAGTCCTGCAGGGCCTTGTAGTCGCTGTTGCTGATATAGGAAAGCAGTTCAATATTGGTAAAAAAGCTCCCGATGCTCTCAGAATTGAGCAGGATACTCAGCCGCGACTGCTGGCGAATACGGAACATGCTGGTGATCCGCCCCTCATAGCGCTCCTGCTGGTGACGGAGTTCAGCCTGGGCCTCGTCCGTCCTCTTGAGGGCCACAGCCAGGGCGGCACGAGCCTGCTTGAGCTCAGCCTGCAGCTTCTCGTAATTGGCCTGCTGGGACTGCTCCTCCGCCTGGAGTTCGGCCAGCTGCTCCTCGAGTTTCTGACTCTGCGCCTCCAGATCCCTGGCCTGTCCGCGGGTGGCTTCGATTTTTGCCGTCAAATTGGCCTGGTCCTCGCGCAGCTGCTCGAGCTGCTGCTGGCTCTCCTCCCAGTCCTCCGCACGGAGGCTGGGGCTGGGGCCGAGGCCCCCCAGGGCAGCGAGGGCAAAAATGGCGCTGGCCAGACTCAGGGCCAGGCGCTGGCGAATCTTGGACATGGGCTTCCCCCCTTCTAGGATTGCTTCTGTTCTGCTGCCAGACTCAGACCCGAATGTGCTTACGCACGGAGAGACCGGAGCCGACGGAGCCGATGACGATGCCGAGCAGGAGGCAGACGCCAAGTACAGACAGGGACACAGGCAGGAGGGGCAGCAGGAGTTCGCTGTCTTTGAGGCCGAGCATGGAGGCCCCGCTGCCCGCGATGAGCTTGTGGTAGAGGCTGTTGTAGCTCAGGCGGACAATCAGCCAGGCGACCAGGGAGCCAAAAATGCCGGACAGGGCCCCCTCCATAACGTAGGGCAGGCGGATGTAGGCATTGGTGGCACCGACATATTTCATGATGCTGATCTCCTCCGCGCGGGAGAAGACCGAGATACGAACCATGTTTGAGATGATAAAAAGGGTGACCACGCACATGACAATGAAGGCCACGATGCTGGCGATGTTCATGCTGCGGACGATGGTGTTGAGCTTCTCCACCAGGCGCTGCTCATAGTTCACCTGATCCACACCGCTGAAGGCCTCGGCCCGCTTGCGAAAATCTGTGGACTGGGAGGAGTCCTTGAGGCGGACGTTGTAGGTGTAGGGCAGGAGCTGGGGATTGAATCCCTCCAGGCTGCCGCTGTCCTTGCCGAGTTCCTTGACAAGGTGGTCGAAGTTCTCCTGGGGCGTCAGACGCTCCGAGGCGATGAGGCCTGGGTAGCTGTTGATAAAGGCCTCCAGGTCCTGGCGCTCCTGCTCCGTAGACTGGGGATTGACCCAGATGGAGACGGCGGGCTTGGTCGCAATGGCCGAGATCATGTGGTTGGCGTTGAGCGAGACCACGGTGAAGCTGCCCAGCAGGGTCAGCATCAGGGCCACAGTTGAAATGGAGGCCACGGTGACCAGGGGGTGACGGATAATATTCTTCAAGCTCTCCTTGAGCGAATTGACAAGTGTGCGTACTTTCATCTCTACCTCCCCCTTACTGCTGTTCCGCCGGAGCTTCGTAGCCGCTGTGCGCCGCGTCGTGGGTCAGGGAGCCCTCCGAAATACGGATTACGCGTTTTTGCATGCGGTCGACAAGGGAGCGGTCATGGGTACAGACCACAACGGTGGTGCCGTTGCGGTTGATCTCCTCAAGCAGGGCCATGATGGACTCGCTGTTCTCGGGATCGAGGTTGCCGGTCGGTTCATCGGCGACGAGCAGGGCCGGATTGTTGACCATGGCCCTGGCGATGCCGACGCGCTGCTGTTCACCGCCAGAGAGCTCGTCCGGGCGGGCCTTCTCACGGGAGCGCAGGCCGACGGTGCTGAGCACCATGGAGACCTGACGGCGGATGAGCTTCTTCGGCACGCCTACAATCTCCAAGGCGAAGGCCACATTCTCGTAGACCGTCTTGCTGGGGATTAGGCGAAAGTCCTGAAAGACCATTCCGATGTTGCGCCGCAGGAAGGGCACAACGCGACGCTTCATGGTATTGATGTTGTAACCATCAATGAGGACCTGGCCCTCCGTAGGCCGCTCCTCACAGGTCAGCAGTTTGATCAGGGTGGACTTACCTGAGCCACTCTGGCCGATGATAAATACGAATTCGCCATCCTCGACGCTGAAGCTGACGTTGCGCAGGGCCCAGGGGCTCTTGCGCGTATATTTCTTGCTCACGTTCGAAAATTCAATCACGTGAAACCTCCTCCACAGGGTCGCCTCGCAGGCCTGCACAGCCTGGCTGGAAGGGCAAAAAGACCCACAATTCTGGCCTATCCTATCACAGGAATGTGACAATAATGAAAAATTCTGGTTACGGAGCGACAGCTATAGTCTTTTTTTCCTATAAAAATAAGGGAGGGGGCCCTCGTACAGACCCTCTCCCTCAGCTGTTTACGTCACAGCGGACTCACTTCCACCAGCGGCCACTGCCCGTGCGGGCTGTCTGGCCCTGCAGCTTGTTCTGCTTCTCCAGATACTTGCGCACCATGGAAGCCAGCTTAAATAAGACAGCATCGTCAAAGCTGCGCAGGTCAAGGTTGGTAATCTTCTGCACCTTATCCAGGCGGTAGACCAGGGTGTTGCGGTGCACGAAGAGCTGGCGGGAGGTCTCCGAGCCATTCAGGTTATTCTCGAAGAACTTCTGGATGGTCTTCAGCGTCTCCGAGTCCAGCTGCTCGTAGGAACCTGTCGGGAAGACCTCGGTCAGGAACATCTGGCAGAGGGTGGGGGGCAGCTGATAGATGAGACGGCCCAGACCAAGCTTGTCATAGCGCATCAGATAGCTCTCGCTCTCGAAGATGCTGCCCACTGTCAGGGCCAGGGAGGCCTCGCGGTAGGAACGGGCACAGTCCTTCAAGATGTCCACGGGCATGCCGATGCCGATGCGCACACGGGCCATGGACTCAGAATTGATGGTATCCAGGATCTCGTTGGCATAGTGTTCAATCTTGTCCCGCTCGTCGCGCTTGAGCTCCTTCAGGAGGACGATGGTCTCCTCATCCATGGCCATGACGAAGTCCTGGCGGCGGTTCGGGAACATGTGGTTCAGAATCTCCACGCACTGGCTGTTCTCACCGACTTCGACGTGGACGAGATAGGCCACGCGGAGGGCGGCGTTGGAGATCTGGTACTCGCGGGCCTTGAGCGGAATGTCCCCAGGCAACTCATTCTCCAGCAGAATGTTCTTCAGCAGGAGGTCGCGCTCGGCCTCCGTACGCTCGTCATGGCTCCGCGAACGGATCCAGGCGGTCAGCAGGTCCAGATAGATCCCGGCGCTGTTGTCCGTCCCGTCGACAAAGCAGACGTAGTCTTCACCATTGACGCCACCCAGGCGCTTGTAGCTCCGCTGATCGGCCACGCCCTTGCGGACCTCCGAGGTCACGAAGGCCAGTCCCTGGGCATCCTGGGTCCCCACCTCCGCCTCATTTGTGCAGGCGATGATCTGGCCCTCTTTATTGAGAACTCCGGCGCTGCGGTCCAGGTACTCGGCCGCTTCGCGGATACACTGTCTGATCTCGTCCATGGCGTTCAACCTTTCTATGGGCAAAAGACTTCTCCCGTCATTCTAGCTGTTCCACCGCCCGCTTTCAAGTTAGGCCCAGCAATCTCCTACGGACAAAAAAGCAACCGGGGCCGCGGCTCCGGTTGCTGTAGAAGTCTCTTCTCTGGGCCTGGGCCCGCTTCCCTGACTGACGTCGCACTCAGGAAATGATGGCGACCTCCGTCTCCTTGTCGAAGAGGGCCACGCGGGTCTTATCCACCGCGACCTGCACCTCATCTCCAACCTTGGAGTGGCTGACCGTGGGATCCACGCGGGCGGTCAGGTTCAGACCGGCCACGCTGAGATAGAGGTAGGTCTCAGCACCCAGCATTTCGACAACGTCGACATGGGCGCTGAAGCTGGACTCAGGTCTGGACTGCACGGCCTCCTTGCTGTCATCCATGGCCTCGGGGCGGATGCCGACGACGACTTCCTTGCCGAGGTAGGCCTGGACAGCGGCCACATCATACTTGCTCTTGTCGAGGGCGATGCTCAGATCACCCGCCTTGATGGCAATCTCATCGTTCACACGCTCCAGCGTGGCGTTGAAGAAGTTCATGGGCGGCATGCCGATGAAGCCGGCAACGAAGATATTGCAGGGATGCATATAGAGCTCCGTCGGGCTGTCCACCTGCTGGATGAAGCCGTCCTTCATGACCACGATACGGGTGCCCATCGTCATGGCCTCGGTCTGGTCGTGGGTGACGTAGATGATGGTCGTAGCCAGGCGCTGGTGCAGCTTTGTGATCTCAACGCGCATCTGCACGCGGAGCTTGGCGTCCAGGTTCGAGAGGGGCTCGTCCATCAGGAAGACCTTGGGGTCACGGACAATGGCGCGGCCCAGGGCGACACGCTGACGCTGACCGCCGGAGAGGGCCTTGGGCTTGCGGTCCAAGAGGTGCTCGATCTCGAGGATGCGGGCCGCCTCAGTCACACGGCGCTTGATCTCGTCCTTGGCCACCTTGCGCAGCTTCAAGCCGAAAGCCATGTTGTCAAAGACCGACATGTGGGGGTAGAGCGCGTAGTTCTGGAAGACCATGGCGATGTCGCGGTCCTTCGGCTGCTTATCGTTGACACGCTCGTCACCAATGTATACGTCACCGTCCGAAATCTCTTCGAGACCGGCAATCATGCGCAGGGTCGTGGACTTACCACAACCAGAGGGGCCGACCAGGATGATGAACTCCTTGTCCGCGATGTCCAGACAGAAATCGCTGACGGCGACCACGCCACCTTCGTAGCGCTTATACACATGATTCAATACAACTTTAGCCATAGTAACCTCCATTCATTACCTCCAGGAACTCGCCCGCGCCAGGGGCGCCCACGGCGGGCCCGGAAAGCACTCTCACTATAACAGCCACAGGAGGGGCTGGCCATCTTCATTTTGCCCAAAATTCCCTGCTGCTTTTTAGGCAGAATACAGAGAGCCTGTCTCCCCTCTATGCAGCTTGCACAGTTTGAAGGCGCAAAGTTTATGCAGGCTGACTGGGCTTTTCCTGGGTGCGCAAGTAAAAGGAATGGGAGCTGAAAAAAACAGCAGATTTTTTGTGCAAATATGCGGAAAAATCCGGCGCCAGCAGGGACGTGACTTGTGCTTTCAATCAGGGGCGCCCTGCCATTCAGGTCCTTACAGAGGGAATTTTACGGCTTGACAAAAAGGATTTCTCTGCTACCCGATAGCACTAAGGGTTTCAGGCTCTGGCAGGTCCCGACCGGGGAGCTGCAGGGCCGCCGTCAGCGCCTCTCCGCTATAGACCAGTTCAAAAAGCCCGAAGCCCTGCCCGCGGAGGCTGGGGCGAATGAAGACCTCATCCCCCTCCCAGCGGGGGCCAGACAGGAACTCGTCCAGGCTCAGCAGGCTGAAATCCCCCTCCGCGCAGCTGCGGAGGGCGGCCAGTTCAGCCGCAGGGGCCTGGGCGCGAAAGACGGCCATCCACTCCAGTTGTGGGACTTCAGAGGAGGCCAAATAGAGTACAAAGCCCGTGCAGGACAGGTCCTGGACCAGGAGTCCAGTCTCCTCTCTGACTTCGCGGCGGGCACAGGCGAGGAAGGACTCCCCGGCCTCGACTTTCCCGCCCACACCGATATACTTCCCCGCATTGACGTCATTGGGCTTGCGGTTGCGGTAGAGAAAGAGGTAGCGTGAGGGCCAGCTGCCCGCGGCCTCAATGTAGACCACGGTTGTCGCGGGACGGCGCTGGACCTTACAAGCGGCCAGGTCCTGGCGGGCCAGATAGGACTGGGGCCAGCTCTGGAGCAGAGCTTCCAACTGGGCGCAGCACTGGGCCGCAGGGAGCTCGGCCAGGTTCATCGTTCGCTGGATACAGGGGTCCATGCTTCCCTTCCTTTTATACTGTGACACCTTAGAGTATGGCACTGGTGACATCCAGGAGTTCCTGGTTGGAGACGTAGACCCTGGGCACGCGCTTACCGATCATACAGAGCATCTCGTAGCTCACGGAGTCCGCCCAGGTGGCCAGCTCCTCAACCTGGAGCTCCTGCTCCCGGCCCTCCGGGTCGCGCTGGCGGCCGAAGAGGAGGACCTCCTCCCCGATCTCCGGGACTGGACCCGCCAGCTCCGTGGCGTCGACCATACAGCTGTCCATACAGATGCGGCCGACGATCGGGCAGCGCTGGCCGCGGATCAGAACCTCGGCCCTTTCGCTCATCCGCCTGCTGTAACCGTCGGCATAGCCGATGGGGATGGTCAGAATCTGCCGCTCCTCCTCGGCGGTGAAGATGCGCCCATAGCTGACGGAGCTGCCGCGGGCGATGCGCTTGCTCATGATGACTGTGGACTTGAGGCTCATCGCAGGAAGATAGGCCTCGCGAAAGTCCTCGCAGCAGTCCGGCAGGTGCCCATAGAGCAGCAGGCCCGGCCGCACCATGTCCAGGTGCATCTCCGGGAAGCGCAGGGTGGCCGCGCTGTTGCAGCAGTGGCGCAGGGGAATCTGTACGCCCCGCTTCTGAAGCTGCTCACAGAAGTCCAAAAAACGACTGAACTGCAGACGGGTAAAGGTGGGATCCGCCTCATCGGCACTGGCAAAGTGGGTAAAAATCCCCTCCACTTCGATGTGGGCCAGCCGGGCGATGGCCTGTACGAAGTCCAGGCCGCGCTGGTCCGGGTGCAGGCCCAGGCGGCTCATGCCGGTGTCGACTTTAATATGGACGCGCACGAGACGGCCGAGGTAGGTTCCGGCCTGCTCGAGGGCCTCCAGAAGTTCCGTGCTGTAGACCGTCTGGGTCAGTTCGTATTTTACAATCTCACTGGCCCGGCGGGGATCCGTATAACTCAGGATCAGAATGGGGGCGTGGATGCCCAACTGGCGCAGTTCTATCGCCTCATCCAGGAGGGATACGGCCAGGTAGTCGGCCCCGCTCTCGAGCATGTGCTGGGCGACGTGGGTGACGCCGTGCCCATAGGCGTCCGCCTTCACCACGGCCATGATGCGGGTCGGTTTCCAGAGCTGCTTGCGGAGGGCCTGGAGATTGTGGCGGATGGCGTCCAGATTCACCTCCGCCCAGGAACGATTCACTATGTAATCTCGGTTACGCATCGTCTTTCCTCGCTTTCACCTGGGCTACATTTTAGCACGGGAGAGGAGGCTTGCTCCGCTGGCCCAGCTTGACAAAGGGGCGGCTCCTCTAATAGGGTGGAGGCATTCTGCTGCCTGGTCCCCCTCCCGGGAATCTGGCCCAAATTTTAGGAGTTACTATGTTCATCCACTATCTCTGGGTCTTTTTCATCTCCATGGTACCCCTCATTGAACTGCGCGGGGCCATCCCTGTTGGCCACGGCCTCGGACTGCCGAGCCTGGCCTGCTTCGTCGTGGCGATTATCGGCAATATGGTCCCCGTGCCCTTCATCTACTTCTTCGCCCGCAAATTCCTCAACTGGGGGCAGGACAAGGCGCTGATTGGCGCTTTTTGCCGCTTCTGCCTCGTCAAGGGAGAGCGTGGGGGACAGAAGTTGCAGGCCAAGGCTGGCCGCGGCCTCTTCCTGGCCCTCCTGCTCTTCGTCGGCATTCCCCTCCCGGGGACTGGGGCCTGGACGGGCTGTCTGGCCGCCTCGATTCTGGATATGGATTTCCGCTCCAGCGTCCTCGCCTGCATGGGGGGCGTCCTGCTCGCAGGACTGATTATGAGTCTGGCCAGTATGGGCCTCTTCGGAGCCCTCTCCTCCGTCTTTGGATAAGCAGGAATTTAGGACTTTTGTCTATATGCATGCGAAAACATTTAGACTATAATCAGAAAAAATTTCTAAGGAGTTTTCGCTATGCATAAGGAACGAAGTATGGTCCAAGTGGATCAGAAGCTGCCTCTGCGGCTGATGATCCCGCTGAGTATCCAGCACACCTTCGCCATGTTCGGTGCTTCGGTATTGGTACCCCTGCTCTTTGGTATCGATCCAGGCATCGTTCTTTTTATGAACGGTGTCGGTACCCTGCTCTTTATCCTCATCAGTAAGAAAAAGTCCCCGGCCTATCTCGGTTCGAGCTTCGCCTTCCTGGGTCCAGGCAGTCTGATTATCGCAGCCCACGGCGGGGTCCAACAGGGCTTCCCCTACGCCCAGGGAGCCTTCGTCATCACGGGCCTCTTCGGCATGGTCCTGGCGGCCATTATCTACCGTTTCGGCACCAAGTGGATTGACGTCTGCCTCCCCCCTGCGGCCATGGGTTCCGTCGTCGCCCTGATCGGATTTGAACTGGCTGGCAGTACGGTCAGCGGCACGGGCCTCGCAGGCTCGATCGGCGCCCATATCATGGGCCAGCTCCCCGACGGCAGTCACGGCATCGTGGCGGGAACGAATGACCTCCTGGTCTTCGGCGTCACCCTGGGTGTGGCGGTCTTCGGCAGCATACTCTTCCGGGGCTTCCTCTCGACCATACCCATCCTCTTCGCCATCGTCGTCGGCTATATCACGGCGGCCTTCTGCGGCCAGGTTGACTTCCAGCCCGTCCTGCAGAGCCGTCTCTTCACCCTGCCTCACTTCCAATTCGCAGCCTTTGACCTCTCCGCGGCCCTGACCATGCTGCCCGCCCTCTTCGTCATCACGGCGGAGCACATCTCCCACCAGGTGGTCACCTCAAGCATTGTTGGACGCGACCTGCTAAAAGACCCGGGCCTGCACCGCACAATTTTTGCCGACAACTTCTCCACCGCCCTCTCGGGCCTGATCGGGGGCGTGCCGACCACGACCTACGGAGAAAACATTGGCGTCATGGCCATCACCAAGGTCTATTCCGTCTACGTCATTGCCGGCGCGGCCATCATCTCCATCTGCATGGCCTTTATTGGGCCCCTGGCCGCCCTGATTTCGACGATTCCTGGCAACGTTATCGGCGGCGTGACCTTCCTGCTCTACGGTATGATCGGTAGCTCTGGTATCCGCCTCCTCGTTGACAAAAAAGTGGATTATGCCAACAACAAGAACCTGGTGCTGACCTCCGTGGTCTTCGTCACGGGCCTCTCTGGCGTGACACTCTCCATTGGCGGCGTCGCCTTCAGCGGCATGGTCCTGGCCTCGGTTGTGGCGGTACTGATCAGCCTGGTCTTCGCCCTCTTCAGCCACTTCCACATGGCCAACGACTAAAACTTTCCACACGCGCAGACCGCCTGCTACGGTCTGTGCAAATCAGGAAACCATGGAGCCCAGCAGCCGAGCAGGCGCTGGGCTCTTCTTATGTCCGGCAGGCTCTGGCACGCTCTTTTGGCAGGGCAGATGCTGAGCATACGGGATGCTTCTTAGCTGGCCGCTTCTGGTGGCTGCTGGCCTGGGGCTGGCCCCTGCTGGCCTGTTCCGCCTGGCTGGCCGCTGGCCCTGTCCCACCTGTCCCGTCTGGCCGCTGGCCTGGGACTGGCTGCTTCTGGGCCTGCCCGCCTGTCCCGCCTGGACTTACTCTCACCCGAAACTCTGCTTCGCATAGTTCTGTTTCTAAGTCCAGGAAAGCTGGGAGATACGAAAAGAGCGCGCCCCCTTTTCTCCGGGGGTGCGCTCCGTTGATAAGCCGGCCGCAGGGCGGCTCGGACTACGTTACTCTTCCACCTGGCTCCTCCGCTTCATCCGCAGCATCCCCAGACCTAGAACGGGAATCAGAAGCAGGGCCAGGGCCTCCTGCCCACTGCGCTCTCCTGTACGGGGGAGGGCCTTCTGCTTCTGCTTGCTGGCTCCTGCTCCCTCCGTATTCAGCCCTGGCTGAGAGGGTGAGGTCGTCGTGCTGGGGCTGGGCTGCTCATTAAGCGCTGGAGTCGTAGCTGTAGTACTTCTGGATGTGGCCTCTGTACCAGGACCTGACGTGGGGGCCGCTGTCGGCTCAGGTCCCGCGCTCGGACTGGAAGTCGGAGCAGGACTGGGGCCGCTTGTTGGACCCGGCTCAGGTACAGGAGTCGGAACAGGACTGGGCGTGGGCTCCGCCGTCGGCGTGGGCGCTGGGGTCGGCGTGGGACTGGGAACCGGGCTCGGCGTGGGCTCAGGCTCTGGGCCCACATACCCACGGACCTCAAAATGCCGTTCCTCGGCCAGTCTGCCTTGACCGTCCTCTGCCTGGATGAGGATGCTACCCCGCTCCAGAGCCTGGCTGAGCTTCAGGACGAGGCTCTGCTGCTCATCATCCTGCACGACTTCTACGAAGTCCGGACCGCTCCACAGACCCTCTGTATCCTTCACTAAGACGAGAGCTCCCGTTCCAGGTATCTGCAGGTGTAGACGCTGTACCTGGGTCTCTGGCAGCTGAATCAGCAGACTGTGCTCCCCTTCACGGGGAATATTGAGCAAGTCAGGTGTATGGGGGACAGGCTCCTCTGTCGGCGCAGGACTGGGGACCGGGGTCGGCGTAGGCTCAGGCGTCGGCGTGGGGCTTGGGACCGGGGTCGGTGTCGGCTTGGGCGTCGGCGTGGGACTGGGGACCGGAGTCGGTGTCGGCTTGGGTGTCGGCGTGGGACTGGGGACCGGAGTCGGATCCTGCACTTTACGCAGCTCAATCACGCGACTGATGTCCTTCGTCACCTGCTGCAGGTCCCTGTCCGCCCGAAGTTCGTCGATGGCTTGCGGATTCAGCAATTCGTAGCCCTCCGGCAAATCGAAGTCCAAATTTGCAGCCTCGCCATGCTTAACCGGGCCCAGATTCAGTGTGGAGATGAGCTCGCTTCCTGCCCTGAATTCAATGCGGACCTGGTGGGAGACACGGCGGACCATCAGTCGAAGCTGAGTGCCTGGGGCGAAGCTCAATTTCGTCTCCTCCCCCTCAAGGAGCTCATAAAATTCAGGGATTTCCCGCAGATCGAAATGGAGGTCTTCTGTCTCGCTCGGACGCGTCTTATAGCTGATGCTGCGCACGGGCGTGCCGCTGTCGCTGTCGATCAGCGTCACCGTGGAGCTGACGAACTTATCCCGCTTGACAAGCTTGACCTCGATCTCCTGGTCTGCAGTCAGCTGACTGGGAGCAAGCGGCTGATACGATTCCGCATCGTAGAGTTCCAGACTGTAGTCCGGACTTGTACTCTGGGGTACAGTGGGGAGCTGGTAGTCCTCACCATAGCGGACCTGCTGCTCTTTTGCTGTAAGCAGGGCCTGGTCCTGGGCGCTCAGACTGTCCAGTGCCAGAGGCTGTCCAGCCTCATCCACAAGGCTGTAACGGTAGGTCAGCGTCACCCGTTTCCCCTGAACAGCCACTTCTGTAGTCTGGCCATAGGCCAGGTCCAGCTTCGCCTGCTGGGGATTGACCAGTTCATAGTGTTCAGGAATCAGGGAGCTGAGCTCCGTCTGCTTTAATTCATCCTCGCTCTTGACAAAAATTTTCTTCACAAGGACATGCCCTGCGGGGTCCAGCAGGCGCAATTCTGTCGGCTTATAAAAACGCAGTCCAGGAAGCTGGGCATCCTGGTAACCATCTCCGGCCAGGCCCTGTCTGGTCCCCACGCTGAAGTCGGCCACCGTATCGTACTGGGCCTCGAAGAAAGAACGCGAGGAGTGACCACGGGCGGAGTTGGGCAGCGTCGTGGCACCGATGGGGGCGCCGGTCAGATTGGAGACTGTGTCGTTGTTCGTGCGATAGTGGTAGAAGAGTCCCGCGCTGGACAGGGCCATGAGGTCCATGGTCTTGGCATATTCGTTCGTGTAGGGCGCGATGAAACTGGAGACCAGCTTAGGGGACTGGAAGGTGTAGATGCGCTTCAGAGCAAAGTTGGACTTCTTCCCTGAATCCCACCACATGAGATTGTCTTTCGTATAGCCATTGGCGGGATCGGCATAGTGCCCTCCGAGCGAGCGCACGGCAAAGATCTGGGAAAGGTAGCCCCCCAGGGAGTGGCCGCTCACATAGAGCTTCTTAATCTCAGGACGGGCGGCCAGTTCGTCCGCCACATTCTGGGCGGAAGTGGCCTGCCAGGGCCACTGCCCGACGGCCAGGCGGGCATCGTTGGCCACGTCCTTCTTCCCCGCCGTCCCGCGGATGGCGAGGATGTAGGTACCGCCGCTGTTCAAGAAGGGCAACTGCTTATTACTGAACTTGAAGAGGACGGCGTCGAAGTCATCGTCGAGGTGCCAGGTCTTATCCAGCTCCCAGTAGGGGCCGAGTTCTCGGTTCATCATGCGATACTCCCTGCGCCCCTCCGTCTCCCCCGAAGAACGGTACAATTCCGCATCGCTGAGCGGATGCTGGTAGTCCAGGACACGCTCTATGTACGCGTCGTCACGGTAGACAAGTTCCATGGCCATAATGGCATCACGCCCGGAGACATCCCAGGTCAGAGGATTCTTGTCCACCTGGTCCGTGATACCGTCACCATCGCTGTCCTTCAGCAGGGGGTGGGAGCGGTACCAGATATATTTCTGTCCCTCGCGCGTGTAGACCTGGACTTCCTGTGCATTGCTCAGGCCATCCCCATCCTC
>JAEWGG010000006.1 GCA_023388435.1 Bacillota bacterium | reverse complement strand
GCCGACGCCTGTGCCAACGCCAACACCGACGCCCGTGCCAACGCCGACACCTGTGCCAACGCCGACGCCCGCAATTGCGGACAGACCCATCGTAGGTCCGAAGCCCTCCACGCCCGAGCCGACACCGACGCCCGTGCCAACGCCGACACCGACGCCCAGACCGAGAACAGGGCAGACAGGAGCTCAGTCGCCAGGCGCAACGGGGGGGACGGATTCCACTTCAGTGCAGGCTGAGAAAGCCACAGCGAGCACGCCGACAGCCAGTGAGCGCAGCGGGACGAAGGGGCGGGCCGTCCCCGTGACGGGTGAAAGGGCACGAAACGTGGCTGTGATCGCCCTCCTGGCCTGTGCTGCTGCGGCCGCCCTTCTCGTAAAAAGACATCGCCAATAGGCCCCATAAAATAAAGAGGAGCGCATACTAATGCGCTCCTCTTTTTCTATGTGTAAGGGCGAAACAGCGTAAACTATCAGGAACTCACAGTACGGAGCAGACTACTGTACGCCCGGTACACAGACTTACCGATTGCCCGCATATCTTCCAGGGCGTCCTCCTCAGCTGCTATGCCATCTTCCATACCAACCATGACCAGCAGCCCCAGCCTTGTATCCAGGACGTTGACACAGGAGCGGGAACCTGCCAGGAGTCCACCCTTGGCATAGCTGCTGAGAACTTCAGAACCCAGTCTTTCCGCAAAGGGCTCTTCGGCGATGTCGCCAGACATGATTTCGACCATTGCCCGATCCGCTTCAGGGCTGATCAATCTGCCCTGGTGCATGCGGGCGACAAGGAGGGCCAGGTCCTCAGCACTTGTCCAATTTTCGATTTCTTCTCCATCGCCAGGATACATAAAGAGACGGCCCATATGCGTATTTTTTAAACCCAGTGCCTGGGCCAGGTGATTTAAGGCCGGGAGCCCGCCAGAGAGGCGGACCAGGGCGTTGGAAGCACTGTTATCGCTCTCGTGCATCATGAGTTCCAATAGACGCTGCAGGCTGAACAGGCGCTGAGAAGAAGTGATAATGCTGCCAGCGCCGCCGACGACCTCGGCCTCATCGACCAGATATTCCTGATCTAAATAGAGTTCCCCGGCTTCGACCCGCTGGAATATCCTGGCCATAATCAGGGGCTTGATGGAGCTGGCAGCCCTGCAGCGCCGCGCATTAGCGCAGGAAACGCAGGCGTCATGGCGGACATCGTATAGAGCATAACTGTAACTCTGGGCCCCGCTGGACAGGTTCTGTTGAACTGAATCTTTAAAGCTGAATTCAAAAGATTTGACTAAGTTTTTCAGCTTTTCCTCCGCCTCTGCCCTGGTGGCCGGGGCGCTGAGCTTCACCTCTTCTGTAGGCAGCTGAGAAGCGGAGCTGGAAGCTGGACTTGAGGCCGGAACTGGGACCAGGGGCGTAGCCGTCGCCAGAGAGCCGGAAGTCTGCGCTGCTGAGCAGGCAGCAGTTGAAAGTATCAGGGGCAGGCTGAGAAAGAAGCGGGTAAATAAAAGCGTCCCAGCCTTGGCCTTTCTTGTTTTCCTTTTTTTCATAATACCTGTGTTCGCTGTAAGCGCAGACGCAGACCAGGGCCTCAGTCCTGCGGCAATTGCTCAGAAGCGCTTGGAGCGGCATAGAGATTGCGGAACTCACTGGGCGTCATGCCCGTATGCTTCTTGAAAAAACGTGCAAAATAGCGCGGATCATCGTAACCAGAGCGCAGACAGATGTCGCGAATGGGGATGAAGCTGTCACGGAGCAGTTGCTGGGCGTATTCCAGCCGGCGCTTGGAGAGGTAGGCGCTAATCTTTTGCCCCGTGGCATTTTTGAACACTGTGCTGAGATAGGGGAGCGAGAGGTGCATGGTGCTGGCCAGGGTCGAGATGTTGAAGTTCGAATCCATGAACTGCTCATCGATGGTCTGCTGGCAGTAGCTGACGATGGGGTTTGTATAGCTGCCCTTGAACTCCGCTACGGACTCCATTAAATCGTAATAAGAAGCGGCCAGGTACCGTAGGCGCTCCTGGAAATTGCCCAATTTCCAGTACTCACGCATCGCCTTTTGCCTGTTGGCATCCAGCTGGTCCAGGCCCTTGCCCAGCTCTTCCTGGTAGGAGAAAAGATAGTTTAGGAGCTGTATGCCCAGCATGTCCTGGGGCTCGGCCAGGGCGTTGAGGACGGGCTCGCTGATCAGCAACTCGCCGATGCAGACCATATCGCCCCTCCGCAGGGCCTCGGTCACGCTTGTTCGCAGACTTTCATCGCAGGAATACCAGGGCGGTGCATCTGTGACCCGGGCTTCTGTGACCGACTCTGTCTTCGGGACCGCCGAGAACGGGTCCCCGTTGTTTTGCACAGGCTTAAGTACGTAGTTAATCCCTCGATAACGAATGGCAGGAAAAACCTGGTCCGAGCCATCCGGGGAATTAATTAGAACGACGCTGGCCTGTGGGCAGTACTCAGAAATGTAGTGGAGCAGGTCTGAACCTTCATGCGAAATGCTTTCCAATTCGCAGGCGCCTTCCCCCGATCCCGAGTCCTCACAGGTGATAATGGCCGGCGATCCGACTAGGTCCTGGGGGGGGTCAGAGCTGTTGCGCTCGAGCTCCAGGGCGTCATCGTCTATAGAGAAAACCTTCATGGAATTCGCTCCTTATCTACTTCAGGATCGCCTATGCACTGGGGCAAGTATAACATAAAAGTCCTTTAAGAATGGGAACTCCATGGTCTTTTCGCCTAGTTACTTGGTGATTTTGACAAAAGATACGAGCTGAAAAAAGTGCACATCACTTAAAATATGTGTCGTTGTTGTCTCCATATCCCTGTGTTTTAATTTAACCGTAATCGGACTTGCTATTGCCAAGGAGGGCCTGAATGGAACATGTTGTTCCCCGCGCTGAGCGCGATACTGTAAAGCGCAAGACTGGAACTGGAGCAGGGCCAGTTGGTCGCTTTACCAAGACTTTTCGCAAGAATCTACCCCTCACTCTGATGGCGCTCCCCGCGCTTGTCGTGATGTTTCTATTCCGCTATTTACCCATGGCGGGTATGCTCTTGGCCTTCAAGCGTTTCAGTGTGCGCAAGGGTATCTTCGGCAGCGATTGGATAGGATTCAAGAATTTTGAGTTCCTGTTTAAGACCTCTGACGCCTGGGTGATTACCCGCAATACGATCTGTTACAACGCCCTTTTCATCACCCTGGATCTCATTCTGGCGGTGGCCATGGCAATCGGATTGAGTGAACTTCTCAAGAAGCGCCGGGCCAAGCTCTACCAGACCATCTTCATGGCTCCTTACTTTCTGTCGTGGGTGGTCGTGTCCTTTATGATGTTTTCTCTGCTCAGTGTGGATGACGGCCTCTTCAACCACCTGCTGTCCTACTTTGGATTCAAGGAGGTCAACTGGTATGCCGAACCCATGAAGTGGCCCGTGATCCTGACGATCAGTCAGGTGTGGAAAACAATAGGCTACTCTACGGTCATGTATATCAGCACCCTTACGGGCATATCTAATGACTACTACGAGGCGGCCGTTATAGACGGAGCTACGAAGTGGCAACAGATTCGCTATGTGACTCTACCCTGTCTGAAGCCGATGATGATCGTGCTGACCATCCTCGCGATTGGGCGCATCTTCTACGCGGACTTCGGTCTGTTCTTCCAGCTGCCCCGCAACTCTGGCCCCCTGTATTCTGCCACCCAGGTCATCGACACCTACGTGTACCGGGCCTTGAAGGAGACCGGTAACGTGGGAATGGCCGCGGCAGCCAGCCTGTACCAATCCGTGGTCGGTTTCCTCCTGGTGGTAGGGGCGAACCTGGTCGTGCGCCGCATCGAGCCGGATAGCGCGCTGTTCTAGAGAGGGTAGAGCCATGCTGCATAAGAAAAAAACGCCGAAGCATGACGATGGGCTGAAGATCAATCGTATTTCCAAGCCCACGAATGCGATTCTCAACATAATCTTCATCATCTGGTCTCTGATCTGCATTCTGCCACTGCTGCTAGTCGTGATCGTGTCGTTCAGCAGTGAACAGAGCATCTTCCAGAACGGCTACAGCTTCTTCCCCAGCGAGTGGAGCCTGGCGGCCTACCAGTTCTTCTTCCGACTCGGAGACCAGCTGGTCCGCTCCTACGGCATTACGATTTTTGTCACCGTGGTGGGCACGCTTTTCAGCCTCAGCATTACAGCCATGTTCGCCTATGTGCTCAGCCGCAGCGACTATGCGTACAACCGGATAATTACACTGCTGCTGTTGTTTACGATGCTGTTTAACGGCGGAATCGTGGCCACATATATGGTCAACACGCAGCTCCTGGGTCTGGGCAACAGTGTCTGGGCACTGATTCTTCCCATGTCGCTCAACGCCTTCTACGTCATCGTGCTGCGCACCTTCTATAAGAGCATCCCGATGGAGATCATCGAGGCGGCCCGCATTGACGGGGCCAGTGAATTTAAGACCTTCTTCCGCATTGTTTTGCCCCTGGCCAAGCCGGGACTGGCGACCATTGGAATGTTCACCATGATCGCGTACTGGAATGACTGGTTCCTCGGAATGCTCTACATCGTGGATCAGAAAAAATACCCTGTGCAGACCCTGCTGTGGAGTATGCAGAACAGTCTGGAATTTATGAAACAGTCGTCGAGCAATGCTCTTGAATACGCGGAGATGGCGGCGAATGCACCCACGGACAGCGGCCGTATGGCCCTGACTGTGCTGGTTGTGCTCCCCATACTTCTGGCCTACCCCTACTTCCAGAAGTACTTTGTAAAGGGCTTGACCGTCGGAGGTGTCAAGGGCTGATTGTCACATTAAGTGGCCAAAGCGCAGTTTGCGCACAAGATATAAGGTCAATTTTGCAAGGAGGAACACGAATGAAACGTATTACCAAGCGCATGGTAGCCTTTGCCATGGCGGCCACCATGGTGGCCGGTCTGATGGTTGGCTGCGGCAAGCAGGGTGCTTCCACGACGAGCACCACTGGAGGTGGCAGCAACGCTGATACCAAGGACACCAAGGAAGTGACCAAGCTCGTCTGGTACATGTCCATCAATCCTGTTGCTGCGGATACGCAGAAGGTGATCGACAAGCTGAACGAGTATACGCGCGACAAGATCGGTGTGGAGATCGACTACAAGGTCATTGCCAATCCGGATTACAAGGAGAAGATGCCCAACCTCATCAATGCCGGTGAGTACTTTGACATCTGCTTCACCGCGAACTGGACCACCAACTACCTGCAGTTTGCCGGCAAGGATGCCTTCATGGACATCAGCGACCTGCTGCCCCAGAACGCCAAGGAGACCTGGGACTTCATTCCCCAGGCCGTGTGGAATGCGGTGCGCGTTGACGGCAAGATCTACGGCGTCCCCTCCTACAAGGAGATGGGCTGGCAGGGCGGTATCGTGTACAACAGCGATATGGCTAAGGCCTGGGGCATCGATATGAGCTCCGTCAAGACCCTGAAGGACTACACCAAGGTTCTGGAGACTGTGGCCGCGAAGGCTAAGGAAGAGAATAAGAACGTGGTCGGCGTTTCTGGTCTGACCAACGCCTGGCCGATGGCTGCGCCGTACGAGTCCCTGACGGGTACCCCGACGCTCCCCGCCGCCGCCGCTGTGCCGGAATTTGGTAACTACAAGGACATGGCTGGGAAGAAGGCCTTCAACCAGTATGCCAGTCAGGAGTACATGGACTACTGCACGACCGTCCACGAGTGGAATAAGGCCGGCTACCTGGGCGGCGACCCCGTCAACTATGACAGCGATATCGCCAACCGCGATAACGACTTCAACAACGGGGCCCTCTTCTCCTACTTCATCCAGTATGCTCCGGGCGCCGCAGAGTCCATGAGCGCTTCCAGCGGTCACGGTGTTGGCTTCGCCCCTCTGATGAACCCCCTGTTTGAGACCCGTAGTGCGATGGGTGGCCTGCTGGCGATCTCCTCGGCGAGCAAGCACGCCGATAAGGCCCTGCAGTTCATCAACCTGCTGAATACGGACAAGTATGTGGGTACGCTGATCCGCCACGGTATTGAGGGTGAGCACCACAGTACTGTGGGCGACGACCAGGTCGATAAGACGATGGGCGGCAAGCTGAAGGATAACGGTTATGACTACACCTATGGCTGGCAGTTCGGTACCCCCTTCAACCAGAAGTGGGATGTCAGCTATCCCAAGAACATCGCCGAGCTCTTCGAGGCTTACAACAAGTCCGCCGTCGTCTCTCCGAACAATGGCTTCACCTTCAATGGTGTGCCCGTGGAGACGCAGGTGGCCGCGATTACGAACGTGATTGCCGAGTACGCCCCCTCGCTGGAGACTGGCTCCGTGGATCCCACTGAGTACATCCCCAAGTTCCTGGAAGCCCTTAAGGCCAACGGTTCTGAGGCCCTCCTGGAAGAGGTGACCAAGCAGCTCGAAGCGTTCAAGCCCGCGAAGTAAGCTTGAACCAGACTGAGATTTAGTCCGGCCGGCAGTCCCGAGGGGGTCTGCCGGCCGCTTTTTGACAGGGAGGAGGCGTCCATGACTAAGCGCCCGAATATTCTCTTTATTCTTACAGACGACCAGGGGGCCTGGGCCTTGCACTGCGCCGGTAACAGCGATATACAGACGCCCAATCTGGATCGCCTGGCAGCTGAGGGCAGCAGGTTTGAGAATTTCTTCTGCGCTTCACCTGTATGCAGCCCGGCCCGAGCCTCTATCCTGACCGGATGCATTCCTTCGCGTCACGGAGTTCACGATTGGATCCGCAGTGGAAGTCTGAACAAGAGTGACCTGGGAGAGCATGCGGGCCACCCCTACTTTGCCAGTGAGGATGAGGCGATACAGTACCTCGACGGTTTTGTCACATACCCAGACTTGTTGGCTGAGCAGGGCTATACCTGCGCGCTGTCAGGTAAGTGGCATCTGGGTGATAGCATGCAGCCCCAGCACGGCTTTTCGCACTGGTACACCATAGGTCGTGGAGGCTGCCTGTACAATCAGGCGGATGTCATTGAGAATGGGAGCCTGCACTTTGAGCAGCGTTATATCACAGATCTGATCACAGAACGGGCCCTGGACTACCTGGACCTCTGTGCGGAACAGGAGGAGCCGTTCTACATTAGTGTGCACTACACGGCGCCGCATGATCCCTGGGACGAAGACCAACACCCAGCGGAGTACGTGGAGCTCTACCGTGACTGTGCCTTTACCGCCACCCCCGATGAGCCCTTGCATCCGAATCAAATGCCGACCGCTCCCAGTGGGACGGGAGAGGAGCGTAGGCGCCTGCTGCGTGGATACTACGCCGCCGTCACCGCCATGGATGCGGGTGTGGGACGTCTTCTGGAGCGCTTGGAAAGCCTGGGCCTGGATCAGGACACCCTGGTGATTTTTACAGCGGATAACGGAATGAATATGGGACACCATGGCATCTGGGGTAAGGGCAACGGCACCTTCCCCTTCAACCTCTTCGATACAGCGGTAAAAGTTCCCTTTATCATGCGCTGGCCAGGACAGATTCCAGCCGGGCAGCTGAGAGAGAGCCTCTGCAGCCATTACGATATCATCCACACGCTCAACGATATGCTGGACCTGGGGGCGGAGCTACCCGAATACCTGCCAGGTAAGAGTTTCTGGCCGCTGCTGAGAGAGGGCAGGGACGATGAGCACCATGTCGTCATACTCGATGAGTACGGAAACAGCCGCATGATTCGTAACAGGGAGTGGAAGTATATTCATCGCTATCCCTACGGGCCGCATGAGCTCTACCATCTCACGGAGGATCCAGACGAGCGGCGGAACCTCTATGGCCAGGCGGCCTATGCCGAAGAGCAGGCGGCCCTGCTGAAAAAGCTGCAGGACTGGTACTACCGCTATGCCGATCCGGCGGTAGATGGCAGCAGAGAAGCCGTGACCGGCTTCGGCCAATTGAGGAGACCGGGAATTCATTCGGAAGGGCGTCCTGTATATAACAATAGCCCTAAGTATCAGAAGTAGCTGCAGGTCGCCCTGGTCAGAAGCAAGGAAAAGAGGCCCACGCGAAAGCGCCGGGCCTCTTGTTTCTCTGGCAGAGCGGAGTAGTCTTTGTTGCTCATTAAAAAAAGAATAAATGCTGGGTCATAAAACGCACGGGAGCGTGTTGGTGTGGTAGGGAAAAAGTGGAGAAAAGCGCTTGACAGGGGTGAGGGGTAGGGGGTACTATAGCGGAGCGCCTTGCGGCAAGCAGGGCACGGACCTTGAAAATTGAATAGCAGAAACGAACAAATGCAACTAACGAGCCAAAGTTAATTCAGCATGAGTTGAACTTAT
>JAEWGG010000003.1 GCA_023388435.1 Bacillota bacterium | reverse complement strand
ATTGTGTGAGACACTTCATATCGAAATTCCAAATGAGTATAGATAACTGCAAATAACAGTTTGTAGGGGAGTTCTGATACTCCCCTATAAAAATGGCTATTTATCAACTGTTTGTTGTGACATAGCCTAAATGAATAAGAAGCAAAAAGAAGGAGAGATAGTCATGTCCCAGGAATACCAGGAACACACGACAAAGAGCCGCGAAGAGGTACAGGCGGGCCTGGCCCGCGCCAAGGCCCGCGCAGAGGCACGAGCCAAGGCCCGCGCCGAGGCCAGGGAGGCGGAGCCGCAGGCCCGGCAAGCCCAGCAGGCCCAGTTGCCGCCTAAGTGGGAAGCTGCAGCGGGGGCCAAAATCCGCTATATCCTGGCCGTGACCAGCGGTAAGGGAGGGGTGGGCAAGTCCGCTGTCACCGCCATGCTGGCCACACAGTTGGCGCGCAGGGGGCTACGGGTGGGCGTTTTGGACGCCGACTTGATGGGGCCCTCCATGCCCCGGCTCTTCGGCGTGGAAGATCAGATGGTTGGCGTCAATGAAGCGCGGCAGATGCTGCCCGTGGAGACGCGCCTGGGAATCAAGCTGCTCTCGGTCAACGTCATTATGGAGGACAAGGACGCCCCAGTGGTCTGGCGTGGACCTGTGCTCAGCCAGGTGCTGAGGCAATTCTGGCAGGAGGCGGCCTGGGGTGAACTGGACATCCTGCTTATTGACACCCCGCCGGGAACGGGCGACATCCCCCTGACCCTGTATCAGTCCCTGCCCATTGACGGCCTGGTCATGGTCGCCACTCCCCAGGACCTGGTCACCATGATTGTGACGAAGGCCAGTCGCCTGGCGGAGATGCTCGATGTGCCCATCCTCGGACTCATCGAGAATATGAGCTACCTGCACTGCCCGCACTGTGCCACAAAGAGCTATGTCTTCGGGCGGGGCAAGGTCCAGGAGGCTGCGGACCGCCTGGGAGTACCGCTTCTGGCTGAGCTGCCCCTGGATGTGGACCTTGCCGAGCTGATGGACCAGGGACGGCTGGTGGAACTCCCGCCCTACATGCTGGAACAGCCTGTGGAGCTCCTGCTGGCAGAGATTGACAGAAAACAGGCCTGAGATGGTACGGGCTAAACGCTTGTCGCTGGGACGCGGGGCCAGCTTTTTAGTCCTCATGCTCCTGGTCCAGCTGGTCCTCGGGGCCTGTGCAGCCCAGGCCCGGCAAACCGAGCGGGGCGGGTCCAGTCGGCAGCAGGGACTGCCGTCAGGCCTGGGGGAGCGGGTTAACAGCGGCCCCATACTCGCCCTCCGCTTCGAGGCCGTGGAAGACACGGAGGGGGCCGTGGTTTACCGCGAGGTCCGAAGCCTGGAGGAGCTGCTGACCCAGTACCAGGGGCCAGAGTTGCTCTGCATCTACCAGCCCGGCAGCCGTTACGGGAATGATCAGATTATCACCTATATGGAACAGCTGGCGGAGCGCCATGGGCGTGAGAGTCTGCTCCTCCTGGTCGCCGACCAGGCCGAGGACAGATTTTTGGAGCGCTTTGCGGTCTCCGCCTATCCCAGCTTTTTTCTGGTAAAAGGCGGTCGGCTTTTGCTGAAACAGGAGGGTTGGTCGCCGGATATTGGGCTCAAGCTGGAGGCTCGTCTGGAGGCTGAAATCAGAAAGGATTAGTCGGATGGTCGAATATATCTATCGCACAGCCCTGGGCCAGGACAGCCACCGCTACGGTACGGGGGAGGAGCCAGGCGGGCCTCTGTTACTCGCGGGCTACGAAGTGCCTGACGGTCCCTGGATTGCGGCCAACAGCGACGGGGATGTGCTCTACCACGCTGTGACCAACGCCCTGTCCGGACTGACGGGGCACAATATTCTGGGCAGGGCTGCGGACGAACTCTGCAGCCAGGGTGTTCGGGATTCTGAGGCCTACTTGAAGCTGGCACTGAGCTATTTGGGAGCGCTCGAGCTTGTGCATGTCTCGTGTTCGATAGAGGCGAAGAGGCCGAAGCTGGAGGCGCATATCCCAGCCATCCGCGCCCGTCTGGCCGCGGCGCTGGGACTGGAGCTCCGGGCGGTGGGCCTTACGGCGACAACTGGCGAGGGTCTCACGGGAATGGGCCGCGGGGAGGGCATGGCGGCACTCTGTGTTTTGACTGCTCGTGAGCCTGTCCTAACTTGAGACGGACCGCCTCTTAGGTTAGAATAAAGTATAAATTTTTAAATCGAAGAGGGCTTTATGGCGAAGTATATATTTGTTACAGGAGGCGTAGTATCCTCGCTTGGTAAAGGCATTACGGCCTCCTCCCTAGGCACGCTGCTGAAAGCCCGCGGCCTGCGTGTGGTGCTCCAGAAGTTCGACCCCTATCTGAATGTGGACCCGGGGACGATGAATCCCTTCCAGCACGGCGAGGTCTTCGTCACCGATGACGGGGCTGAGACGGACCTGGATCTGGGCCACTATGAGCGCTTCCTCGATACGGAGCTCAGCCAGAAGTCCAGTGTCTCCTCAGGCCAGGTCTATCAGGCCGTGATCAACAAGGAGCGCCGTGGAGATTACAACGGTGGTACCGTCCAGGTCATCCCCCATATTACAAACGAATTGAAAAGCCGTATTCTCTCCGCTGGGGAGGACGCCGACGTGGTCATCACGGAGATCGGCGGAACGGTGGGCGACATCGAGGGCCAGCCCTTCCTGGAAGCCATCCGCCAGCTGCACTTCCAGCTCGCGGAGGAGGACTGCATTTATATTCATGTGACGCTCCTACCGTATATTCGGGCCAGCCAGGAGCTGAAGACCAAGCCCACCCAGCATTCGGTCAAGGAGTTGCAGAAGTCTGGAATTCAACCCGATTTTCTGATCTGTCGCAGTGACTTTCCCATCCCCCAGGGAATGAAGGAAAAGATCGCCCTGTTCTGCAATGTGGCCATCGACCACGTCATCGAAAACACGGACTGCGACACCCTCTACCAGGTGCCGCTGATGTTGGAGGAGGCCAAGCTGGCTGACCTGGTCTGCCGCGATCTGAAGTTAAAGGTGAAGAAGCCGGATCTCAAGGCCTGGAGTGAGATGGTCGAGCGCCACCTGCACCCGAAGCGGGCCCTGAGTATCGCCCTTGTCGGCAAGTACATCCAGCTCCATGACTCCTTCTTGAGCATCGTTGAGTCGCTGACGCATGCGGGGATCTACCATGAAACGAACGTGGAGATTAAGTGGGTCTCAGCGGACACGCTGAGCGATGAGAACCTGGATGAGAAGCTGGGCGGGGTGGATGGCGTGCTTGTGCCGGGCGGTTTCGGGGCCCGTGGCATCGAGGGTAAGATTCGCGCCGTGCGCTATGCCCGCGAGAAGCAGATCCCCTATTTTGGCATCTGCCTCGGCATGCAGATGGCGGTGATTGAGGCCGCCCGCTCCCTGGCTGGGCTGGAGGACGCCAATTCGACGGAGATTGACCCTGAGACACCCTATGCCGTGGTGGATCGGATGCCCGACCAGAGCTCAGTTATCCTGGGCGGTACGATGCGTCTCGGAGGCTATGCCTGCCAGCTGAAGGAGGGGACCAAGACCTTCGCCGCCTACGGACAGCAGCAGATTCGGGAGCGACACCGCCACCGCTATGAGGTCAACGAGGACTATGTGGCCCAGCTGGAGGCGGCGGGTCTGGTCGTCGCCGGACGCAATCCGGAATCGGGTCTGGTCGAGGTTGTCGAACTGCGCGAACACCCCTGGTTTGTCGGCGTCCAGTACCATCCGGAGTTTCTGTCCAGACCGAACCGTGCCCATCCTCTCTTCCGTGACTTCGTGGGGGCTGCCCTGCAGCACCAGGAACAGAAGAGGGAGCAGGACTGATGCGGGAGGATCGCTACACGGAGGACCAGCAGTTTCGGTCCATAGCCGAGCACCTGGCGGACCGGGATGTACCGCATGTCCAGTCTGTGGACCAGGCAGCGGAGGAAGGCCCATCTAAACCGGAAAACCCAGCCCCAGTCGCTGGTACAGTAGATATTCAGGAGGCCCAGGATTGGGAATCTGTGGATATATTAGAAAGTGGAGGAATTGATATGAATGATCAGAACCTGAATCCGCAGGCTCAGCCCCAGCAGGCTCCCCAGCAGCCCCAGCAGGCTCAGCCTCAGCAGGCTTACCCGGGATACCAGGCTCCCCAGCAGCCTCAGCAGCCCCAGCAGGCCTATGGCCAGCAGGCTCCCCAGCAGCCCCAGCAGGCTTATGGCCAGCAGATCTACGAGCAGCAGCTCTATGCGCCTCAGCAGCAGCCCCAGCGCACGGGCCCCTCGCCTGTTGAACTCTATTTCAAGGGAATTTTGGAGCAGATTAAGGGCTTTTTCAGTGTCGATCCTGCGAACTGCCTGATGGCCACCTATAAGAGCCAGCAGAAGTTCCTCTGGGCCTTCTGGATGCCCATCTTCATCCTGCTCTCCAGCCTCAGTGTGTTTGGTGTGATCACGGGCATGCTCCGCTCGTTCGTCAAGGCCATGGTGGCTGCGATGCCCTTTGGCTCTATGACTGACCATATCCCTCTGCCTACGGGCCGCATCTACCTGGCGTGTTTCCTTGCCTTCATTATCTTTTTGGCCCTGCACATTGGACGCTGCTTCCTCCTGAGCATCCTCGGCAAGCAGTCCCCCGGGGCCCTGAAGGTTCTGGACCTCTCCCTGGCAAGCCTGATGCCCTACCTGCTCTTCGGTCTTCTGAGCGGCCTCCTCGCCCTGCTGTGGATGCCCCTGGGTATTCTGCTGATGATCCCCGTAGGCCTGCTGACGGAGCTCCTCATCTTCACCCTGGCCAAGCGGGAATTCGGCTTCGCCAAGCTGCCCGCTGGCAACTGGATCTACCTGGGACTGTACACGGCTGAAACTGTGCTTTCGGGCCTCCTGACCTGGCTCATCTTCTCTGGAATTATGTCTGCTATTGCGCCGATGTAAGGCGGGACCAGAGCTCGAAGGAATGAGAACTGTCTTATAAGCGCTGCGACCCCCCAGTCGGGGGGTCGCATTTTACTGTAGATCCCAGCTTGAGCAAGGGAATTTTTCATCTTCCCGGAGAAAGCGCTTGCATTTTTCTGGATAAGCTGCTATAATGAACTCATTGACATCGCGGCGTGGAGCAGTTGGTAGCTTGCCGGGCTCATAACCCGGAGGTCGGAGGTTCGAGTCCTCCCGCCGCAACCAGATTCATTACCGTTGTTGATACAATATCAACAACGGTAATTTTTTTGTCCCATCTGAAGACTGAAGAAGTAAACGAGCATAAGCGTATCAGGGGAACGGCTACGGAAATGGTCGAAGTAGTGCTGAATGTACCCGCTCAGCGCAGGCGAAAGCGGAGGCGTACTGGCTGGTGGTCACTGTAGCGGAAGCCTGTCTCCACCGTCTCGAAGCCCTCCACCTGCAGGTTGGGGGAGAGCAAAAAGCCGTCAATGGCAAAGGTCGGCGTCGTCGCCTCGTGCCCCTTATACGCTTGATTGTTTAGTCGACAGCTGGGACGTTCGTGATCGAAGACCAGCTGCCAGCCCTCCGGGATATCTCCGGCCCGCAACTGGCCTGGCATCCAGTCCCTGTTCACCTGGGGCGGGTAGACTGGGGCCTCCCCCTCGGAGGCGAAGAACATCTGGTTCCAGTCCCCGCCGGCGACGACGTAGTTCCCAGCCGCATATTCACGTTCCAGGACCTCCCGCAGCACCCGTGTCTGAGCCTGTTTACCGGCCCCCTCATCGTAGGCCTCGAGGTGCAGGTTGACCAGGACCAGGCTCTGGTTCGTGCCCTCGATGGGTAGTCGGCTCAGGAGAAGGCAGCGGCGCAGATTAAAGAGGGATACAGGCCAGCTAAAGGAGCCTGGCAGGTCCAGGCGCTGGGCCTCGGCCATTTCATACTGGGAGACGGTCAGGAGGCCGCTGGCCACCTTGCCAATGGGCTGCTGCAGGGGATAGGGGACATAGGGGACGAGGAAGTTGTAGGCAAACGTTCCCTGCCCCCCGATCTCGGCCTCAAGCGCCGCCACCTGATCCCGACCGTAGCTGCGCTGTGAGTTGCGGTCTACCTCCTGGAGGAAGACCAGGTCCCCAGCCTCCCGTTTCAGCTCCTGCAGCAGGCCCTGGAAGTTCCGCTCCACCCGCTCCCTGCTGGGCTGGACCATGGTCCCCCCGTCCATGAAGAAGTCCTCCTCCTCACCTAGACCGGCATAGCCAAGGTTGTAGCTGAGCAGATTCAGCTGGGTGCCGACTTTCAGACGAGGGCCGGTCTGACCCTGGATTTCCAGGACCTCGAGGGCCTCAGGTTGGAACGAATAGATCTGGCTGTAGCCCAGGAAGAGGGCAAAAATCAGGAGCAGGGCCAGGAGCAGGGCGGCGAGGCCCAGACCTAAGCGCTTAGCGAGCCGTCTGAGAGACATGGGACACCTCAAGTGGAAAGAATCTTAGTGAATTATCTCATAAGAAATCAGCGTTCATAAGGAGGGGCTCCTATCTGCGAGGACTGGAGGCCCTGGCAGACGAGAGGCCCAGGGTCCGGCCTTCAGCCACGGACACATGGGCCTCCTGATTGCCTGTGGATGCAGGCCAGGACTCAGTCGTCAATCTCCAGCACCTGTGCGTTCTGGGCCGAGACACGGACCTCCACATCGTCCTGCTCGTCCCCGTCGTTGACCAGAAGCTCGAAGCTGTATTCCACCTGGCCGTGTTCTTGCTCCAAGGTCCAGGACTTGAGTTCCGCCTGGCGCTCCGGGAGCGCCTTCACAGCGGCGGCCAGGGCCTGGTCGGCGTCCACAAGGCCTGACAGTTCAAGCGGAGATACATGGGGCTGATAGAGGCGCTTGCTATAGCTGAAGAGCTCCTTGCCACTGTTTGCACCGTATTCCTTGCGCAGCAGCTGGTCCCCGGCGATGCCCGTCAGCTTGTAGACATAGTAGCCACGCTCCTGTTCCAGCTCGATTTTAGTCAATTGCAGACCGTCTTGGAGCTTAACAAAGTCCTGGACCATCGTTGAGAGCTGCTGCTGGCCGAGGGCCCGTCCTGGGGCCAGCTGACGGTCCGCCTCCTCGGCGGGCTGGCGCTGGGTCTTGGCCCAGCGGCTTGGACTGGCCTCTGTACGGGCAGCTGTGCCGGCACTCTGCCTGGCTTCCGTGGACTTGGCCGCCTCTTCCTGGCTGGCTCCGTTTGTGCTGGACTCCGAACTGTTCAGGGCGGACTGCTGGCCTGTCTCTTCGCTAGCTGCTTGTCTATTTGCCTGGCAGGCCCCCAGAGCCAGGATGCTGAGTCCCAGGATAAGGGCTGTCATGTGTTTTCCGAAAGTTTTCATATATTCCTCCTCTTGCGAAATTTACAAATCAGTATAACACTTTTTAATAATTTTTGCTAATTGTTGCCGAGAGAATAGCGTATGTAGCGCTCAGCCTGAGGTGGAGCCTCTGGTCAGAAGGGGCCATTTATTCTATAGTGAAGCTTATGACTAAAGACTGTACGACACGACGCTGGCGTCCCTGGGCCTGGCGCTCCTGGGAGGACCTGCCCCCAGAGTTCCAGACGGAAGTGCTGCGCCCTTATTACGAGCTCCTCCGTCGCCGCTGCCTGACCCGTGGGGCCAAGCGTCTGGCTGACCTTGTCCTGGCTCTCCTACTGGGTCTTATACTTCTGCTTCCAGCTCTGAGCCTGGCCCTGCTGATCCGTCTGACTTCAGAAGGCCCGGCCCTTTTTTGTCAGGAACGGATCGGGCGCTATGGCCGCCATTTTCGCATCTACAAGTTTCGGACTATGCGCCCCGCCTCCGGGGGGCCAGCTCCAGCTGTGACCACCCAGGATGACCCGCGGGTCACCCCGATTGGCCGGGTTTTGCGCCGCTTTCGCCTGGACGAGATTCCACAGATACTGAATATCCTTAAAGGGGAGATGAGCTTTGTAGGGACGCGGCCGGAGTCCCCTCGCTTTTTGCAGGCCTACAGCCCCGAGATGTACGCCACCCTGCTCATGCCCCCGGGTCTGACCTCGACTGCGGCCGTGACTTTTAAGGATGAGGCTGCTCTTTTGGCCAATGCGACTGAGGCTGAGGCCGTCTACTGTCGGGACGTGCTGCCCCAGAAGATGTGCTACAATCTAGAAGATTTACGTAGCTTTTCGCTATGGCATGAAGTGAAAATTATTGGACGGACCGCCCTTGCCATCTGGCGGTGAAGATACAGGAGGACAGGCCCTTCATCTGATGCTGACTGAGATGCCCCACATCCCTACGGCCAGCTAGGTGGTCAAACATTTGACCCAGGCTCCTATCAAGAGAGGAGGAGCAGGTACCATGTCCCTGTCCCAACGTAATTTGCAGTTGACAAGGTTGAATGCGGCGGCACTTTTAGTCGCCCTGTCGGTCATTCTCACCCGTGTATTTTCCAGTGTTTTTATTATTTTCGGGGCTTCGGTCCGCCTGGGCTTTGGCTCCGTCCCCATCATTTATGGCGGCTTTTTGCTGGGGCCTTTTTATGGTTCCCTGATTGGCCTGGCCTCGGATCTGATCGGCATTTTGATCAATCCCATGGGCGTCCCGCACCCAGGCATTACACTGACCAGCCTGCTTGTCGGCCTCCTGCCTGGCCTGGTCGTGTATTTCTGGAGGCGGCAGCATATCTGGACCCTGGTCCTGGGCTGGGCGCTGACGGCCGTGCTCTGTTCGCAGTTTTTGCAGACCTACTGGCTTTCACAGCTGATGACAAAAAATTATTGGGCCCTGTTTTTAGGTCGGCTGGCCGCCTTTCCGCTCAATCAGGGTCTCAACCTGCTCGTTTTGCTGGCGATTTTCCCCCTTACGAAGCAGCTCCCGAATAGACTGCGCTATCTGCAGCGGCCAGGGCTTCTGTTCAAAGCTCCGGGGACTGCCTCTGAGAAGGTCTCGGGCGGGGGAGATGAATAGTGGAGGACGGCGCGAATGAATAGTAGCTATCACATCGGTCTGAATGCGGATTTGGGAGCTTCCTACGCCATACTCCCGGGGGACCCAGGCCGCGTGGAGCAGATTGCCCAGTATTTGGAGGCCCCGGAATATCTGAATTTCCAGCGTGAATACAAGAGCTATATAGGCCTGCTTGAGGGCGAGCGGGTGCTGCTTATGTCGACGGGCATGGGAGGCCCCTCGACGGCCATTGCGGTGGAGGAACTGGCCCAGCTTGGCGTGCAAAAGCTTCTGCGCGTGGGAACCTGTGGCGGCATGCAGCCTGAGATCCGCCCTGGCGAGCTGATCCTCGCCCAGGCCGCCATTCGCCAGGAGGGGACCAGCCGGGAGTACCTCCCTCTGGAGTTCCCTGCGGTGGCCGACTTCGGACTGACCTCCCGTCTGGTCCAGGCGGCTCAGGATCTTGGCCAGGCCTATCGTCTGGGCGTTGTGCACTGCAAGGATTCTTTTTACGGTCAACACAGCCCGGAGCGCATGCCGATCGCCCAGGAGCTGCAGGCCCGCTGGGAGGCCTGGAAGCGGGGGGGCTGTCTGGCCTCAGAAATGGAGTCCGCGGCCCTGTTTACCGTCGCCCAGGTTCGGAGACTGCGGGCGGCTTGCATACTTCTCTGCATCTGGAATCAGGAGCGTCCTGCCGTTCACGGAGAGGCCTCGAGTCACTTTGAACTGGACGGCCTGCTCAAGGTGGCCGTAGAGGCCCTGCGGCAGGATATTTTAGCTTCCAGGACTGCCCCAGTCGCAGCTTCTTTGGACTGTGAGGCGCTGCAGTGATGCCCGGAGCAGTTGAGCGCCGACTGGAGCTTCCGTCCAGGGCAGAGCTGGCAGCTTTCTGGCCCCGGCTCTGGGAGCGGGCCCTGGAGGCAGCTCGGAAGGCCCACGCCCCCTATTCTCAGTTTTTTGTGGGGGCGGCGGTTTTGGCCAGCGACGGGCAGATTTATTCGGGCTGTAATATCGAGAATGCCGCTTATCCAGCAGGCCTCTGTGCCGAACGTGTGGCCCTGTCTGGCATGCACATGGCTGGGGCGGGACCCGCGCTGGTACTGACAGTCCTGGCCCTGCAGAGGCGAGGATCCGGGGAGGAGGTCGTGGCGGCCAGTCCCTGTGGCATCTGCAGGCAGTTCCTCGCGGAGCTGGGCACGGCTGAGACCTGGGTCCTGCTTCCGGACTTAGCTCATTCAGATGCAGGTCTCCCAGCCGCCGCGATGCCCCATTTTAAAGCCTACCGCCTGGGGGAGCTCCTGCCTCTGGCCTTTGCTGCGACGGCCCTGGATCAGGGGCGCTAGTCGCCCTGTGCCGCCCAGCCAATACGCGCCTTGCCGTGTTCAGCAGCTCGGGCAAGATTGCTTCTAAAAGGGCGCGAAAGCCACAAAATCCGCTGTCATCCACGTGGGTATAGGGGAAGAGCCGTTTGCAGCCGCCGCGACACTGGACTGGACAGCTGCCACAGATGGCGGGCAGGGACTTATCAAATTCTGGAAATCTGCGGAAGTTTTTGCTGAGCAGCATCTCCTCGAGACTGCTTTCATGTATGTTTCCCAGACAGCAGGCTTCTGTGACATAGAAGTCGCAGGGGTAGACAGAGCCGTCGGCCTCGACGACCAGCTGGGGCTGGCAGCGTCCGAGGAGTCCACAGGCCGTCTCCCAGCGGGCGAGATAGAGGTTACACAGGTCGTCGAAGAGTTTCACACTAATGTAGCGGCCCTGTTCGAGGGAGGTCTTCCAGCAGGAGAAGAGTTCCTTGTAAAAGTTGTAATAAAGACGGGGGCGCAGGGCGTAGACCTCCTGCTGCCCGGCTCCCGGGGCCATACAGGGAGTGCACTGGATGTGGGTCCAGCCCCGCTCCAGGGCGAAGGCCCAGAATTCCCTGGGCTTCCGGGCCAGCTGGGCCGTGAGGGTCGCCAGAATGTTGTAGGGAACAGCAGCTTCCTGGAGCCTTTCCTGGGCCAGGAGCACGGATTCGGCAGTCCCCAGCCCCTGGGCGTCGAGGCGGTAGCGATCGTGTTCCTCAATGAGCCCGTCGAAGGAGAGGCCGACGAGGAAGTCGCGCTTCTTCAGGTAGTCCAGCCAGGCTGCATTGAGAAAGAGACCATTGGTCTGCAGGGCGTAGGAGACCCGCAGGTCCTGGCGCTGCTGACAGAAATCCACATAGGCGCTCAATTCCTGGAAAAAGTCGAGCCCGCGCAGGCAGGGCTCTCCACCCTGAAAAATCAGCTGCAAGCTAGCTCCGGGACGGAGGACAGTCAGGGCCCGGTCAATGAGGAGACGGGCGCTGTCGATGTTCATCCCGGGGAGGCTGGGGCGCTCCTGCCCTGTTTTGAGGTCCAGGGCGTAGAAGCAGTAACGGCAGCGGAGATTGCAGGCCGCCGAGGCAGGTTTGAGCATCAGGCTCAGCTGGGGGAGGCGGGGGAATTTGGGGTCAGACATCGCCATAGGTCCAATCCCGCCTAAAGATTGCGCGCAATGTTGCTGATGGCGATGATCAGAACCAGCACTTGTACGGCGTTAAAGGCGTCTTCAACCCGCTGCTCCGACCAGCGGCGATTGAGGGCGGCGCCGATGAAGCCGCCCAGAATGGAGGCCACAATCATCGCCGGGACCACCCGCAGGTCATAGCCGCCGAAACCTGAGCCCAGGGCGATCAGGCCGAGCTTGGCCACCTGGGCGAAGAGGATGGTGATGAGGGAGCATACCGTAGCAACTTTTGTGTCCACCGAAAAGAGAAAAATGATGAGGGCCACGTTGATTGGCCCGCCGCCAATGCCCAGGAAAGAGGAGCAGATGCCCAGAAAGACGCCAGCCAGAATGGAGGCCAGGGGACTGCTCAGGCGGTGGCAGCGGATGCGCTGTTTATTTTTCATGAAATAAAATACGGCCGCGATCAGCAGGGCGAGGATGATATTTTGAATGACCGTAACATGGCGGCGTTCGTTGACAGAGCTCAGAATGAGTCCCAGAATCCGCTCTCCGGAGATGCCGCCGACGACGGAGCCCAGGGCCAGGTAGAGGGCCTGCCGGTAGGGGACAGGACTGCGCGCGGCGACCTGTTTCCCGATGGAGACGAGGGACATGGAGAAGACGGTGATCGAGGAGAGGACGCCGATAGAGGCCACGTCGAAGTGGCCCAGCATGTCCATGACGGGCTTCATGATGACTCCGCCACCCATGCCGGTCAGTGAGCCGACCGTCGTCGCCACGATGGCCATGATGAAGTAGATGATGTAGTACATAGCGTTTCCCTCCTGTCACCAGTGTGCGCTGCTGCTTGTGGGTATTTTAAATCTGCAGGGGCGTCTCAGCAGGCGGGGGGGCCGCCTTTTCCTGGTCCTCTGGGGCGAGTCGGCCGGAGATAAAAGTCAGGTCCCGGATGCGCCGTGACAGCTCGTCGTTCAGGGCCTCAGCCCGGACCCGCCAGCGCCAGTTCCCGCAGGGGCTACCTGGAATGTTCATACGAGAATCAGCTGCGAGACCCAGATAATCCTGCAGTTGGACTATGCAGAGGCGGGCTGGGGAAGTCATGGCCCCGCGGACCAGCCCCCAGTTCACGCCCTCCTCCTGACTCAGACCCAGATAGGCCGTGGCGCGTTCGCGATCAGCGGGGGCGCAGGACTGGTACCACTGTGTCACGGTTTCAGAATCGTGGGTTGCCGGATACATGACGGAGTCCACAGCCACATGGTGTGGCAGATAGTTGCTCTGCATGCTGGGGTCGAAGGCGAAGACGAGGACATTCATGCCTGGGAGCCCGGCCTTCTCGCGCAGCTGCTGCACTTCGGGGGTCAGGAAACCCAGGTCCTCCGCCAGGAGGGGCAGGTTGCCGAATTGCTGTTTTACCTGCTCAAAAAAGTCCATCCCCGGACCCTGGACCCAGAGTCCCCGGCGGGCGTTACTGTCCCCATAGGGCACGGCCCAGTAGGACTCGAGGCCTCGGAAATGGTCGATGCGCAGAAGATCATAGAGGCGGAGCTGCCAGGAGATCCGCCGTATCCACCAGGCATAGCCAGTCTGGGCCATGCGCTCCCAGTCATAGAGGACATTGCCCCAGAGTTGGCCCTCCGGAGTGAAGTAGTCTGGCGGACAACCGGCTACGAAACTTGGCCTCAGGTCCTCGTCCATCTGGAAGAGTTCGGGTTCTTTCCAGACCTCGACGCTGTCCTCCGGCACGTAGATGGGCATATCTCCGACGATGAGGACGCCCCTTTGCTGGGCATAGTCACGCAGGGCCACCCACTGCTCATAGAACAGATACTGAACGAAGCTGTGGTAGCGGATGCGTTTGGCCAGTCGCTCCTGGGCGTCGATGAGGGCGTGGGCCTCACGGCGACGCAGGTCCTCCGGCCATTCCTGCCAGGCCCGCCCGCCATGCTCTTCCTTGAGAGCCATATAGAGGCCGTAGTCTGAGAGCCAGTCCTGCTCCTGACAAAAGTGGGCGAAGCGTTCGTGCTCCGCCTGCCGGGCCCCTGTCAAAAAGCGCTCCCAGGCCCGCTCAAGCAGGCGGTGGCGCTCCGTCCAGAGCCGTCCATAATCGATGAAGTCGGGGTCCCAGCCCTCGTCCTGGCCCTCCAGGTCGGCAGCCTCCAAATAGCCCTCCTGAACAAGGCTGGGCAGGTCGATAAGATAGGGATTGCCCGCTTCGATAGAGAAGTTCTGATAAGGTGAGTCGCCCAGCCCCGTCGTGCCCAGAGGTAAAATCTGCCAGTAGCGCTGCCCGCTCTGGTGGAGGAAGTCGATGAAGCGTCTGGCCCAGAGTCCCATGCCGCCGATGCCGTAGGGCCCAGGCAGGGAAAAAATAGGCAGGAGCAGACCCGCCCGGCGACCTTCTGGGACTTGCTGGTCGAGGGGCTCCTGGCCAGGCCCTGCCGCTGTGGGCCAGGGGGCCTCTCCAGCCGCAGCAAGCGGGGCGGATGTGTTTTTTGTCATAAAAGAAAAAGCCGGGTTCTGGGACATGGATACTCCTCTCATCCAGACGATCATCTAGCAATACAAGTATACAAGAACCCTTGCCCATTGTTCTCCCCCTGTTTACAATTGGGAAGTATCCCTGCGGGATGAGCCGGAACAATTCCTGTATTCCCGCATATTCAGAACGAGGTGAAGCATGTCACAGCTCTCTGTCCGCCAGGCTTGGCGCCGCTACCTGAGCATCCCGATCGTCGCAGTTTTTCTGCTTGTGAACCTCAGCTCCTGCCAGCTTTTTCGCAAGCGTGAACCGCATGTGCAGCGCTACTATGACTGTTTTGATACGGTCAGCGAGATCACGGGCTTCGCTGAGAGTCGGGGGGTCTTTGAGGCCCAGGTCGATGCGCTACACGCGGAGATGCGGCGCTATCACGAGCTGTTTACGGATTTCTCTGATGGGGCTGAGGGCGGAATTTATCAGCTGAACCAGAAGGCGGGACAGGGGCCGCAAAAAGTGGACCCGCTGGTCTTTGACTTATTGGATTTTGCCAAGGCCTTCTGTGAGCGCAGCCAGGGGGCGGTGAATGTGGCCATGGGCGCGGTGACCCAGCTCTGGTATCAGGCCCGCGAGGAGGCCCAGAAGACTTCGGCCAAAACACCTGACAAGGCGCGCCTGATCGAGGCGCAGAAGCACAGTGATCTCTCCAAATTGGTCCTGGATCGGTCGGCGGGCACGGTGGAGCTCCTGGATCCACAGATGCGTCTGGACTGCGGGGCCATTGCCAAGGGCTACGCCGTGGAACTCCTGGCCAGGACTTTGGAGTCCCGGGGATTAAAGGGCTGGCTGCTCAATATCGGCGGCAATGTCCGCACGGTCGGCGGCAAGGGAGAGCAGGGGAAGCCCTGGCGCATTGGCATACGCCAGGCCTACTTGCCTACGGAGGCGGAGCCCCCGCGCCAGACGGAAGATTCTGAGCAAGGAGAACTCAGTACGGTCGGTATTTACGGTATCGAAAATCAATCCCTTGTCAGCAGCGGGGTCTATGAGCGCTATTTTTTAGTTGATGGTCGCTGCTATCACCACATCATTGATCCGCAGACACTACAGCCAGAGCTCAATTATTTGCAGGTCAGTGTCCTCGGCCCTGATTCCGGGATCTGCGACGGCCTGTCCACAGCCCTCTTTAATCTGAGTGAGGAGGAGGGCCGCCAACTGCTCAAGGCCTATGGCAGCGGATATGGGGCCCAGTGGGTCTACCCCGATGGCGAACGCCATGAGACGGAATTGATGGCCCAGCTGCGCGAGGCGGAGGCCGGGAGGACGAGTTCCAGCAAGTAGCCCGAATGGCTGAGGAGATCGGCGATCCCGGGTTCCGGGGTCGCCTTTTTTAATGTTCTATACGGGAGAATGTGTACGATGACGAGAACTTATACCTGGCCCCGCCTCAGAGCGCTGCGACAGCACTTGGCAGCCGCCCAGCGTCCCAGCCAGGAGGAATGGCAGGCGCTTTTTGAAGACTGGTCCGCCCTGCCCCAGACTGATCGTGCGTACTGGCAGCAGGACCTGGCTCAGGAGGCCAGATCCTGCTGTGACCAGCACTATGGCCGAGGGGTCTTTCTCCGTGGACTCATCGAGTATTCCAGTTACTGTGAAAATGATTGCTATTACTGTGGCCTGCGCCGCTCCAACAGCCAGGCCCAACGCTACCGCCTGGACAGCGAGGAGGTGCTGGCGGCCGCTCAACTGGCCTGGGATCTCGGTCTGCGCACCATCGTCTTGCAGGGTGGAGAAAACCGCCGGGACGACCATGTTTTGCCGGACCTGGTCGCCCAGCTTCGGGCGCGTTTTCCCGAGATGGCCATAACCCTGTCCCTGGGCGAGAAAAGTCCGGAGGTCTACGCCCAACTTCGCGCCGCTGGGGCGGATCGCTACTTACTGCGCCACGAAACCGCACTGGAGAGCCACTACCGACGGCTCCATCCCGAAGGCATGGAGCTGCAGCGGCGCCTGGACTGCCTGGCCGAGCTCAAGCGCCTGGGCTTCCAGACTGGGGCGGGCTTTATGGTCGGCAGCCCTGGGCAGAGTCCCTATAGTCTGTCTCTGGATTTTTGCCTCTTGGGCAGCCTCCGTCCTGAGATGGTTGGCATCGGTCCCTTCCTGCCCCAGAGTCAGACACCCTTTGCCGGGGAGAAAGCGGGCAGCAGCCTGGACTGTCTTTTTTATCTCAGCCTGACCCGTCTGCTCCTGCCGACCGCCCTCATTCCGTCGACTACGGCCCTGGCGACAGCCTCAGCTGACGGCCGTATCCGCGGACTCGATGCCGGAGCCAATGTCATCATGCCCAACTTTACTCCCTCCCAGGAGCGAAAAAAGTATCTGCTCTACGATGGGAAAGTCAACACTGGCCTGGAATCCGCCGAGGGCCTGCGCGCCCTGGAGGCCCAGCTGCTGGAAGCGGGATACAGCGTCTCCATGCAGCGCGGGGACGCTCTGGGCCACGGTCAGAATTTGCTGTGACCTGGCGCAAATATTGCGGTTAGGTATCGCTATATTTGGTTTTTTTAGCCTTTTGTGCTTCCTGGCGGTGCTAGAATACAGGGAGAACCAATCCTGTTAACGAGAAAAGAGGCGCTGCTATGGAAGCAGAACGTGAGATTCTGCACTACAAGCCGGCCAGTGTGCGGGCCGAGGAATTTATTCATGATGGGGAGATTCAGGCGACACTGGCGGAGGCCAGCGAGCGCCAGGATCAGGCAGGGGAGGCCTTGAAACTTCTGGAGCGGGCCCGGGACTGCAGGGGTCTGACGCACCGTGAGGCCGCCTTTATCCTGCTCGCTGCTACCCGCAGCAGGGACGTGCAGGCGGCCCTGGAAAAGACCGCGATGGAAATCAAGCAGAGACTCTACGGGAAGCGTATTGTTATGTTCGCCCCCCTGTATCTTTCTAATTACTGTGTGAATGGCTGTGTCTACTGCCCCTATCACGCCCAGAACCGGCACATTCACCGCAAGAAGCTGAGCCAGGAAGAGATCCGCCGCGAGGTGATCGCCCTGCAGGACATGGGCCATAAGCGTCTCGCTCTGGAGGCCGGAGAGGATCCCCGCAACAATCCCCTGGACTACATTCTGGAGAGCATGGAGACGATCTACAGTATTCGCCATCGCAATGGGGCGATCCGCCGTCTCAACGTCAATATCGCAGCCACGACCGTCGCCGATTACCGGCGGCTTAAAGAGGCGGAGATTGGTACGTATATCCTTTTCCAGGAGACGTACCATAAAGCCAGTTACGAGGCCCTGCATCCCAGTGGGCCGAAGAGCAATTATGCCTGGCACACCGAGGCCATGGACAGGGCCATGGAAGGCGGAATTGATGATGTCGGCTTAGGGGTGCTCTTTGGCCTCGAGCGCTATCTCTATGATTTCGTCGGCCTGCTGATGCACGCCGAACACCTGGAGGCCCGTTTCGGCGTCGGCCCCCACACCGTCAGTGTCCCGCGCATCTGCCCGGCTGACGACATCCAGACCGAGGACTTCAGCAATGCGATTGATGATGAGACCTTCTGTCGTATTGTCGCCTGTATCCGTGTGGCCCTGCCCTATACGGGGATGATCGTCTCAACCCGGGAATCCCAGCGCAGCCGCGAGCAGGTGCTGCGCCTCGGAATATCGCAGATTTCCGGAGGAAGCAGGACGTCCGTCGGCGGCTATGAGCTGCCCGAGGAGCCGGAAGAAAATTCGGCCCAGTTTGATATCAGCGACCGCCGCAGCCTGGACGAGGTGGTTGCCTGGTTGCTGCGTCTGGGATACATCCCCAGTTTCTGTACGGCCTGCTACCGTGAAGGTCGGACGGGGGACCGTTTCATGAGCCTCTGCAAGTCCGGAGAGATCGTTAACTGCTGCCATCCCAACGCCCTGCTCACCCTCGAGGAGTACCTTCAGGACTACGCCACGGCTGAGACGCGTGCCCTGGGGGAGGAGCTGATTCTTCGGGAGCTTGACGGCATTGGTCGGCCCGCCGTGCGCGCCAAGGCCGAAGAGCGCCTGGCGGCCATCCGTGAGGGCAGACGCGATTTTCGTTTCTAAGTGTGAAGAAGAGGTCTCCAGCTCCTGTGAGCTGGGGATCTTTTTATATGGAACTATAGTTCGACCAGGGCTGTTCAGAAAATTTTACAGAGAACAAAGCGGGAGCCCTGAGACTCTGGAAAAAAACAGAAGAATAAGATACAATCTTAGCGATTGAGCCTCGGAAATTGTGATCTGGGGCACAGCTGCATTAGGTAGTGAAAGGTGGTAACACTGATGGATCAGAAACAACTTGAGGTCATGGCTTCCGCGAAGGGCTTTATCGCCGCCCTCGATCAGAGCGGTGGCAGCACCCCCCGCGCCCTGGCCGCCTACGGCATCGCCGAGGACCGCTATAGCAATGAGGAAGAGATGTTCGATATGGTGCACGCCATGCGCACCCGCATCATCAAGGATAAGGCCTTCAATAAGGACCGCGTGATCGGCGCCATCCTTTTTGAGCAGACCATGGATCGCAAGATCGATGGCAAGTACACCGGCGAGTACCTCTGGGAAGAGAAGGGCATCGTGCCTTTCGTCAAGATTGATGAGGGTCTGGCCGAGCAGCAGAACGGCGTGCAGCTCATGAAGGAGATGAAGGGTCTGGACGCCCTGCTGGACCGCGCGGTGAAGCACAATATTTTTGGTACCAAGGAGCGCTCCGTCATCCATGAGTACAACGAGGAAGGCATCCGCGCCGTCGTGAAGCAGCAGTTTGAGATCGGCCGCCGTGTCCTCGACAAGGGTATGATGCCGATCATCGAACCCGAGGTCAGCATCAAGAGCCCTGAGAAGGAGAAGTGTGAGGCCCTGCTGAAGGCCTGCATCCTGGAGGAGCTGAAGAATCTCAAGGAGGGTGAGAAGGTCATGCTGAAGCTGACCATCCCGACCGTCCCTAACTTCTATAAGGAGCTGATTGAGAACGAGCGTGTCCTGCGTGTCGTCGCCCTCTCCGGTGGCTACAGCCGCGAGGAGGCCAACGAGCTGCTGAGCAAGAACCACGGTCTGATCGCGTCCTTCTCCCGCGCCCTGGCTGAGGAGCTGCGCGACGGGCAGAGCGATGAGGAGTTCAACAAGGTCCTGGGCGAGACCATCGAGGGCATCTACCAGGCTTCGATCGCCTAAGTTGAGCCAGGTCCGATAAGGAAGTGTAAATACGTAGAGCACCTGGTCCCAGCGGGACCAGGTGCTCTATCCGTTTCTGCCCACTTTTCGGGACTGGTCCCGCTGGGCCTTATCGAAGTTTTAGCCTGCTTCCTGGTCCCGCAGCCCAGGGCCCTGCACCCAGTCAGTTACTATAGAAGGGCTTGTCCCCCGGATGCACGGTGTAGGTCAGATAGCCGCGGACGAAGAAGCGGCCGGTGGTTCCAGAACCATAGATGCGAGTGGACTGGCGCTTGTCCATAGGGTGGAGCAGGGTGCGCCCGTCCAGGGTTTCGATGCGGTGGACCTGATTCTGTCCGTTTTCCATACGTATCAGGGCGACTCCGTTGCGAATTTCCGAAGAGATGTGGAAGAAGAGTTGGTCCCCCAGGCGGAACTCTGGTAAGTAGGAGGCCTGGTCCACGCGGAAGACCAGCAGCTCATTGTCTCTCTGCAGACTTCGGAGGCTGCGGATTGGGCTGGTCTCGCCGTCCTCGCTGGAACTTAAATTGTAGGGGAGACTGGTCTCAGCCAGGAGACTCTGCCCCGCAGCCTCGCCCTGTTCTGAACCCGAAGTCTCAGCTGAGGAGCGGTGGCGCTGATTCAGGCGGGCCTTGATCTCAGGACAGTGCTGGTAGGGGCGGATGTGATGGGCGTAGTTCAGCAGCTCCTCTATAGGCTTATCAAATAGATAAGAAAGGACGCAGAGTTTTTCATAGGAGGGGCAGCCGTTCCCGTGTTCCCAGCGTGAGAGATTTTGCGGGGACTCCCCGAGTATTTCCGCCAATTCGGCCTGTTTCAGCTGATAGTCTTTGCGAATCTGTAAGAGCTGTTCAGAAATGTTCATTAACTTCATATCGAGGACTCCTAATGATGAATATGTGGCAAAATCGCCTGCCGTGACAGAGGCTTAGAAGCGTGGCCCATTCATGCGTATAGCCTAAGTGAAGAATCTAAAGGAAAACAAACAAGAAAGTGGGAATAATGTATTAAATCTCTGAAAAGAGAAAACAAAAATGCGAATGAGGGCAAATTCTTGCCAAAATCCCCTTGTATTTGAGGCCTTTTGCTTAAATGATAATCTTTACTAATAAATAGTAGAGTAGTATAATGGTGGGGACTAGGACATCGGCCCGCAGCCCGGAAGGCCTCCGCTTGGCTGCATTCCAGTGAGAAGGAGCTTATATGGACGAGAAAATGAATCCCATGGCGAAGAACGGACTTGGCGAGAACCTGCCCAGCCGCAACAATCATGTGGCTGAGGACCCCACCCTGCGCCGCGCGGGTGGCCAGCCTGTAGACAACAACGAAGATTCGATGACCGCCGGTCACCGCGGTCACATCAGCATCCAGGACATGTGGCTGATGGAGAAGCACGCCCACTTTAATCGTGAGGTTATTCCCGAGCGCCGCATGCACGCCAAGGGCTGGGGTGCCTTTGGTACCTTTACCGTCGAACACGATATCACGAAGTACACGAAGGCCAAGCTCTTCTCCGAAGTTGGTAAGACCTGTCGCGTCTTCGCCCGTTTCTCCACCGTTGCCGGTGAGCGCGGAGCGGCTGACGCCGAGCGTGACATCCGCGGTTTTGCGGTGAAATTTTACACGGAGGACGGTAACTGGGATATCGTCGGCAACAACACCCCCGTGTTCTTCTTCCGCGATCCGATGAAGTTTATCGACCTGAACCATGCGGTCAAGCGCGATCCCCGCACGGGACTGCGCAGCCCCAACACCAACTGGGACTTCTGGACCTCCCTGCCTGAGAGTCTGATGCAGGTCAGCATCACGATGTCCGACCGCGGTATTCCCTCATCCTTCCGCTTTATGCACGGCTTCGGCAGCCACACCTATTCCATGGTGAATGCTGAAGGCCAGCGGGTCTGGGTCAAGTATCACTTCCGCAGCCAGCAGGGCGTACAGAACCTGACGGACCAGGAGGCGGAGATGGTCATTGCCAAGGACCGTGAGAGCAGCGGCCGTGACCTCTATGAGGCGATTGAGAAGAAGCAGTTCCCGAGCTGGAAGCTGTATATTCAGGTCATGACTGAGGAGCAGGCCGAGAAGCATCCGGTCGATCCCTTTGATATGACCAAGATGTGGCTGAAGAAGGACTTCCCTCTCATCCCCGTCGGCACCTTCGAGCTCAATGAGAATGCGGAGAACTACTTCCAGGATGTCGAGCAGGCCGCCTTCACGCCCGCCAACATCGTCCCCGGCCTCGGTTTCTCTCCGGATCGTATGCTCCAGGTGCGCATGTTGACCTACAGCGATGCCCACCGCTATCGCCTGGGTGTCAACCACCACCAGATTCCCGTCAACTCCCCGAAGGGTGTGGAGCATCCGCATGACTATCACCGTGACGGCGCGATGCGCGTGGATGGCAATAAGGGCAGCGAGCTGCACTACGGTCCCAACAGCTACGGGGCCTGGAAGGATCATCCCGAGCTGGCGGCCCATCCGGATAAGGGTGGCGAGGTGCGCCGCTATGACTACCGTGCGGACGACCACGACTATTACACCCAGCCGGGTATGTTCTTCCGTGCGATGACTGAGGAGCAGCAGCTTGTGCTCTGCGAGAATACGGCCCGCGCCATGGGGGACAGCACCCTGCAGATTAAGCACCGCCACATCCGCAACTGCTATGCGGCGGATCCCGCCTATGGTGAGGGTGTGGCCAAGGCTCTGGGCATCGACATCAAGTCCGTGGACCTCGAACCCAATAAGGCCGACAGCCGCGAGGCCTGGGAGGCCGGTAACGCCCGCGACAAGAATCTGGACCAGCCCACGAAGCCTGCTGAGCCGGAGTCGGCCAAGAATCTGCCGCCGACGGGCCGCGACACGAATGTCGAGGATCCGCGCAGTCTGACCGCCTGGGAGACCGACCCGCAGCTGCTCTAACTGGGATAGCGACCCGCAGCTGCTCTAAGTTCCCTGCCGTGAGGCTGTGAGTCCCTCTCCAGGGCCAGTGCCCGCAGTTTTCGGACTGCGGGCATATTTTATTTACCCCGCCTCTTTCTGCCTTCTTCCATGTCTGCCAGCGCTGAGGCTTATTCGAGACTGGCCGTCTCAGGGCTTCGGGCGCTGTCTACAGGAGCCGTCAGAGCCTCGCGGCCATTTTGAACGGGGCCTGAGCAGAGCCCAGGTCTCTGTATAGCTCCAAACTTCGTTTTACTTTTACAATAAATATCCTGTATCCACCTTGCGAAACCGACTTGGAGATACTAAAATATATGAGGTTAAACAAGTTAGCGCCCTACCCCCGAGTGGGCGCTGCCCCCTTATAGAAGAGGAGTTAAGCATGAGTGAGATCAAGCGCGGAACGAAGATTGCCGTAGTTGGTGCCGGTAAGGTTGGAGCGAATGTGGCCTATGTCATGTCCATCACCCACGCCTGTGATGACCTGGTACTAATTGATATTAATAAGGACCTGGCCGAGGGCGAGGCCATGGACATCATCCACGGTCTGCCCTTCCTGAATCAGATGACCGTCCGCTGCGGAGACTATAGCGATATTAAGGATGCAGACATCATCGTCATGGCGGCCGGCGCCGGACGCAAGCCCGGTGAAACCCGCCTCGACCTGGCTGTGAAAAACTGCAAGATTGCGAAGTCCGTGACTGCGGAGATCATGAAGCACTACAACGGCGGCGTGATCCTGGTTGTGGCGAATCCCGTCGACGTCATTACCTATAAGATGATTCAGTGGTCGGGCCTGCCCGCTGAGCGCATTGTCGGTTCCGGAACCGTCCTCGATGGCATTCGCTTCCGCACCGCCCTGGCCCGCAAGTTTGGCATTGACATGAAGAACATTCACGCCTACATCCTGGGCGAGCACGGGGACACGCAGTTCCCCTCGTGGAGCTTCAGCAAAATTGCCGGTTTCAGCATTGACGAGTTCTGCAAGGTGGCCGGCCACAGCCTCAGCGATGAGGAGAAGGAAGAGATTGCCCAGCAGACGAAGACGGCCGGGGCCGAGATCATCAAGCGTAAAGGCGCCACCTTCTACGGCATCGGCATCGCCGTCGACACGCTCTGCCAATCCCTGATTCATGATGAGAATACCATCCGCACGGTGGGCACACTGCTCAAGGGTGAGTTTGGCCTGAACGATGTGGTGCTGAATGTACCCTGTATCGTCGGCGCCAACGGTATTGAGAAGGTCCTGGAGGTCCAGCTCCCCGCTGACGAGCAGAAGAAGCTTGAGGCCTCGGCGGCGAAGATCAAGGACATCCTGGAAGTGGTCAAGGATATCTAATCTGACTCAGACACCCATTCTGTCTCAGCAGAGAGCTCTCACGGGAAATCGTGGGAGCTCTTTTATTAAGGGGGGGATTTGCCACGCAGCCCAGGGCCCAGTGGCACTGGCTGAGGTCCAGGATGCTGCGGACAGAAGAGGAATGAAAACTCGAAACGCACGGGAGCGTGTTGGCGTGGTAGGGAAAAAGTGGAGAAAAGTGCTTGACAGGGATGAGGGGTAGGGGGTACTATAGCGGAGCGCCTTGCGGCAAGCAGGGCACGGACCTTGAAAATTGAATAGCAGAAACGAACAAATGCAACTAACGAGCCAAAGTTAATTCAGCATGAGTTGAACTTAT
>JAEWGG010000036.1 GCA_023388435.1 Bacillota bacterium | reverse complement strand
GAGACGGCCCTCGCCGCCATCAAGAAGGCCAAGGAACACGGTCTCATGGTCAGCTATGACTTGAACTACCGTCCCAGTCTCTGGAAGGCCAACGGCGGTCACGCCCACGCCCAGGAAGTGAACAAGGCCATCGCCCCCTATGTCGACGTCATGCTCGGCAATGAAGAGGACTTCAGCGCCTGCCTGGGAATTGAGATTGATTCCGATCTGAGCAACCTGAACATCGATGCCTACAAGAAAATGCAGGATAAGGTGAGTAAGGTCTATCCGAATTTCAAGGCCATCGCGACCACCCTGCGTGACGTGCACAGCGCCACGGACAACGACTGGAGCGCCATTTGCTGGTACGATGGCAGCGTCTACGAGTCCATCTCCTTCCCCCACCTCGAGATCTACGACCGAGTGGGCGGCGGCGACAGCTTCGCCTCCGGCTTCATCTACGGTCTACTGGAGGGCAAGGACCCCCAGACGGCTCTGAACTATGGCGTCGCCCATGGCGCCCTGGCCATGACCACCCCCGGGGACACCAGCATGGCCCGTCTGAAGGAAGTGGAGAAGCTGGCCTCCGGTGGCAGCGCCCGCGTCCAGCGCTAAATACACTGGAATCTGAAACAGAGACAAAGCCCCCGCTCGTTAGGCTACAGCAGCTACGAGCGGGGGCTTTAAACAGGGGCAGGCCACATTGTCTAGCCGCGGAAATCCGGCCCTTCCTGCCTCTTACGCTGGAGGGGAAAAGTCAGGTGTATATCCAAATTTGTCCCTACGCGTCGGGCCCAGATCTGCCCCTGATTGCGCGCGCTGAGCTCCCGGCATATATAGAGGCCGAGACCGCTGCTCAGATTCCGTCCCCGCTGCTGACGGGCACGGTCCCCGGTATAAAAACGGTCGAAAATCTGTTCCACATCGAAGTCCAGGCCCTGGCGAATCTGATTGGAGAAGCGCAGCTCAACGACCCGCGTCGACTCCCGCCAGCCCTCATATAGGGACAGTTCAGCCTCCGTGTCCGCCTCACAGTAGCGCAGCATATTGGCCAGCAGATTGCCAATCACCCGCTCCAAATCATAGCGGCTCACCTGTATCCAGGCCTCATGCGGCAGATCCAGTCGAAAATCAATGCCCCGCTCACGAAAGGCCTCGTAGTGGAGCAACAGCTGCTGCTCCACGAAAGTCCGCAGATCCAGGCTCTCAGTAGCCTCCTCCACTCCCCCTCCCTGCTCCAGGCAGGTCAACTCATAGAAGTCCTCGACCAATTTCTGCAGGAGCTTCGCCCGTTCACGGGCCGTCTCCATATACTTTGTCCGCTTCCCGGAATCTGCCTCGCTTGCCGCCAGTTCCAAATAACCCCGAACTGAGGTCAGAGGTGTACGCATATCATGGGAGATGGCCCGCACCTGAAAATTCAAGGCTTCATGCCGCGTCCCCACCCTGTCAATCTGCTCCTGGTAGGACCTGAAAGCCTCATCCAAAAGGCGGACGAGTCCACGCATACCCGGGACATAATAGGGGCAGCGTATGGTCCCCCGGTAAAATTCTCGCCCCTTATAGCGCAGCCAAACTTCCCTACTGAGCTGAACCAGGGCCGCACGGCAATAAAAGAGCCAGCAGAAGCCCAATAAGCAGAGCAGGATGAGGAGGAACGATGTCTTCGGTACTCCGTATACGGAGCCCAGGAAGAGCCAGGTCAGAGGTAGGGTCAGGATCCAGAGATTGCTGCGCAGACGCATGTCAGGTCCTCCTGTGCTGGTAGAAATAGGCCCCAAGACCATTCCAGAGCAGGAGGTGCTCAAGAACCATCAGCCAGAAACGCCAGTCCAGCTTAATCCTCAGATCTTGGAAATAGTCACAGTAGACCAGGGGATTCAGGTAGAGCAGCTGCCCCCAGATCCGCTTGGAAAAGTCAGGCAGCATGTCGAGGATCAGGAGCTGTATGAAGGGCATGAAGAAGATGAACAGATAAAACAGGATACAGGCCTGAATGCGACGGGATCTCAGGGCGAAGAGAAAGCAGATAAGTATGCTGTTCAGCGCCATACAGATCCAGAAGGTCTGCCAGCAGGCATTCAAAAAGCCCCAGACCTGCAGCAGTTGCAGTGAGGGCTCAGACGGGTCTCTGACCAGCTCCACGTCCCCAGTAGCGGCGAGTCCACCCCCGGCAACATAGACCATAAAAAGGGAGAGCATGGCCAGCAAGACGGTCGCCAACAGGGTCTGCAGCCCCGCCGATATGTAGGTCCCCCAATATATAGTCCGCCTGGAGTAGAGGCCGGCCGCAAGCATGTCCTGAAGTCCTGGAGGCTTATAGACAAGCAGGCAAAAGACCGGCGAAAAAACGAGGAGGCCCAGCCGCGCCAGGCGCAGGATGTCGCCATATACCCAGTGGGCTTCCCTGTAAAGCGAAGTCGGCAAAAGGCCAAAAAAGAGGACAAAGACGCAGAAGCCATAAAGAATATAGAGGCTGCGCTGGCGCAGGGCCAGGAAAAAGTCGGCGCGCAAGAAGGCTGTCATCTGAGCTAAGCCCCCTTCCCTTTGATCAGGCGCTGGTAATAGGCCTCCAGAGATTCCGTCTCTGTGTGGAGGCTGTGCACGTGAAAGCCCTCCTGGACCAGGAGCTGGTTCAACTCCCAACTCTCATATCGGCGGTCATAGATGCGCAGGCTCATGCCCGACTCCACCTCCAGATCTTCAAAGGCGTAGTGCTGCTCCAAAAAATTCAGGCAGGCCTCGGGCCTGTCCACCGTCACACAGAGACAATTTCCAGAGCGCCTCTGGAGCTCTTCGAAACTCAGATAGCTGAGCATGCGCCCCCCCGCCATCAGAGCATAGTAGTCACAGAGCTGGAGTTCTCTGGGAAAAAAGCTGCTCGTAAAGAGCAGCCCCTTCTTCTCCTGGTGGGCCAGCTGTCCTAAGAGTTCGAGCAATTCGCGCTGTTCCTCCTGGCTAAAGCCCAGGAAGGGCTCATCCAGGAGCAGGAGGTCCGGCTCGTCAAGGAGGGCCAGGGCCAGGGCCAGACGCCGGCGCTGGAAGGATGAAAGGTAGAGATAGAGGGTGTCGTAGGCCTGGAAATTCACCCGTTCACAGGCCTTCTCCAAAACTGTTTTATCGTCCACCAGACCCCGGTGCAGACTGTAGTAGCGCAGGTTTTGCCTGGCTGTCAGCTGGGGGAAAAAGGCGTCCTGATCCAGGACAAGCCCCAGTCTCCGCCGCAGCTCCGGGCCTGGCCGACTGGAACCAAAAAGTCTGATCTCCCCGCTGCTAGGCCTCGACAGGCCCAGCAGACTGCGGAGCAACTGAGTCTTGCCCGAAGCAGAATTTCCAAGCAGGACTACCAGTTCTCCCCGCCGCAGTCGAAAACTGATATCCTGATAAATGATCTGCTGTCGCCCTCGCATGCTGAGGGCCGACAGCTCCAAGAGCGTCTCTTTACGGGCCACGGCTGCTCCTCCCAGCTCCGCTTCGGGGGTCTAGCTTCTGCGTCCCAGCTTATAGCCGATACCCCATATCGTCTCAATCATATTTTCTCCGCTCAGCCGCTTCAACTTCTGCCGCAGGTGGCTGATATGCACGTTAATCGCATTGTCATCACTTGCGTAGAGCCCGTTCCAGATCCGTTCGTAAATCTCATTGCGGCTGTAAACCCGCCCCACCTCCGTCATGAGAATCTCCAATATTTGAAATTCCGTCTGGGTGAGATCTACGGGCACGCCGGCATAGCTCACCTCGTGGCCGAGGCGGCTGAGACGCAGGTCCTGGTAGACCAGGTCCTGTTTCTCCTTCTCCTCGCGCCCCTGCTGGCGGCGGATTTGCGCATTTACGCGGGCCATCAGCTCCTCGTGGGAGAAGGGCTTCGTGACATAGTCGTCCGCCCCCGAACGCAGCAGCTCCACCTTGTCCGCCACCGCCGCCTTGCCTGAAACCACGATGACGGGCGCCTCCGTCCGTTCACGAATTTTACTGATAAGCAAGTCCCCAGGAAGTCCCGGCAGCATCAGGTCCATCATGATGAGCTGATAGGGCCGATCCAGGTACAGGAGGGCCTCCGTCCCCTGGAAGACCTGGTCCACACAGTAGCCTTCCGCCTCAAGATAGGTCTTCAGGAGATTGTTGATATCTTGGTCATCCTCGATGACAAGAACACGAACTAGCTCGGCCATCCTCGCTCCTTTTTTGAATGCTATCCATGCCCTGGGTGTCCATACGAGTCCCTGTCAGCCCAGGCTCGCCAGGCGCTCACTGAGCTGGGTCAGGAGCTGCTGCTGCTCTTCAAGCTTGTCGCGCTCCGCCTGCACCACCTGAGCCGGAGCCCGCTGGACAAAGGAACTATTCGCCAGTTTTTGCTCCTGGCGCTGGATATAAGAACGGCACTGCTCCAGTTCTTTTTCAAGGTTTTGGCGCTCCGCCTCAATATCGATCAGTTCCTCCAGAGGCAGGTAGGCCGTGGCCCCTGGAATGGGGCAGGCCACAGCTCGGTCGGGGGCCGTTTCGCCCGTCAGGATCTCCAGATCTGAGATTCCCGCCAGACGCTCCAGATAATCGCGGGTCTGGCTAAAGAGCTCAGCCAGCTGCCCATCTTCTGTTCGGAGGTAGAGAGGCAGGCGCTTTTTGGGCGGAACTGCGTACTGGAGACGCGTACTGCGCAACTTGCGAAGCAGCTCCATGACCATCTGCATCTGCTCCTCGGCGCCGCTGTCTTGCGGGTACTTCTCAGCCAGGGGCCAGGAGGCCAGCATAATGGACCCACGTGTCTGCGGCAGATACTGGTAGATCTCCTCCGTAAAGAAGGGCATAAAGGGATGCAGGAGGGTGATCAGTTCTGTCAGCACCTGCAGGAGCAGGGCCTGAGCCTGGTGGCGAAGCTCCGGCTCCGCACTGCGCAGGCGGGGTTTTTGCATCTCAATGTACCAGTCGCAGTACTCCTCCCAGATGCAGCTGTGGAGCTTGGCCAGGGCGATGCCAAATTCGAAGCGCTCCAAATTCTGGCTGACTTCCTCAATCAGCCGGCTGAGGCGCGAGAGCATCCAGCGGTCCTCCAGACGGAGCTCCGGAAGATCGGCCAGGCTCGCCGGGTGCTGGTAGTCCTCGTCCAGGTTCTGCATGACAAAGCGAAAGGCGTTCCAGACCTTATTCATGAAGGCCGCCGCAGCCTTCACCTTCTCCTCCCTGTAGCGCTGATCACTTCCCGGGGCATTGCCGTCCACCAGGGCGTGGCGCAGGGCGTCAGCCCCGTAGCGGGCGATCACCTCCAGGGGGTCGATGCCGTTATTCAGGGACTTGGACATCTTGCGGCCCTGGCTGTCACGGACAATACCGTGGAAGTAGACCGTCTTAAAAGGCACCTCCCCCATCTGTTCCAGGGCCGAAAAAATCATGCGCGCCACCCAGAAGAAGATGATGTCGGGCCCCGTCACAAGGGTGTCGGTCGGGAAGAAATAGTCGAGATCAGCCGTCTTCTCAGGCCAGCCCAGAGTACTAAAGGGCCAGAGGGCCGAGCTGAACCAGGTGTCCAGAGTATCCTCATCCTGCAACAGGGACTCCGAAGCACAGTGGCTACAGCGCTCAGGAGCCTCCAGAGCGACGTGGACCGTGCCACAGTGACTACAGTACCAGGCGGGGATACGGTGCCCCCACCAGAGCTGACGAGAGATGCACCAGTCGCGGATATTTTCCATCCAGCCGAAGTAGTTTTTACTAAAACGCTCCGGGACGAAGCGGACCTCACCCTTACGGACGGCCTCAATGGCCGGGCGGGCCAGCTCCTCCATGCGGACAAACCACTGGGTGGAGAGCTTGGGGTCCAGGGTCGTGCCACAGCGGTAGCAGGTTCCGACGCTGTGTGTGTAGTCCTCAATTTTCTCGATATATCCGCCAGCCTCAAGGTCCGCCACAATCTTCTTGCGGGCCTCCTGGCTACTCAGGCCACGATAGGGCCCGGCGGCCTCATTCATATAGCCGCAGTCGTCGATGACTTCGATGATCTCCAGGCCGTGGCGGAGGCCGAGCTCGTAGTCATTAGGGTCGTGGGCAGGGGTAATCTTGACCACACCCGTACCGAAATCCCGCTCTACGTAGTCGTCCGCAACGACAGGAATCTCTTTATTCAGCAGCGGCAGAATAAGCTTCTTCCCCTGGAGCTCCACATAGCGCTCATCCTCCGGGTGTACGGCGACCGCCGTATCCCCCAACATGGTCTCGGGCCTGGTGGTCGCCACCACCAGATAGCCCTCGCCCTCCGCATAGGGATAGCGGATGTGCCAGAGATGGCTCGCCTGCTCCTCATACTCCACCTCCGCATCGGAGATCGTCGTATGGCAGTGCGGACACCAGTTAATCATTTTTTTCCCACGGTAAATCAGGCCCTTCTCATAGAGACGGACGAAGACCTCCTTCACCGCCTCCGACAGACCCTCGTCCATGGTGAAACGTTCACGCTCCCAGTCGCAGGAGGCCCCCAGGCACTTCAGCTGTTCCACAATACGGCCGCCGTACTGCTCCTTCCAGGCCCAGGCCCGCTCCAGAAAAGCCTCACGGCCCAGCTCCTCCTTGCTGAGCCCCTCCTCCTTCATCGTGGCCACAATGCGCGCCTCCGTGGCGATGGCGGCATGGTCCGTACCTGGCTGCCAGAGGGCCTCGTAGCCCTGCATACGCTTCTGGCGGATAATCAGGTCCTGGAGGCTGTTGTCCAGGGCGTGTCCCATATGCAGCTGGCCCGTGATATTCGGCGGTGGCATGACGATGGTATACGGTCTTTTCTCCGGATTCACACGGGCCCGAAACAGCCCCTGCTCCATCCAGGTCTGGTAAATCTCAGCTTCGCGTTCCTGAGGATTAAAGTTCTTAGGTATCTGATTCACACGTTCCATCGTCTCTCAGTGCTCCTCTACAGTCTGACAGTATTTAGTATTTCGGCAAAAGTCGCCCCCGGTTCAAAGCTGGGGACGGTGGCGCAGGAGGACCCAGATAAAGGCTGGCAGAAGTAGGACCCAGGCCAGGATCTTGGCTCGCAAATTCCACTTCAGGTAGTACCAGCGCTCCTCTTCCGCAGTCAGCTGGCTCCCCCGCCCAAGCTGCCCGCGGGCCTGTCCCTCCGGCTCTGAGTCCGCAGCCCGCGCGGCCCGCAGGCGGGCCAGCTGGCGCCGGGCCAAGCGGCGGGACCAGAAACGTGAGCTAAGTACTAAGGCCGCAGCCAGCACGATCCAGATCAGCAACAGGATGTCTAAGACTTCCATAAGTCCTACCCTCCTTAAAATCTATTAATTATACCATGCTGTTCTAACGCAGCTCGGCCAGGGTGACCCCGCTGTCGCCCTCGCCGTAGGCCGCCTGGCGGTAGCTCCTGACCCTGCGATCCCGCTTGAGCTGGTCCTGTACCGCCTTGCGCAGCACCCCTGTCCCCTTACCATGGACAATGCGGACCTGGGTGCAGCCGGCAAGTACCGCATCATCCAAAAAGCGATCCAGCTTGGCCAAGGCCTCATCCGCCGTCTGTCCCAGCAGCTTCAGTTCGGAGCCAAAGTTCTGGCGCTTCTCCGTCTGCAAGCGTCTCTGACGCCGACGGCTGGCGGCCTGCTCAAAGGCCCGCTCGGCGCTTGAAGTCTTCTTTTTTTCGGCGGAAGGACTAGCTTCCTGACCTGGCCTCTGGAGGCTGCTGTAGTGCAGCTTCAAACGCATGCTTCCACTCTGGAGAAGGACCTGCCCCTTATTGTCCGCGGCGGACAGGGCCCGGGCCTCAATCTGTAAGTGTGGAATATGGTAGCTGGCTCCCGCCTGAATGTCCTCACGCTGCAGGGGGCGCGCCGCCGGACGACTCAGGGTGGCTCGGCCTATGGCCCCCTCAATGTCCCGCTGCTGCTTGCGCAGGCCACGGCGCAGGTCCTCGGCCTGGCGTTCGGCCTGGCCATAGTTGCCCTGCTCCATCTTCTGACGTATCTCCTCAAGGTAGGACTCCACGAGATAGACCTGGTCGCCGATCTCCTCCCGCAGGCGCTCCCGTGACTGCTCCAGAGCCCCCGCCTCCTTCTGGCGCAGCCGCTCCTTGAGCTCTTCCAGCTCCCGGTTGCTGGCCTCCCAATTGCGGCGCATACGCCCCGCTTCTTCGCGTTCCTTTTGGGCCTCAGATTTTTCCCGCTCCAAGTCCTGAATGAGCTCCTCAAATTTGCGTCCCTGCTGGTCCAGGAGGCCAGAGGCCTCAGCAATAATCCGCCCATCCAGCCCCAGGCGCCGCGAGATGACAAAGGCGTTACTCACACCAGGCACACCGATGAGCAGGCGGTAGGTCGGACGCAGACTCTCCGTATCAAACTCACAGCAGGCGTTCTCCACACCTGGGGTTTCCAGGGCGTAGGCCTTCAGTTCCCGATAGTGGGTCGTCGCCAGGACGCGGGCCCCCCGCAGGCGGAAGTGGTCCAGGAGGGCGATGGCCAGGGCCGCCCCTTCTGTGGGGTCGGTGCCCGAACCCAGCTCATCCAGTAGAACCAGACTTCTGGGGCCTACGCGCTCTGTGATCTTCACGATTTGCTTCATGTGTGCAGAAAAAGTCGAGAGACTCTGCTCAATACTCTGCTCGTCCCCAATGTCAGCCAGGATATCCTCAAAAATCGCCAGCTCTGACTCCTCTTCCGCAGGCACGAAGAGGCCGCACTGGGCCATGAGAGTGAGCAGGCCCAGGGTCTTCAGGCTGACTGTTTTACCGCCTGTGTTAGGACCTGTAATGACCAGGCAGTCGAAGTCCGTGCCGAGGCGGATGTCGATAGGTACCACGCGTTGGCGCTCAATCAGCGGGTGGCGGGCCCGCTTGAGATGGATGCGCCCCTCCAGGTTCAGACGTGGGCGGAAGGCCCTCAGCCAAATGGCGTAGGCGCCTTTGGCAAAGGCGAAGTCAATGCCCCGCAGCAGGCGCTGATTCTCACGCAGCAGGTCCAGCTGCTCGGCCGCGGCCAGTGAGATATCGTGGAGGATGCGCCGCACTTCCTCCGCCTCCTTGAGCCGTAGCTCACGCAATTTATTATTGGCCTGGACGGCGGCCAGGGGCTCTATAAAAAGAGTTGCGCCACTGGATGAGACGTCGTGAACCACACCCTGGATCTGACCCCGGTGTTCGGCTTTTACAGGGAGGACATAGCGGCCCTGACGCTCGGTGATGATCTGCTCCTGAAGGGCCTGGGCCCTGGAACGCAGGAGGCGCTCCAAATCCTGTCTAATCTCCTCCTGAAGGCCGCGCATCTTACGGCGGAGCTGGGCCAGGGCCGGCGAGGCCTGGTCCCGCAATTCCTCCTCGGAAGCGATGCTCCGCTCTATGCGGCCCGCCAGGGCGGGAAGGGCCTGGAGAAGGCTGATGTCCCGCTCCAGACAGGTCTGCGGCTGCCCCTCTTCCGCCTCTCCGGGATAAGCCTGAAGCCGCTTCACCGCCTGGAGGTTCGAGGCCAGGCGCAGCAGTTCCCCCGCGTTGAGATCCGCTTCCAGCTGGAGGCGACCCAGGAGGGGGCGCAGGTCGTGGAGACCGGACAGAGGGGCCTCGCCACGTTTCAAAATCAGGGCCTCAGCAGCAGCCGTATAGTCCAGAGCCTCCTCAATTTCCCAGGCCTCCGTCATGGCCTCAAGCTGTCGTGCCTCTTCCCTGGCCTGTACGGAGTGACAAAAAAGGGCCAGGCGCTCGCGCACCTGGTCGAAATCTAAAACTTTATAGAGATGTGCTTCCAAGGCTCCCAACTCCCCATCAATCGACATAGAAAATACGAGCGATCTTCTTTCCCACCGAGTTTACCACAATGCGCAGGTGGCTCGAATACCACAATAAGAACGCTACAATCGCAACACTTGAACGCATTT
>JAEWGG010000033.1 GCA_023388435.1 Bacillota bacterium | reverse complement strand
TTTAGTAATTTTTATAAACAATTCGCTCCTCGGGCAGCAAATCAGCGGAAGCCCCCGCCGCTTCCTCCGCCACTGAAGCCTGAGTCTCCACCTCCGATAGAACCGAAGCCACCGCCACCATCACTAGAGGTGCTGGAACTGCTACTATCAAGCGAACTTACTGCATGTCCCAATGAATCTCCTAGTCTTTCTATAGATCTAATCAAATAAATTGTATCCCATACATCATAAGTTGAACCTAAATCTTCAGCTGCAAATTGATATTCAGGAACTAGCTCCCTCATTTGCAAAAGTGCCTGTTCACCATATCCACAAGCTGTAGCAGCTATCAAAAGTTCATCCCAAACGGCGGCCTCATAAGCCTCTCTTTCAGCCAACAATGAGTAATTTTTCACATAGTCTTCAAACGCCAATAACGCTTCGGCTTCTTTTATCCCACTTTGAGTAAAAATCAAGCTAAAAATCCCTTTTTTAACTATGTAACCCAAAGAAATCATTCTTTCTATCGCTAACTTATTAATATCTCTGATCATCTCATTTGCTTCTTTGGGAATACGCCTAAAATACCTTTTCACTTTAGCAGAGGTAATTTTATTTTCTTTGGAGTTTAATGCAATTTCAGAAAGTGCTTCCCAAAATCTTTGTTCTATCTGATTATTAAATTCAGTAGGATGCTCTTGGATAATTAGGCCTGTCCTTTTATAGTCTTTTTCCCCTTTTCTATTCAAAGGTACAAAGGGCAATAAATACCCATCTTTAATCCATCGAAGCAGCGTAGATGATAAATATCCTTGACCTCCAGAACTAATCTTAGAACGAGAAAGTTTAACTTGAGTAGAGGCATAATATATTTGTAAATTATCCGCTCCATATGGCACAACGTAACTCGGTGTCCCTCTGTACTTAACTTTATTTCTATTCCTAATCCCACCGAATAGAGAATAGAGCATAGAAGCAAAGGATAAAATAATAAATATCGTTATTAGAAAAGTAAAAAATGGCCAAATATTAGAACTTAATCCACGCTTCTTACGATAATATTTATCCCAATTGATAGGTCCCCTTTTATAAGAACCTGATGAGCTATCTGATTTCGATGAATTATAAGAATATGAAGAACCCTCAAAGGCTAAATCTTTTATATCACTGAATAATTTTTCTGACTTAGCTGTCGGTTTAAGTTTACTGTCATCGACAGATAGAAGAATTGTCATATGATTATTGGAAGAAAACTCTCCCGTCATCGCTATAGATGATAACAACTTGCCATTAGCTGCGATAAGCGAATTTACATCATTGATCGTTCCGACATAAGCTTCTGTGCCAAAAGACCAAATCTTGCCATTTTCTCCACTCAAGGCAAAATCGTCTGAATATATATATGTAGAAGCATAGTTGGGCGACGGATTTAGATCTTTATTAATAAATCTAATATAAGAAGCAACTACTCCGTCTCCGTACTCTGTGAAGAAATTAGCTAATTTATAGCTAATATAATAAGTCATAGGCGTATCATACTCAGACAAGCCTATGCACAATTCCATTGTCCCATCACTGTCGACTCTATTTATGCCATATTTATAAGCCTTGTCATCAAATGAGCCAGAAGTATCCCAGTCTCGAACATACTCCATAGGACTTAGATTCTCTTCAGTCAATATATTTTCGGGATTAGAATCACCCACTCTAACTCTGACATTTAAACTATCTTCATCGAAACCTAGATCGCGAAAATTTTTCTCAACATATACTTCTGTTTGTCCACTACTTCTACTAGCTCTACATCTCCATATTTCCTTAACCTCGGCTGAACCATCAGAATTGACTTTTATAATATTTTCTATAGCCCAAATGCCGTGGTAATTAGCAGGGATAGCTTCGCCAAAAAAGTCGTCGTACTTAGTAAAATCTCTATATACATACGTAGGCTCATTCGAATCTTGATTCGTATGATTGCTGCTAAGATCATGTATCTGTTCTGTAGATATGGCACTTGAAACATTTGAAGTTTCTCCACGATTCTGATAAGAATTTACATTCCAAGCAGAGATCTTAAGTGAAAAAAATAAAGACAAAATTAAAAACACACTAACCGCAAAGGCAAGCGTGGTTTTTATTTTCTTAAGCTTAAATTCCCCAATGACTTTGTTCATTCTAAACTAAAGGTCCTCTTAGTCAATTTAGCAAGGCAAAGCTGCTAAGCTTCTAGCATAATATCTTATGCTTGATGTAAATAACGTCAACTTTTCCTGCAAATTCTGATTCAAGCGCTTTGAGGGCAAGCAGATTATCCTCATGAATCAATATGTTTTCTGTATCTAGGGTATGCTCTATGTTTGATTGCTCAGGGCTCTCAATTAAAATGCGGGGTTCTAGATTGAAGGATTCATCTTTACCCATCCAGGTGAGTTCTAGTTTGTTCGCCACAATTATATCCTCGCTAAGCGCTTTAATATCAATATTTGAATCTCTGCAAAACACATCTAACTTTCCTTAACAGCTATATTCTTTTTATGAAAAAAATTTCAGAAAATCCATCTTCTTCACTTGAATATTCTCCAACTTTTTCATATCCGACCTTTTCATAAAAAGATCCTCCTTGCCAACTAAATGAATCTAATCTTATAATATTCGCTCCTAATTTCTTTGCTCTAGTTTCTAATAAATTCATTAATCTGGTACCTATTCCTCTGCCTCGATAACTTTCTTTAACAAACAATGTAGATACATATAATATCCTATATGCGGTCATACTAGCATCGACTCCTGCAATTAATTCTTCTCCATCAAACAATCCTATGGATATATTGCCATCAATCGAATATCCTATATGTTCCACATCATACTCATTCAACTGTCTATCTATATATCTCACATTTTCTTCATTTAGTGATTCTAATCTAAATTTTTCAGTTTGCATAAAAACATCCTCCACAAAAATATGTTAGCTATTGAACAAATAAAAGAACTATCAACAAATATAACTTTTTGTCAAGCTAATGATTTTGATAATTGATAATCCTTCATGCTATTTTCCCCAAATTCTACCATCTCCCCCTCTTTCTATCTATCTCAGATCATACTGATCATCAGTAATTTTCAGCGTTTCAGACGATCCCTCTCCTACTCTTTTCACCATTACGCCTGCCAAGCTCACGCGCCTTACGCTCCCCACGCCTCATGATTCCCTATCCTCACTCTTTCCTATAAAACTGGCACACATGCCCATCCGCCTCAAGTGGCAAACCATCTGCCCAGCTCGGAGCCTTCGACATAATCTCGCAAACAGCCTCCACGCTACCTATTCCCTCTGGAACTTCCGGAGCTGGAAGACTGGACCAGAGCTGCCCCCAGCTCCCCTGGGCAGCCAGGGCGCTCAGGTCTCAGCCTCAGCAAAGGCATTCGTGTAGGCCCTGCAAATCTCCGGCGGCATCTTCCCATTTGTGGGATCCGGCAGTTCCTCCGCAGCGGCCCCAGCGAGCAGCTGCTCGTAGTACCAGCATTTATAGCGGAGCATATCCTGGAGCTGTTCCATGCGCCTGATCTCAGCGCTCACCTTCTGGCTCTGCCGGACAAAGAGTTCCAGGCGCTGGGGATAGCTCGCCGCGCCCTCCTTACACCAGTCCATAAAGCGGCGTATGTCCCTGATTTCCAAACCCGACTTTTTTAGGCAGTCAATCAGCTTGAGCGCCCTTACTTCCTCTTCGCCAAAACGCCGGATCCCCGAACGCCGCTCCAGTCCTGAGAAGAGCATGTCCTTGTCATAGTGGCGCAGCGTGGAGACGGGAAGCGAAAAGCGCTTGGCGAGTTCACCGATTGTATACTCTATTTTGCCCTACTCCATTCACACGAAAGTTAAAGCTAAGTGCAGCTGCCGACTCAGTCTAGCACTGTGGCCTCCCTGCCGCCAAGGCGCTTCACAGGACAGGTCCACAAAGATGTAGGGCCGTGAGCTTGTCAGGAATAGGAAGCGGACGCCGCGAACTATGCCCTGGGCACAACGCCGTAGTCTTCCACCCAGACAGATTCGGGCAAATCCTTGGGCAGATCAGGATTTTTGATTCCCCTGAAGTGCAGGACATGGGACTCTCCCCTGCGTATTTTTGCCCACTGCCGCTCATAGTCCCGCAGGGCTGCCACCGCCCAGCCCCCCATCAGAAACAGGGCTACGAGATTAATGATTGCCATCGCCGCCTGGGACAGGTCCGCCAGGTTGATCACAAATCCCATATCCAGGACAGCGCCTAGTCCAACGGCAAAGACGGCCAGCAGGCGAAGCGGCAGATTATTTTTTCCAACACCTCTGATGAAGTCCAGATTCACCTCCGCATAGCTGTAATTTCCCAATATGGAGGAGTAGGCAAAGACAAAAATAATCAGGGCTACGGGTATCTTGGTCCAGGCGCCGAGCTGGGCGGCGATGGACTGCTGGGTGAGGACTGGGGCCAGGGCCTCCGCTGTCTTGCCGGGCTGGTAGACGCCGGAAATAATACAGATAAATGCGGTCGCCGAACAGATCAGGATGGTATCCACAAAAACACCCATCGACTGGATCAGTCCCTGCTGGACTGGATGGGCGACCGTGGCTGTCGCCGCGGCGTTCGGCGCCGAGCCCATACCCGCCTCATTTGAGTAGAGACCACGCTTAGCCCCATTCAACACGGCGGCACTCAAGCCGCCGACCAGGCCGCCACCAACAGCCAGCGGCTCAAACGCAGTCGAAAAAATGAGCGCAAAAACCCTGGGCAGCTCACGATAGTTCAGGATGATGATAAGCAGGGCCAGGGCGACATAGGCCAGGGCCATTACGGGCGCGATGATGGCGGCGGCCCGCGCAATGCGTTTGATCCCGCCAAAAATAATTGGCGCACAGAGGAGCACAAGGCCCAGGGCAGTCAGCCCGGCAGGCAGCTGAAAGGTCGACTGTAAGACCCCCGAAATCGTTTTGGCCTGCACCAGGTTATAGGAAAACCCAAAGGTAAAAATGAGGCAGCAGGCAAAGACAAGGCCCCAGCGCCGGCTTCCCAGACCGCGGGAAATATAGTAGGCGGGTCCGCCGCGGAAGGTCCCATCCGTAGCCCGAATCTTAAACATCTGCGCCAGGCTGGCCTCAACAAAGGCCGTCGCCATGCCAATGAGGGCAATCACCCACATCCAGAAGACCGCCCCCGGTCCGCCGAGAATGAGGGCCAGGGCGACACCCATGATATTCCCCGTCCCCACCCGGGACGCAATGCCTATCGCGAAGGCCTGAAAAGACGATATCCCCTCCCCCTCAACGGACCTCGACTTCATGATATTCGCCCACATATGGCCGAACATGCGCAGCTGGACGGCACGTGTCCTAAACGTAAAATACAGGCCTGCGGATACCAGAAGCAAAATGAGAATGTGACTGTAGATAAAACTGGATACAGTCCCTAAAAATTCATTCCAAGCAGCCATGCCCATCCCCTTTCCCATGTTGTCGTTTTTGGCTTCGTATTATAAAAGACAGGCACGGCTCTAGCAAAAGGCAACACGGTATGTGGCGCTTCACCTGGGCTATGTGCTCCGCAAGCCGACGAACGTTCCATGCCTTACGCTGCAGAAATCCCGGCTGAGGGCTGTCCTATTTGCACTCAATGTTGTATCATGGACTGAGAACGCTCCCACATATGGAGCACGCGCATGAAGGAGGTCTTTATGAAAGGCTACGCGATGTTGGAAATCGGTAAAACCGGTTGGATCGAGAAAGAGCGCCCCAAGTGCGGCCCGAAGGATGCCATTATCCGTCCTTTGGCTCTGTCCCCCTGTACTTCGGACATTCACACCGTCTGGGAAGGCGCTATCGGCGAACGCCATAACATGATTCTGGGCCACGAGGGCTGTGGCGTCGTCGACGAGGTTGGTGAATTAGTAAAGGACTTCAAGCCCGGGGATCGTATCATGGTCGCCGCCATCACCCCTGACTGGGATTCTCTCGAAGCTCAGGCGGGCTACCCCATGCACTCTGGCGGTATGCTGGCCGGTTGGAAATTCTCCAACTTCAAAGATGGTGTCTTCGGTGAGTATTTCCACGTCAACGATGCCGATGCCAACCTGGCCCACCTGCCCGACGAGATCAGCCCCGCTGAGGCCTGCATGCTCTCGGACATGGTGCCCACCGGCTTCCACGGCGTGGAGCTGGCCGATGTGCAGTTCGGCGACACCGTCCTCGTCATCGGCATTGGCCCTGTAGGCCTGATGGCTGTCGCCGGCGCCGCCCTCCGCGGTGCCTCCCGCATCATCTGTGTCGGTACCCGCCAGATCTGCAGAGATGTGGCCAAGGCCTACGGCGCCACGGACTTCGTGGGCTACAAGGATGGCCCCATTGACACCCAGGTTCTGGAAATGACCGGTGGTAAGGGCGTGGACAAGGTCATCGTCGCCGGTGGCGACAACGACACCTTCGAGCCCGCCATTAAGGTTCTGAAACCCGGTGGACGCATCGGCAATGTCAACTACCTGGGCAGCGGCACCTACATTCAGATTCCCAGAGCTGAGTGGGGCGTGGGCATGGGCCACAAGCTGATCACCGGCGGCCTGATGCCCGGCGGCCGCCTCCGTCTGGAGAAGCTGGGCAGCCTGGTCGCGGCTGGCAAGCTCGATGTCTCCCTGATGCTCACGCATCGCTTCACGGGCTTTGAGCATGTCGAAGACGCCCTCTTCCTGATGAAGGACAAGCCGAAGGATCTCATCAAGCCTGTCGTCGTCCTCTGATCGCTCAGCATGTAAAACGTTTAAGACCCGGGCCCCGGCCCGGGTCTTACTTAATTCACAGGTGGCCTGTTATGCAAATACTGATCGTCTCCGGCTTTTTAGGCGCGGGAAAAACACGCTTCATCAAGGAACTCGTCAAACGTACGGGAAAGTTTTTTGCCATTTTGGAAAATGAGTTTGGCGCGCTCAATATCGACAGCCAAACCCTCAAGCGACCTGAGGTGCCTGGTGAAGCTCTGGAAAATAAGGCCTGCGAGAGTCTGCGCATCTGGGAACTGACCGAGGGCTGTATCTGCTGCTCGACCAATCTCGACTTCAACGCCTCGGTTCTAACCATCGCCAACAGCCTGAATCCGGACTATCTGATTGTCGAGCCTAGCGGTGTCGCCATGCCCAGCAGGATCATTCAAAAGCTCCAGAATATTTGCTACGAGCAGATCTCGCTTCTCGCCCCAATTTGTCTTGTTGACGGGAAGAACTATGCCGCAAGCAAAAAGGAATTCCCCGAATATTTTGACGACCAGGTCTGGCAATCAGCCACGGTTCTTCTCAGTAAGTCGGAAGATTTCTCCCCAGGTGAATTCGAGGCCATCCAGGACGCCCTAAAACTGCCCGCCGATGTCCGCTTCCCTAAGCGCCACTACAGTCAGTGGTCTGATGAAGACTTTTATTCCTTGCTTGAGACGGAACTGGTTCTGGACAGAGCTGCGGGCGCGGAAGAGGTTCAACAGCGCTTTCGCAGTGTCAAAAAGGCCGCCGCTCTGGACCTGGTCTCCTTCGCCTATTCAAATACCCGTGTATCCAGCCCAGAAGAGCTAATGGCCCGTCTTGAAATACTCATCAGATCTGCGGCGGGCAAGGTGGCCCGGGCCAAGGGCTACGTGCAGGTGGCTAAGAGCTCTGAACTGCTCCACTTCGAACTGGTCTCCGGAACGTATAGCATCGCTGGAATTGGCGAAGCCGCAGACACAGCGGCCGACGTGGTCGTAATAGGAAAAAATCTGCAAAAAAACTATCTGGATATGCTCTGGAAGAGCTGAGCTCCCAACAGACCCCAACAGACCCCAACAGACCCCAACAGATCCCATCAGGCCCGAGCTCGAGACCTCCCCTAGTCTTTACGATTGAGGCAGTAGAAGCGCGCGTAATGGAGGAGGGCCCAGATGGAACAGAGACAGGGGGGGACAAAGATGAGCTGCCGCCAGTAGACGGCATCCAGTGGCAGGAGCATGGATACGACAAAGCTCAGTACGAAGAGCAGGGTGGCCAGCTTACCCACAGGATGGGCGCGCACCACCACTTCCCGCTTCAGTATGAGCATCGAGCCCACACTCATAGCCAGCTCTTTAACCGCTATAAACAGGGGCACCCAGAGGGGCAGCCGTCCTGCCACACAGAGGGCCACTGCCGTGGCAAAGTGAAAGAGCTTGTCCACCGCCGGGTCAAAGAGCATGCCCAGCTCAGAAACCTGGTTAAAATGGCGGGCGATAAAGCCGTCCAGGACATCGGTAAACCAGATCGCCAGGAACCAGATCAGCCCCTTACCCCAGAGCTGCTCTTCCGTCGCCAGAATATAGGCCATGTACGGTATGGCCAGGAGACGGAGCAGGGTGAGCAGATTGGGCAGGGTCAACTGGGACTTCCAGCTGAAGTCCTTAGATGCCGCATCCGGCTGCTTCCTGAAATGCTGATCCTGGAAGTAGGCCGCCTGGTTGATCTTACCAATAAGAGCTTCCCCACGCCTCTTGCCCTGTTCCTCTGCCATGCCCGCTCTTACTCCTCACGTCGTCAGTCTCTCTGCTCTCTCGCCCCTCCAGACTCCTCAGAGGGCGATTATCTTGGAACGCTCATAGGCCAGGACGCTCAGATTCTTCTCTGCGGTCAGCCCCTCCTCAAGATCGATGTCCGTCACCTGGCCATTCTGAAAGCAGACGATGCGATTCACCCGGTTCTCCACCAGACATTCCACCGCCTGGGCCCCCATATTAGAAGCCATAATGCGGTCACGCAGGGTGGGACTGCCACCCCTCTGGATGTGACCCAGGATGGTCGCCTTGGCCTCAATACCTGTGACCTGACTGATTTTTTCCGCGACCTCCGCCGCCGAGCCAGCACCCTCAGCCATGACTACAACATAATGGTACTTGCCCTCATTACGGCAGTCCAGGATGCGCTTGACCACGTCCTTGTTAAAGTCAAAGTCGATCTCAGGCAGGAGGATGACCTCGGCGCCAACCGCAACGCCCACATTGAGGGCGATGTAACCCGCGTGTCGGCCCATCACTTCAATGACGCTGCAGCGCTCATGGGCCGCCGCTGTATCCTTCAGCTTGTCGATGGCCTCCATGGCTGTATTCATGGCCGTGTCATAGCCAATGGTATAGTCCGTACAGGCGATGTCATTGTCGATGGTACCTGGAATACAGATGACAGGAAGGCCCTCACGGGAGAGGTCCCGGGCCCCGCGGAACGAGCCGTCGCCGCCGATGACGACCAGGGCGTCCAGGTTAAAAACCTTGGCCATTTCATAGCCCTTGCGCACACCCTCCGGGGTATTAAAGCTCTTGCTGCGGGCGGTCATCAGGAAGGTCCCCCCGCGCTGTAGCTTCTCCGAAACTGAGCGGCCGTTCAGACGAATCAAGTCCCCGCGCCACAGGCCGTGGTAACCACGGCGCACGCCGAAGACCTCGAAGCCCTTATTGAGCGCCGCGCGCGTCACCGCCCGGATCGCCGCATTCATGCCCGGAGCGTCGCCTCCGGAAGTCAGTACGCCGATGGTCCGAATCTTCGGCAGGGAGTCCCCCATCGCCATCTCGCGCTCCACTTCCTTCTGCTCCTGGGGACTCAGGGCCGCCACTTCCACTTCCTGCTGCAGCTCCTGAGACTTCTTCTGCGCCTGATTCATCGCCGCTGTCCTCCTAAAACTCTACTGGACCACTTCCTGAGTGATACCAAACACGCTGCTCCCATTCTAACAGATTGCCCGCCGTCGAAGCTTAGGGAATCGTAAAAGTTTAAGCCTGCAGGGCGGACTTGCGCAGGGGCAGACGCGGCAGGTCACTCGTGTCTGCGCCCAGACTGTCCAAGGCTGCGAGGCACTCATAGTGTAGCTGACGATCCTGCTCGTGATAGGCCTTCTCCGCCATGCGCCGCAGCAGAGGGATGGCCCTGGGATCACCGATCTGGCCCAGGAGCACCGCGCTAATCACCCGGTCCTGACGCTTGCGCAGACATTCCCTGCAGAGCTCGTAAACCGCCTCCCGCGCCCTTCCCTCATCCGCAGCCTGGAGCTGGTCAACCAGCAGGATCTGCACATAATCCAGTCGGTTACTCTTCTTCCCAGTCTCCAACTCCTGCTCCAGGAGCTCCCAGGCCAGGGGCAGGAGCTGGTCCAGGGCCTCTGGGGCCTGGGCCGCGAAAAATACCTGTGTGCTCTCCCCCTGGTACTCATCCACGTTCTCCCCAGCTTCCTGTCGGAAGAGGGCACAGGCCCGGGCCACACTCTCCTCATCCCGCCACTGGCCCAGCAGGGTCAGGGCCTCCCGGCGGACCTGCTTCGTGGCATCCTCCACAGTGCAAGACTCCTCCTGCAGTGCCTGCGAAAAATCCCCATCGGGCTCCAGGTGCCAGTCCGTTGAAAAAGCTCTCTGACGCAGTCCTGGAAGGACGGTCTGAACCTCCTGGCCCAGACGCAGTAAGAGGCGATCCGGCAGGCCCTCACAGAGCAGGCTGGCCAGCCGGTCGAAGGCCGGCAGCAACTCGGTCGGATCCAGTTCCTCCAGAAAATCCCCCGTAGCCTGGCCGCCGGGCAGGAGGTGGCGGCGGAGGAAGTCATCCGCATCATTGGCCACGCTGTTGCGCAGGCCCTCCAAATAGGCTTCGACATCCACATCCTCCCCCGTCTGGTCCAGCAGAACCTGGGAGCCCCGCTCAAAGGCCTCAGTATAATACTGGTTATAGGCCCTGGCCAGGCCGAGCAGCTGCCGCATCTTCGCTTCCATATTCCGCCCTCGCATCTCCCTTAAGAATCCCTTCTGTAGCCCGGAACTCCGCCCGAGCGTATCCCGTTTATTTTACGCAATTCGCCAGGTCCACGCAAAGGGACATAGTCCATAACAAATAGAAAGAGACCGGGCTCGAGGCCCGGCCAGCTCTGACTTAGTTCGCGAAAAACCCAGACCTTTAATTGGGACGCAGGCTCCTCAGCTTCTCCAGGTCACAGATCTCCAGCTTACGCTGGCCCTGAATGCGAATCAGCCCGCCGCGCTTGAGCTCGGCCAGCTTGCGGTTCACCGTCTCCTGAGTCAGATTTACGGCCTGGGCGATCTCCTCCTGACTCAGATCCAGACAGAGTGAGGAAGTCTGGCGCTGTCGGCTCAGCAAAAAAAGGACCAGACGCTGCAGGGCGTCCTTAGTCATCAGAATTTCCTGGCGACTCCGATAACGGGAGGCCAAAGAGCTATAGTACTGGATCAGCTTCAGCCCGATCTCCGGCTCACGCAGAATCAGAGAGGCCAGGGCGCCCTTATTCAGATAACAAAATTCGCAGTCGCCCAGCGCCACGCCCGTCTCCTCGGCAGGGCTCTCCTCCAGGAACTGCTCACCACCGTAGAAATCCCCGGCCATGAGCAGGTCAACGAGGCGCTCCTCACCGTCGGCTGTATACCGCAGCAGCTTCACCTGGCCCCGCCGCAGAATCATCAGGTCCTGGATGGCCTCATCGACATGAAAAATGACAGCTCCCGCCCTGTAGTTGCGATGCTCAATCAACTCGGCAACCTGCCTCTGCTGTTCCTCATCCAGATGTTGAAAGAGGGGCACGCGGGAGACGCAGGTCTCATACTGTGCCCCACATACAGCAACACAGGCCAAATCTGACGAATCGGCCTGTGTCGTACAACATGGCTGTCCCGACTGCTTCATCTTACTTACGGCCGCGGATGAGGCGCAGGAGGAAGAGCAGGATGACCGAACCCAGAAGGGCGACCAGCAGAGAACGCAGACTAAAGCCGACGACGCCGACCTTGCCAAAAGAATTCATGACAATACCGCCGATGAAAGCACCCACGATACCGACCACAATATTGGCGATGGCCCCCATGTTGTGGTCTTCTTTCATGATGATACTGGCCAGCCAACCGGCCAGAGCTCCAAGGATAATCCAAGCAATCAAACCCATAAATAATCTCCTTCTTTCTTTGAATGAATTATTTTATATGGTAAAGTAAACCGTTAAACTTGTCAATATCTTTTCTCATTTATTGAAAAAGATTCCTCATCCTGCCCAGACTGGAGACCTTTTGCTGGCAGAATTTTCTCCATTCTCCTCCCCTGCATGGCGGCGAGGCAGAGACTTCGCTCGATTCAGCCGCGGCTGGTTATAATAGATTATCCATCTATGCAAGGAGTTCCAACGTGCAGGTCATCGTCATTCCCGCCGAGTATAATCCCTTCCATTCCGGCCACGCCTGGCAGCTACAGCAGCTGCGTCAACGCTATGGCAAGCGGGCCATAGTGCTCGCGCTGATGTCTGGCCCCTTTTGTCAGCGCGGCCTGCCAGCCCTGGCCCCCGCCGAAGAGCGGGCCCAGGCGGCCCTGGCCTGCGGCCTGGATCTGGTCCTGGAGCTGCCCCTCCCCTGGGCCATCTCCTCTGCCGACTACTTCGCCCAGGGCATCGTGCAGATCATGGCCGAAACAGGCCTGCGCTACACCCTGGCCTGCAGCGCCGAGATCGCCGACCCCCAGGCCCTGGAAGCCTGGGCTGAACTGCGGATCCACGGTGGAGAAAACTACCACAGCCTGATCCGCAGCGGACAGGCCGAGGGCCTCTCCTATGCCGCGGCCGAGGCCCGGGCGGCTGCCCGTCTCCTGGGTCTGGATCCCCAGTTGCTCTCCGGCTCCAACAACCAGCTTGCTGGCGCCTACCTGGCCGCCCTGGGACGACACTATGCTTCCGGAAGTGGGGCGCGGCCCGATTTTTGTGTGCTGGAGCGCCAGGGCCAGGCCTATCTGGATCAGGACTATCGCCAGGCGAGCAGCTCCTCGGAACAGGCAGCCCTACTCTCCGCCCGAGCCATACGCCGGGCGCTGGAAGATAGCGCAGGTGATCCGTCCACCCTACTGAGCACCGTCGAAGGGCAGTTACCGAACGCCAGCCTGGCTCGCCTCCTCGCCTGGCAGCAACAGGGCCTGCTCAGCTCCACAGAACACTATGGGCGTCTGGTCCTTTCCCGGCTGCTGACAGCCCGCCCCCAGGACCTGGCCAGCCTCTGGGGCTGGAACCTCGACCTGGCCCAACGCCTGACACACTGTGCCGAGTCCCTGACAGCCCAGCTCCCTCAGTCCTCCGCCAGTCAGGCCTTTCGTCAGGTCCTCACAGCGGCCCAGACCCGCTGTTTCCCCCTGGCCCGCATCCAGCGCGCCCTGCTCAGCCTCTTTCTGGAGCTCAGCCAGGAGGAGGCCCAGACCCTCCTCCTGGCCCCCCCGGCCTACACCCGTCTGCTCGCCGCCAATAAAAATGGACGCTATCTGCTCTCCAAGCTGCGAAGACTTTCCCGCATCCCTATTGTGACCCGGGCCAGCGACCGTCAGAATGCTCGCCAGCGGGCCAATCAGGCCAGCCTCCAGGCCTTGGAAGAACGGGCCAGACGTCTCTACTCCCTGCTCCAAGTCGGCCCCCTCCTGTCCACGGAGCCCAGGGCCAGCCTTACGGAGCAGGTCCAGTCCCGGCTCAGCCGGACGCTGCCCGACGAGTCGGAGGCGGAGGACAGGCAGGACTTTTGACAAGTATTCTGAGCGCGGCTAAACTAAATTCTTGATATTTGTGTCAGCGTTTCCAAGTAAGATAAAGACAGGAGTACATTCCGATGCGAGATCTACCGAGCACAAGGCTGAATGGGGGGACTCTGGAGCTGGAGGAGCAGCGCGCCGCTGAACAGCGCTACCGTGAGTCTGGCAATGTCTATGACCTGCTCATGGCCCGAGGCTTCCTCAAGCAGAGCACCCACGCTGAGGCCGTCCGTGAGCAGCTGGGCCAGCCGGGCCTCTGCTTCTATACCGGCTTTGATCCCACCGCGGACAGCATGCATGTCGGCCACTTCCTGACCCTGGTAGCCATGCGCCACCTCCAGGATGCGGGCCATCGCCCCATCGCGCTGATGGGGGGTGGGACAGGCTACATCGGGGACCCCTCCGGGCGCCAGGATCTGCGCCGCGTACTCAGCTCGGAGACCATAGAGGCCAACGTAGAGGGCCTGCGCAGGCAGCTCTCCCTCATCCTGGACCTCAGCAGTCCCGAAAAAGCTCTGGTCGTCAACAATGCTGACTGGATTCTTCCGCTGAACTACGTCGAATTCCTCCGCGAGGTTGGCGCCCAGTTCTCCGTCAACCGCATGCTGACGGCCGAGTGCTACAAGCAGCGCATGGAGAAGGGCCTGACCTTCCTCGAGTTCAACTACATGCTGCTCCAGGCCTATGACTTCCTGGAGCTCTACCGCCGCCACAACTGCCGCCTCGAACTTGGGGGCGACGACCAGTGGTCCAACATTCTGGCCGGCGTGGACCTCGTACGCCGCAAGGAACAGGCCGAGGTTGAGGGCCTGACGGTCCGCCTGCTGACGAACAGCCAGGGCCAGAAGATGGGCAAGACCGCCCAGGGTGCGGTCTGGCTGGACCCCAACAAGCTCTCTCCCTTTGATTTTTATCAGTATTTCCGAAATGTGGATGACCCCGATGTCATCCGCATGCTCAAGCTCCTCACATTCGTTCCACTGGAGGAGATACACGAGATGGAGCAGTGGAAGGATCAGCAGCTGAACCAGGCCAAGGCCCGCCTCGCCTTTGAATGCTGTAGCATGGTCCACGGCGAGGAGGAGGCCCGTCGCGCCCAGCGTCAGGCTGAGTCCCTTTTTGGCAGGGGACGTTCGGCGGACATGGCTCAGACCAGTATCCAGCGCTCAGCACTGGGCCAGCAACAGATCCTGCAGAGCATGCTCGACGCGGGCATGATTCCTTCCAAGGGGGAGGGCCGTCGCCTGATGCAACAGGGCGGTGTGGCCCTGGGCGACGAGCTGCTGAAGGATCCCCTGCGCTGCTGGGAGGAAGGCGACTTCCAGGTCGGAGATGAGCAGGGAGCGCCAGAGTGCATTCTGCGCCGTGGCAAAAAAATCTTCCACAAATTTGTCCTGGTCGACTGAGGGCTGAGCTAGAATTCGGGATACAAACTATACGCAAACACAGAGAGAGGGCGGGGCTCCAAAACGGAGCTCCCGCCCTCTTCTCTACCGTCCCCGCGCCTATACGGGGCGCTGTAATCAGGCCTTGGCCAGGGTCTCACCCAGCTGCTTGCAGTCCTCAACCTTGTCCCCATCCTCGGGTCCGTCATAGCAGATCAGGCCCTCGGCCACCAGGTTCAGGCCCGCGTCCTTAGCATCATTCTGCCAGGTCGCCATCCACTCACCGTCGGCCCAGTTATAGGAACCAAAGAGGACCAGGGGCTTGCTTCCGAAACCGGCCTTGAACTCATCGTAGAAGGGCTGGAACTCGCCATCCTCCAGCTCCTCCGCGCCCATGGCGGGACAGCCCAGTGCCACTTTGTCACAGGCCAGGGCCTCGTCGACGCTGATGTCCGAGACATTGCTCAGGACGACCTCGTCACCAGCCACGCCAGCACCCTCAGCCACCAGCTGGGCCATGGCTTCCGTGTTGCCAGTGCCGCTCCAGTAAATCACTGCGATTTTTGCCATAGATGTACCTCTCTCTCTATTGGTGGACAAGACTCCAGGCCTCATCCACAGCTCTGGCCGCCCCATAATGACCAGGGCGGTAGTGCCACTCCTTAACGTCCGGGCTATACACCCGTCTGGACCAATAAATTTCTGGTCTGCACAAGGTCCTCCGACCAGCCAAAAAGACCTGCCAGCGGGGCCCCCGAAGCGACGTGGCGCAGGAGGCAATTCCGCCCCTGGTCGTAGCAGCGAAAGATCCTCCGGGCCTCTTCCGGATGGTGGTAGGCCTGCCAGTAGCCGCTGACCTGAGCCCCCTTACCATGGTGACTGATAAAGGCCGCGACATCAGCAGCCGGATACCCTAAGAACAGGCCCAATTCGTGGGGCAGCTCCTGGTCCTTGGTCCAGCGCCTGCGCAGCAGGGCCAGACAGTCTTCCAGCGAAGCCCCCTGAGGGTAGGCCGCGGCAGACAGAATCCGCTGGGCCTGCGGGAGGGCTATGAGACGTGCCAGACGACTGGCCTGGTAGAACAGGATGTGTACGTGCTTTCCGTGCTCCGCGACCACGCAGGCCTCGAGAGGCCAGGGCCGACAGCTGGAGCCGAAGTCCTGTAAGTAGCGGAGGACTGAGGGGCGCTCCGCCGTGGGCACGGCAAAGAGATTCGCCGGTTTGAGGCCGAGGAGGGTGGGGGCGCAGTGTCTGGCCAGCAAATAGTCCATCTCCCTCGCCTGCATGCTTTAAACCTCCAACTGTTAGCGACAGCTATATTAGATGAGACTAACCCGTTTTGTCAAGAACTGGACTGCCGCTTTATCCCCGCCTGCTCCCAGTAGCCCCCAGCGTTTTTGTATAATAGTGCCCTAGTCTGATAGCCCAGAGAGGTACCACATGCATCCGTCTCCCCCCAACGCGCGCCAGGGCTCCTTCTTACTCTCCCCCCGGGGACAGTACCTTCCCTATCTTTGCTTCTGCCTCCTGCTCTGCCTCTCCGCCCCCTTTCTCTCTTCCCCCCGCGAGATCTACCACGGCCTCTGGTCCATTTTGCGCGCTCCAGGTGTCCTCGTCACCGACTATCTCCTGATTGCTGGGCACGGGGCGGCCTGCCTCAACGCCGGCCTCATGGGTCTGCTCTCCATCCTCACGCTGAGTCTCTGGAAGGTGCCCATGAATGCTGCGGCTCGGGCGGCCATTTTTACGCTCACCGGCTTCTCCTTCTTTGGCAAAAATCTCTTCAACTCCCTCCCCATCATGCTGGGGGTCTATCTCTATGCGAAATTCATGAGGCAGGACTTTCGCCAGCATATCCTGATCTCCCTCTTCGCCACAGCCCTGGCACCGATGGTCAGCTCGACGGCCTTCCTACTGCGCGAGCTCCGCGGCTGGGAACTAAGCCTTCCTGGACGACTCTTTACGGCCTATGCCGTGGGACTGGGCATCGGCTTCCTCATGCCCGTCCTGGCCTCCGTCTTCGTCCGTTTCCACCAGGGCTACAATCTCTACAATGCAGGCTTCACTGCGGGTCTGCTGGCCATGGTCGCTGCAGCCCTGCTCCACTATCTTGGTCTGCGTATCCCCGAGGTCTCCCTGGTCGACCAGGGGGACTCGTCCTGGGCCCTGATTCTCCTGGGCCTGAGCTTTGCCCTCTTTATCGGCCTGGCCTGCTACCTGGAACGTGACTGGCGTCAGCTGGGGCGGGACTACTACCAGCTGCTCCGCGACTCCGGCCGCCTCGTCACGGACTTCGCCCAGCGCTATGGCCTGGCCGTGACCTACCTCAATGTCGGCCTCAACGGCCTTCTGGTCACCCTCATCGCCCTGCTCATGGGCAGCAGCCTCTCGGGTCCGGTCATTGGTGGCATACTCTGTGTGACGGGCTTCTCGGCCTTCGGTAAGCATCCCCGAAATTGCCTGCCTGTGATCTCTGGGGTCTGCCTCCTGAATTTGCTGGCGGGACGGGAGATCTCGGCCACCCTCGCGGTGACCACCGCCCTCTTCGGCACTACTCTGGCCCCGATTTCTGGCCAGTACGGCAGCTTGGCGGGCATTCTGGCCGGGGCCTGTCACATGGGCCTAATCCTCAAAGTCGGTGTTCTGCACAGCGGCATGAACCTCTACAACAACGGCTTCTCGGGCGGTTTCATCGCGGCCATCCTGGCCCCCCTCCTGGACCAGTTCCAACAGAGCCGCTTCTCCTTCTTCCGCCTGATCCTGGGCCAGCACAGGCCCCGTGAAATCACCGACGACCGCTGGTCATCCAGCCGCCCCCTCATCCAGACAGCTAAGAAGATGGCCCCCCCTGCCGAGGTGGATAAAAGTGAGGAGCTCACACAGAAACAGACTCGCCGCGCCCGGCAGGCCAAGGGCCTGGGCTCTGACGTTACGGCCCAGGACTACGACCGCTGGAAGACCCAGGTCCGCAGCAAGCCCCAATTACAGTCGCCACCGCTTGCGGCTGATCAGATACATGAGCGGGAGACCCTGGCCAACATTGCTGGTGAGCTGATTGCCTACTTCCAGTATCACGAGATTGAGGACTACGACCTCAGCCTGCGCCGAGAGGATGAGCGCAGTGTCCTACGCATTTCTGGGGACTGCCCGCTTGAGCCTCCCAATCTCCGTCAGCTGCACCAGAACCTGAATCGCGGCCGCGACCGCAGTCTTGAGGGCTACTACGAGCAGCTGCTCTCCATCTACGACGAGGGTGATGAGATGCCCCTGCTCTCCGTGATGATCGATGGGGCCAGGGTTCGCTATGCGCACGGGCGGCTGGAGATTGAAGTCTGGCGTCAGCTCTAATCTGTGGCGCTACCGCTTGGGCCTGGCAACTGGACAAAGATAGTCAAATTGCATATAATAAAGAATGAAAATGCTAGCTGCTAAAGCTCATTTTTCACAGTTTCGTCTCCTTCTTTATGGGGGACATAAGAGACCAGGCCCCGCAAACCTGAGCTGTCATTTTAGAACAGCGGAGCTGGGCTACACAGGAGGTATAAATCATGCAGTTTGAACTGAAGCCGCTGCCCTACGCCTATGATGCACTGGAACCGACAATTGATGCCGAGACCATGCACTTCCACCACGATAAGCATCACCAGACCTATGTGAACAATCTCAACGCCGCAGTCGAGGGACTGGATCTCCCCTATACCTGCGCTGGGGAGCTGCTGAAGCACCTGGATGAAGTCCCGGCCGAAAAGCGCCAGGGCATCATCAACAACGGTGGCGGCGTCCACAACCACAACGTCTTCTGGGAGTCCATGATTCCCGGCGGCGCCAAGGAACCCCAGGGCAAGCTGGCCGAGGAAATCACCAAGACCTTCGGCAGCTTCGAGGCCTTCAAGGAGGCCTTCGAGAAGGCTGGCGCCGGCCGCTTCGGCAGTGGCTGGGTCTGGCTGGTCAAGGAGGGCCAGGAACTGAAGATCGTCGCCACCCCGAACCAGGATTCACCGGTGAGCAATGGCCAGACCATCCTTCTCGGCAACGACGTCTGGGAGCACGCCTATTACCTGAAATATCAGAACCGCCGCGCCGACTATCTGAAGGCCTGGTGGGATGTCGTGAACTGGGATGTCGTGGCCAAGCGCTACGAGGCCTAAGAAGCGCTCAGTTTTCCATGGACACAACAGAAGCCCGTTCACATTGTGAACGGGCTTCTGCTTTATCTACTGTGCGGCTCAGAGATGAGCGCTCAGGAACGGATCTGGGGATCCAGGTTTTCCAGCATCTGCATGTAGTGAATGTTTTGGACGTACTCACGGATGCCTTCAGCTACCTTCTTCGCCTCCTTCATCGCCAGGACCACTGTGGCGGGACGGTGAACGACATCTCCGCCAGCAAAGACTGCCTTTTTACTGGTCATGCCATAGGGGCGCTCACGGATCATCACATAGCCATCGGCATCGATCTCGATCCCCTCCGTACTTGAGACAATGCGGTTAGCCGGTTTAGAGCCAATAGCGATAAAGGCCCGATCCGCTTCAATAACTTCTTCTCCTTCCCCGCGGCGAACAAGGAGGCCGCTCAACTTGCCCTCTGTGCCCAAGAAAGCCTGGGGATTGGCCTCGAAGCAGAATTCCACACCATCGGCCAGGGCCCCCTCATATTCCGCGTCCAGGGCGGGCATGTCCTCCCGACGGCGGCGGTAGACAACCTGGACGCGTCTGGCCCCCAGTTCTCGGGCTGTGCGAGCCGTATCCATGGCCACGTTTCCCGCACCGATAACGACGACAGTCTCCCCTTCAATCAGGGGCAGGGCCTTGCGCTCCAGCTGTCGGCTGCGATAGAGATAATTCATGCGCAGGAGGTAGGAGCCCTGTGCCACGCCCTGGAGATCACGGCCAGGCAGGATGAGATCCTTGGCAATCACCGTACCTGAGCCAATAAAGACGGCCTCGTAACCCTCCTCCAGTAGCTGATCCACGGTGATATCCTTACCCACCACACTGTTCGTCCGAAATTCCACACCCAGGAGACGGATGTTCTCGATCTCACGGCGCACCACATCCTTGGGGAGGCGAAAGGCCGGGATACCATAGAGCAGAACACCACCCACCTCCTCCTGAGCCTCGAAGACCGTGACGTCAAAGCCTTCTTTCGCCAGGTCACCGGCCACAGTGAGGCCAGCTGGTCCGGAGCCAATGACAGCCACTCGCCCCTGCTGGCGCTGGCGCAGCTGATCCAGAGGCAGGTCCAGCTCGAAGGCAAAGTCCGCAATCAGGGCCTCAATGGCCCCGATCTGTATGGGTTCACCCTTACGATTCAAGACGCAGTGCCCCTGGCACTGGAGTTCGTGGGCACAGACTCGGCCGCAGACAGCGGGGAGGTTGCTCTTGCGGGCGATGATGCGTCTGGCATCGCCAAAATTCCCATTGGCGAAGGCCTCAAGAAATTCGGGAATGTCGTTGGAGATCGGACAGCCTTGCTGGCAGCCAGGCTTCTTACACTTCAGGCAGCGCTTGGCGTCAAGCACTGCGGCTTTAAGACTCGGGAAGACCATGGGCTTGGAACTCCTTTCTGTTATCCTCATTATGAACAGGACGACGGGGGCGCTGTCAAGGGCGCAGCCGCCTTAAAACGCTGAAGAAAGGCCAGGTCCTCTGCCAGCTGGCAGTCCGGACGGGCGTGCTCGCGGAGCAGGGGCAGGCTGGCCAGCCGCTCGGGAGGAAGAATTTTTTGGAGACAGCTGTAGTCCACTATCCCCTGTCCGAGGGGCCTCCAGACTTTTGTCCCAGATTCAAAGACCACGTCCTTCAGGTGCAGGGCCTGGAGCTCTGGACCCAGTTTTTCCACAAAATCCGTATAGAGGGCGGCCTGGTCCTCGCGCCCGTCGGCCAGGAGATTGACTGGATCAAGAATCCAACCCAGCTGGGGACTCTGATAGCGCTGACTCAGGAATAGGGCCTGCTCAGCGCTGGACAGGCAGTGATCCTGGACGATCTCCAGGGCCATGACCTGCTCAGGAAAATTCTGCAGCTGGGGAAGCAGGCGGTCACAGCTCTCAAGTAGACGGGCGAAGGCCTCCTCCCGCGTCTCTCCAGGCAGGCGCTTCGGGGTCTCCGTCGCCACGAGGCGCAGGCCGGTCTGGGCGGCCAGTTCAAGCCCACGCAGGAACTGGTCCTGGGCGGCCCGCCTGGCCTCCACTTCGGGATGGCCCAGGGCGACATAGCAGCCGAAGACGCTAATTTCCAAGCCTTCAGACCTGATCGTTTCCACCGCGGTCCGGAGGCCGGCGACATCTACAGAAGCCAGGTCATCCCAGCTGTCCAGACACTTCTGCGGGGCCAGTTGCAGACTGTCAAAGCCCGCAGCCCGGATGGCCCGGGCCAGGTCGCGGGCTGGGCGTCGACCGAAGTCGTGGGCGCGCACACCAATACTCACCTTCCTGCACCTCCTAGATCGGGCAGAGACCCCTGGCTTCCAGACGCGCCCGCTCCGCACTGGCGAAGAGGAAGGCGGCCACACCCTTGGCGTCATCGGGGACTCGGGGCTCGCTGAGATAGTATTCGGGACTTCCGTCACGGCGCTTATAGCTCCCCTTGCCGCTGTCCCCGCCGAGGCCCGCCACGAGACAGATGTCGTGGAGATGGTAGGCGCCGTCATCCTCCCGCCGCAGCTTCGTGTCGAGAATGGATCGGTAGCAGCGCTCTGCCATCCGGGCATAACGGGCGGGGAGCAGTCCCATCCGGCGCCCCTTATAGAAGACGTAGGCCAGGGCCGCAGAGGCGCTGGTCTCCAGGTAGTTTCCAGGATAATCCGCCAGCTGGGGGAGCTGGTAGAGGAGGCCAGTCTCCGGATCCAGCTGCTGGGCCAGGGCCGCAGCGAGATTGGTGAAGATGCGCCGTAGACAGGCATACTCACTGTAGAGTTTCGGGGAGAGCTGCTCCAGGCTATCGATCAGAGCCATGGCAAACCAGCCCAGGGAACGCCCCCAGAAGTTGGGGCTGAGGCCCGTCTTCGGATCCGCCCAAAACATGCTACGACTCTCGTCATAGGCATGGTAATAGAGGCCCGTCTCCGGGTCCCTCAGCAGCTCCTCAACCCTACGGAACTGGCCAATGCTGTCCTGGTAGTTCTGGTACTGACAAAAGAGGCGCTGGTACTGCAGGAAAAAGGGCTGGACCATATATAATCCATCCAGCCAGATCTGATTAGGGTAAATACGCTTATGCCAGAAATTGCCACAGCTCAGTCGCGGCTGCTTTTCCAGTTGGGCGTAGAGAGCTTGGGCGGCCAGGCGATAACGCTCCCCGCGTCCGGCCTCGTAGAGGCGGAGCAGAACCTTCCCCCCATTGATGCGATCACAGTTCTGCTCTTCAGCCGAGTAGTGGCGGATCTCCCCTTCTGGACTGATGAAATAGGCCAGGTAGTCCTCGACAAAGGCCAGGTAGCGCCCTCCCCCCTGCACCTCCTCCAGGTCCAGCAGGGCCTTGAGCATACAGCCATCGATGTAGTTCCATGAAGGCTGGGCCCCCGAGAGGCGCTGCTCCATATTCCAGGCCGGGTAGCCTGGCTGGCTGGCTTCCATTAGCTGCTGGGCGATGGCCAGCGCCGTCTCACTGATGCTCATGAGTCCGCCCTCCCTCCGTGTGATAATAATGGCCCTCAAAACTGCAGTTCTCCACTTCCAGGCTCCGCACGTGCTGGATATAAATTCCGCGATTATAGGGACCGCTGAAGTCAAAATCATCCATCATGGCCGCCGGCTCCGTGGCCCGCTCAGAAGCGAAGTGAAAGCGACTGTCCTCAAGGCGGATTTTCTGTATGGGATTCTCCGCCAGACCGTAGGCAAAAAGCGCCGTCCCCCTGATATTTCTGGCCTCCAAATTCGCCACCCGTATCGTGCGCACGCTGGGCGTCCCCTGCCCCAGACTATAGCCCTCCTTGGCCCGCACCTCCGGGCTGTGGCCATCAGGGTCGCAAAAGTAGTACATATTGCAGACAAAGGCGTGCTGCACAGCGTCCATCACGCAGTTACTGAAATCGATGTCTTCCATCACGGAGCGCCAGCCCCGTCCACGTCTGGTCTTGATGCGCAGACCGCGGTCCGTACCCTCGAAGAGGCAGTTCTGCACCTGCACTCCGGAGACCCCCCCGGCGCTTTCAGAGCCAATGGCCACGCCGGCGTGACCGCCTTCCATATAACAATTGCGCACGGTCACTCCCCGTGTGGGGCGCCCCGCCCACTCAGCCATGTAGATTTTCCCTGACTTGATCGCGATGCAATCGTCGCCCACAGCGAAGTGACAGCCGAGGATGCGCAGCTGCTGGCAGCTCTCGGGATCAATGCCATCTGTATTAGGTGAGGGGATGCGGCTCTGAATCTGGAGGTCAATAAAGTCCAGGTCGTCAGAGTACAGGGGGTGGATGTTCCAGGCCGCGGAGTTGCGGCTGGTCAGACCGACAAGCGCGATGCGCTTACAGCGCACGAGCTGTACGTTGCGGGGCCTGAACGCCCCCTCCTTAGCCTCCTTCGGCTGCTCCCACCAAGCGGCTTCCTGGCCGCTGCCATTCAGGACGCCAGGCCCATAAATGGCCACGTCCTCGACCTCACGGCCATAGATCAGGGAGCCGTAGCAATCGAGGGGATTACCCTCCCAGGAACTGTTGTAGTCACGCTGCTGCCCGTCGTAGGACAGGGGATGAGCCTGAATACGGGCCAGATTCCGACGCTCACAGTCCTGTATCAGCTCAGCCCCAGCAGCGAGGTAGATCGAGACCGCCGAGCGGAGCAAAATGCTGTCGACACGGTAGCGCCCCTTGGGAATGTAGACCACAGAACCTGGCTGGGCACAGTAGAGGGCCATATTGATGGCCGCCCCATCATGGGCCTGCCCGTCGCCCAGGGCTCCGAAATCACGGACGTCCAGAACATAGGTCGGACAGGGTACAGTGAAGCTGAAGCGGTGTACAGCCCCCTGGGCCGTATGCACTTCACCCTGATATGAGGCTCCAGACTCCAGGTCAAAAAAAGACAGGACATGCTTCCGATAGCTGCCCATGCAGGTCCCGTTGAGGTAAATCTCAAAGTCCTCATCCTCGCGGTAACTCCGGTCGGAGAGTAGCTCAATACTGCAGGCTCCTGGGGCTAAGAAGCGTATTTCTACCCCGTGTATCATGCGCGGTCTTCCTCCTTCTATCCCTGCCCTGCCCAGGCCGGATGCTCGCGTTCAAGCCTGCCGGCAGCGCTTGTGGTAGCGTTTACATTGTACCCTAAAAAAAAAGGGCCCAGAGCCCCCGGATCTGAGCCGGAGCAGGCACGGCCCGCCGTTCAGCAGAAGGGCCAGGGGCGGCTGGACAATTTTTCTTCCGAGCTGAGAAAGTAGCGGGCATAGCGCTCCTTTTGCTCACCCAGGAGGCGGCGGACATTGCCGTAAAGGTGCTGCTGCAAGAGGTCCAGGTAGCCGTTGTAGTCCCGAGCTTCCAGACGCTCATAGATAGCCTGGTGCTCCTCTAAAATCCGCTCCGGCACACCCGAACTCTGGATGTCCAGCTGCCGAAAGCGTTGGTAGTGCAGCTCCAGGCGGCGTATCCCCGCCCAGAGGCGCTCGTGCCCGGCCCAGCGAAAGAAACAGGCATGAAAGTCGTCGTCCAGACGGACAAAGTGGGCCAGACGCTGCAGGGCCTGCGTCTCCTGCTCCGACGCAACGGTCTGAATCCGCAGTGGCCGCCCCAGTTCAGGGCGGCCCTGGGCCAGAACCTGGCGCTGGGCCTCAAGCAGGCCTCTCAACAGAGCCAGACGCTCAGACTGCAGCTCCTCTATCAGCTGGCGGACCATATCCGCCTCCAGCAGGCTGCGCAGGTAGATACTCTCCTCAACTTCCTGGGGATCCAGCAAGGAAACAAAGCTGCCGCTCTTCGGCTTCACCACGATGAAGCCCTCCGTCTCCAAGCGGATGAAGCAGGCCTTGACCGGTGTCCGTGAGACCGAAAAACGCAGGGCAATCTCATGCTCGCTGATCTGGCAGCCCGGGGCGTAGCGAAGCTGGATGATATCCTCCTTGAGCCGCTCGTAAATCTCAAGTGTACTGGGACGCCTGCCCCCTTCAGCCCTGTCGCTCACAGCTAAACTCCTCTTGACTTTTATATCTTTACTAACCATACTTGTATACATGATGTTAGTTGAATGATTATAAAGCGTCAAGTGAAAGGAGTCATATATGGATATTCGCTACAGTTGCAACCAGCGTGATTTTCGCCGTTATACAACTGAGGAAGTTCGCCAGGAATTTTTGATTGAGAAGCTCTTTATTGCCGATGAAGTATCTGCCATTTATAGTCATGTCGACCGCATGGTCACCTTCGGCTGTATGCCGGTCAACGAGACGGTGCCCCTGGAAAAGGGCATTGATGTCTGGGCCAATTTCGGCACGAAGGATATACTGGAACGCCGTGAGCTGGGTATTTTTAATGTGGGTGGACCTGGCCGCATTGAAGTGGACGGCCAGACCTATGAGATGGATTACAAGGACTGTCTCTATGTGACCAAGGGCAGCCGCGGCCTCCGCTTCTCCTCCAAGGATCCCCAGCAGCCCGCCAAGTACTACATGGTCAGCGCCCCCGCCCACATCGCCTACGAGACGAAGCAGATCCGCATTCAGGACGCCAACAAGCGCCCCATGGGCGAGCAGGCCACAGCCAATAAGCGGGTCATCAATCAGTTCATCCATCCAGATGTCCTGAAGACGGCCCAGCTCTCCATGGGCCTGACCTCCCTGGACGAGGGCAACGTCTGGAATACCATGCCCTGCCACACCCACGAGCGCCGCATGGAAATCTACTTTTACTTCGAAGTTCCTGAGAATCACGTGGTCTTCCACCTGATGGGCGAGGGCCAGGAAACCCGCCATATAGTCATGCAGAACGAGCAGGCGGTCATCAGCCCCTCCTGGAGCATCCACTCTGGCGTAGGCAGCTCCAACTACAGCTTCATCTGGGCCATGGGCGGCGAGAATATGGAATTTGACGATATGGACCACATCAAGAGCTGCGACATGCGCTGACAGCTGGTGTAGAGCTCCTGCCACTGGAGCAGAGCCGCGGCGTTGAACTGAGAACAGAGCCCCTGGCTGGGGACTTGAAGCACCTCCCCTTTCTTGGATACCGCAAGTAAAAGGCCAAGGAAGGGGGGGCTTTTTATGTCTGGCGCCAGGGGCCAGAAGGGCGGCTAAGGCAGCTTAGACCCATCCAATCGGCGAGCCGCGAGCACTGTTTCGCGCCTTTTCTCTCCCGGCTCATCCCTATTTTCAGAAAGCACGAAAAGCTGAGGATTCGGACGCGCCCTGGCACATTACGTGTTTAAAAAGTCTCGCTGATATTCCTCTTCCCACTTTTCTTCTGGTCGTTTGCGAAGCCCATAACAGTGGCGGATCACTGCCCCTGCGAGAAGACAGGCGATAGCAATGGCCCAGACGACAAAAACAGCTGTCATCTGCTCCCATACGATTACGTATGGGGCCCAGCTGCCTGAAGGTCCTGTCGTTTGAAGCCCACAAGGCATAGAGAAAGTTATCCAGGCCAAAGAATCCTAAAGGGATGGGGGCGTGTGTAAAACATGGAAAGGCGTCACTAAGTGACTATACGCACGTGTTCCAGCAGCACAGGACATAAAAACTCCCAGTTCGTGGCCCTGAATAGCTCTGTCCAAGAACTGGGAGTCCGCTTATCTCCGGTCTCCGGTGACCCTGTCTAGCCCATGCTTTTCCACCTCAGTCTCCGAAGCTCACGCCCAGGTCACGGGCGCTCTGAATGACCTCATGGTCGCTGGGCACGGTCTTGAGCTTCCCGGCCACATCCTTGAGTGGGATGGCCTTCATCTGCCCGTTAACAATACCGACCATGACTCCAGACTTGCCCTCCTTGATCAACTGGGCAGCCTTCGTGCCACAGCGCGTGGCCAGAACGCGGTCATAGGGACAGGGCTCCCCACCGCGCTGGAAGTGACCGGGGACGGTCACCCGGACCTCCTGTCCCAGCTTCTTGCCCAGCTCAGCTGCCAGACGGTAGGAAACTGAGGGGTGCTTGGATTTTTTGCAATAGGCCTCATATTCCTTCTTAGACATCTTGGACTCATCCTTGGTCAGAGCACCTTCCGCCATCGCGATGATGGAAAAGGTCTTGCCCTCGGCGTGCCGCCGCTCGATAGATTCGACGACGCGCTTAACCTTATAGGGAATCTCTGGAATCAGGATGATGTCCGCACCTCCGGCCACGCCCGCATAGAGGGTCAGCCAGCCCGCCTTGTGACCCATCAACTCAATGATGAAGACGCGCCCGTGGCTGGTGGCTGTGGAGTGTATGCTGTCAATAACCTGGGTCCCGATATTCACCGCACTCTGGAAGCCGAAGGTCATCTCCGTCCCCCAGAGGTCATTGTCTATCGTCTTCGGCAGGCTGATCACGTTGAGACCGTTCTGGGACAGGAGATTGGCACTCTTGTGGGTGCCATTGCCGCCCAGGACCACAAGATAATCGAGATTCAGGCGCGTATATGTGGCGCGCATGGCCTCCAATCGGGTCTGGGACGAGGCTTCGTCATCCATCTGATTCTGCATCAGCTTAAAGGACTGACGGCTGGTGCCGAGTATCGTCCCCCCGCGGGTCAATATACCGGAAAAATCCGCTGGAGACATATAGTTGTAGTCCCCGAGCATCAGACCTCGATAGCCATCTCTGAAACCGTAGACCTCAACCCCTGGGATCTGCTCATAAAGTGCCTTGGCCACACCACGCAGGGCGGCGTTCAGCCCCTGGCAATCGCCCCCACTAGTCAATAATCCGACACGCATCTGGCAGTACCTCCTACTTGGACTAGGAACGAGGTCCCTGGTCTTTTGTCTATTTCGGGGACAAATCCCCTTTAAACCATGCAACTATTGTAGCAAACAGATAGGGAGCGTGCCAAAGTCTAGTTCCCTCCCCCCCCTGCTGAAGACTGCAGCGTAGACCGCCCATCCGTATCCGCGACCAGCCGCAAATTCTCCGCCCCGTAGCGCTGGGCCAGCAGGCTCAGAAGATGGTGGCTCAGTTCAACCGAGCAGGCTGGAGGCAGATAGGCGCTGCGCCCGTGCTGCGGCAGGACCAACTTGACCCTGAGCGCTCCGTGGAAATAGGCCAGGGTCGCGCAGAGGCGCTGGTAACCTGGATCCGATATCTGACCCCAATAGCGCAGTTCCAGATGGCAGCGCTCCGGTTGAGCCTGGGCCAGCTGAATCTGCCGCTGACTGCTGGGGGCCGCTGGATTAGGACCAGAGCCCTGCGCCAGACTGCCCTCTGTTGAACCAGGCTTAGCGTCCGCCACAGCTTCCTGCACAGGGGAGCTCGTCGCCGACTCGCTTCCTCGGAACGTCGATCCGGACTGAGCTGGCCTGAGACCTGCTGGGGGCAGTTCCACATTGAGGGGCCGCAGCTCCTCGACGGCCAATTTCCAGCTCTCCTCATCGGCCTGTCCCAGGAGCTGGGCCCGGAAGAGATAGGCCTGGCGCTCCTCCAGAGGGGGCAGACAGGACGCCAGCTGAGATTCGAATATAAAGGCCTCATAGGCTCCCCCATAGTCCTCCAGCTTAAGGAGGGCGAAGCGCCGTCCCTTACGGCTGCTGCGCAGCTCCAGTTTCTGGACCAGACCGATAAACCACAGCCCGCCATGGCGAGCCTCCCTGGCCAGGTCCCCTCGCCGCTCCACGGCCTCTGGACTGCTGGCCTGGAGCTCTGTGGAGCTGAAAATCTGATAGCCCAGAGCCTGGGCCCGCTCCCAGTATTCACGAAAGCCATCGAGGGGATGTCCGCTGACATAGACCCCCAGCATCTCTTTTTCCATAGCCAGGACTTCCGCCCGGGAAAGGGGCGGGAGCTCCGGATACCTCGGCTCCTCAGTCACCAGGCCCTCCAGGTCCGTCCCAGGCTCCGTGGCGGCCAGGTCAAAGAAGCTCAGCTGTCCCGCCATCACCTGGCGCTGCTGCTGGGCCTGTTGTTCCATATACTGCTCAAAGACAGCCAGCATTCGATTGCGGGCAATTCCAAAGCCATCCAAAGCCGAGGAGCGAATCAGACATTCTACAGCTTTTTTATTGACTTTCAGGGCCTGCATGCGGCGCAGGAAGTCCCCGAAACTGGCATAGTTACCCTCACGTTCGCGCTCGGCGACCAGGTCCTCAAGAAGGCTGCGGCCGAGGTGCTTGACAGCGGCCAGGGCGAAGCGAATAGCCCCCTCCCCCTCGGGCTGAAAGCGCACAGCCGAGCGCTGGATATCCGGCGGCAGGATGGCGATCCCCCGGGCCTTGGCAGCCTGAGTATAGGCCGCCGCCTGGGCCAAACTGCCCAGGAAGCTGTTCAACATGGCCGAGAAAAACTCCGTGGGGTAATAGTACTTAAACCAGGCCGTCTGATAGGCTACCACGGCGTAGGCTGCGGCGTGGGACTTGTTGAAGGCGTAGCCTGCAAAACCCAGGACTTCGTCAAAAATCTGCTGGGCTGTGGCCTCTGGCACGCCCCGGGCGACGGCCCCCTCCACCTCCAGGCCGCTGTCATCGCGCCCACCGTGGACGAAAAGTTCCCTGTAGCTGGCTAGGACTTCCGGCTTCTTCTTGGACATGGCGCGGCGGATATTGTCCGACTGGCCCATGCTGAACCCCGCCAGATCACGGACGATCTGCATGACCTGCTCCTGATAGACAATACAGCCATAGGTCACGCGGAGTATTGGCTCCAGCAGCGGATGGGCGTAGTGAATTTTAGTCGGATCGTGACGGGCCGCCACATAGCGCGGAATCTCTACCATTGGGCCAGGACGATAGAGGGAGACCCCGGCGATAACATCCTCCAGGGACTCAGGCTTGAGCTCCTTCATAAAGGAGGTGATGCCTGCTGACTCCAATTGGAAGACGCCCACGGTATCGCCTCTGGCCAGCATCTGATAGATGGCCGGATCGTCCATCGGCAGATTGTCCAGGTCCACCTGCAGACCATAACGGGCGGCCACGAGGTCCCGGCTCTCCCTGAGTACCGTCAGTGTACGCAGGCCGAGAAAGTCAAATTTGAGCAGGCCTATATCCTCAATATTACCCTTGGCATACTGGATGACCACCGCGTCCTCGTTACGGGCGAGGGGGGCCAGCTGGGCGATGGGCTGACTCGCGATGACCACGCCGGCCGCATGGGTCGAGGCGTGACGGGGCATACCCTCAAGTAGCCTGGCCGTGTCGACGATCTCCCGTACCTGAGCGTCCCCCTCATAGAGTTTGCGCAGTTCCTGACTCTCCTCCAGGGCCCGGTCCAGACTAATTCCCAGGACCGTGGGTACCAGGGCCACCAGGCGATCGGTATCCGCATAGGGATAGTCCAGGACCCGGGCCACATCGCGCAGGGCCTGACGGGCTGCCAGGGTGCCAAAGGTGATGACCTGGGCCACCCGCTCCTGCCCATATTTGGCCGTGACATAGTCGATGACCTCCTGGCGGCGCTCATAGCAGAAATCCGTGTCGAAGTCAGGCATGCTGACGCGCTCCGGATTTAAGAAGCGCTCAAAGAGCAGCTGATAGCGAATCGGATCGATGTTTGTGATTCCCAGGGCGTAGGCCACCAGAGAGCCCGCACCGGAGCCGCGGCCTGGGCCGACTATGATTTTGCGCTCTCGGGCATAGCGGATAAAGTCCCAGACAATCAGATAGTAATCCGTATAGCCCATGCCCACAATGACGGAGAGCTCCTTTTCCAGCCGCTGCCAATAGTCCTTCTGGGCCTCCCCTCCCATAATGCCCGCACGGGCCAGTCGCCGCTGCAGGCCCTCCCCGGCCTGCTGGCGCAGCTCCTCCTCCGCCGTTCGCCCCGATTCAGGATGAAAGGAGGGCAGGTGAATATGTGAAAAGTCTGGCTGGGCCTGGCAACGCTCGGCGATTCTGGCCGTGTTCTGGATGGCCTCGGGATACTCTGGCAAGTCCCGGAGCATCTCCGCCTCAGACTTAACATAGTAGCTGTCCGTTCCCATACGCATATGGTCTGGATCGGACATGCGCCGCCCCGTCTGAATGCAGAGCAGGATCTCATGGGCTCTGGCATCCTCCTGGCGCAGGTAGTGGCAGTCGTTCGTGGCGACCAGCTCCAGGCCTGTCTCCGCCCCCAACTGGGCCAGGAGGGCATTGATCCGCTTCTGCTCCGGCAGACCATTGGCCTGGATTTCCAGGAAGTAGTTTCCAGGGCCAAAAATCTCCGCATAGCGCAGGGCCTGGGCCCGCGCCCCCTCATAGTCATCCACGCGCAGCCGCCGGGCCACCGCCCCATTCAGGCAGGCCGAACAGGCAATCAGGCCCTCGTGATACTGCTCCAGGAGTTCCAAGTCAACGCGGGGGCGATAGTAGAAGCCCTCCGTAAAGCCCCGCGAAACCAGCTGATAGAGGTTGGAAAGCCCCTCGTTCGTCTCCGCCAGGAGAATCAGGTGGGACATCTGGCGCCCCCGCTCCGGACTCTGGTCGAAGCGGCTGGTCTCAGCCACATAAAGCTCACAGCCCAGTATGGCCTTGATCCCCTCCCGCTGGCAGGCCTGATAAAAGTCAATCGCCCCGTACATCACGCCGTGGTCGGTGATCGCACAGGCCCCCATGCCGAGCTCCTTCACCCGGCGCGGCAGGTCTTTAATACGGTTCGCCCCATCCAGAAGGCTAAATTCACTGTGCAGATGCAGATGGGCAAAGGCCACTTGCGTCTCCCCTCTCAGGCGCTGAAGAGATCAGCGCTACAGCCCTCCCAGCAGCGTCGGGGCTGCTGGAGGGAAAAATAAGCGAGGGAGCACAAGCTCATGTGCCCCCTCGGAAAAAACGGTCCTCTGGGCCTCTCCGCCCTGTCTCGGGCAAGCCGCCCACAATCAGACTGCAAGGAGTCCTTCAAGCACGGCCATGACCTGCTGCTTAAGCGCTTCAAGCTGTTCGCGGCAGCCCTGCTGATCTGAACCGTAGACACCGAAGTATATCTTGATTTTCGGCTCCGTACCTGAGGGGCGGACACAGAAGAAATTGATGCCGTCCAGAGAATAGATGAGCACATTGGATCGAGGCAGGTCTATGGGGGCCTCTCGGCCCTCAGCGAGGAAGAACTGTCTCCCCTGCTGGAGGTCGGTCAGACTGCTGATCTCCAGACCTGGGAAGGCCTGGCCCTGGCGTTCACGCAGCTGCTCCATGGCGCGGGCCATCAGCTCCATACCGCTCTTGCCCTCACGGACCACGGAAATTGTCTCCTCCTCCGCATAGCCATAACGTGCATAGAGTTCCTGGAGGGAGTCAGCCAGGGTCTTACCCGCGGCTCGGACGCTGGCGGCCATCTCCGCCAGGAGCATGGAAGTGACCACCGCGTCCTTGTCCCGGACTGCAGTACCCGAGAGATAGCCGAAGCTCTCTTCGAAGCCAAATTCAAAATGCATATCCCCGTGTTCGTCATACTGCTTGATCAGGTCCGCAATCCACTTAAAGCCGGTCAGACACTCAAAAAGCTGCACCCCGTAATGCTGGGCGATGAGGCGGGGCAAACGGCCCGAGACCACCGTGGTCACACAGAAACTCTTGTCACTGAGGGTCCCCGCCGCCTGCTTGGCCCGCAGGATGTAGTCCATGAGCAGAATGCCAATCTGGTTGCCCGTCATTACCTGATACCTGCCGTCAGCAAGACGGATGACCAGGCCCGTACGATCTCCGTCGGGGTCGGTCGCAATGACCAGTTCGGCCCCCTCCCGCTCCGCCAGAGCGATGCCCATTTCCAGGGCGGAACGCACCTCTGGATTGGGGCTCTTGACGGTGGGGAAGCGCCCGTCTGGCCGCTCCTGCTCAGGCACCACCAGGACCTGACGGAAGCCCACCTCCTGCAGAATACGACGCACGGGCTTATTGCCCGCGCCGTGAAGGGGGGTGTACACAATTTTCATATCAGCCTGACTGCGGATGGCCTCCCAGTTGATGACCAGAGGCTTCAGCGTCGCCATATAGGCCGTATCCAGGTCCTCGCCGACATATTCCAGCAGCCCTTTATCCAGGGCCTCAGCCTCGCTGATCCAGTGGACCTCGCGGATATCCGAGATGGCGTCGCGCAGGGCCGTGACCTGGTCAGCAGCCTCAGGGGCCAGCTGACCGCCGTCCTCCCCATAGGCCTTGTAGCCATTGTATTGAGGAGGATTGTGGCTGGCCGTCACCATGACACCGCCCACACAGTTATAGTGGCGCACGGCGAAGGACAGCATGGGAGTCGGGCGCAGCTCATCCACCAGGCGGACGTGGATGCCGTGACTTGCGAAGACCAGGGCCGTGGTCAGGGCAAATTCCGGAGAACAGATGCGGCAGTCGTAAGAGATGACCATGCCCCGCTGGCAGGCCTCCGCCCCCAGGCTCTCGATATAGCGGGCGAAGCCCTCTGTAGCCTGGGCCACTGTATACGTGTTCATGCGGTTGGTCCCTGCACCCAGGATGCCGCGCAGACCCGCAGTTCCGAAGGAAAGGCTGCGGTAAAAGCGCTCTTCAATCTCCGCCTCCTGGCCCTCCAGCTCGCGCAGCTCCTTACGCGTCTCCTCATCGAAATAGGGATCCTGGGACCACAGCTCATACAACCTGTGCACTCTGTTCATGGAAACCTCCCAAAAAGTCCTGACTTTTCTCAATTATAGCACGCGAGCCTCCCCCGTTTTGCCCTTTCAAGCGCAGCCGAGGGCTGTAGGCAAAACGTTAGGCTGGGCCCTGATAGGACCTGTTCCCCAAGTCAGTCCGGGGTATTTCATGCGGCTAGAGACAGCAAAAAGCCCCCCGCCAGGCCGTTCCAACTCGGGGAAACAAAAGCCTGTCGGGGGGCCTCACAGCACAAAATCAGCCGCGCTTGTCAGCGGCCATATCAGCCAGGTCGGCGAAGACGGGCGTACCCAGACCGAAGCCGCCAGAGACGGCGACCACCTGGCCTGTGGTATAGGCCGACTCATCGGAGGCAAAGTAGACCACCAGGGCGGCGTCCTCCTCCGGCTTACCCATGCGCTTAATGGGCGTGTGGCGGTTGAAGAAGGCCTGGAACTGCTCCGTCATATTCTGCATGACGGCGTCTGTGGCCGTCTGTCCGGGGCAGACCACGTTGACGCGGACGCCCTTACGCCCCAGCTGCAGGGCCATATTCTTGCTGAGGTAGATGATGGCGTCCTTACTGAGAGCATAGGCGATACGCGAGACATCCGGCAGGAGGCCCCCGATGGAGGATATGTTGACGATGCTGCCGCCATCTTTCATGTGTGGAACAGCCGCCTGGGAGGTCTCATAGACACTGGCCAGATTCTGATCCAGGATGGCCAACAGGTCCTGGTACTTCGTGTGTTCGAAGTCCAGGTCGACCTTGACATCCGTATGTCCGAAATTATTTACCAGAACGTCAATGCGCCCCTCCTTGGCCGCAACCTCCTCGACCATCTCTCGGTGACTGCCGGGAATGGAGGCGTCGTGCTTGACCGTCCGCACGTCGTAGCCCTGGTCTCGGAGCTTCTGGGCCGCCTCTTCGGCCCGCTCCAGATTGCGGGCGGCCATGTAGACCCGGGCCCCTTCACGGGCGCAGGCCTCCACGCAGGCGTAGCCGATGCCTCGGGTGCTGGCAGTGATGATGACAATCTTATTCTCTAGGCGCATGGACAGGCACTCCTTTCCTGCTGGTCCCGCTATAAGAACCAGTCAATACCATGTATAGCAAGTCCAGCATAGCAGATCTGAGCAGCGGAATCCTTGTTGTTTCACCTAGATTCTTTCGCTTAGATACCCTCTCCGTTATGGATTTTTGTCAAAGACCTGGACTGCTCCGTACTGGCGACAGCTGTCCCACGAGGCAGTATATCCAGAGCCAAAAGGGCCAGAACGGCGGACAGGAGCGTCATGACATAGATGCTGTCCAGGACATTTCCCGTGAGATAGCCTGTCGCAAAGGTGGCCAGTACAGCGGCGGCCAAACAGAGCTGCCCCAGGCTGGGCCAGGACCTGCGGCGGATTAGGCGATACAAGAGATAGGCCAGGATTAAGGGGTATGGGACGAAGAAGAGCAGGAGTCCCAGGTAGCCCAGAGAGTAGTACTGGGCCAGGAGGTCGCGCTCGATGTTAAAGACCGAGAGCATCTTGTTGTAGGAGATGCCGAAGAAATCATGGATGCGGCCACCTCCCAGCTCCTTGACTCGGCGGATCATGGCCGTCTCAAGATAGCGATAATTCAGAATGCGCTCCGGTGCTTCCTTCATAATAGCCAGCCAGAACTCCTCATCCTGGGTGTAGGGATAAGATTCCAGAATAAATTGTGGGTTGATACGTAGACGCTTATAGTTCTTGCGGATGTAGGCGGCTTCTGGACTCTCAGAGCCGGAGGAGGCCTCCTTCCCCTCGTCACGCTGGCGCTCCTGCTCCCGTCTTGCCTGTTCCTCGCGTCTCATGTGCTCCTCGCGTCTTGTATTCTCCTGCCGGATGGTGTTGTTATGGATATCCAAGAGGCGGAGGGCTGGGCCCTTATAAACAAGGAAGCCGCCGCCCAGAAGGATGAGACAGGCCAGAAGCAGGGCCCGGTACCGTCTCTGACGGCCCGGCGCCGGGATGAGCAAGCCGAAGAAATGCAGGCCCAAGCAGCAGGCCAGGACGGCGAGGCTGCCGAAGGCCGCCAGCTTCGTCCCCAGCATCGCGCTGGCCACGAGCTGGGCCGCAAGAATCAGAGTGGATATAAACGTCGTGTGGCGAATAAAAAAGAGAAATACGGGGACCAGGAGCAGGATCTGAATAGCCGCCGCCTGGTTGGCGAAGACAAAGAAGGCCTTGGAAGGGAGATGGTTGGGGTCAGGCTGCTGGCTGCCGCTCAGGAACCAGGAAATAATACTCCCCTTGATGGGCTCATTGCTGTAAGAGTTCAGGGAAAGCCCGAGGAGGTTCGTGACGATGATCAGTCCCGATATCAGGGCGGCTGTAGCAAGCAGACAAAGCAGCAGATGCCGCCGCTGGAGTCCGCTGAAATAGAGCAGGAGCAGCAAAATCAGGGGGTACGCGAGGCGCAGTATATAAAAAGCTTCAGAGGGCAGGCTGTAGTGGAGCTCCAGTCCTGAGGGCAGGAGGAGGCGCTGTGCGGCCAGGTGGTGGCCACAGAAGTAGAGGGCGGACAGGAACCCGTAGGCCAGACAGGCCCAGAGGGCTGGTCGTGGCAGGAGACGGCGTCGACAGGCCCAGACAAAAAAGCAGGCCAGGGCCATGAAGCGGAAGATGGTGACGAAAGAAAAGCCGGCGACTTGGAAGCGGCTGTCATTGAGGAAATAATAATTGTCCAGCAGGGGCTGCAAAAATATAAAAGCCAGAAGCAAACTGCCGTAGCTGGGCAGATTGATTTTTTTATCCATCACAGGAAGCCTCCCATAAATAGCTAGAAACTCTAGTTTAATACAGTCCAGCAGAAGTAAAAAGTCACGTCGCTCTAAGTCGACTCCTCCCTGCCTTCTTCCATGGGCAGGTAGTCCTTGCCTCTGGGAACGAAGTGGCGGCTCTCGAAGACATCCTTCTCCTTAGGAGCCCGCAGCAGGGCCAGGCGACAGAGTTCCTCCTGGGCGTCCAAACGTCGCTGGCCAGCGCTCGGGAGCCGCTTATAGGTACCGTCGGCCTGCATGGCCTGGGCCCGCTCCCGGTCGTTGAACTGAATCTGCATGATTTCCTTAACTGCGGCGCGGCAGAGACTGTCCTCGACAGGAAAGAGCAGCTCCACGCGCCGGGTCAGGTTGCGGCTCATCCAGTCTGCGGACGAGAGGTAGACCTCCTCGGCCCCATCAGCGTGGAACATATAGATGCGGGCGTGTTCAAGAAAGCGGCCGACAATGGAGCGCACACGGATATTTTCGGAGAGCCCAGGAATCCCGGGCCTGAGGCAGCAGATGCCGCGGACAATGAGGTCGATCTCCACCCCGGCCGCCGAGGCCTCGTAGAGCAGATCGATCATTTCCTGGTCCACCAGAGAATTCATCTTGGCCTGAATCCGGGCCCTGCGCCCGGCCCTGGCGGCCTGTATTTCGCGGCGGATGAGGGTCTCGAAGCCGCGGCGCAGCCACAGTGGGGCCACATAGAGGGACTTCCACTCCTGGGGCTCGGCAAAACCGGAGAGCATGTTAAAGAACTCCACCGCATCATCGGCCAGGTCCTCTGTGGACACGAAGTAGCCGAGGTCCGTATAGAGACGGGCCGTGATGTCATTGTAGTTGCCTGTCCCGAGGTGCAGGTAGCGGCGAATTCCGGACTCCTCCCGGCGCACGACGAGGGTGATTTTACTGTGGGTCTTGAGTCCGACCAGGCCGTAGATGACATGACAGCCTGCCTGTTCAAGGCGGCGGGCCCAGTGGATGTTGTTCTCCTCATCGAAGCGGGCCTTGAGCTCGACCAGGACCAGGACCTGCTTACCGTTGCGGGCCGCCTCCTCCAGATAACCGATGATGGGTGAGTCGCCGCTGATGCGGTAGAGGGTCTGCTTGATCGCCAGGACCTCCGGATCACGGGCTGCCTGACGGATGAAGTTCAGCACGGGATCGAAGGACTCGTAGGGGTGGTGGAGGAGGATGGGGCCGCGCTTGATGAGGTCAAAAATATCGGCCTCCTCATGTCCCTCCTGGGCCAGTTCCTCACGGCGACGGCGCAGAATCCAGGCCTCCTGGGGCTGGTAGGGCGGATAGCGGAGATCTTCACGGCGGGAAAACTCTGGACGTCCTGCAAGCTTGGACAAAAAGCGGAGGTCGAGGGGGCCGTCAATGAGAAAAATATCCTGCTCCGCAACTTTCAGACGCGGCAGTAATTCCTGGAGTAGACGGCGGTCGATGTCGGCCTCAGCTTCCAGGCGGATAACCTCTCCCCAGAGACGCAGGCGCAGCTGCTTTTCAATCTCGTGGAGAAGATCGTGGGCCTCCTCCTCATCGAAGTCCAAGTCCGCATTGCGCATGATGCGATAGACAGCTGAGGCCAAGATACGGCGCTGGGGAAAGATCTCTGGCAGGAAGAGGCGAATCAGATCCTCCAGAAGAATGTAGCTCCGCCCCCCCCCTTCTGTCTCCGGCAGTGGGCAGATGCGCGCGAGCACCTGGGGGACCTGTATGGTCACAAACTTGTGCTGGTCCTCATCCTCCCGGGCCTGGAGCAGGACAGAGAGGTTCAGGCTGCGGTTGCTGATCAGGGGGAAGGGCCTACCGCTGTCCACGGCCATAGGTGTGAGGATGGGGTAGACATACTCGTCGAAGTAGGGCCTCAACAGCTCCTTGTGGCGGCTGTCGATCTGTTCCTTGCTGAGGAAGTGCTGACCCTGGTCTGCCAGGGACTGTCTCAGACGCCCCCAATTCTGGTACATACGCGCACTCATGGCGTGTGTTTCCTGGGCTATGGCTTCCAGCTGCTCCTGGGGTTCCAGGCCAGCGAGATCCGCCCGTCGATAGGCGGCCTGGACCTGATCCTTGAGCGAGGCCACGCGCACCATGAAGAATTCATCGAGGTTGGAGGCCGTAATAGCCAGGAAGGACAACTGCTCTAGGAGCGGATTGTTGCGGTTGCGCGATTCTTGTAAGACGCGGTCATTGAAGGCCAGCCAACTCAATTCACGGTTCAGGTAGCGAGGATTTCGGCTGTAGTGGCTAGGGGCCTGCTGGCGGCTCCTCTGGAGGGCCAGCAGGGACTTCATCGGAAACTTGTCGCCCCGGGTCCTGGATTCTTTCTTTTTCTGACTAGGCATACCGACCTTCCCTCTCCTTCTGTACAGGACTCTCCGTCTTTAGTCTCAGGTTCTGCGCTCCGTTGACAGCTCCTGCAGATGGAGGCTGAGCCCGAGGTTGCCCCGCCAGTTGCGGGCCTCGGCCAGGGCCTGCAGGCGCTCCCAATCGCAGCCTGCCCCAGCCGGGAGCTGGATCTGCAGGACGTCATTTTTACGACTGATGGCCAGGTCCTCAGCCGAGAGCTGGCCACTGCTGCTGAGGGCTGCTGCCAGGCGGAGCACCAGGGCCGAGATGAGGGCGCTGCGCTGGCGTGGCAGGGCCAGTTTCTCCAGGTATTTGTAGCGCAGGCTGTCCTCAGTGGCAAGTCGGGCGATGGTCGCTATTTCCTCCTGGGCAGCAGCGCTGATGCCAGGCAGCTCCAACTGGCGGATCAGATCATAGCTGAGGCGGCTGTAGCCCTTGCTGCGCAGGGCCAGACCCAGACTCATGAGCAGGCCGGCCAGCTCGCAGTAAAGCTGGTCCTGGGCCTCCAGACCGGCCCCCCGAGCCAGCTTGGGCCAGAGGCGCTGGACATGGCCCAGACGACAGGCCAGCTGGGCGCTATTGAGACCAAACTGCCGGGCCTGCTGCCAGGCCACGTCGATGCAGAGCCAGCGCCGCTGCAGGGCCTCTTCCTTTCGTCCCAGCCCCTGGACATAGATCAGGGCCGCACAGAGGTCCAGATTCGGTAGCTGACAGGTCTCAGCCCCGCTGTACTGTAGTCCGGCCTCCATAATCAGACAGGTGGGCAGAAGCAGCCTGCAGGTAGCTGGATCGATGTCATAACTGTAGGCCAGCTCCGCCTCCTGGCTGTGAAGCAGGATGTCGATGAGCTGGGAAAGGTCCCGGCGGCTCAGTTGGGCCACAGCCTTCTTGTAACCCAGTAGTCGCTTCAGGTAAAAGCCTTCTTCCGAGAGAAAAATCAGTTCGCGTCCAACACGGCCGCCTGGGGCTTGGGGCAGGGCTGCCAACTGGTTCTGGATGGCCGCACGGAGTGTGGCCAGGGGCTGCTGGGACGAGAGCTTCAGCCGCTCATAGAGCGTGCTGAGCCGCAAGGCGCCCAGAGCCTCGCTGCGGCCGGCAACCAGGTGTCCTGCGTTGATCTGGCTGAGATGCAAGGAACCCGCGCCCACGTCCCAGATCGCATAGTCTTTTTGCTCCGCCTCGGGCTGCTCCTCCCGCAGCTGGGCCCAGAGGGCCTGCATCCGCAGGCCCAGCTCCTCGCTGGCATCCAGTATCTCCACCTCAAAGCCGCTCTGCTCATAGATGCGGTAGCAGACGGCCTCCCGGTTCTTTGCCTCCCTCAGAGCCGAGGTGGCCACCACCCGTTCCGGGACGGAGATACCGTATTCTTCCAGCTTGCGGCGAAAGGCCTGCAGGCAGTGGCAGCAGGCCCGGATGGAGTCCTCCCCAACCGCGCCCTGGCGGTAGCAGTCCGCACCCAGGCCCAGCGACTCGCGGACCAAGTCCAGCCGCTTGGCCCCTTTTTTTGTCTGCTGCCAGATGCAGAGGCTGAGGTGCTTGGACCCCACTTCAATCACCGCCCAGAACTTCGCCTGTCCCATAGCTAGTCCCCCTTCTCCTGTCCTGAAGGCCGCTGGCCCCTGGCCCCGCGCCGCTTCCGGCGTCGGCCCTGCCTCCTGGATGGGCCGTCCGTTCCGGAGTCCGGCGGACAGAGCGACCAGGGCGCTGTGAAATCCATGGCTGATTCGAGCTCGGAGCCTCCCGCCAGGTCCACAGCGCCCAGCTCTGCCGCAGTCAGGCCCGTCTCCTCCATAAAGCGCAGGAGGCCCGCCAGATAGTGGGCTGACCTTGCCGGGCCGAAGCGGCAATTCTGCCAGATCAGGTCCGCGTGGTGGCGGTAGAGTTGCTCACGGTCCCGATAGACATCATAGAAGCGCTGGCCGGGACGCCCGACCACACCGCGCCGGTCCAGGGGTCCCACCCGCCTCTGGATGCGCCCAAAATAGTCGAAGAGGTAAATTACCAGCCCCAGACTGTGGAGGTGCTGCATGGCCCGGGCCGAGTAGACCACGGAACCGCCCGTCGCGATGATCTGCCCCGTCCCCTGGACAGTCAGCACCACCGCCTCCTCCTGGCGGACGAAGGCCCCCAGGGTCTCCGTCGCCTCAAGAAGTCCACCTGGCCCATAGCCCAGCTGCTCGGCCATTAACAGGTCCGTGTCCACAAAGGGCCGGTCCATCAGGCGCGCCAAATTGCGCCCCATACTCGATTTCCCCGAGGCGGGCATGCCGATCAGGATATAATTCGGGATTCTGGACTGGTCCAAAGCTCACTCCTCTCGCTACAGTAAAGCGCCCAGGCGGTCCTTATCACTGGTATTTTAGCATTCCCCCCGGGCCTCCTGCTCCTGGAAAAAGCGCTCCTGCCTGCGGCAAAAGTCCGCACAGCGCTCCACATAGAGCCGTATATTCCGCAGGCCAGGCAGGCGCTCTACACGCTTTCCGGCAACCCATTTATTCATCGCTCCGGCCCCACAGGCCAGGACGGGGGCCAGGTCCTCCATCATGGCCACATTGTAGAGACAGACCTGCTTCTCAAGGCAGAGACCTATATTTTCAAGTCCGCCCAGAGCGGCCTTGTTGCGGTACATATAATAGGGCCGGTAACCTGCGGCCCGCAGCAGGGCCAGGGCCCTCTCCTGGGCCAGGGCCCAGGGTTCCGCCGTGCTGCCCAGGGCCCTGCGCAGAGCCTCTCCGTCCGCCTCCACCTGTGCTCTGCCGGGACCCCTGCTGCCCTCCTGCCAGCTGACGGCACTCTCCAACTGGGCCGAACGCTTCTGGGCCAGACTGTGCAGCATGATATTCTCAGGCCGCAGTGCGAGCAGCTGGGCCACACTGTCCAGATAGTCCTCCGGACTTTCTCCAGGCAGACCAGCAATCAGATCCATATTGATGCTGGAAAAGCCCAGTTCCCGCATCCAGCGGTAGCAGCGCCGGATCTCCTCCGGCGTCTGAATGCGCCCCACCCGAAGCATCGTTTCGGCCTGCATGCTCTGCGGATTCAGGCAGACACGGCCCACAGCATAGCGTCGGGCCAGAGCCAGTTTCTCATAGGTCAGGCTGTCACTGCGGCCAGCCTCCAGGCAAAATTCGCTGAGCCGGTCCATGTCCAGCCGCCTGGCGAGCTGTGAGAAGAGCTGGTCCAGCTGCCCATAGCTCAGCTCAGTCGGCGTCCCCCCTCCAATGTAGACACAGCGCACGCGGTCACCATAGCGTTCCAGAAGGAAGTCCAGCTGTTGGCAGAGGGCCTGAACATAGGCCTCTTTCTCCTCTTCTGGACGGGCGATGCCCTCAGGGCTGCTGAAAGAACAGTAGCTGCAGCGGCTGGGACAAAAGGCCACACCCACATAAAGCAGGAGGTCCTCTGGCCCCAGCCTCCGACGCTGGCGCTCCGTCTCCGCGGCCACTTCCAGGGCCAGGGCGGCCTTATCCGGACGCAGCTGGTACTGCTGGACCAGGGCCTGCTGGGCCTCCTCGGGACTGGCTCCTGACGCCAGAAATTCCCCCGCAATATATTGCGGTCGAATGCCAGTCAGCGAACCCCAGGGGAAACACTTCCCCGTCTGCTCCGACAGGAGACGGTAGGCGGCAGCTTTAAACTGGCGTCGCCGCAGGACCTCCCCCTGCCTCCCGGGTTCCCAGCCCCTGTCTCCCGTCAGAGTGAAGAGGCGCTCCCAGGTCCCACAATAGACCTCTGCCCCTTCCAGGGCGGCGGCCTCCAGTTCTGACTGCTGCTCAGAATCCAGGGCGGCCAGGCCCAGGTGCCCAGCCTCTTCCACCAGCCGAAAATCTCCAGCAGGCTCCCCCTCCCCGACTTCCACCGAGAAGCGCAGCCCCCTGCAATCCCCCTCGACCCGCACATAGAAAAGGGCCAGCAAGTCGCGCAAGCCATGACTGTGTGCGGACAGCGGGCGCCCCTGGCTCAGATCTTCAAGCCAGCGCCGCTGAGGCTCCAGATACAGTCTCAAAACAGCCATCAGCAGTCCGCCTCCAGAGCTTTAAACAGCTCCTCAGGACTGCGGTAGAGCTCCTGGGCCTGAGCCAGCGGGGCCAGATCCTCCTCCGCACTGAAGCCCCAGGTCACCAGAGCCTGGCGAAGGCCAGCACGCTGGGCTGTCTGGGCATCCACCGCCGAGTCCCCCACCAGCCAGCAGGACCCAGGCTCCAGCCCCCAGTCCTTCAGCCAGGCCAGGAGCCGGCTGGGATTCGGTTTCGCTGGACAATCCTCGCGCATTCCAGCCACTTTCCTGAAAGGAATATCGGGAAAGAGCTCAGAGACAATGTGCCTACAGAGCCGTTCCTCCTTGTTGGAGAGAATCCCCAGAATCAGGCCTCGCCCCGCCAGTCTCCGCAGGCCCTCACACACTCCGGCATAGGGGGCTGAAGCATCCAGACAGTGCTCCTGATAGTAGGCATAAAAGTCCGCCAGGATCCCCTCAACAGCCTCCTCATCCTCCGCCTCGGCGTAAGGTGCAGGCAGGGCTCTCCAGACCTGTGGCGCTGGGGCCTTGCCGCCTTGCCAGGCAGCCTTTTCCGGCGCTTCCAGAACTCTGCTGGCCGCCAGAGACCTGGCGCAGAGTCTCCTGATTCCGTGGCCCACGAAATGCCTGTAATGCTCCAGATCCAGAGGCAGGTATCCACGGCCCAGGAGGGCATGATTCACAGCCGCCCCCAGGTCAGCCAGGGTGTCAACCAGGGTCCCATCCAGGTCGAAGATACAGGCCTGGGTCTTCATCTCTCGCTTCATGATTCTTCCTTCCTAAAGACAGGCTCCCGCCAGGAGGGCGCAGCCAGCACCGTGTAGATTTTTGACATAAGTCCCAGTACCAGGCTGAGGCTCAGCATAAAACTCAGGGCGATGCGCAGGACCAGGCCGGAAAAAAAGGGCTCAGGCACCATCTGAATCAGGCGCTCCCGACCGGGGTCCAAAAGCCAGAGATCATTGTCGAAAAAGAGCTCGTGAAAGCTGGTCCAGAACTTCTCAAAATCCAGCAGGGCATAGACCAGGACAGCGCCAAAGCCAAGGACCAGGAGGCCCAGCGCAAAGCTCAGACCCCAGCTGTGCGCCCGGCTGGGCCGTCCCCTGCGCCTCCAGCGCGTGTAGAGCAGGACCGCTGTCAGGGGGAGCAGGGCGAGGCCTGAGCCCAGCTGCCAGGACAGGGCCTGCTGATAGAGGCGCTTGACATCCACCATGTGGGCCTGCTCGCGCAGACCGAAGAAGGGCTCCCGCCGACTTCCCCTCTGCAGGTCCAGCTGCAGGTCCTGGCGTCGGTCGTTCAGATAATCTAGGAGGAGGGTGGTCGCCGCCTCTAATTCCTCCTCTTTTATCCCCATGCGCTCCGCCGTCTGCAGTTTCACGTAGCTCTGGGCGTAATAGTCCCGGTGGAAGCACCAGAAGCGCAGGGCCGTCAGCAGGAGGAAGACCCAGAGCAGGAGGACGAAGGCCAGGGAGAGGAGGGCGAGGCCCAGGCTACGCCAGGGCAGCCTGGAGGGGGCGATCGTGAATGGGGACATAGACTACTCCTTTGTTCATCGCAGCGGCACGATACAAAAAGAGAGGTCGCCTGACTGGCGCCTCTCTTTTCCACATCGCGCTCATAAAGGAGGCCCTAGCTGGCTACTCCTTCTGGCTGCGTCGCCGGACCCTTCAAGCCTGACGGGCGTAGGGCAGATTCTGCTGGGTCTGCTGCGGATTGTCCATGATGGACACGGACTGGGGCAGGACGAGGAAAATCGAACCAGACAGGGCCTGGACCTGACCACCCAGGGCGAAGACTGCGCCATTGATAAAATCCAGGATACGCTGGGGCGGGAACTGCTCACACTTTTCAAAGTTGCAGATCACCGTACGGCCAGCCTTGATATGACTGGAAATGGCCTTCGCAGAGTCCACCTGATTGGGGTAGACGATGACCATCTGCTGCTGGGGACGGGCGTCGACCACACGCATGTTGCGCTCCTGGGCCAGGGGCAGCTGTTCCTCATGCAGGTTCAGGCTGTAACCCAGCTCCTCGCTCTGGTCCTGGATGGGCTCCTGGGCCGTCTCATAGCCATAGTCCATCGCGTCCTCATCATAGCTGCGGAATTTTTCCATCATGTTCTTGAAAAAGGCTGCCATAAGTCCCTCCGGTTGTTTGTCTTTACTCCGGTAGATTAGCGATAAAAAGGGAGCAGCGCAAGGATTTTTCATGACTATTAATAGAGGTGTAATCCCGCTGTAACCAGAACAGGGCTATTCTTGCAGCACAGTGTCAAAAAGTCCCCGGACGCGGGCCGAAGAGGGCCTGGCCAAGGCGGACCGAGGTCGAGCCTGCGCGGATGGCGGGGACGTAGTCACGGCTCATCCCCAGGGAGAGGCAGTTGAACTTCTGGGCCCTGGCGCAGCGGTCCAGACGGCTCCGCAGCTCCTCGAAGTACTTGCGGAGATTGAGAAAGTACTGCTGACAGGTCTCGCTGTCGAAGTGGGCGGGAGCCAGGGCCATGAGGCCGCGCAATTCCAGACCGGGCAGGGCCAGGAGCTGCTCCCAGTCCCTTTCCAGAGCCCCTGGAGCATAGCCGGTCTTACTGGCTTCCTCCGCATAATTGAGTTCCAGGAGAACGCCCTGGACCAGGTCTCGCCGGCAGGCCTGCAGGGAGAGCTCCTGGGCCAGGCTGAGCCGATCCAGGGACTGGATGAGGCGACAGCGCCCGATGACATACTTGACCTTATTGCGCTGGAGCTGGCCGATGCAGTCGAAGCTGAGGCCCTGGGTCCGCGGGTCCTGGAGCTTGTCACGGATTTCCTGCGGACGGTTCTCCCCGAAGTGCCGGAGGCCCAGTTCACGAGCCTGGACAATCTCCTCTACACTGCGATACTTGGAGACGGCCAGGATTTCCACCGTCTCCCCCGCCCCTTCAACGGGGGGGAGCAGGCGAGTGGAAGCGGCCTGGTCCATCTCCGCCTGGATCTGCGCCAGGCGCTGGGCCATGAGTTCCCGAGGCTCAGCCGATGCTGATCCCAGCCTGGACATATTCGGGGTTCTCGACATAGACGCCTCCTTCCGTGATCATGCTCCGCCCCTCTTTATCGAGGGCCTCGATGGTGGCAAAAGTCTCATCCGTAGCCACAATGCGCACGTCCACGTAGCTGGTCCGCCCCTGGGATACCACCATGATTCGGGCCTCCTGTCCCTGCTCCGTAGCGCGCAGGCCAGTCAGAGCCGAGAGCGGCACGCGATAACCATAGCTGTGGCCCGTCACCAGGAAGCCGCTCAGCACACGCTGGTCCAGGAGTTCCGCGACCTGGCTGTCACTGCGGCAGACCAGTATGCTGCGCCCCGTCTTCTCGTTGTAGTGATAGGACTGAAGAACACAGTTCTCCACCGTAACTTTTGCCTGAGGAAGATAGAGGGAAAAGATGCTTGGACGCTCCTCCTCGGCCCAGGCCGGAAGCTGGTCGCTGTACAGGGCGAAGTAGTGGTTTGGGCCGTGGGAGATGCGGTACACGGGCTGGCCCTCGCTGAGATTGCGCGAGATGTTGTAATACTGGTTGCCCTGGGCGTAGAGCTGCTCCAACTCCACCCCGCTGATGTTTTCCAGGAAGTCAGGAGTCAGCCGCTCTTCCTGCCCATCCATCATGAAGGAAATATAGCCCGAGTCCGAGGCCTGGGCCTGGGTGGACAAGGAGGCCAGCTGCTCCTCCAGGGTCCGCGCGCTGCGGCTCAGCTGCTCCAGAACAGGATCGTGAAAGTCACTGTGGCTCAGCTCCTGGTTGCGCCGATAGAGGACCGCCTCAATGGAGCGGTGCACCGAGGCCGCGTGGCGCAGGTTCGCCGAGCGGGCATCCTGGCGCAGGAGGTCGATCCAGGGGCGGATCTCCTGCTCGCTGTGCTTGTAGCTCTCCTCCACCGCAGCGCTGTCCACACCGCTGTTCAAGAGTTCCAGACGGCGCTCCGCCTGGGCCCGGGCCACCTCCGTCCATTTCTCATAGACCAGCTGCAGACGCGGGTTGAGGAGCATGGCCATGGACTCTCCCACCGCCACCTTGCTCCCCTCTGTCTGCAGGGGCCGGGCTATGCCCACCAGGGGCGACGCATAGACCGTCTCATCACGGACAATCAGGCCGCGAATCGGGTACTGCTCCGCCAGCAGGTCCTGGCTAAAAAAGCGAAAACGCGGTTCGGCACTGCGCGGTTGGGCGTAAAAATGGAGGACGGAGGAGGAAAGCAGACCCAGAATGAGGGTCAGGCCCAGCAGGACGGCCGCCCGGCTTCGGTAGCGCCGGCGCTCCAGTGCCTGTAGGCGGCGCGGAGCCGCCTGGCGGGCCCTGTCTTCGCGCGTCACAGTGCCTCGGGCCCCGGCGGCCTCCTGCTGCCTCTGCTCCCTCTCAGACTGCAAGCTGGCCTCCAGGACTTCCCGCTGGCGGGCGCGCTCCTCCCGGGTTTCCTCGAACTCCCGCTGCTTGGCCTCCAACTCCGGAGCCTGCTGCTCAATAAAGGCCTGCAGCTGGGCTCTGGCCCGCTCCATCTCGGTCTGCACATAGTCCTCGGCCCCTGTCTCCAGGCGCTCCTTCGCCGTCTGTCTTATTGTCTGATCGAGGCGAGTGCGAAAATTGGTACCCAAATCCTGCGTATCTCGCTCATCTTTTGCCATATATTCACCAGCCCCCGTTAGTGCTCATTTCTGTTAATTATAGCGTTTCTCTCCGCCCCCCTCCCACCGGGCGCAGGCGTCCCTGCTAGGACGCGTAGGGCCCGCTCTGACCCAGGGCCAGGAGAAAGGCCAATTTCAGCTGCTCGTAGACCAATCCGCCCTGTACATAGACCCTGTAAGGGGGACAGACCGGGCCATCTGCCGAGAGCTCTATGGACGCCCCCTGGACGAAGGTCCCCGCCGCCATGATCACCTCATCCCGATAGCCGGGCAGGGGGGCCGGAAGGGGCCTCGCAAAGCTGTCAACCGGGGAGGCCGCCTGCACAGACTGGCAGAACTGAACCATGGCCTCAGCCGTCGGGAAGCAAAAGGTCTGAATGATATCTCCCCTGCGCTCCTCCGCCAGCGGCGCTGTGGCAAAGCCCAGTTCCTCACAGAAGCGGGCGGCAAAAGTAAGTCCCAGCAGACACTCGCCCACCACGTGCGGCGCGAGATAGAGGCCCTGAGTCAGGATGCGGTTGAAGCCCAGCGAGGGGCCGATCTCCGCCCCCACGCCAGGGGCCGTCATCCGTCCTGCAGCCTGTTGGACCAGGTCCGCCCGGCCACAGATATAGCCACCACTGGGAGCCAGGCCACCTCCTGGATTCTTAATCAGCGAACCTGCCATCAGATCCGCCCCCCAATGTCCAGGCTCCTCCGTATCCGTGAACTCACCGTAGCAGTTGTCCACGAAACAGATGGCCTCGGGCAGCAGCTGGTGACAGCGGGCCAGGGCCGGCTGCAGATCTGCGCGCAGCAGGGCCCGGCGACCACTGTAGCCGCGGGAACGCTGGAAGTACAAGAGTCTTGGCAGGCTCAGTCCCGCGGCCCTGCGCGCCTCCAACCAGGCTTCAAAACCCTGCATATCCAGTTCCCCTGAGTCCAGGAGGGGCAGCTGCTCAAAACCTATGTCGAAGTCCGCCAGGGAGCCCTGGTTGTCCGCCGAGCGACAGCTCCTCCCCTCGGCGTCGAGACCGATGGTCGCGTAGAGAGTATCGTAGGGCAGGCCGGTCAGCGAAAGTATGAAATCCCCTGGTCGCAGAACACCAAACAGGGCCGTCGCCAGGGCCTCCGTCCCCGAACTCAGCTGAACGCGCAAGAGGGCCTGCTCCGCCCCCATCAGTGCCGCAAAGGCCTGTTCCAGCCGCTCCCGCCCCAGATCATCGTAGCCGTAGCCCGTCGGGTAATTGAAGCCCGCTTCACTGATCTTGGCCTCCCGAAAGGCGTGGAGCAGTCTCAGCTGATTCGTCTCACGAATCTGGCGAATGCGGGGCCAGATTCCCTCTTTTTCCAGGGCCTGCTCCACCTCCCAGGCCAGGGCCCACAGATTGGGGTCAATGCCCCAGCGCTCTTGTATGTCCATCGTTCCTCCGCCCTCAGAAACAGGGGCTCTCATGCGTCAAACTTGTCTTTTAAAAGAATATATTATATATTAAGTGGGCAAGCGTAATACAGGGGGATGTACTGGTTTCGACAGGGTTGTCGAGGTCGAATAAGCGGGTAGTGGATGCGCGTTGGCCACTTAAAAAACGCGCAAGAGCAAGTAATTGCCAACGATAATTACGCTTTGGCGGCTGCTTAAACAGCCTCCCGTCCGGTTCTGTGATCTGCCATAGGACAGTCGGACGTCAACTGCAGACCTGCTCCGTCGGAGGTTAAGCGGAGACAGCTGGGGCCTAAGCTTTGCGGTTCTGGCTCATTCATGAAGCTACTGGCGGTACAAGGCGGTGTGTGGCCTCCGTACCAAGAGGAATACTTCTAACACATACTGCACCCGGAGAACGTTCGGCGGACACGATTCTGGACAGGAGTTCGACTCTCCTCATCTCCACCAAACTAAAGGCAGGGACCTGTCAGGGTCTCTGCCTTTTTTAATCACTTCGCTGCTCTCCAATTGCAAAGAGTGGATGCGGTCGGCTTCAACAAGACTTCAACTGTGTTCTATATAAATCTCTGTGCTAGTTTTTATTTTTCTCAATTAATCCACTTTTATCAGGCCATCCAGATTCGCCAGTCCAGGCCAGATATAAGCTCGCCAGACGCCAGGGATCCAGGTCCTCCGCCCTTTCGCGGCCACTGAGTCCCAGGCCCGCCAAGAGTTCAGACAGGCTTCTCGTCCCCGGACCCGCCTCCTGATCCGAATCTCCCATGCGGGATAGGACCCCCTCTAACTGCTTGCGCCGCTGGCGAAAGAGGCTGTCGACAAAAAGCTGAAAAGCCTGCCAATTCCGCCTCAGAGCCAGCCTCAGCTGCTCACGTTCCGGCTCCAGCTCACCAGGCTTATAGGATTCAATATGAAAGAGTAGTGAATCGACCTGGGGGGCGGGATAAAAACACTTCGGGGAAAGTCGCCAGCGTTTTTCAATGCGGCCCTGCAGGGTGATAAAAACGGCGAGGGGCCCGTAGGCCTTGCCTTTTCCCGCCTGCGCCAGGAGGCGCTCCGCCATCGCCGAGTCCAGCAAAAAACTGTAGCTCCTGGCCTCCGGGAGCTGGGCCAGACAGCTGCGGATGATTTTCGAACTGACGTAATAGGGCACATTGGCCGCCACCCGAAGCACCCCAGTCGGCGCGGCAAGGCCGCGACTCCGGGCTGCCGCCCAGATGTCGGCCTGGAAGTCCGCCTCCAGGGCGTTGGCCATGATGAGCTCGACCTGCGGCTGGGCCTCCTGGACCTCCCGGAGCAGAGAATCCAGGCGTCCGTCAATCTCGTAACTGAGCACGAGGCCGTCCGCCCCTACCGCCTTGGCCAGGGCCGCAGTAAAGGTCCCCGCCCCCGCGCCGATCTCCAGAACCCAGTCCCCCTCCGAGATGCCAGCTCTGTGAACCAGCCCCTCCAGAATCTCAGGCTCATACAAGAAATTCTGACCCAGGCGCTTCAGACAGCTGAAGCCAGCCTGGGTCAGACGCTCAGAAAAGGCCCTGCGCGGGCTCGTCCCGAACTCGGCCTCAGCCATTTAGACGGGCCTCCAGCACTTTTCTCTCTTCCTCATAGCCAGGCTTCCCCAGCAAGGCAAACATGTTGCGCTTATAGGCCTCAACACCCGGCTGGTCGAAGGGGTTGATCCCGTTCAGATAGGCCGAGACACCGCAGGCGAATTCGAAGAAGTAGATCAGCGCTCCCAGATGCCGCTCGTCAAGTTGCTCCAGCTGCAGCTCCATGTTGGGTACACCGCCGTCCACATGGGCCAGGACGGTACCCTCAAGGGCCTTCTCATTGACCTTGGCCAGATCCATACCTGCCAGGAAGTTCAGCCCGTCCAGATTGCGCGGATCCTCAGGGATGCTGTACGAATCCCGGGCCTCCCGCAGGCGCAAGACGGTCTCGAAGAGCTGGCGGCGACCGTCTTGGATGTACTGTCCCATGGAGTGAAGATCTGTGCTGTTGTCCACTGCTGCGGGAAAGATTCCCTTCCCGTCCTTGCCCTCGGACTCCCCGTAGAGCTGCTTCCACCATTCGCTTATGTAGTGTAGAGCGGGCTCGTAGTTGACGAGGATCTCCGTGCTATAGCCCCTGCGGTGCAGGAGGTTGCGGCAGACGGCGTAGCGGAGGGCGGGATTGTCCAGGCCCCCAGTATTAAGCAGCTGCCGGGCCTCTTCGGCCGCCCCCGCCATCAGGGCCTCAATGTCCAGACCGGCCGCGGCGATGGGCAGGAGGCCAACTGCGGTGAGCACGGAATAGCGACCGCCGACATCATCAGGCACAACGAAGCGCTCATAACCCTCCTCTTTTGCCAGACCCAGGAGGGCACCACGGGCCTGGTCCGTGGTGGCGTAGATGCGGCGGGCCGCCTCCTCGCGGCCATAGCGCTGCTCCATATAGTTCTTGAGAATGCGGAAGGCGATGGCAGGCTCAGTTGTGGTTCCAGACTTGGAAATCACATTGACAGAGACCTCATAGTCGTCCAGGACGGACATCAGTTCCCGGAGGTAGCTGGCACTCATCTGATTTCCGGCATAGACGACCTGGCAGCCTCCGGCAGCCTTCTTCAGACTGGCAAAGGGAGAGCTCAGGCTGTCGATGACCGCCCGGGCTCCCAGATAAGAGCCGCCAATGCCGACGACGACGAGGAGCTGGCTGTCCCTACGAATTTTTTCCGCCGCCTTTAAAATACGGTCAAATTCCTCCCGATCATAGTTCTCAGGCAGTCTGAGCCAGCCCAGATAATCGCTGCCGTAGCCGCTGCCGGAGAGCAGGGTCTGGCGGGCCGCCTCGGCCTGGGCCTCAATTCTTTCGGCCTCACCCTCAGCGAGGAAGGGACGGCAATTCTTCTCGACGAAATGCAGCATAGGCACCTCCGCTTTTGTTCTGATTTTATTCATTAATTCTAGCACAAGCCCAGTTCTCAACGGCGATCCTGGATCTGGCCTTAAGCGCTCCAGGGACGTGGAAGCCCAGTCCGCGGGCGCTGAACAGGCAGTCCACGGGGCGCCCTCGGCCACTGGCAGGTGGATGCTACGAAAATACAGCTAATCCGCTTCCAGCTCGAAACTACTGGTAGCTGATGTATACACCTACAGAAAACGATGACCCAGGGGACAAAAAAAGGAACCACCACTGGGGTAGTTCCTCTTCTGGCGCGCCCGGCAGAGCTCGAATCCACAACCTTCTGATCCGTAGTCAGACGCTCTATCCAGTTGAGCTACGGGCGCATGTGCTTGTAGCAACGAGGGATATTCTAGCAGTGACTCCGGGGGGCTGTCAAGGGACTTTTCCCCTATTTCCGAAAAAATTTTTTTCATACTGCGCCCTCAAGCTCAGCCTTCCGTGGACAGGGCGGCCTGCGGTACTTTATGCTTGTGTCCAGTAGACAGAACTGCTCTTTTACACTGGAGGGCGGGTTCTTCCGTGAGGAGGCTAACGATGCACGTAATCCAGGCCCTATTGGGCATGCTGGTCTTCATTGGTCTGGGCCACTGCCTGCGCCGCTGGCACTGGCTCAGCCAGGACTCGGTTCAGGAGCTGAACCAGCTCTGCTTTCGCCTCTTTTTCCCCCTGAAAATCGCGCTGAGCTTTCGTGCCCCCAATCTCATCCAGCAGATGAGCCCCCTCTTTCTGGGCTATATTTTTCTGCTTTTCAGCGCCCATCTCCTCTGTAACCACCTGGTCCTGCGTTTCCTGGTCCGCGATCCGAAGCAGCGCTGTGTGGAGGAAAATGCCGCCTACCGCGGAAATTTCATCATCATGGGCTTCCCCCTACTCCAGGCGCTTTACGGTCCCAGCAGCATAGCCCTGGCAGGTGCGATGACCGGACTCAGTCAGTTTTTCTATAACTTTTACTCCATCAGTCTCTACGAGCAGGTCTGCTCGGCCCAGCAGAGCCGTCGCCAGGTCCTGCTGCGCATCCTCCGCTCGCCCCTTCTGATCGGCGTCTATGCGGGTCTGGCCTGCCTGCTCTTCCCCTTTCCCCAGACTGGATGGGAGCGGCCTCTAAATCAGATTGCGGACCTGGCCTCCCCTGTGGCCCTACTCTGTATGGGCTACAACCTCCAGAGCCTGCCCCAGCGCCGTCATCTCGCGTCCTACCTGCGCGTCTGTTTCTTAAAACTGCTCCTCTATCCTCTGAGCGCCCTGGCCCTGGCCGCCTGCCTCCCCCTGTCCCCACTCCAGGGCAGCGTGGCCTTCATTCTCTTCGGGGCTCCGACCGCGGTCAACAGCTTTGTCCTGGCCCGTAAGTACGGCCTCTATCCCGAGCTCGCGAGTCAGTTTGTCCTCCTCAGCACGCTGCTCTACCTCCCCCTGCTCGGCGTCTACTTCCTCCTGTCTTCAGCCCTCGGTCTCCCCTACCTGCCCTGGCCCTGACTATGGCCTCTGTGCCGCGGCCTTGGTCGCGATGGACGTAACGGAATTTTCTTGATTTACCAGGATTTTTATATTATATTTGCACCTATATCTACATGTATGTGCCTAAGCGGCACCCCGCCTGTGGAGCGCACCGGAACGGTACTTGAGACGGCCCAGCCAAGCGGCCTCCCACCGCGTCAAGACGACGCCCCGTAGACGCAACGCGCACAGGGACTATAGGAGGATCACTTTTTTGGACGCTGTTGGCTGGTTATGCCCCTCAGGTCACGTGCTCATGGCAGCACTGGCTCCAGGCTCTGGATCCTGGCTGCTGAGCATTATTCTCGTATTGATTCTCATCCTGATTAACGGTTTTTTCTCCGCTTCCGAGATGGCCATCATCACCCTCAATGCCAACCGAATGAAACACAAGGCTGAGGAGGGCGACCGCTTCGCCCGACGGGCCCTGCGCATCTTGGAAAATCCTGGCAGTTTTCTCGCCACCATCCAGGTGGGTGTCACCCTGGCTGGCTTCCTGTCCTCGGCCTTTGCCGGAGACCAGTTCGGCGACATGCTCTATCGCGCTCTTGATCCTGCAGCTCAGTACCACGGCCTGCGCGGCCTGTGCATTGTGCTGGTCACCCTGATCACAGCCTACGTCACCCTCATTTTTGGTGAACTGGTTCCGAAGCGCATCGCACTCAATAATCCCGAGGCCGTCTCACGCCTGGCCCTCTCCACCATTCGGGTCTGTGACATCATCGCCCGCCCCTTCACCAAATTTTTGAATTTCAGTACGAATCTTGTCCTCAAGGCCCTGCACATTGAGCAGCAAAAGGAGGAGGCTGAAGTCACGGAAGAAGAGATCCGCATGATGATTGAGGCAGGCTTCCACTCCGGCAAAATTCTGACTGAGGAGTCGCTGATGCTCCAGAATGTCTTCGAGTTTAATGACAAGGAAGTCTCGGAGATCATGACGCATCGTAAAAACATCTCCGGTCTCCCCATCGACGCCAGCTATGATGAGGTCCTGCAGTTGGCCAAGGAGGAGGGCTACACCCGCATCCCCATCTATGAGGAGCACATGGACCGCATCGTCGGCATCCTCAATATTAAGGACCTCCTCTACTTCATCTCCAAATACGACCGCAAGATATTTGATGTCACGAAGCTGATGCGCGAGCCCCTCTTCACCCCCGAGAGCAAGCACGTCGACGCCCTCTTCCGCGAGATGCAAAAACGCCATGAAGCCATGGCCATCGTCATCGATGAGTACGGCGGTGTTGCGGGCCTGGTCACCATGGAGGACCTGCTGGAAGAGATCGTCGGCAATATCCAGGACGAATTCGACGACGAGCACCCCGAGATTGTGCGCAACAGCGACGGCAGCTACGATGTCGAGGGCCTGACAGAGCTCCATGAGATCTGCACCCACGTCGAAGGCTTCTGTGTCGACGCTGATCAGGTGGACGCCGACACCATCGCCGGCCTCGTCCTGGACCGCCTGGACCGCATCCCCGATGAGGACGAGCGGCCGAGCGTGGACTTCGGGAAGTTCCGCCTCCAGGTCCTCGCCATGGATGAAAAGCGCATCGCGAGACTGCGCATCATCCCCCAGACTGAGGAGGCAGCAGAGGCCGGGGCTTAAGAAAAGCCAGGGCAGTAAATACGCCACGGCTGCGACTGCGGCCTTCATGGAAGATCTGCCTGCAACCTGTGCTTAAGGCTGGAAGGAAGGCAAAAAGCCCCCCAGTCCCTGGACCTGTAGTGTGTCGTTCAGGGACTGGGGGCTTTCATTATGGGCCAACACTCTATAAGGACCTGTCTTGTAGCGCCTTAGCCCCAGGGGCAAGAGCCTTAGGCCAGGCCCAGAAGGCCGGGCAGGAAGAGACTGAGCGCTGGAATATAGGTGACCAGGAGGAGCACCAGGATAATGACGGCAAAGTAGGGCAGGAGCTTCGGCAGGACCGATTCTATCGTCACCCCCGCAATCTTACAGCCCGTAAAGAGGATGGTGCCCACTGGCGGTGTGATCGTCCCCACCGAGAGATTTAGGCAGAACACGATGCCGAAGTGCACTGGGTGCATCCCCAGTGAAGTGCAAATGGGCAGGAAAATTCTGTCGCTCAGCAGGGTCTGTCCTGCTCCAGAGCGAAGTAAAAAGAAGCGGCCGCAGCGAACTGCGACCGCTTCTTTTTTAGTAAGTCTCAGACCCAGGCTGGACCAGAACGGCCGGAGGCTAGTCCCCTTGCCGGCGCTGGAAGACCGCCAGCCCCAGACCTGTCTCCACCCAGAAACGCTCACCACGGCTCTGATAGATCCTGCCCCGGGACTCCTCCCAGCAGCCCGCTGGAAGGTAAACGGAGCGCCCGGTCTGCCCCTTCTCCAGAATAGGAGCGACCAGGACTTCAGAGCCCAGCAAGTAGGCGTCACGGACAGCCAGAGCCTCCGGCTCAGAATAGTGGTAGGCCAGGGGGCGCAGAATGGGCTCCCCTGTCCGGCGGCAGTCTTCTACAGTGTCCAGCAAAATCTGAGCATAGCGCCGCCGCAGGGCCAGGGCGGACTGGAGCTCCTGATAGTAAGGGGGCGAGAGTATGCGCCAGGGGGCTGCTGAAAACTGCATCACAGGCATCAGGCAGGCCACCTGGGCCCAGCGCAGGACCAGTTCCTCGTCCAGACGCTCCTGCTCATAGAAGTTACGGTACTCTCCACCTCCAATCAGATCTGGAGAGCAGAAGGGATGCCCCGTCAGGTTCTGGACAATACTGCTCGGAATCAGGGCGGCCAGGCCGCTCTTAGCCCAACTGTGGTCCTTATCACAGAGCCGTTGCATGAGGGACCAGCCCCCAGCCCCAGTCGTCACCCGAAACTCGTTGAGGCTGTAGCCCTCTCCAAAAGCCGCCCAGGCCCGACTCTGCCGGTCCCCGTCCAGGGGGTAGTAGAAGCTGTCGCCGGCATCAAATTTAAAACCGTCGACTCCCATGGCCTGGAGCTCCGCCAGCTGTCCCCTCAGCCAGTCCACCGCCTCTTCCTTGCACAGATCCAGGACGGCGGACCAACCATTCCACCAGTGCGCGATGTGTGGCTGACCGTCCGCAGCTAAGACCAGCAATCCACGCCGCTCCAGCTCACGATACTCGAGGGTATCCGGGGTGACAAAGGGGCAGATCCAGAGCATGACCTTAAAGCCCCAGTCATGCAGTTCAGCCAGCAGTTCCTGGGGGCGGGGAAACTTGGCCGCCGAGAATTGCCAGCGCCCGTAGTAGTCCGTCCAGCCGTCGTCAATCATCAGCACCCCCGCTGGCATATCCTCCGACCGAATCGCCTGGGCATAGTTCCTGACCCCCTCCTGAGTCTGATGAAAAGTCAGCTCGATCCACGTGTTGTAGACCGGGGCCGCAAAGAGACTCGGATCAAGTCGGATCTCATGAAAGGGAAAGCACTGGGCCATGGCCCCGTGATAGGCCTCGCGCAGGCCGCCAGGACAGCTGCCCAGAACGGTATCGTCCGGACAGTCAATATAACCCTCACAGAAGCTGAGCCGCAGACCCTCTGACCTCCAGAGCCAGCGCCCAGCCGTCGAAATCAACAGGGGCATCTGCTGGTTCGGGCTGTGGTTGAAGGAGAGGTCCAGATCACGGCAGGTCTGGGCTGTGTAGGGCTGCTCTGGCCCCTCTGTCACCGCTCCCCCATAAAAGGCCTCCCCAGGCAGAATTTTAATACGCATACACACCTCCTCCGTAGTCGTCCCTAGCGCCGGTACACTTCCAATTCATTGATGGCAAAGTGCCGCCAGCGCGTATAGGCCCCGTGGACCCGCAGGCGCAGCCAGCGCACCTGCTCCACCGTCTCGAAGCGGAGCGTCTGCGTCTCCAGAGTCGCATCTTCATGCGTCCAGTTAAGGCCCGTGCGGGCGACGATGGGCCGCCACTGCTGCCCATCTGTAGAAACCTCCACGGAAATCTCCTTAGGGGCCTGGCCCAGGGCGTGCCAACAGTGCAGCTGCACTTCATTAAAGGATACGGGCCAGGGCCAATGGAGCAGGATGTCGCTCGGCATCTGTGGCCATATTTTGCTCTGTCCCGCGACCAGACGCTGGCCGTCAATCAACCAGTCTGGATGCTCACTCCTCCACTCCGCCGTGGCATCTGGCGCGAGGTTCAGCGTCTCTCCACCAGCCGTCGAATCATGGACCAGAAGCTCGTTAATGGCGTAGTGTCCCCAATCCAAATTGGCGCTGTTAATCTTGACCCGCAGAGCCTTGGCCTCAACAGCGGGGAACTGTAGGCGGCGGGCCTCAATCTGGCTGTCCTTGCGTTCCCAATTTACATCGCCGGAAGCAGCCACCCTCTGCCAGTCCCCCTGCCCGTCCGCCGAAACCTCCAGCTCCCAGTTTGTCGGGGCCTGCCCCTGGGCGTAGGAGCTCTTCAGCGTCAGGCTGTCAAAGCGCTGGGCCTCCTTCCAGTCCAGATAGAGATACTGGGGAAAATTCGGCTCATCGACACTCTGCAGGGCTGTGTGGGCGTCGTTATCGATCAGATAAGAAGGCGGGCTCTTGCGGTTCCAGTCCTGGCCCGCCCCGGCAATGGCATAGGGGGCCAGATTCTCCCCTGGCTGAGCTTCACGCTGCTCTGCCGCTTCCTGGGCCAGTATTTCATCCGTTTTGAAGGCCCTGAAATAGTCAATCTCAAAGCGCTTGGGATAGACGCTGTCATAGTCCGGAGAACCGCTCCAGAGAGGGGCGTTATTCTCATAGATACCCAGCAGGGTCATCATCTTATAGTTTGGGGACTGCTTCGTCTGACGTATCAGTTCCCCGTCGAAATAAAATTTCATTCCCTCTGCAGTCCATTCGAAGCCGTAGGTATGAAAGTCCTCCGAAAGGTCACAGGGGACGTGGTAATTCAGGTTCTGCTCGCTCAGTCTCTCATCTTCCCAGGGATGTACCGAGACGCGCACGCGACTCTTGTCCTTGCCAATGTCAGGGCCGCAGATCTCAAAAATATCAATCTCTCCCGCCTCCTGGGGTCGGGACTCCGTACCAATCATCCACCAGGCGCTGTGCAGGCCGCCGTCCTTGGGAATGCGCGCCCGCAGCTCAAAATAGCCATATTTCGTCTCAAAGTTGCTGACTGCCCGGTGATGCTCCGTAATCGAACAGGTCTTCCAGAAATGGTGCAGGCCGTCGCGCATGCCCGTCTGGATACTGGAGACCTTTTGCACGCCGGCATCCTTCCACCAGGGGCCCTGGCCGTCCTTATCGATGCGTAGAGAGCAGATGCCGTCTCGCAGATCGTAGTGTGCCAGACTCTGCTCCACAGTCGTCCAGTGTGGCAAGTAGGAGTCCGAGAACTTGGTCGGATCCAGGATCGGCTCATTAAATTCTTCCTGAAAAACCAGGTGCCACTTCCCCTCAGCCGCCTGGACTTGCCCCGGGTTCATCCCAGCGGGAAGGATGCAGGAAGCGGCCACGACCAGGCTCAGAAGCAGGGCCCGCAGGCTCTTGATTGGACGCATAGTCTCTCTCCCTTCTATACTGTCTGCGGCTCAAGTGCGCGCAGCAGCTGCTCATAAGTTTTCTGGAAAAAGTCGCAGTCGGCGTTGTAGTGTGTGTTGTCCTGGAAAACCGCCGCCACCAGGCTAGTGCTGAGTTCCGGGTCGCGCGCCCGCAGCAGGGCCAGGAGACAGGCGTCCTCCGCCCCGCGTCGGGCCGCCTCCAGACGCATACCCGGCCAGGGCCCATCGCTGCCGGGATAGACCAGAAAAGAGTCCCCACAGGGGAAATTCGTGCCGATACCCGTATGGTTGGGACAACTTGTGCCCTGGAAGGGATCCATATCCGCAGGGAACTGGTTGAAGCCCCAGTGCAGGAAGCCGCCCAGACCATTCGCCGCACAACCCCAGAAAAGCAGTCGGCCCTTGATCAGGGCGAAGTCCAGAAAGCGGTTTAACCACTGCCCTTCCGGACCACAGCAGACATAGGTCCAGACAGACTCCCCCAGTTCCGTATACTGGTCAAAGCTTGCCTTGTTCTCTTCGTAGCCTGGCGTCCCCGGAACCCAGATATCCACCCCGCCACGGAAGGCCGGGGAGGCTACAGCTTCAATGATTTGCACCCCTGGGATGTGCTTGCGCAGGATGCTGGCCGCCAGGTAGTACTGGCGCTTGCGGGCCTCCAACGTGGCCTCGTCCTTATAATGGATGTCCGGCTCATCATGAATGTGGAAGACCAGGCGCTCCTCCCAGCCATACTTTTTCAGGAAGGCAGCCAGACTCTGGACAAAAGCCAGACTCAGGGCGTAGCCCTCCAGGCTCTCGAAGGGGAGCTCTGGAGCCATGGCACAGGTGAAGCGATCCGTGTACATATCCGGCCTGCCATCGGGAAGGAAACCGCGACTCAGGAGGGCTCCCAACTCCAATTTTTGCATTCCCTCCTCAAAAAATATCTCGATCATGGGCCGCAGATACTCAAAATCAAACGTGTAGGGATTGCGCGTCTGCACACAGGTCTGGTCCAGTTCAATATAGAATAGCGTCTGGTGCAGTCGGCGCATGGTCTGAGCATAGCGGCGCAGCATGTCATAGAAGGCCTGGCTCCCCCGCTCCACCTGGTGGAAGCGGCAGATCGCGTCCACGCTGAACCAGTTCGTCACCGGAAACTGATCCAGTGGAATTTCTACGTCGTAGACCTGAAGTTCCAAGCGACAGTGGTAGGCGCCGAGCTGAAAGTCCAGCTTATAAGTCCCAGCCGGGGTCTCAGGCCTGGGACTGAGGCAGACGTAGAGGGCGTGGCGTCCAGCCCGAGCCGAACTACAGGGCTGGTCCAGAGGGCGCAGACAGTCATAGACACGAAAGGGGGCCAGACGCGTGGCATAGGCTGGCTTCTCAGTCGGACGCCGCTCCAGAACCATCGCTCCGCCCTGCTCACTGCCATCTCCCGTGTTATATTCAACAGGCACGTCCAGCATGGAAAAATATTCCACAGAAAATCCTGGGGCCTCCAGGCAGATAGGCAAGTCCGCCTCCTCAGCTTCCAAGAGCAGCTGAAAGGAAGCCCGGCCATTGCGGGCTGTGACAAGGCGCAGGCTGGAGGGCAGGGCCCCCAGGTCCATGTCGGGATAAAAAAACTCTTCTCTGGCGCTGAGCGCCCCTCTGATGATCTGGCCTTCCATCATAAGCTCCTACTCTAATTGCCCAGGCCACGCGCCAGCAGGGCACAACGCCCTGTCCGCGGTCCTGGAGCCACGGCTCTGAGAGCACGCGGTGTGCAGAACTTTATTGAGCAAATCTACGAGTCCGAATCGGACTTCAGCAGCCCAACATGGCCATTCTATACAAGATTATGTCCTTTGGATATATCGCGCAAAAAGAATTTTTGAAGATATCTACAAGGCCCTCAAGGCAGGCAGGGCCAGCCCTGGACAGCCGCCCGGGGGGCGAGCGCCGCATTCTTATATAATACTTTTGAACAACAAGAAAGGAAGCCGCCATGTCCCCTTATTCGTCGCCCTGGTACCGGCTGCGACAGGAGCGCCACAGGCTCCACCCCCTCTACCGCAGCTACCTCGCCCGGCTCCATTACTACCTTCAGGCCCGAAGCTTGGAGCTGCGGGATCAGGTCCTGATGGAGCGGGCTCTCGTCGCCCTTGCCCGTAGTGGAGAGCGCAAGAAGCATGCTCCAGAACGCTGCTTCGGGGCCAGCGTCAGCGACTTCGCACCGGCCCTGCTGGGGCGCATACAGAAGGCTGGCAGCAGGGATCGCCTCCTCTTCTACCTCCGAAGTCTGGCCCATGCCCTGCTCTTTTTTCCCATCCTCGTCATCCTCAACTACCTGGCCAGTCGCGGGGCCACCAGGCTCTGGCAGCAGTCCCTGGTCCTGCACCTCCCTGCCTGCCTCTGCTTCTATACCCTTTCCTTCCCGCTCTTCCATCTCCTGCGGCGCAGCTATCGCTGCCGCCGTCCAGTCTGGCTCTGGCGCTGCTATCTGGGACTCAGCCTCCTAGGCTTCTATTTCCTGTTCTTCTGGCTGCCGACCCAGCTTCTCCCCTGGGGCCTCCTCCCCCTACAGTCCGGCCCCCTCCTCATCTGCCCCCTGGCCCTGGTTTGTACCATGGAACTCATCACGGCCTGGCGCCACTTAGGGCTAGCCCGGGAACTTGGGATGCAGACTGGTGCAGAGCGTCAGCAAATCTAGCTCAGACCTAACTTTTTCACAAAATTTCAAAACGTGTACAGGATTTTCGCCCACAAAATGACTATAATGAATTTAGAAGATAGGAACTGACTCGGATACATGGGGGTAAGAGCATGATTCTTGTGACTGGTGCTACAGGTCATCTGGGCAACAACTTCCTGCGGACACTCCTGCAGGCTGAGGCGAAAAAGGGGGCCGCAGCCACTGCCCTGCGCATCTTTGTCCCGCCGGGAGAGCGTCTCGACTGCTTAGATGGTCTTAGTTTTGAACTCTGCTACGGGGACATCCGCCGAGCTGAGGACCTCGACCGGGCCTGTCAGGGCGTGGACTACGTCTACCACCTGGCTGGACTGGTGGACATCGCCCCGAAGAATGACCAGGCGCTCAAGGCCATCAATGTCCTGGGCACGCGGAACGTTGTCGAGGCCTGCCTCCGCCATGGCGTACGCCGTCTGGTCTACGTCAGCTCCATTCACGCCCTACCCGACCTGCCCAAGGATCAGACCATTCGAGAACTCGATGCCAGGGCCTTCCCGAATCCCGATTTGCTGGGACCCTACGCCCGGAGCAAGTCTGAGGCCACAGCCGAGGTCTACCGCGGGGTGGCCCAGGGCCTGGATGCCGTACTGATTTTTCCCACCGGCATCATCGGGCCGGGGGACTATCGCGCTTCACAGTTTGGAAAAGTCCTGCTGCACCTCTTACATAAACGCAGGGCCAGACGGCTCTTCTGCTTCGAGGGGGCCTACGACTTTGTGGATGTCCGTGACGTCTCCGAGGCCATACTGGCGGCCATGGAACGGGGACGCAGCGGTGAGGGTTACATTATCTCCGGCCATCGTCTGAGCATTGCGGAACTCTATAAGACGGTCTTCAGCTTCCTTGGACGGCAGTCCGTAAAGCTGATTTTTCTTCCCCTGCGCCTGGTGCGCTTCGCCGCCAGCCTGGTGCTCCGCCTGGCCCGTATCTGCCACCGCAAGCCCTTCTTCACTCCCTATAGCATCGATGTGCTCAAGTCCAATTCGCAGGTGGACCACTCTAAGGCCCAGCGCGAATTGGGCTACAGACCCCGGCCCATCCAGGAGACTCTGGAGGAGACCCTGGCCTGGCTCTATCAGCGTGAGGCCTTAGAGCTCCTGCACAGCCAGTGGAAGGCGAATAGACGGCGGCGGTCCAAGGCCCGCAAGGCCAGGCTGCGCCGCCTGCAGGGCAAGTTGGAAGCGGCAAGGCTCGGCACCTCAAAGCAGGAGCCGTAAGCACAGAAGCCCGGGAGGGACCCAGGCCAAAACAAGTCAGACTTAAGCCAGAGACAGCGCTGGTGCACACAAAAAAAAAGAGGGCCGCTGGCCCTCTTTTTTACGCGCCTGAGTCTCACAGGCTGTCCAGGCTAAAAGCCCCGTCCCTGTAGTCCACGGAGACGCCGATTTTCCCCTCCAGGCGTCCGTCCAGGAGGGCGTCTGCCAGCAGGTCCTCCACCTCGCGGCGGATGGCCCGGCGCAGAGGGCGGGCCCCATTTCTGGGATCATAGCCCAGCTGGGCCAGCTGATCCTTCGCGGCCTCTGTGAGCCGCAGTTCGATCCCCCGCTCCCGGAGCTGGGCCTGGGGCTCGGCCAGCATGAGATCCACAATCTGGCGGATTTCCTCGGGCTTGAGCTCCTCGAAGACGATGATCTCGTCGATACGATTGAGAAATTCCGGCCGAAAAATCTCCTTCAGCGCCGCCCCAACCTGTTCCTTGGCCTGCTGAGCCGTGGAACCGAAACCGAAAGCTGCCTGCCGCTGGCTGGTACCGGCATTGCTGGTCATGACGATGACACAGTGCTCGAAGTTGACTGTGCGCCCGTGGCTGTCCGTGAGTCGTCCGTCGTCCAGGATCTGGAGCAGCATGTTATAGACATCCTGGTGGGCCTTCTCAATCTCATCGAGGAGAATGACACTGTAGGGATGACGGCGGATTTTCTCCGTGAGCTGGCCAGCCTCATCGTAGCCCACATAGCCAGGGGGCGAACCGATGAGCTTACTGACTGTATGCGCCTCCATGTACTCGGACATATCCAGGCGCACCAGGCTGTCCTCACGGTCAAAGAGGGCCCAGGCCAGAGCCTTGACAAGCTCGGTTTTACCGACGCCAGTGGGACCGACAAAAATAAACGAGGCGGGCTTGTGCCGCTGGCCCAGACCGGAGCGTGAGCGCCGTATGCCCCGGGCCAGTGCCCCCACAGCCTCATCCTGAGCAATGACCCGCTGGTGGAGCCGGGACTCCAGCTCCCGCAGACGCTGATTGTCTTCCTCTGTCAGACGTGAGAGCGGTATGCCCGTCCAGAGTTCCACAACCTGGGCCAGATCCTCCCGCGTCAATTCCGGGGGCTGGAGCTCGGCCTCAGCCTCCTTAATGGCCTGCTCCAGGCGCAGACACTGGGCCTTGTAACGGGCTTCGCGCTCGTAGAGCTGAGCCTGGTCCTCATCGGTCTTGAGCACCTGCTGCTGCTCGCGGTGACTGGCCTGGAGAGCCTCATATTCCTGCTGCAACTTGAGGTGACGCACGAGGGCCTGGTCCCCCAGATTCGCTGCTGAGCTGGCCTCATCGAGGATATCGATGGCCTTGTCCGGGAAAAATCTGGCGGGCACATAGCGCTCGGCCAGGTCATAGGCCTGTCCCAGGAGGGCCTCAGGAATGCGCACCTGATGGTAGCGCTCCAGCTGCTGGCTGACCGAACGCAGGATTTCAAGGCAGGCCTCACGGTCCGGCTCCTCAACTAGAACCTGCTGGAAGCGGCGTTCCAGGGCCGAGTCCTTCTCGATAAAACGGCGGTACTCACTGAGGGTTGTGGAGCCGAGAATGCGGATCTCACCCTTAGCCAGGCTCGGTTTCAGAATGTTGGCCGCATTCATGGAACCCTCAGCGTCCCCGGCCCCCATGATATTGTGCAGCTCATCAATGACCAGGATGATGTTCCCGAGATCTCGGGCCTCTTCGACGAGGCCCTTCATACGGCTCTCAAACTGGCCGCGGAACTGGGTCCCCGCAACCATGGCTGTCATGTCGAGGAGGTAGACCTCCATATCCTGGAGCTTGGCGGGCACCTCCCCTGCCACTATACGACTGGCCAGGCCCTCGGCAATGGCCGTCTTACCGACGCCTGGCTCGCCCAGCAGAACGGGATTGTTCTTCATACGGCGATTCAGGATCTGGATGACGCGCTCTAATTCCTTCGCACGGCCAATCAGCGGATCCAGTTCTCCGGCCCGCGCCGCCGCATTGAGGTTGCGGCCGTAGTGCTCCAGAAGTTTGCGGCTGCGCCGCTTGTCGCGGCCCCCCTCTCTGGTCCGGCGCCCCGTCTGGCGACTCTGGTCGGCGCCCTGATCCTCCTCAGCCAGGAGCTCCTGGCCGTGGGTCGCAGGCATCAGCCCAGCCTGTTCCGGGTCGCCCATGCCCAGGACACCGGAAATCATCATCTGCAGGGCCTCACCAACGCTCTGTTCACCCATGGCAGCCAGACCTTCCCGACCGAAGAAGCCGCTAAAGGGCGAAGAGGCGGAATGGGACTCCGCTTCTCCAGCACCCTCCTCTGCCGGCTCCTTGGACTCCTCCGGCTTCCCGTCCTCCCCCGGCTGCAGGGCCCCGAAGGCCTGGGCCAGCCCCTGGGCCCCTGGCAGGTCCTGGGGCATATTCCCCATAATTTCCTGTAAGCGGGTGAAGAGCTCCTCCGGAGAGTCCTCCTTCATCGGCTCCATGACCTGGTTGAGCTGGGCCGTAATCGCATCAACATTCTCTTCATTGAGACCAGCCTGGCGCAGCATCTGCTCCAGCCCCAGTTCCGGATGGCGCAGGGCGCAGCTGAGGCAGTAACCCTCATAGGCTGACTCCCCCTCCTCATGGGCACGTGTTCTATAAATCACAGCCACATTTTCGTGGCAGCAATGACATACGGACATAGTCACCTCTTTTGTCTTTCTTTGACATTAATTATAGCGGAGCAGCCTGGACTTGTACAGCACAAAACTTAAGGTCTGCTTAACCTTATGAAATGGCAGATATCCACGTAAATTCGGATACTAATCCCCTTCAGCTTCCCCCTGCGGGTGCTGTCCCAGAGGCTGGGTCAGGGCCATCCGGGCCTCCTCAGACTCCCGCCAGCGCAGCTCGTCCTCGAGTATCTGCCGCAGATACTGGCCGGTGTAGGAGCCGCTCACCTGGCTGAGCTCCTCCGGACTTCCCTGGGCCACAATTCGCCCGCCCGCAGCGCCGCCCTCCGGACCGAGGTCGACAATATGGTCGGCAGACTTAATAAGGTCCAGGTTGTGCTCGATGATGAGCACGGTATTTCCCTTGTCCACGAGCTTCTGGACGATGTGAATCAGGCGGTGCACATCCGCCGTATGCAGGCCAGTCGTGGGTTCGTCAAGGATGTAGAAGGTCCGGCCTGTAGAGCGCTTGGACAGCTCTGTAGCCAGCTTCACACGCTGGGCCTCGCCGCCCGACAGCTGGGTTGAGGGTTGGCCCAGCTGCATGTAGGAGAGGCCTACCTCATAGAGAGTCTCCAGCTTACGTCGGATACGCGGTACGGCTTCGAAGAAGGCCAGCGCCTCCTCCACGGTCATGGCCAGGACCTCCGCAATGTTTTTGCCCTTGTAGCGAATTTCCAGGGTCTCCTGGTTGTAGCGCTGGCCATGGCAGACTTCACAGGGAACATAGATGTCCGAGAGAAAGTGCATCTCGATGTGTTTTACACCGTCGCCACGGCAGGCCTCACAGCGCCCCCCGCGCACATTAAAGGAAAAGCGTCCGGGCTTGTAGCCCCTGGCGCGGGCCTCGGGGATCTGGGCAAAGAGTTCACGGATCAGGTCGAAGAGCCCGGTGTAGGTGGCAGGGTTGGAACGCGGAGTGCGGCCGATGGGAGACTGGTCAATGGCGATGACTTTATCCAGGGCTTCCAGTCCGCGAACCTCCCCACAGCGGCAGCGACGGCGGCGGGCCCCATTCAGATGCTGCTCCAACTGGGGCAGGAGGCAGGAGTTAACCAGAGAACTTTTACCAGAGCCAGAAACTCCCGTAACACAGATCAGCGTCCCCAGCGGAAGACGGAGGGAGACCTGCTTGAGATTGTGCTCCGCCGCGTCCTTCAGGTCCAGATAGTGTCCGTTGCCCCTGCGTCGCTCCTGGGGCACGGCGATGTGCCGGCGACCAGAGAGGTACTGACCCGTAATGGACCGCGGTTCGGCCATGATTTCCTCCACGCGGCCCAGGGCCACCAGCTCGCCGCCCTCCGAACCGGCACCAGGTCCAAGGTCCAAAATACAGTCCGCCGCGCGGATGGTCTCCTCATCGTGTTCGACGACAAGAACTGAGTTCCCCAGGTCCCTCAGCTGCTTGAGCGTGGCCAGGAGGCGGCCGTTGTCCCGCTGGTGCAGGCCGATACTGGGCTCATCCAGAATGTAAAGCACCCCCATCAGGCCCGAGCCGATTTGGGTGGCCAGGCGTATGCGCTGGGCCTCCCCGCCAGAAAGCGTGGCTGAGGCCCGCCCCAGACTGAGGTAGTCCAGACCGACGTCGATGAGAAATTGGAGGCGGCTGCCCAACTCGCGCATGATCTGCTCGGCAATGGCTCGACGCTCGGGATTCATGCGCTGGACCTCAGCCAGGAGGTAGTCGCGGCAGTCGCTGATCGACAGGGCACAGAGCTCGGCGATGTTGTACTGGCCGATTTTTACCGCCAGCGATTCGGGGCGCAGGCGGGCCCCGTGGCAGGTCTGACAGGCCTCGACAGACATGTACTGCTCGTAATAATTGCGCAGCTCATCCGAGCTGGCCTCCCGATAGCGGCGCTCCAGCGAGGGAATGACGCCCTCCCAGGCGCTGCGGTAGGCCCGTCCGCGCCTGTACTTGGAACGGCTGGTGTCAATGGGCAGCTTCTCCCCTCCGTTGCCGTACATGATGATCCGCTGCACCTCCCTGGGGAGGTCCTGATAGGGGCTATCCAGGGAGAAGTCGTAGCGCTGGGCAAGGGCCTCAATGAAGCCCCGGCCCCAGCCCTTGGTGTCATGAAAATTCCAGCCACCGGCCTGCACGGCCCCCTCATTGAGGCTGAGTCTGGGATTCTCAATCAGAAGCTCCTCATCGATGTAGCGGTGTACGCCGAGACCCCCACAGTCGGGGCAGGCCCCCAGGGGATTGTTAAAAGAAAAGTTGCGGGGTTCAGGCTCTGGCAGGCTGATATGGCAGTCCGCACAGGCGTAGTGCTCGCTAAACAGCTGCTCCTCCACAGGACCGCCGGGGCCGTCCTCAAAAAGTGCCAGCATCAGGCCGTCGGCCAGGCGCAGGGCCGTCTCCACAGAGTCCCCCAGACGGGCGCGGATATCCGGGCGCAGCTTGAGGCGGTCGACGACGACAGCGATATCGTGCTTGCGCGTCTTGCTGAGCTCAATCTCCTCTCCCGCATTATAGAAGGTCCCATCCACGCGAAAACGCATGTACCCTTCTCTCTTCAAATCCTGAAAAAGCTGCTTGAACTCCCCCTTGCGCCCGCGCACCACTGGGGCCAGTACGTAGAGGCGCTGGCCCTCAGGATGGGCCAGGACCTGCTCCAGGATCTGGTCCAAACTCTGGCGCTCAATCTTTTTACCACAGACTGGACAGTAGCTCTCCCCCGCCCGGGCATAGAGCAGACGCAGGAAGTCGTAAATCTCCGTCACCGTCCCCACCGTCGAACGGGGATTGTGGCTGGTTGTCTTCTGGTCTATGGAAATGGCCGGAGACAGGCCGCTGATGGCGTCTACATCCGGCTTTTCCAGCTGGCCCAGGAACTGGCGGGCATAGCTGGACAGAGACTCCACATAGCGGCGCTGGCCCTCGGCAAAAATGGTGTCAAAGGCCAGGGTGGACTTACCTGAGCCAGAAAGTCCCGTCAGTACGACCAGCTCCTGGCGGGGAATCTCCACATCAATATTTTTCAAATTGTGCTCGCGGGCACCTTTAATACGTATGTACTTATCCATAATCTCTATTCTAAGCAGGTCCAATCGGATTCGGCAAGCATGCAAAAGAGCCCCGCAGTGAGCATGGAAGGTGCCGAATCCCCACCGTCAGGGATGGCGGGGCAAAGCTGTTCCAGGCTCAGGGGGGAGCTCTTCTCGGATCTCTGGTATCGGGACTGAGGCAGGTAGGCCTTGTGAAAACTGGGGCGCTGCGGCCTCAGCCCTGCTTCTCGTTCAGCTTCTTCAGCTCGCCCAGGATACCCTCCAGCAGGGCGTGGTCATCCACCACGGGCTCCTCCTCGGGGGCGGCCTCGTCAGCCTTGGCCTCTTCCTTACGGCGCAGACGGTTGATGCCCTTCACCACGAAGAAGATACAGAGGGCGATGACCAGGAAGTTCAAAATCTTCTGGATCAGGCTGCCGTAGCCGATGGCCAAAGCGGGCTGCTCGCCCACGGCCTCACGCAGGACGATGCTCATCTTGCTGAAGTCCACACCGGCCAGGAGATAGCCCACAAAGGGCATGAATATATCGTTGACCAGGCTGTTGACAATGGCGCCGAAGGCCGTGGCAATGATCACACCGACGGCCATGTCCACGACATTGCCGCGGTTGATGAATTCCTTAAATTCCGTGAACATCTTGCTGGTCTTCCCAGCTCCTTCACTGATTTTCTCTTTTAGAGCCATTTTTCTTCTCCACTGCTTCTCTAGTATGCGTATTTCTCTGTACAGGCAGCGACCCATATGCTGCCCCTCCACCAGATCAAAAGACAGAAAACAGGCCGGATTCTACGAATTGAGAATCTGGCCTGTCCCTTCCAGCACAATCGCCCTCGCTCAGCTGATATAGGGCTTGAGCGACTCAGGCATCTCCTCGGGGCTGATGCTGAGCAGGATGGTCACCTTCATCGCATGGCCCTGGATAAACTGCTCCAGCTCCTTGACGAACTGGGCAAGTTCCTCGCGGCAGTCCGAACCAGTAACCTTGTTGATGCTGTCAATGTAGAGGTCCGTAATATCGAAATCCTTGGCCGCGATACCGGCAATAAAGCTCAGCAGTTCGCGATAGCCGTTGACAGGGTACTGCGAGACGTCCACAAGGCGGATCTGGGGCTTGACTTGGCGATCCAGGCGATCCCCCTTCTCCAGGCAGACAATGTTCAGCTGCTCATCCATGGCCAGGCGGTTGAGCTCGTCAACCAACCGTCCCGTCTTGCCGCTGCCCTTGGCGCCAATTACAAATTTAATCATAGCGTATCTCCTCTTCACTGATACTGGGCCGATGTGGTCGGTCTGCAGGCCACACCGAGTACGTGCTTGTATTTTACCACAGACCAGGGCCGAGGGTCTTGGGCGCAGGGTATAATAGGAACAAAAGTCAGCGGCCAGCAGCGCTGAATGAACCCTGGCCAGAGGAAGGGAAAAGATGAGACAAGATGCGGACTGGCAGTCGCCAAAATTGGAACAAAAATTAATTTTTCTCTATCTTCTCAAGCAGATGGAGGGGGCGGAGGAGAGCCAGCTCATGCAGGTGGCCCTCCAACTACTCTATACCGACTACTTCCAGTACACCCTCGTGCGGGAGTCCCTTCTGGACCAGGGCTGTATCAGCCTGGAACCCGCAGAGAACGCGGAGTCCGTTCCGGGAAAGGCGGGCACTGAGCGTTGTCACTTCCTGCCCCAGGGACGGCGGGTCCTGGAGATCCTTGAAGCAGACATCCCCCTCCCCCTCCGTCAGAGCGTCATCCGTGCCGTAGAAAACTGGAGACAGACCAGTACACAGGCAGGCGGAAGTGGCAGTCCCCAGGTCTGGACCCACTTTCATTCGGGCCCAGCTTCCCCCTACCTCTATCTGCACAGCCAGGGCCTCGAGAGAGCGGGCGTTGACAGCAGCGACGCAGCAGCGGAACACTGCGGCCTGGATCTACGCCTCCCCTGCAGGAATGAGGCAGAGGCCAGAAGACTGAGCGCGGTCTGGGCGGAACGGGCCTCCGTCTACTACCAGCAGCTCCGCAGCAGCCTGGAGCGCGAGGCCCAGGAGAAGTCCTGAGTCTGGCCTGGCCTTGGTCCAGGCTCTCCCGCTACAGTGCAGGGGGGCTCTTTGCAAGCCAGCTCCTCACGTCAATTTCCCATATTCTGCTTCTGAGACCGCCTCGCAGCATTCGTTGGATGCGCCTCGACCAGGCACTTCAATGGCAATATGGGCAAAGCAGCTATCCGGGGCTGCCTCAGGCAGGGGGTCCACAACGCCGCCTGCACGGGCGATAAATCCCTGCCTGATATCTGTCAGGCGCTGGGCTGCCAGCTGGGCCCGCAACTTATGCCTGTCCTCTTCCGTGGCAGTATCGTTGTAGCCAAAAGCCGTCACCCGCGTCATATCATATAAGGTCACTGCGACAGTCGCCTTAATACGGGGATCGACCGCCGCGGCATTCAGGCCAATGTCAGCCCAGCCACAGATGCCCAGAATGCCAATTTTCTCCGGATCCACCATGGGGACGCTAGAGATCCGCCGCTAAGGTCGTGCCGAAGCGGGTGGGAAATGCAATCTTTTCATGCTGAATTTCCCTGTTACGGAGGAAGGTTTTATCCCAGTTTGGACTAAGTTCCAGTGTCGACATAGCATCTCCTCCTAAGTTCAGGCTCCCGCCTTCACGTAAAAATCTGTAGCATGTCCAGCTTAAAACCTAAACCTAAGTTCAGGTCAAGTGGCTGTTGCAAAAAATGGGCCCCCAGTAAAGTCAGAGTCCTGACTTCACTGGAGGCCCATTAACGTGACAAAGGCTTAGAGCAGCCTGGCTCAGGCCTGGTCATGCTCCTCAGACCTGGACGTCTGGGGCTTCTCAGCATCTGCTTCCTGGAGCTTCGCTTCCAAGTCCTCCACAAGCTGATTGGCCTCCCCTGCCGCAAGATTCAGCGGCTCAGCAGCCTCCTGGACTTCCCGCTCCGCGACCGGCAAGCCGAGGCGCTGCTGCTCGCTCTGGGCAAAGTCCAGCAGGCCCATGTCCGCCAGGCGCTGTCGCAGCTTGGCGGCAGACTCAGCCCCCGCCAGCTCCAACTTCTGCAGGAGGCCAACATAGGACTGGTCACGCCCTGGGTTCTGGGCGTCCTGCTCACGCAGTTCCGCCGTAGTATGGCGCTGATAGAGCAGTTCAAACTCCAATTCATCAATTTTCTCATGGGCCAGGAGGCACTGGGTCAGGGCCTCCAGGGCCTCTTCTCGGGCTCGTAGCAGGTCCAGAGTGGCCTGGTAGGCTTCGGAGAGAATCTTGCGGACTTCCTCATCAATCTCCGCACTCAGCTTCTCACTGTAGACCGTGCGGTGTCCGTATTCGCGGCCCAGGAAGACCTCGTCATCCTCTCCCCCGAGGACCATGTTCCCGAGACGCTCTGACATGCCGTAGCGGGTGATCATGCTACGGGCAATCTTATTGCAGTGCTGCAAGTCGCCCGAGGCCCCCGTGCTGACCTCGCCGAAGATGATCTCCTCGGCGGCCCGCCCAGCCAGGCTGATCACAATCTCCGCGACCAGCTGTCCCCGCGTCATATACATCAGATCTTCATGGGACTTGTGGGCCGTGTAACCACCAGCCTGTCCGGCCGGGATGATGGATACGCGCTCCACGCGGTCCGTCTCTGAGACGCTGCGTACAGCCAGGGCGTGGCCCGCCTCGTGATAGGCCGTGAGCCGGCGCTCCTTCTCATTGATGATGCGGCTCTTCTTCTCAGGGCCCAGCATCACTTTAAACACCGCCTCGGAAATGTCCGCATAACGGATGGTCTTCGCCTGGCGGCGGGCCGCCATCAGCGCCGCCTCATTGAGCAGGTTGGCCAGGTCCGCACCCGTGAAGCCCGGGGTGATACGGGCCACCTCATCCAATTTGACGTCCTGGTCCAGAGGCTTGTTGCGGGCGTGGACGGCCAGGATCTCCTCACGGCCCTTGATATCTGGGCGTGAGACGGTCACACGGCGGTCGAAGCGCCCCGGACGGAGGAGGGCCGGGTCCAGAATATCAGGGCGATTGGTCGCCGCCATAACGATGGCCGCCTCGTTCGGACCGAAGCCGTCCATCTCCACCAGGAGCTGGTTCAGGGTCTGCTCCCGCTCATCGTGGCCGCCGCCCATACCGGCTCCACGGTGCCGCCCCACAGCGTCAATCTCATCGATGAAAATAATGGCTGGAGCGTTCTTCTTGGCCTGCTCAAAGAGGTCTCGCACGCGTGAGGCGCCCACACCGACAAACATCTCCACGAAGTCGGAACCGGAGATGGAGAAGAAGGGCACGCCCGCCTCCCCAGCCACAGCTTTAGCCAGCAGAGTCTTACCGGTACCCGGAGGACCGACGAGAAGTATGCCGCGGGGGATGCGGGCCCCCAGGACCTCATAGCGGCCAGGGTTCTTTAAGAAGTCCACGACCTCCTCGAGCTCGTGCTTCTCCTCCTCAGCCCCCGCCACATCCTTGAAGGTCACCTTATTCGCCCCGGGCTCACTCATGCGGGCCCGGCTGCGGCCGAAGTTCATCGCGCTGCGCCCATCGCCATTCTGACGCGCCAGCATGAACCAGATCAAGAAGCCCATGGACAGCAGCATGGCGAGGCTGATACCACCGTTAATCCAGGCGCTGACCTGCATCGGCTCCTGGTAGCTGTAGTTGAAGTCCTTATCCTTCTCCGCCACCGCGCTCAGCCGCTTCTGCAGGTCCTCCTGCCAGTAGGGGTTAATGGGCAGCTCATACTGGCGCAGGCCGTTTTTCTGCTCTTCTTTAAAGACCACACGCAGCTGGCCACCCTGGATGCTGGCCCCCTTGACCTTGCCGGACTCGACCAGGCGCAGGACCTCCGAATAGCTCAGCTTCTCCTGTCCCCGGCCCTGGCTGAAGAAGGCGGCGACAAAAATGATCAGCCCCAGCACAATCAGATAGAACCAGAGGCCTTTAAGCGGGATTTTCCCGTTATTCTTCATGCTTCAATCTCCTCCACTACACGGACATCAGGCAGGTTGCGGTATGCCCCCGCATAGTCCAGGCCGTAGCCCACGATAAACTCGTCCGGAATCTGGCGTCCACAGTACCGCACATCGATCTCCACCTGACGGCGCTCGGGCTTATCGAAGGCCGTACAGAGGGCGATGCTCCGCGGCCCGCGCGTCGCCAGAAGCTCGGTCAGCTTCTTCAGAGTCAGGCCAGTGTCGATGATATCCTCAACAATAATGATGTCCCGGCCCTCGATATTCTCCTCGACGTCCTTGACGATGCGCACGACACCCGAGCTCTCCGTTGCCATACCGTAGCTCGACACGGAGATGAAGTCCACACTCAGATCCAGGTCCACATGGCGGATCAGGTCGGCCATAAAAATGAAGGCCCCGCGCAGGACCCCAATAAACAGGGGCTTGCGGCCCTGATAGTCACGGGTGATCTCCGCCCCCAGTCGGCGGCAGAGCTCCTCGCATTCCACACGGCTGATCAGTGTTCGGCTCAGTTTCTTGGCCATAGGTACCTCGATTCAGTTCCCCACATCCGCAAAAAGATGGGGGATGTACAAGACCCGCTGCCCCTCGGCATAGAGGAGGAGGCGGGAGCGCAGTTCAAAGGGTACGCCTTGCTCCTGCAAGAACTGTTTGAGGGAGCGCCTCCTCCCCCGCCAGTACAGATAGTCACCTGTCTGGCGCAGCCGGAGGCCGCCAGAGCGAATTTCGCCCTTATAAAGCGTTTTCCACTGCATGAAATTATAGCCCAAGTGTGGGGGGATAACAAACGGCCCCGACGGACATCCCAGACAGTAGCGCCGGCCCTCTGCCAGCTCCAGGTCCCCTGTGGGCAGGGGACCTGCAGGCCAGAGGCGCAGGCTCCCCTGGGAGACACAGGCCCGCAGGCCGCCCACCGTGAGAAAGTCAGATTTGGTCCCCCTGTCCAGGGCCTGGCAGAGCTGGGACACATGGGTCGCCGTAAGCTCCCCTTCCCCGCCTAGAAGCCCGTCCAGGGTCTCCATGAGGAGCCTCCGGCGCACATAAACTGGGCAGCTCAGGTACAGGGCCCGGGGAATCAGACGCGGCCCGGGCCCCCGGCCGCAGCCCTCATTCCAGGCCTCCCGCCATAGCTCCAACTGGTCCTGGCAAAAATCCTCCTGTTCCTGACAGAACTGGGCGAATTGGGCCAGACGCCGGCTGAGTCCGGAGCCGAAACGGGCCTCCAACTGCGGCAGGACCTCGAGGCGCAAAAAATTGCGGGGGTTATCCGCCCGCCCATTGCTCGGATCCAGCCAGAGCTTCAGCTCTCGCCGCCGGGCATAGGCCTCCAGGTCCGCCCGCTCCAGGTCTAAAAACGGCCGTAGAAATGGGGGGGACCAACTGCGCATGCAGCCAGCACCACGCGGCCCCGTCCCCCTGAACAGGCGCTGCAGGAGGGTTTCAGCCTGGTCGTCCGCGTGCTGGGCCAGGAGAATTAAGCCCTGGTCCGGCGCCTCCAGCCCAGCCAGCCACTGGGCAAAAAAAAGTCGCCTACTCTCCCTGGCCCGCGTCTCCCCCAGACTGTCCGCGGGTCTCAGCCCCGGATCGAGCTCCTCCCAGGAGCCCAGAATGGGCGTCAGACCGTAGCTCCTGGCCTGACGCCGACAGAACTCCACTTCCTGGGCAGTTCGCTCAGGCTCCCAGCCGTGACTGAAGTGCAAGTAATAAAACTGGGCACAGGGAAAGTGCCTCCGCCAATAGGGCAGGAGGTCCAGAAGCACCGAGGAGTCCAGACCGCCAGAGCAGGCCAGGCCGACATGGCGGACCGCCTCCCCCTGCGGCCCCGCACGAAGCCCGGACAGGAGCCCTGCTTCCAGCCCCAGCTCCAGCAGCAGCCGCTCAGCCTCAGAGTTCAAAAGGGATGTCCCCCTGATCGAAGTCGTAGTCATCTGCAGCGCCCCCATCCCCGCCAGCGGGCTCCTCCATGTATCCCAGATCTGGGGACTCCTGGAGGCCCTCCAGCTGTCCTCCGTTACTGGCCGCGGGCGGCAGATTCTGACTCATCTCATCCAGGACCTCCTGCGGGGGCAGGCCATAGGACTTCTCATAGCGGCTGCGAGGCTCCTCAAACCAGTAGTGGGCGCCGTGGAAAATAAAATCAAAGGTCCGCATCGGGCCGCCGCGGTTTTTCGCGATTTTTACGGCAATCTTCTTGCCCTGCTCCTCATCGGCCGCCTCCTTCTCCTCGCTCTCCTTACGGTAGAGAAAAATGACGGTATCGGCGTCCTGCTCGATCGAACCGGACTCGCGGAGGTCCGAGAGCTGCGGGGGGCGGACTTCGCTACTGCCCTCCTGGCGTTTTTCCATGTCACGGTTAAGCTGAGATAAGGCGAGAACAGGGACGTCCAGGTCCTTTGCGAGCAATTTGAGGAAGCGGGAAAGCTCCGAAACTTCCTGCTGGCGGCTGCTGGAGCGCCCCCCCTTCATCGTCATCAACTGTAAGTAGTCGATAATGATGAGATCCAGATGCCCCTCAAGTTTTTTCTGGCGGGAGCGGGCCAGCACCTCCATGGGCGAGGTCGAAGCGATGTCGTCAACGTAGATGTGCTTCTGCGCGAAGCTACCCGCCGCCCGCGTCAGGCGTTCCAGCTCCTTGTCATCCATTTTGGCAAAATTGCGGAAAAGTCTGGCGTTTAATTTACCAGCCGAGGCCAGGAAGCGCTGGGCGATCTCCTCCTTGGACATCTCGAGGCTGAAGATGGCCACGGACTTGTTGTACAGGAAAGCGGCGTTCTGGGCGATGTTCAGGGCGAAGGCCGACTTGCCCACACCTGGGCGGGCGGCGAGAATATTCAGCGTTCCCTTGCCGAAGCCCCCCAGGGTGTGATCCAGATTGGCGTAGCCCGTCATGAGGCGCTTGCGCTGGGGATTCTCATCCCGGGCCAGCTCGCTGAGCTCATTGATGGTCCGGCGCATGATGGAATCAATGCGCTCGAGCGAACCCTGTTGGCGGTCCTGACTGAGGTCGTAGAGCTCCTTGGTGGCGAGGGCAATAATCGACTCGGAGTTCTGCCCCTCCTCGTAGCAGAGCTCAGTCCAGGCGCGGCTGAGCCCAATGATGCGGCGCATCAGAGCCTTCTCATAGACCACCTTGGCATAATACTCCGCCCTGCTGACCAGGGGCACCCCCTCGCGCATGCTGAGCAACTCCGCCAGCCCCCCGACCTGGTCCAGCTTGCCCCGCTCCTGTAAATTGGCGGCCAGGCTGACGCTGTCCACGGGCAGGTTGCGGCGATTCAGATCGCAGACGGCGGCGTAGATATCGCGGTGCCGGGGCTCATAGAAATAGGAACTGTCAGGCAGAATGGACAGGACCTGAGCCAGGGCTTCCTCACCGAAGAGGGCACAGCCGATGACGCAGCGCTCCATGTCGCTGCTGTGGGGCATATCCAGCATTGGGGGCACGTCTCTTCCCTTTCTTCTTTCTCTTGCGTCAAAGAGACCCCCGCACGGGGCGGAGGCCTGAAAATCAGCGGGGCTTGGCCATCAAGCCGGACTCAGTCCTGGGCCTGGACCTCGACTGCGATGCTTACGGAGACCGTACGGTGCAGTTTCAGCTCTGCCTCGTAGCGGCCGAGGCTCTTGATCGTAGTCTTGAGCTGAATCTGCTTCTTATCCACGTGGTAACCCTCTTTTTCCAGGGCCTGGGACAGATCCATCGTTGTGATGGCCCCGTAGAGACGCGAGCCTTCCCCGGCCTTAGCGCGGAGGACCAGGCAGTAGTCCTTAAGTTTCTGAGCCAGTTCCCGAGCTTCGGCCTGGGCGCGAGCCTCCTTGGCCTCCTGGGCCTTGCGGCGCTGCTTGACCGAATTGAGATTCTGTGGCGTAGCCTCCAGGGCCTTGCCCGTCTTAATCAGAAAATTGCGGGCATAGCCATCGCTGACCTCAACAATGGCGTCGGTCTTACCGACAGACTTCACATCTTCAAGCAGAATAACCTTCATCTCATATCTCCTTTTTACAAAGGCCTCCAACAACGAAGGCCACAGTCACAGAGCGTACGCGCAGCCAGACTGCCTAGGCACCCGAACTGCTTCCTTTAATCATAACAGCAGAGCTGAAAAAATTATAGACAAAGCCCCGAGCGCTGGCTAAGTATTCTCCCAGCGCTCGGGGCGAGTGGCCGAGCCACGGGGCCTCCGCTTCGAGACCCACAGTTCTTATTGGGGAAGCTACTGAGCCCTGCTCCTCAGGCCCCGAATTAGCGTCAGGACGAAGACCGCCGCCATCAGGATAAAGGCCAGTGCAGCCATGCCATAAAAGCTGCCAGAGGCCATGAAGTCGGCCACATCTGGCTGAGTCTTGGCATTCTCCCGCATAAAGGCCAGAAAGCTGATACCGAGGACAATGGCCAGGGCCGAGAGGCTCAGACTGCCTGTCATGGCCAGGCTCCGCCGCTTCGTCCCAGGCTCCGTATTCAGAAAAAAAGTGAAGAAGGCCAGACTCCCCAGGAAGGCCAGGGCCCCGATGATCAGGTTCAAGCTGTAAAGCTGATCGAAATGTGCTTGAATAAAGGGCATGATAGTCACCTCACTTCCCTCGTGCTGTACTTGGCACCATTGCAAAACTGAAAAAACCAAGGAATGCAAGGATTGAAGCAACTCGTCTTTTTAGATTCTTCACAATAAGAATCACCTTTCCATATCACTTAGCCACATCTTACTCGAGCACTAAAACAGTTGTCAACAGCGCATGTGATTAGTTTCAGAAAATTTTAGCCTTTACTCTAATGTGCTCCAAAATAAACATTTCTCACATATTCCCTATTCAAAATAAAAGCCCCTCCCTCAACATAAAAAAAGAGGCTCAGCGCCCCTCTGGACCCCGAGCCTCCATTCCTGGCTAGGACAAAAACCTAAGCTCACTCACCGCTGAAGGGCATCAGGGCCAGGTGTCTGGCGCGCTTGATGGCCTGGGTCAGCTCACGCTGGTGCTTGGCACAGGTGCCCGTCATGCGCTTGGGCAGGATCTTGCCCTGCTCCGAAACGTACTTCTTCAGACGGTTCACATCCTTATAGTCAATATACTCAACCTTCTCCGCACAGAAGGCACAGACCTTGCGGCGGCTGCGACGGGGTCTCATCGGACGACCACCCTCGCGCTCCTGGAAGCGCTTGCCTCCATTCTCATGTTCAGCCATAGTAGTTCTCCTTAGTTATGCAGACTTATAAGTCGAAAGGCAGTTCCATATCGTCGTCCGCCTCGGCCGAAAACGCATCCTTGTACTCCGGGACGGAGGCTGGACGCTGGGGGGCGGGGGACGCCGAACGGCTGTTGTTCTGATAGGTGCTGCCGCCTGCGCTGGCGCCGCGGCCGTAGCTCTGACCGTAGTTAGAGCCGCTGTTCTGGCCCTCACGTCTGCCACCCTCGGCCTTCCCATCGGCGAAGTACGCCTCGTCCACCGCGACGTTGGTGCGGTACTGGCGCTGGCCGTTCTGGTCCTCCCAGGAACTGGTCTGGATGCTGCCGACGACCAGCAGGCGGGAACCCTGTCGGAAATAGCGGGTCAGGAACTCGGCGGTCTGCCGCCAGGCGATGCAGTCGATGAAGTCCGTCTGTCGCTCGCCCTGGGCGTTCTTGAAGCGCCGATCCACAGCCAGGGTAAACTGGCAAAAGGGAATGTTACTCTGAGTGTTCCTCAGTTCGAGATCTCGCGTGAGTCTCCCCATCAGAATCGCTTTATTCATTACACACCTTCCGCTCTATTGGCCTTAGGCCCCCTGACGGACAATCAGGAAACGCAGGACATGCTCGGTAATGTTCATCACGCGCTCGATCTCGGCGGGGGCATTGCCCTCGGCGGCGAACGTAATCATACCGTAGACACCCTCCTTGAAATCTTCGATTTCATAGGCCAGGCGCTTGCGGCCCCAATCCTGCACTTCGTTCACCTCGGCCGCGCCGGACACGATCTGTGCCACGCGGTCCTTGGCGGCCTGCAGCTCCTCTTCGTTGAGGGCTGGGCTGAGCACATAGACCATCTCGTAGTTTCTTGCCATGGATATTCACCTCCTCTTGGACTCCGGTTCTCACTCAGGTTGAGAACGAGGACTAATCACGAAGTCAGCTCTTATTTTTGCTGACTATCCGCAATATGTTACTTCACAAATTCTATTCTGTCAAATAACTAACGCGCTGCGGCCAGGCCCGCTCCAGACGCCTCAGCGCCTCCTCAAGCAGGCTGCGGGGACAGGCGATGGTCCAGCGCAGAAATCCTGCTCCGGACGGGCCAAAATGCGAGCCTGCATAGAGGTTAATCCGCGCCTCGCGGAGCAAAAATCTGTGCAGGGCCTCGTCACTGAGCCCGAGCTTCCGGGCATCAATCCAGAGGGTAAAGCTGCCCTCTCGCCTACAGATGCGCAGCTCGGGAAAGCGCCGGGCAAAAGTCTGGCGAAGCCAGTCCTCGTTGTCATCGACATAAGCGAGCATCTGATCTAACCAGGCGGCACAGCGGCCATAGGCCACGGGGGCCAGGCCGGCCGCCAGACTGCTCGGTTCCGAAAGACCCAGAAGTGCCAATCGCTCCTGAACGCGGGCCCGTAAGTCCGCATTGGGAATGACCAGCCAGGCCAGGGGCACGCCCGTCACTCCGAAGGCCTTGTTCAGGGAACTGACAATAATCAGGCGTCCGTCCAGTTCTGGCCGATAGCCCAGCAGGCTCTGGTGTCGCTGCCCCTCTCGCAGGATGTCGGCATGGATCTCATCAACGATCAGCCAGAGTTTGTGGCGCAGGGCGAAGTCACCCAACTGCTCCAACTCTTCGCGCGACCAGACCCGCCCAGTTGGATTGTGGGGATTGCAAAAGACAATCAAGCGCGTGTCCGGGCGTAGCAGGGCCTCCATTTCCGCCAGGTCGAAGCGCCAGCGGCCAGTCTCGTCCTCCCTGAGGCGACTCTCCAGGACCAGGCGTCCCTGGCCTCGCAGGGCCTGTTGGAGAGGGGGGTACAGCGGCACATGCTCCAGGCAGGAGTCCCCAACTTCTGTGAGAAACTCGACCAGAATCTGCATGGCCGTCTTGATGCGAGGGGCAAAGACCAGCCAGTCCTCATCAAGCTCTATGCCGTGGCGACGAGCCTGCCAGGCCGCGACGCTCCGCGCAAAATCTGGCTCCAGAGCCGCATAGCCCAGGACTCCCTGATTCAGCAGCTTCTGGTAGTAGGCCTGGAGCTCAGGTGGCAGGGCAAAGTCCATATCCGCCACCGAAAAATGGAGGAGATCCAGCTCTCCCCGAGGATCCAGGAGCTGGTCCTGGCGGTCCCACTTCGCCGAGCGACTGGCACGGCGCGGGATAGCTTGGTCGAAGCTGCAGATAGCACTGGACCTGGAATTCCCTGCAGACAAATCCGTCACAGGCACTGTCCCGCCTCCCGCTGTTCGGCCTCGATATGCTCCAATAAGTCCGCGTAAGCTTCCGCTTCAAGAGCCTGGTTCCGGAAGAGGTCGGGCCGCTTCTTGGCTGTCTCCCACAGGGCGTCCGCCCGCCGCCAACGGTGGATGGCCTCATGGCTGCCCGAGCGCAGGGCCTGGGGCACCCTCCGTCCACGCCAGACCTCAGGTGTGGTGTACTGGCGACATTCCAGCAGGCCATCGCTGTGCGACTCGGCTTCATAGGCCTCCTGGCTGGGGAGAACCCCTGGCAGAAGACGCAGGAGGGCGTCCAGAAAAACACAGGCCGCCAGCTCTCCACCACTCAGTACAAAGTCGCCTATTGACAACTCTTCGGCCCCCATCGCCTCCAGAACCCTGTCGTCCACGCCCTCATAGTGACCGCAGAGCAGGATGAGCCGCTCCAGGCCAAGATAGGACGGAAGTAGCTGCTCCCGCAGGACAGGGCCCTTAGGTGAAAGATAGACCGTGCGCACGCGCCCTTGAGTCCGCGCAAATTCAGGGTCCAGGCCGTCCAGGGCCGCCAGCCAGGCCTGATAGATGGGCTCACACTGCATGAGCATACCTGTCCCACCGCCATAGAGCTTGTCATCGACTTTGCCATAGCGGTTGCCCGCATAGTCCCGAATATTGATGCACTGGAGCTGGTAAATTCCACGCTCCAGGGCCCGCCCCGTGATACTGGAACGGAGGTTCTGCTCGATCTGCTCGGGAAAGAGGGTAAGCACCCGTATGTCCACAGGCTGGGCCTCCTATTCGTAAATTTCCAGCAGGCCTGGCGGAACTTGGACATAGGCCCGCCCGAGTTCCAGGTCCGCCCGCAAAAAAGTCTCATTCTGCACGGGCAAAAGCAGATCCTTTTTGCCAGGACGACGAATGACCAGGATGTCGTTGGGCGCATAGGGCAGTACCTCCCGTATGCTGCCCAGGACCTGCCCATCCTCAGCTTCGACGCTGAGCCCTATCAGGTCGTCGACGAAGTAACGGCCCTCCCCTAAGGGCAGGGCTTCCTCTCGAGGGACGGAGAGAAAATGAGCCTTAAGGGCCTCGGCTGCCTCCCGGCTGTCCACCCCCTCCAGGCGGGCAATCTGCTCCTCCTTGGGGCGCACGCTCAGCCTCCTCCGCCCCAGGACCTCCTCCTGAGGGCTGAGCAGGAAGACCGTAGACAATGTGCGAAGCCGCCCTGGCTCCTCGGAGAGCAAGTCCAACTTCAACTCTCCGCGCACACCATGGGCGGCTCTGATTCTAGCCACATGAAAATACTGGCGCATAAATTCCTAATCCAAAATATCAACCAGAACGCGGCTATGCAGGCGGCTGGCCTGGGCCTTCATCACGCTGCGGATGGCCTCGGCACGGCGGCCGCCGCGACCGATGACCTTGCCCATGTCATCCTTGTGCACCCGCAGCTCCAGGACGGTGACGGAACCGCGGCGGTGGCTCTCCACACGCAGGTCCTCAGGACGGGTGATGAGGGGGCGCACCAGGTCGATGAGCAGCTTACGCATCCGCTCACTGCTGCCGGAACTCATCCCAGGACCCCCGACTTCTTGAGCAGGGCGCGGACAGTCTCTGTGGGCTGGGCGCCGTTGGCGAGCCACTTCTTGGCCTCCTCGGCATCAATCTTGATTTCCGCAGGGTCGGTCAGGGGATTGTAGGTGCCGATTTCGGCCAGGTTGCGGCCGTCGCGGGGGTAGCGGCCATCGGCCACAACCACACGGTAGAAGGGGCTCTTCTTAGCGCCCATGCGCTTCAGTCTGATTTTTACTGCCATTGTTCTTATCCTCCATTTATATGGTTTTTATCTATATCAAGGAAAATTGGCACAGGACTCTGCTGAGGACTCAGGCGCCGAAGCCGCCAAAGCCCCCGAGACCGCCCAGGCGGCCCAGGAGTCCCCGACCTTTCTTTCCCTTAACACCACCAAATTGCTTAAAGAGCTTCAGGGCGTCATTGTATTGTTTGATGAGGCGGTTAATGTCCTGAATACTGGTCCCAGAGCCCTGGGCGATACGCTTGCGGCGCGAGGCATTCAGGACTTCCGGATTGCGGCGCTCCTGGGGGGTCATGGACTGGATGATCGCCTTGCTGCGCCGCATCATCTGGTCCGCCTGCTCCGTGTCGACCTGGGCCTTGACCTTCCCGCCCACCCCGGGCAGAAGCTCCAGCATGTCCTTGATAGAACCCATGCGCTCCACCTGCTCGAACTGCTTGAGCATGTCGTCCATGGTAAAGCGGTTCTGCTTGAGGCGCTCCAGGCTCTCCATGGCCTGCTTCTCGTCCAGCTGTCGTCCGGCCTTCTCAATGAGGCTCAGCACGTCGCCCATGCCGAGAATGCGCGAGGCCATGCGGTCCGGATAATAGACATCCAGGGCGTCGACGCGCTCACCATTGGCGATGAACTTCACCGGCTTCTTCGTCATCTTGGCGATGGACAGGGCCGCGCCGCCGCGGGCATCACCGTCGAGCTTCGTCATGATGAAGCCGTCAAGACCGATCTCCCGCTCAAACTCCAGAGCCACGTTGACAGCCTCCTGGCCAATCATGGCATCAACGATGAGCAGCTTCTCCATAGGCTGGACGATGTCGGCAATGCCACGCAACTCCTGCATCAGTTCAGCATCGACGGTCATACGGCCGGCGGTGTCAACGATGAGGGTATCCAGGAGGAGGTAGCGGGCCCGGTCCAAGGCCTCCTGGGCGATGACCAGGGCATCCTTCTCCTCAGGATGGATGTAGCAGGGAATCTGGATCTGCTTGGCGAGGATGTCCAGCTGCAGGGCCGCTGCTGGGCGGTGCGTGTCCAGGGAGCAGAGCATGGGTTTCTTGCCCTTCTCCTTGAGGTGCTTGGCCAACTTGGCCGCGGTGGTCGTTTTACCTGAACCCTGGAGACCGTAGAGCATGATGACGGTAAAGCCGGAGGGATTCACCTTGAGCTTGCGCTCACCGATATCCAGGATCTCTATCAGGGCCTCCTGGACCACCTTGACAACCTGCTGACCAGGTGTCAGGCTCTCCATAACTTCAACGCCTCGACAGCGTTCAGAAATCAGCGTACAGAGCTCCTTGACCACCGAAATGTGGACGTCGGCCTCCAGCAGGGCCAGACGGATCTCGCGGGTCATCTCCTTGATGTCCGCCTCCGTCACACGGGCCTTGCCGCGCATCTTCGCGCTAATCTGTTGCAGGCGCTTCGTCAAGCCTTCAAATAGTGCCATGTCCACCTCATCCCATCGTCTGGCGCAGGACCCTCAAGGCCTCCTGCCCCTCCGAGTTCAGGGCCTCTTGCTGCCCCTCCAAGACCTCCAGAGCCGTCAGCTGCCGCTTGTAGCGCCGGGCCAGCTGTAGACAGGCCTCGTAGCGCAGGAGCTCTTCCCGGCCCCGCTGTATCAAGCCGTGGGCGGCCTGGCGGCTGATCTCCTCACGGTCCGCCAGTTCGGCCAGACTGTAGTCCTCGTTGTAGTAGTTGTCGAGCATGCGGGCCTGCTTCTCCGGCAAAAGTCGAGCGTAGAAATCGAGTAGTTGGCTGTAGTTCCAGCGGCCTTCCAGACCCTGTTCTCCTCGCTGCATTGCCCTGCCTCCCCTCAACACTGGCCCATCTTAATGAACACAGAAGTTTTTGTCAAGCTTCTGTGTTGACAACAAAATTCATTTTTTTAGCAGACCTGTCCGCCACTTCGCCGCGGCCAGCCACCGTCCGCCCAGCTTCCTCCACCCGCTGAAAAGAAGCCCGACCGGGTAAGGGTCGGGCTTCTGTCAAAAATCTGCCAAAAAAGCGTAGCGAAGGTGACGCTGCCGAGCTAGTCCTCCCCCCTCCTGCGGCGCTGACTCAGCAGAGCGGCCGCCAGACCGAGGCTGACCAGGGCGAGGAAGAGGCCCGTGGCCGTCTCGCCCGTGCGAGGCAGTTTCTTGGCGCTGGGCTGCCCAGTCTGCTTCGCGCTCTCAGACGTCGGCACTGTGGCTGGCGGCTGGGTCTCCTGTGTCGGATAGTCAGCGGGCACCCGGGCGCTGAAATCACTGCCGGGCTGGCTGGGCACTGACGGCTCTGGCTGGGGCCCAATCGGCGCCTCGGGAACCGAGCCTGTGGGCAGTGTCTGCTGTACAGGGTAGTCCGTAGGAACGCTGGTCCGCGGCGACTCGGGCTCGGGTCCGACTGGCTCCTCAGGAACGGAGCCCGTAGGTCTGGACGGCTGCACGGGATAGTCCGTAGGAACACTGGTCCGCGGCGGCTCGGGCTGGGGTCCGACTGGCTCCTCAGGAACGGAGCCCGTGGGCCGCGTCGGCTGCACGGGATAGTCCGTAGGAACACTGGTCCGCGGCGGCTCGGGAACGGAGCCTGTTGGTCTGCTCGGCTGTGTCGGATAGTCTGCAGGTACCGTAGCACTGAAGTCGCTGTGGGGCAGGCTGGGGGCCGTGGGAGCCGTGTCTGGAACGGCCGAAGGATTGAGGCGTGTTAGGGCACAGCGGAGATTGGCCAGGGCCAGGGCCACGGCATAGGCGTCAGGGGCCTCCTGATCCAGGACGGCCTGAGCCTCCTTGAGAGCCTTTTCCAAAGCCTCACGGCTCTCAGCGCTGTACGTAGCCTTCAGGCTCTCCTGGGCCTTCCCTGCCAGAGTCTTTAACTCCGCCGTGTCGACGGGAACGGAGTCCTCGTCCTTTCCAGGCTGCGTCACGCGCAGCTCGGCGGCCGCCGCGTAGTTATTGACCTGAGACGGGGTCTGCCCAGCGCTCTCGAGAACTACGAGACGCAGCTTCGTCACATTTTCAACAGGGCCGAAATTCACCTTTTGCCACTGGGTCTGGGCCGTAAAACGTCCCTCTGTGACAATCTCCCGTTCACTCTGGTCAGCCAGGGTCAGAACGATCTTATACTTCAGAATTTTGCCGTTAACATTGGCCCCACCGGGTCTGGGCAGGTAGCGCAGGCCGTCCACAGTCTGGGCCTGCTTGAAATTGAACTGGTACCAGGCCGTCTTCGCCTGTATGGCATTGACTCCCCACTGGCTGTGCCAGTAGGTATCGGTCTTAGCATCCTGGGCGTACTCAGCCGGACCCTCTACATTTGCGTAGTTCGGCTGGAAGCTGCCCACCTCGACACTGTAACTGTCAACAGGGATGTCATAGCGGGCGTCGCCTGCATTGCTGGGGGCCTGGTCCAGGTAGATTTCCAGGGCGCGGAGCAGCTCCAGCGCCTTGGTCAGCCGCTGGGGATCCGGGCAGTTCATATGGAGCAGAACCCTGGCCTGGATCAGACTGGCGGTCGCCAGTTGGCGGGCCTCGGCACTGATACCCGACTTTTTCTCATCGAAGGACTTCTGCAGCTCGGCCAACTTGTCCTCCACAGCGGACTGCTCCACTTCCTCCGTGGGAATCAGCTCAACGACTAAGTTATCCAGGACGAAATCCTTATAGCCGCCAAAGTTCGCAGCTGCATCGCGGGTGCCCTGCAAATCGGGGGCCTTGGAAGTCGAGAAAATGCCGATCCAGGAGTCAGCGAGCAGCGAGCCCATGACTTCCGTCTCGTAGTGACCGCTGCTCCCCAGGGCCTTGGGCAGGGGATCCAAACTGACCGTGGCGGGGCTGAACTCCCCATGTCCGAGGGCGAAGGCGTAGATGCCCTCGCTGCCACTCTGGTAGTCAAAGCTGACACGGTAGCGGCGTCCTGGGGCCAGGGGCAGGTTCTGCGGAATGGTCTGATAGATCAGGGTATTCTTCTGGGACAGGCCGTTGATTTTTACCGACCACCTGCCCTGGAGCACATCGTCCATCTTCTTGACATCCCAGCCCGCCTGGGTGAAGGGGGCGTGGATCTCGGAGAGGTGGATGCGGTTGTCCTCGACGCCTTCAGAGGCGGAGACAACGAAGGGCCAGATCCCCTGGACATTCTGCTCGAAGTCGTTGCTGAGGCGGATGAGCGCTCCGTTCTCGTCCGTCTCCAGCCCCCGGTAGTCGTTGGCGACAACGCGGACGTCGTCAAAGTAGGCCTGGCCCTCGCCCTCATGGCCGAGTTCGAGACGCAGGGGCTCCCCACCCTCAGGCGCAGTGAAAAAGACATACATGTTCTGGAAGTAGCTGCTGCCGTCTACTGTGGAAGAACGTGTGTTGTGTGAGTAGGCTTTCACGTAGTTCCGAGCAATGCTTCGACCACTCTGATTGCTCGCCAGAACCTCAGATCCCTTGAGGACCCTCAGACTGGCCGAAGCTCCTCCACGCTTGTCAAGGCCGACATAGAGGGCGTAGCGCTGCCCCGCTTGCAGGTCGCGCAGCTCCTGACTGGCCTTAACCGTCCCCTCAAGCAGAAGCATGGGGTTGGCGTGCTGGCTCTTCTGAATGGAGGCCGTACCCTCGCCGCTGATGAGCCAGTGCTCCTGCAGGCTGTCAGGACCGGCATTAAAACCGGCGTCGACGATGTGCATGCCATCGCTCCAGCTCAGCTCCAGCTGCTGGCTGGCCTGTTTATAGATGACATAAGGTGTGGCGGCCTTGGCGTCCAGTCTCAGCTGGCCGCCTGACACGGGCACGGTCCGGGGCTCAGCCTTGCCGAGGTCTGTCAGCTCATAGACGGTGACGCTCGAGAGATCCTTCCAGTCCTCAGGAAGGTCCCAGCTCGTCTGGCCGCCCTGGGTATTCCAGTGATAGAGGCGGCCCTGTCCAGCCAGATAGGTGCCTGTCTCGGCATCCCAGAGCCAAGGCAGGAGGTAGGCCTCGTCGCCGCCGCTGCCGTTGTCACCACGGGAGACACGGCCACGACTGACAGTCTTACCGTTGAGCAGCATCTCGCGCAGGCGGTAGTCGCTGCTGCCCTGGTCGTTGGAGCCACGGCGGATCACCAGGCTGTTGCCCTGCCTGTCCGCCAAGGTGATTTCCTCATTGCCCCCATTGCTCTTCGGATCCTCAGCGGTAGAGGCCAGCAGCGGATTGTTCACCCAGCGCTGAATCTGGAAGTGCTGGATAAACTTCGTGCTCAAGTCGTGGGTATAAAGGTTTTTAATGTACGCGTCGTAGTCATTACGACCCTGCCAACCCTCGAAATCCTTCATGTTATAGCCACCGAGCAGGGGGGCGTTGGCCGCTCCTCCATAACTGGGATAGTCCCCCACCCAGCTGTCTTTCTGGTGGTTGCGCAGGAAGCGCATGATCTGTGAGTTGGCGCCCTTGAAGCCCTTGCCGCCGTAGGTCAGATCGGTGGCCCAGTGCTGGAAGGTGGAGTCGTACTCATTTCCAGGGCCCCACTCCGTGGTCATTCTCCAGCCGCGGTCATTGATCATCTTGGACATCTTACGGGTTTCCCAGGAGTCCTCGGAGCCAGAAGAAGTCAGGTTGCCCCAGACGTCCAGATAGATGAAGTCCATGTGGTCGCCAACCTGGTCTTTAAGTTCCTGAAAGCGCTGCTCACGGGCCCCTGTAGCCAGGTCGTAGATGCCGTCGATACCTATTCCCTGATCCAGCCAGTTCCAGCCGTAGCTCAAACTGCCGTCCGCGCGGCGGCGCACGAGCTCATCGCTAAAAGCCTTAGCCTCCGGATACATTTCACTGGCGTTGACATGGACGCCGAAGCGTGCGCCGAGCTTGCGCCCCTCACGCATCAGCGTATTCATATCCTTGGCCCCGCCGATGCGGAAGCCGATGTCCCCATAGTCGGGGTGGCCCGAATCGTGGCCCTCACTGCCGTAACCCTTAAGCAGGACCGACTGGCCGAGCCCGTCGGTGTGCAGGGCGACCTTTTTCACATTGTCGAGGGTGGTCAGGAAGGGGTTTTGGGCGTGGGAGCCGAAGTTCATGGCAATGCGCCAGGCCACCAGTTCAGGCACCTCCTCGGACTTGTAAGGATTATTCATAATGCTGCGGTAGGCCACAGCGCCATCCTGCCAGTTGACCTGTCCATCCCCGTTCTCGTCGGCGGCAAAAATCACCGCAGACTTCGGCATGTCGGTCTCAGGGACGATATAGCTCCGCCCACGCGAGTCCTTCACCCGCCGGTGGTAGAACCACGGTGCGGAAGTCAGGCCGAGGGACTGCTCCCCCTCGACCTGCTGGGTGCTGGCCATGATACGGGTGTTCTGGGAGCCGCCGCGCACCGGGGCGGCCACGGCGCGACCGTCGTGCTCGGAGTTCGACCAGAGTCCTGCGGACAGGCCGTCAGCGGAGATGAAGGCGTAGGTATAATCCCTATCCCTCATCTCTGTGTTTTTTTGCAAGCTGAAGTGCTCATCGCCAGGCTTCGTCGTATCGGAGCTCATCAGGGCCCCGCTGAACTGGGCCCCCGCCTGATTGCTGCGAATGGAAATCAGGCTCTGCTGGGGAAAGCTGAGGGTCTGTACTGGATGCTCCTCTCCAGCCTTGTTCTCAATCGCCGTGATGTCGAAGTGCAGGGCCCGTCCCTCCAAGCGGAGCCTGGCTGTGACCTGGGCATCTATCTGCTGTTCGGCCTGCTTCACCGTCAGTATGTACTGGGCCTCCACATCTGAGACCCGGCTGTACTGGACCTCGGCATCCCCAAGTTCCACGCTCTGGCCATTGATGGCGACCAGCCGCTGGTCCAGAACCTGGCCGTGGAACTTTTTCTTGCCGAGTTGTAGCAGCTCATAGTCGACGGCGAGGGGAAACTTCTTAAAAACATTGACTCTGAGCTCCGCATTCTGCAGGACCTCCATGTCCTCGGGGGCGATGAGCTTCGCCGGAGTGGCGGGCTCCTCCGTGGCAGGCGGGGCCTGCTCCGTGGCGCGTATGGATACATCCGTATTGTCGCTGCCGTAGGTACCGCCCTTGATGGCCAGCTTCCTGGAGAGATTTTTCATCGAGCTGTAGTCCACCTCGAGGGCCTTCTCCTGGTCGATGAGCAGCGTGGCCTTCGCCCCATCCCAGCTGATCTGAATCTGCTGCTCGGACTGGGCTGCGGGGGCAGCTGTTCGCGCGCCCTGCATCCACTGGCCGTCGGCCCCGTAGCGCTGCCAGAACCAGCCGGCTGCATCATAGCCGATGAAGAGGCCGTTATTGGGGTCCTTATAACCCAGATAAAAGCCAAAGCGGTTGCTCGTGCCCGCCTTGTTGGCTTTAATTGTCAGCTCCAGCTGTCCCGCCTGACTGAAGTCATATTCGTTCTTGAAAATGGCGATGGCCGGATACTGGGCCGGGTTCGTCGTACTATTGCCATTCTTACTGCTCGAGGCGAAGCGCCACCAGCCCTCCTCCAGGCTGAGAGTCTCATCGCCCTTCTCCGCAGCTGGATCCAAAGTCCATTCTGGCGTGGTCTGGGCGGCCTCGCGGCGCCGGCGCGAACGGGCCTCCTGGGCGCTCTGCTCAGCCTCTGTCCCGGAGCTCAGAGCCACTGTCGGCGTCTCAAGTGCAGCAGACCTGCCAGGCTCTTCCTGAGCTTCGGTCTCGCCCGAGTCCCTCAGCTCCTCGTCCCTTCCCCGCTCTGATGCCGCGCTATTCTCCCCCGTGCTCCCTGTCTCAGACTGGACTGGGCTCGCCTCTGCGGACGGACTTTCTCCTAAGTCAGGAGCAGGCGCGGAGCTATTAGCGCCAGCCTCCCCCTGCTCAGACTCCAGACTCAAGGACTGGGACGGAGCAGACACAAGCTCCCCGGCCTGGAGGAGGCCCGCATGTGGGAACAGGGTCAGACCCATACTAGCCGTGAGTAGGACGGCTGCCAGCCGCACTAAGTTCCGATGCCTCTTGAACATAATCCTCTCCTTATCCTCCGCTTCAGCGGCAGTCTGTCGGGTCTGGCGGGGCGTCTGGCCCAGCTTTCTCCAAGATCGACAAATTTCACTTCGATTCTACCAAAGGTCCAGCGCAAGTTTACTAAAAGCAGGAGCAAGTTTAGGCAAATAGACCCGTTTAAATAGCCCGTTCTTAAATAAACTGCACAGAAAAAGAGGAGCCCTGGTCCAGCCAGAACTCCTCTCCATCTTTAAAAGCTCAGTTCGCAGCACGTGGGTCCGCCACTGTGGACTCCCGCGCCGGGAGGGGCGGGAAAGGCTCAGATACGAGCCACGCCGCTCTTGCGGGCCGCCTCTGCGACCGCCTCGGCCACAGCGTCCTTGACCCGGGGATCGAAGGCCTCGGGGATGATGTTCTCCGGGCCCACCTCAGCCTCAGAAATCAGCTCGGCGATGGCGTAGGCGGCAGCGATTTTCATCTCATCATTGATGTCCTTCGCACGGACGTCCAGAGCGCCGCGGAAGACACCCGGGAAGACCAGCACGTTGTTGATCTGGTTCGGGAAGTCCGAGCGCCCGGTGGCGACAACGGCGGCCCCGGCGGCCTTGGCCTGGTCGGGGTAGATCTCCGGAACGGGGTTCGCGCAGGCGAAGACGACGGCCTTCTCAGCCATGGTCTTGACCATTTCCTCAGTCAGCACGCCTGGGGCGGAAACACCGATAAAGACGTCGGCACCCTTGATGACGTCGACCAGCTGGCCAGCCTGGCGCTCCTGGTTCGTCAGCGCGGCAATCTCTTCCTTGGCCTCATTCAGGCCCTCGCGCCCCGCATAGACAGCACCCTTACGGTCGCAGAGCACCACATGGCGCAGACCACAGGCGATCAGCAACTTCGTGATGGCGATGGCCGCGGCTCCGGCGCCGTTGATCACGACCCGGACCTCCTCCAGCTTCTTGCCGACCACGCGCAGGGCGTTGATCAGCCCCGCCAGGGTGACTACGGCGGTTCCGTGCTGGTCGTCGTGGAAGATCGGGATATCACAGCGCTCCTTGAGCTTGCGCTCAATTTCGAAACAGCGGGGGGCGGAGATGTCCTCCAGGTTTACGCCACCGAAGGAGCCGGCCAGCAGCTCGATGGTCCGCACGATCTCGTCCGCATCCTTGGACCGCACGCAGAGCGGGAAGGCGTCGACGTCGCCGAAGGCCTTAAACAGGGCGCACTTACCTTCCATTACCGGCATGCCAGCTTCGGGACCGATATCTCCCAGTCCCAGGACGGCCGTGCCGTCCGTGACGACCGCAACCAGGTTCCAGCGGCGCGTGTACTCGTAGGACTTGTCGACGTCCTTAGAAATTTCCAAACAGGGCTCAGCGACACCTGGGGTATAGGCGATGGCCAGCTCTTCACGGCTACCTACTGGAGCCTTGGCGATGACTTCAACCTTGCCTCTCCACTCACGGTGCTTATCGAGGGCGATTTGCTTCTTGTCAGACATGTGACCTCCTCTTCTCTCCTCCCCGCTATAGAACAGACGGGGGCGAAAGGATTTAATGTTTTATCACATTCTAACACGTTTATCCCCTGCTGGCACAAAAAGAGCGGAGCATAGGCTGATTTTACCTATACTTCTTACAAAACTAGGTGCGAGGGCTGAGACGGGACAAGAAGGCCCGTGTGCGCTCCTGTCTGGGCTGGGTAAAAATCTGCTCCGGCGTCCCCTCCTCCACAATCAGTCCCTCATCCATAAAAAGGACGCGGCTGGCGACCTGGCGGGCGAAGTGCATCTCATGGGTGACCACGAGCATGGTCATCCCCTCCTGGGCCAGGCCCTGCATGACATTTAGGACCTCCTGAACCATCTCAGGATCAAGGGCCGACGTGGGCTCGTCAAAAAGCAGGAGGTCGGGCTGGAGCATGAGGGCGCGGGCGATGGCCACCCGCTGCTTCTGGCCTCCCGACAACTGCTTGGGATAGGCCTCAGCCTTGGCTTCAAGCCCTACGGCCCGCAGCTGCTTCATGGCCTCCTCCCGGGCCTCCTGGGCCCCCATGAGTCGGAGTTCCTGTGGGGCGAGGCAGAGGTTCTCCACCACCGACAGGTGGGGAAAGAGATTAAAGTGCTGAAAGACCATCCCCATGTGCTGGCGCAGCTGATTCAGCTCTTTTTCCCTGGCCTTCAAGACGTCCTGGCCACGGAAGTAAACAGCCCCCTTCTCAGCCTGGTCAAGGCGATTCAGACAGCGGAGGAAGCTGCTCTTCCCTGAGCCTGAGGGGCCGATGATGGCCAGGACCTCACCTGGGTAGACCCGGCAGTCCAGGCCCCGGAGCACCTGGAGGTCCCCGAAAGACTTATGCAGATTGCGGACTTCCAGCAGCGGCTGGTCCTTCCGACTCTCAGCTTGCTCCTGTGCGGCCGGAGCGGATTTATGCGGCTTGGCGTTCACTGCGTTGGAACCCCCTTTCGATGCGCTTGACCAGGGCCGTCAGACTGACGACAATCAGCAGGTAAATCAGGGCGGCCATGAGCAGGGGCTGGCTGCTCTCAAGGGTCAGATTCTGGATATTCTGGGCCGCGCGGGTCAGCTCATCCACGGCCACGTAACCGGCGATGGACGTCTCCTTCAGGAGGGCGATGAACTCGTTGATCAGCACGGGCAGACTCTGGCGCAGGACCTGTGGCAGGATGATGCGGCGCATGCTTCGGGCGTAGCTCAGACCCAGAGAACGGCCCGCCTCCATCTGTCCCCCGTCAATGGACTGAATACCGGCACGAAAAATCTCGGCGACGTAGGCCCCGGAGTTCACACCGAAGGCCAGGATGGCCAGGGCCACCCCATTCACGTGGCGGAGTGAAGAAAAAATCGTGAAATACCAGATCAGCAGCTGCACCATGATCGGCGTACCACGGATTACGGTGACATAGGCCTGGGCCAGGGCGTCCAAAAAGGCAAAGCGGCCATTGGCCTGGTGCAGGACGCGAAAAAGGCTCATCATGAGACCGAGGACTATGCCCATCAGGGTTGCGCCGAGGGTGATCAGCAGCGTGTTGCCCAGGCCTTTAATCAGTAGCCAGTAACGTCCCTGTTCCAGAAAGTTCTGCTGGAAACGCTGGGCCAACAAGTGCCAGGAAGAGACCTGAAACAGCGGCCCAGGGAGAATCATGAGCAGCAGGCCCAGGAAGCAGAGTGGCCAGATCAGGACACTGGCCCAGCTCTGTCCGCGCCGGCCCAGAGTGGTCCGGCTCACTGCTTCACCCCCGCGTAATTCGCCTTCAGGATGAGGGCCACCTGCTTGGCCCCCTCATAATAGACTTCCGAGAAATCCATATTCTTCAGGCGCTCCTCGGTGACGGTCAGACCCGAGCAGATCAGATCCACCTGCCCCGCGTTGAGGGCCGCCGGGAGGGCGTCAAAAGCCATGTTGCGGAATTCCAGCTTGTAGTCCAGGGCCTTGGCCAGGGCCGCCGAGAGCTCCACGTCGATGCCCAGATAGCCCCCCTGCGAATCCAGGTACTCATAGGGTGGGAAGTCCGGCTTCAAGCCGACGATCAGACTCCCCTTCTTTCCTTCGGGATTGAGGTCGATGTCACTGGCCTTAAACGCCGCCAGTTCCGTCTGCTCCTTGCCCTCATATTTGGCAAAGATCTTCTCCAGCTCCCCATTGCTCTTCAGCTCTTTCAGGGCCTTGTCCACAGCCTGCTTCAATTCGCTGTTGCCCTTTTTAATGCCGATGGCGTAGGACTCTTCCTGAATCGGCTCAGGCAGGATCATGAGGCTGTCCTTATTACTGGACAAGTAGGCCTGGGCGGGCTTCTCGTCCATGATGATGGCCTGGACCTTGTGCTGTTTCAGGGCCTCGATGGCCTGGGGGTAAAGTTCAAAGCTGAGCAGCTGATCCTGAGCCTTATCTCCCAGGAGCTCCTGGGCCAGGGTCTCACCGACTGTGCCACGCTGGACGGCGATCTGAACCTGCTTCAGGTCCTCAGGACCAGCCAGTTTGCTAAGTTCTGTTTGGGGCTTATTTACCTCAGAACTCTGACCGCCCCCACAGGCAGCGAGACTGCCCAGGCTGATCAGGGCGATGCAAAGACTGCTAACAAGACGTTTCATTGGGAACCTCCATTTGCTTATAAAAGGCATTATAAACGCTATAAGTGAATTTTCAATAGATAATATGCGTAATTCTAGAATATCATCTGTATTAAACAAGAAAAGTCCCCGAAGGCGGGGACTTTTCTGTACTTTCTTCACAGTTAGCAGGCTTGTAGCAGGCCCGTCCAGCCAAAGACTTAGAGGGGCTGGACCAGGACATGGTCCCCGGTGCAGCCGACAGCCTTGACCGGAAGGAGCAGGGTCCGCTTACCGCTCTTTTCAAGCAGCTCAGCCAGACGGGGGCTGCCCTCGGGACGCCGGTAGCGCAAGGGAAGGTAGCTGTCACTGTAGCCAGCCCAATAGCGGCCCTCCGCCGTCTCCAGCTCCTCCTCAACCAGCAGGCTCAGCTCCCTACCGAGCTGGCTCTCCAGACGCTCCTGGCGCAGACTCTGCTCCAAAGTGGCAAAGTCCTGGCAGCGGGCCTGCTTGACCTCCTTACTCAGCTGTTCCGGCATGCGGGCTGCGGCGGTCATCGGCCGGGGGGCATAGGGAAAGATGTGCATGTGCGAAAAACGCATCTCACGGCAAAAGTCCAGACTCTCCTGGTGCTGGGCTGGACTTTCACCCGGAAAAGCGCAGATGATATCCGTGCTGATCTCGAAGTCTGGCATGCGCTCGCGCAGGCCCTGGACTATGGCCCGATAGTCGGCGGGGCGGTAGTTGCGTCCCATGCGGGTGAGAACAGCCTCTGAACCGCTCTGCAGAGAGAGGTGGAGGTGATGGCAGAGCTTAGGGTTCTGGGCGAAGCGCTCCAGAAATTCGGGCGTAATGGACAGGGGCTCCATGGAGCCAAAACGCAGGCGCTCCAGGCCTTCCAGGCTGGTCAGCGCAGCACAGAGATCCATGAGGGCGGCAATGCCCTCGCCACGGTCCTGGCCGTAAGAACAGATATGGATGCCGGTGAGGGTAATTTCCTGATAGCCAGCTGCCACGAGCTCCCGCGCTTCAGCCAGCACCTCCTCAGGACGACGGCTGGCGATACGGCCCCGGGCCAGGGGGATGGTGCAGTAGGTGCAAAACTGGTTACAGCCATCCTGGATTTTTATGAAGGCTCTACTCTCCGTTTGCTGGGCGACGTGACCCAGCTCCTCAAAATCGGCATAGCGCTGAGCACTGGGTCCGCCCTCAGGCTTCTGTCGGCGGCCCTGTAAAAAATAGCCTGAACGCTCCGGAGCGGAGAGCCAGTCCACAAGCGAGGGGGCCTGGACCTGCCCGCGGGCCTGGAGCAGCTTCAGAACCTCAGCCGCCAAGCGGCCCTTGCCCTTGGAGCCGATGGAAAGGTCCGCGTCGCAGTGGGCGCCCTCCAGGGCCTGGACGCAGCCCATGGCCACGACCAGGGCCTGGGGATTCCTGCGGCGGGCCCGGCGCAGGAACTGGCCAGACTTTCGTACGGCCTCACCCGTTACGGCGCAGCTGTTGACGACATAGACATCCGCCGCCTCCTGGTAGTCGACCACCGTGAAGCCGAGGGCCCGAAACTGTTGGAGGACGGCATCCGCCTCATAGCGATTGACGCGGCAGCCCAGATTGACGAGGGCTACGCGGTAGGGCTGGGGCTCAGCCATGGGAGTCCTCAGCGCTGAGCTCAGAGTCCCCAGCGTGGCGGCGAGCCCAGTCGCTCGGAAAGAGTTCGTCCTCCTCCTGAGTTCCCTCTGCCAAATACTCTGGAACGGCGGCTTCTTCCTGTCCCTCGTCTTCCTCGGGCTCCTCCCCAGCAGCTCCATCCAGATATGCATCCAGGGCGTCATCAGCCGCAATGGCCTCAAAACTGCCAGCCGCAGCGCCCAGCTCTTCCAGCTCTTCCGCCCCTTCTGTACCCTGCTCAGGGCCGGCTTCCGAGCCCTCTGCAAACGCTTCTTCAGGCTCTCCCACAGCGTCGGCAGGAAGCTGCTCAACAGCCGCTTCCCGGGCCTGGGGAATGACCTGTAATCCACGCTGCAAGCAGAGTTCCAGGTATTCGATCACTGTGTCAAAGTAGCTGCGGCGATCCTGCATATTGTGCAGGTCGAAGAGGAAGTGCGGCCATTCGATGCTGTTCATATATTCTGGGAGCTGGCGGGCGAAGTCCCGCAGGCTCGGTAAGGACAGCCACTGCTCAGCCCCGCCGTACATCATCAGGAGGGGCAGGGGGAGGCCGGGAGCCTCCTGGGCTAAGCGCGCTCCGAGCTCGTGCAGGCGAACGCGGAGACCGCAGGAACAGCGGTCGTGGACGTAGTTGTCCTGCTCACGGTCCATCAGAACCCGGCGGTCATCCGTCAGGCAGTCCGCGGGCAGGCGGAGGCGACAGGTCCTGCTGGGCAGGACCTTGGCCAGGAGATCCCAGAGCTTAAAGCGCAGGTCCGAGGGTTCTCTCCTCTGGCGCAGATAAGGTGAGGAGATCAGGACCGCGTGGTAGAAGCTCTGACTGGCGGGGCGGGTCAGAAGATACTCCAGAGCCATAAGCGCGCCCGTACCATGACCAAAAAGAAAGCGGGGCAGCTCACGAGTCTGCTGGGCGAGGAGGTCCTGACAGAGTTCCAGAGCCTCCAGAGCCTCCTCCAGCTGGCACTGGCCAGGGGCCCCCCAGGACTGGCCACAGCCAGGCAGGTCGGGGACCATCAGGGCGTAGCCGGCGGGAACCAGGGCCTCCTTGGCAAAAATTCGATAGCGGTCCGCATTCTCCCCGTACTGGTGGACGAGGAGCACGATCCCCTTGAGCCTGGCCCGCTCCGGGGGGGAGTAGAGCGTGACGTGCAAGTTACCCTTGTCGCCCTGGGCGAGAGCCATCTCATATATTTTTAGTGCAGGTTGCATGGCGACCTCCGAAGCGTCGATAGATTAGTGTAGTAATAGATAGTACCACAGGGCCCAGGCCCCCCTGGGGCCCAGCAACAGACTTGTGCTAAAATTGAGAACAGATTGTAACATCGGAGGCCTTGTATGACGCATTTGCGGGTCATGCTCCACACGATTCAAGATGTGCAGCGCTTTGTTCACATAGTTAATGAATTTCCCTATGACGTGGACCTGATCTCGGGTCGCTATGTCGTGGATGCGAAGTCCATTATGGGGATTTTCAGTCTAAATCTGGACGAGGTCATCGACGTGCGCATACACAGCCAGGACTGCCAGGACCTCCTGACGAAGCTGGAGACCTTCCGGGCAGCGGAGCTGGCCAATTAGGCTCCAGCACCGGGCCGGGCCCCTTCTTTAGCCCCCTCTTTCTGACTGTCACCAGGCGGCTGCTGAAACCTGAATGGGCGTTCAGCAGTTTTTTCTGTTCCCTATAAGCTATCTGGCAAAAGCCCCCCGATCCTAGCGCCGCCTGGAAGCCCGTTTCTTCCGGCTGCGGGACGCCTTCTGCCGGCGCAGGCCCTTAGGTCCAGGGGCCTGGCGGCGGCCGTTCTGGACCCTGGACTGGGCACGCTGACGCCGTGCCTGATTCTGAACCTGCTCCTCTCCATCCCAGTCTAAAGGCTCTTCCAGAAGCCTCTCAGACCAGCTGAGCCCGGCGGCCTCCAGGGCGACCTGGGCCCGGTACCTGGCTTCCTCTGCCGTCTGCCGGGCCTGTCTGGCCTCCTCCAGGGCCAGGCGGGCCGCTTCAAGTCGCCGCTGATGACGGCGCTGGCCCCTGGTCTCACGCTGGGGAAAGACGATGGTCGCGTGACCGCTGGCCCTGGAACTCCCCCCCGTCCCGTTCACCATATCTGGGGGCAGGGCGTAGCCCCCACGCCAGACTCGGAGCGGGAGCTGGGGACGGAAGTCAATGTGTCGGCGGGGCACAGAGACCGCCGCCAGCTCCAGCTGTATGAACTGGCCCACGGCCAGTTCCTGGCCGCTGCGCAAGCCCAGGGCCCGCAGTTCCTGTTCGTTGTAGACGAAGTGGTCCTCCAGCAGGCGAAAGGGCAAGAAGCCCTCCACCGTATTCTCCAGACGGACGAAGGCCCCCGAGGCGATGAGGCCCACAATCTGGCCCACGTAGGCCTCCCCTACGCGCCCCTCCATATACTCGGCCATCTTAAGTTCCACGGACTCATATTCCGCGGCCATGGACTCCCGCTCACAGATCGAGCAACGTTCCGCCGCAGCCTGGGCCTTGGCCTGGCGGCCAGCCCCAGATTTTTTACCTGCAAGTTGGTAGTGGATCATACGGTGGATAAAGAGGTCAGCATAACGGCGGATGGGCGAGGTGAAGTGGCAGTAGTGGTCCTCGTCCAGGGCGAAGTGGCCAAGACAGCGCCGATCATAGCGGGCCTTCGCCATGGAGCGCAGGAGAAGCTGCTGGAGCAGGTCCGCAGCCTCTGAGTCCTGAATCTCGCGGGCGGCACGGGCCAGGCTCTGGATTTCGCTGAGCTCGCGCAGCTTGTAGCTCAGGCCCACCTGGCGGGCGGCCTGGGCGAAGCGCTCAATTTTTTCCAGGTCCGGCTTCTCGTGCACCCGGTAGATGAAGGCTGGACAGAGGGGCCCAAAGTGCTCGGCAACGAAGACATTGGCCGCGATCATGAACTCCTCGATGATCTGCTGGGCCTCCTGCTGGGGATAGGGTCGAATGTCCTGGACCTGGCCCTCAGCATCCAGCTGCAGCTTGGTCTCAGGCAGGGAAAAGTCCAGGAAGCCCCGCTCACGGCGGCGGGCCCGCAGGAGGGCGGCCAGGTCCGCCATTTTTTGGAGCATATGCTTAAAAGAGCGGTATTCAGGCACCTTTCCCCCCTCATAGATGAGGGTCTGGACATCCTGGTAATTCGCGCGGAGGTCCGAGCGGATGACGGAGGGATAGACGCGTCCGCCCAGGCGGCGTCCCTCGGCATCGAAGTCCAGCTCGGCACTGAGGCAGAGACGGTCAACCTCTGGATGGAGGCTGCAGATACCGTTGGAGAGCTGAACCGGCAGCATGGGCAGGACCCGATCAGCCAGATAGGTGGAATTGCCCCGGGACAGGGCCGCCTGATCCAGAACAGAGCCCTCAGTCACGTAGTGGCTGACATCGGCGATATGAACCCAGAGGCGGTAGCTCCCGTCCTTCTGGCGGCGGATCGAAATGGCATCATCCAGGTCCTTCGCATCCTTCCCGTCGATGGTCAGGGTCCGCAGCCTGCGCAGGTCCCTCCGTCCCGCCTTGAGACAGCGCTGGATGTAGGCCTCGCTGAGCGTCTGCGGGACTTTCTCCGCGGCGGCCAGCTCCTCGGGGAGAAAGTCTGTGGCCAGGCCATGGGCCTCGATAATCCCCTGCATCTGGACGTCGCTGAATTCAGGATTGCCGAGCACCCGCTCCACCTCGCCCTGGAGGCTCAGTGGGGCATACTGTTCCCTTCCCTCCACGCGGGCCAGGGCCCTTTCCACCTGCTCATCGGGGACCAGCACCGCGACGAGATTGCCCAGAGGGGCCCCATGCAGGAGGCTGCCCGGGATGCGTATCTCATAACTTAAGCCTTTTTGCCGAAGCTGGACCAGAGTCCGCCCCTGCTTCTCGACCAAAACACCTACAAAACGCGCCATAGCACTGTTCACTCCCCTCATGACCGACAGGATTATTATAGTCTTTTTCCGCGTACAGCTGCCTGGACCAGACCCCGGGGACTATGGAAAAAGGCGCCGGGGTCAAAACGCAAAGCGTCTGAACCCAGCACCTTTTTTCAGTCTGCTCTTTCCAAGCGTCCCCGCCCCCCTTCGCGGGCGGCTGCTGGGATCCTACCAGAGGCCATAGTAGTAGACGGCGCGGGAGATGTCCTGGAACATACGATAGCCACGGGGGGTATCCAACACGCCCCAACCGTTGCGGATGAAGATGGACAGGCCGTAGCCGTGGCCGATGCGGGCGACGTAGGCGCTGTCCTGCGCCACCTCTCCATAATCCATAATCGTGTAACCGGTCTTATTATAGACAGGAACCCAGGAAGGTACTGCGGCCGGGATTTTGTCCCTCCAGCGCTGGTCCCCCAGGTGGCGCATCAGCCGGGCTGTGTTATCCGCGTTGAGCAGTTTTCCCGTCTTAATATCCAACATCAGCCGGGCGTTGTCTCGGGCCGAGGACTTATTCTTGCCCCCTCCGTCCGAGGTCATTGCGTAGCCGCTGGGGTGCAGACTGTGGTGCACGCCCGTCGCCGTATAGCCGTGGCGCTGGCAAAAGTCATTGACCCGCGCACAGCCGCGGCTCCAGCTCCCGTTGCCCAGGGCATAGACCAGCCGGTTATAACCGTCATTGGAACTGACGGTGAGCATCACGCGCAGGGAGGACTCTACGGAGTCGCTCCAGCTGACCAGGCCCCGCTCCAGGGCCTCATAGTAGGCAGCGGCCACAAATGTTTTAATGACGCTTGCCGGATAGAGCTGATCCTCACCATGATAGGAGTAGCTGGCCCCCGTCCCCTCCGCCTCGTAATAGACGGAGAAGTCATAGGCGCTGTATCCCTTACAAATTTCCGGAATCACGTACCACAGGTCCTGGCTCTTGACCCGGGCCCCATCGTCTTCGAAGGTGAAGCTGCGCCAATCCAGTTCATAGGTGCCGGAGCGCAGGGCCCGCCCATCCCAGGCGAGAAAATAGTGGCGATAGTCATCAAAAATCCACTCATATTTTCGCATCTTGCCGCTGTAGTAGTCGAGGAAGTAGCGCTCCCCCTCCCTGGACTGCCAGCCCCGGACCTGGACGCCGTCGACAGGATTGAAATAATAGCGCTCACCCTCCAGATCGAGCCAGTTGACATGGGCGGTGCCAGTTCCTGGATCGAAGTAGTAGCGGCCTGAGGGTAGGTCACGGAAGCCGTAGTGCAGGTGGTTTTCGCGCTCATCGAAGTAGTAGAGCCGGCCCTCAACCCACTGGAGGCCAGAGAGGGCCTTCAGGCTCTGGGGGTCAAAGTAGTAGCGGCCGGTCGGCAAATCCTGCCAGCCCCGGACCTGGACGCCATCTACGGGATTGAAAAAGTAACGCGCCCCGTTCAGATCGAGCCAGTTGACATGGGCGGTGCCAGTTCCCGGATCGAAGTAGTAGCGGCCTGAGGGCAGGTCACGGAAGCCGTAATGCAGGTGATTCTGGCGCTCATCGAAGTAGTAGAGCCGGCCCCCGACCCACTGGAGGCCAGAGAGGGCCTTCAGGCTCTGGGGATCAAAGTAGTAGCGGCCGCCCGGCAGGTCCTGCCAGCCCTGCAGCGCCTGACCGCGCTTGGCGGCGTCGAAGTAGTAGCGCTGGCCTCGATAGCGCTGGAAGCCTGTCAGCTGACGGCCATCCACAGTGCTGAAGAGATAGCAGTCCTGACCGAAGCGCTGTAGGCCCTTGAGCATGCGCCCGTCACGGGTGCTAAAGAGATAGCGCTGCTGGCCAAAACGCTGCAGGCCCTTGAGCATGCGCCCATCACGGGTGCTAAAGAGATAGCGCTCATTCTGATAGCGCTGCAGACCCACGAGTTGCCGGGCGTCCCGCGTACTAAAGAGGTACTTCTGCCCCGCGATCTCCACCAGACCCATGGCCGCCCGGCCATTATCCTGGGGCTGGAAGTAGTAGCGCTGGCCCCTGTAGCGCTGGAAGCCTGTCAGCTGGCGGCAGTCATTCGTACTGAAGAGGTAATAATGGCCGCCAATCTGCTGCAGGCCCTTGAGCGCCGCCCCAGCCTGCTGAGGGTCGAGATAGTAGCGCTGGCCATCCAGTTCCAGCCAGCCCAGCTGCCGCTTATGGGTCTCCGGACTGTAGTAGTAACGCCGTCCACCCTCCACCTGCCAGCCACTGAGAAGCGGCTGGTTCGCGTCTGCCGCGGGACTGGCCTCCGTGGCAGCTGAGGCCTCCGTGGCAGCTGGGGTCTCTATGGCAGCTGAGGCTTCCGTCGCAGAAGACGCTTCCGTAATAGCGGAGCGCCCCGTCGCCCTGGTCGCCCGTTCAGCAGCGGACTCAGCAGGGACAGTCTGACTGCTGGTCCCGCTCTGCAACTTATCCAGGGACGGCTGCAAGGCCTCTGTCAGCCCCCTGTCCTCCCCCGCGCCCAGGCCTTCGTCCGCTGTGCTCGGCGCCGCCTCATCCAGACGTTCTGTGTCGACTGGCTGAAGGGCCTCATCCCCATCTGACTGGGCCGGGGCTTCCAGCGCCTCCACCGTCACGCCAGACTCAGCCTCAGCCAGCGGCGGCGCTGCCTCTTCCACCAGAGCTGCCACCGTCACTTCGGTCCCGTGCTCAGGACTCAGTTCAGCCCCGTGCAGGACTCCCGCCGGAAAGAGGCAGAGGCCCGCCAGAAGGGCCAAGAAGCATAGTCCTTTTTTCATCTATAAACCTCCACTCCTCAAAAAAAAACGGAGCAACTCCCATCAGAAGCTACTCCGCTCAGTATTTCCCCACAGGACCGGACGCCGATCCCGGTCCGTACTCAGGCTCGGTTGATAAGGGCGTAGAGCGCAATCGTGACCACGACAAAGATGACGGCGAGGACCGTCGTAATGCGCTTGAAAACCACGTCGATACTCCGCCCCTTATTCTTGCCAAAAAAAGTCTCAGCGCTGCCGCCAATGGTTCCCAGGCCCTGGGAGTTCCCCTCCTGCATGATAACTAGAATTACCATGGCCACGCAGAGCAGGACATCAATAATGCCCAAAATGATCGCCGCTGTATGCATCAAGTCCTCCTGTAGCGCCTACTGCGCCTCATAGTCAATATTCTGGTCGATTCTAGCACAGGGGACCAGGGCCTGCAAGCCGAGTCCACCCCAAAGAGAATTTTCGCGTATAATGGACGGCGGCGAGTGCGTCGGACAAGCGCGGCCGCAGGGCGAAAGCCCGCGGGTGAGGAAAGTCCGGGCTCCACAGGGCAGGGGTGCCGGGTAACTCCCGGTGAGGGCGACCTCAAGGAAAGTGCAACAGAAATATACCGCCCCTCTGGGGGTAAGGGTGAAATGGCGAGGTAAGAGCTCACCGCTCCCGAGGTAACGAGGGAGGCTCTGTAAACCCCATCCGGAGCAACACCGTGGCGGAGACAGGACTGCGGCCCGCAGGTCTCCAGGAGGTGGCTCGAGCCAGTCAGAGATGGCTGGCCTAGATAAATGCTTGTTCAAGACAGAACCCGGCTTATAGATGCAGTCGCCACCAAGGCCGAGGCCCAGCTCACAAATCCTGTGAGCTGGGCCTCTTTCTCTCTGCTTTCGCCCCGCCTGGAACTATGGCGGGCCGGAACTCCACAGTGAAGCTGGGGACCTCAGGCCTCGGAAGCCGCCGTTTCTTCGAGGAGGTCCAGAAGCTCCGCCATATTCTTACGTCCGAACTTTTTGACCTTCCCCTCCTGCAGGAGGATGCAGGGTACGCTCATAATCTGGTGTTCCTCCTTGAGCGCGGCAAAGTGATTGAGATCATAGACATCCAGTCGGATGCGGCCCCCACTCAGCGTGGCCAGGCGGCCGGCCGCAACAACTAGCTCCGGGCACTGGGTACAGGAGAGGGAGACCAGGAGCTGGAGGCGGCTGGGCGCCACCTGCTGGGCACGCTTGCGGATCTCGTCCTCCACCGCCTGTCCAGGACCTGCGGCATTATACAAACCGAGAATGAAGGACTGGAACTCATGCCCTCCGGGCACGCCATGGAAGGCCAGACCACTCGGCCTGCCATCAGCCTGACAGACCTGGACCAGAGGCCGCTCAGACAGGGGCCAGGTCTGGACCTCCTCCTCAGGCCCGTAACATTCCAGGCTGAGGCGCTCCGGAGCCATTTCCGCAAGCTCGGCCATGACCTGAGCCAATTCCTGAGAGACTGGCCTCTCATCCTGGTACACGCGGAGGACCAGCGCTTCACTAAAGCGCGCGGCCACAGCCTGGACCTGCTGGCGGATCTCCGGACTGAAGAAGCCAGCGGACTCAGCCGCATTCTGACTCGCGGGCTCAGACTCCTGCCGGGCCACGGAAGGGGCCTGCTCGGGGGCCCGCCACTCGGGATGCAGGCCCGTGGCCTGGCGCTGAGCCTCCGCATATTTCTCAATAGAGGTGGCGGCAATGGCACCGTCCGAAACAGCTGTCACGACCTGGCGAAGCTCCTTGATGCAGATGTCGCCGGCGGCGTAGACCCCTGGTACGGAGCAGCGCTGCTGCCCATCCGTGATGATGTAGCCCCGCTCGTCCAGGTCTAAGAGACCCTGGACCAGACTGGAGGCTGGGACATAGCCAGCAAAGACAAAAACGCCAAAAGTCCGGCCATCTGCTGGCTGGTAGCGCCAGCTTTCCCCACTTTTCCTGTCCCGCAGCTCGGCATAGCGCAGGCCCTCCTCATCGCCTCCCACCGCCTCCAGTGTGGTATTAAAGCGCACCTGTATCTTCGGGTGCTCCAGGCAGGCCCGGGCCGCTGAGGCGGCGCAGCTGAACTGCTCCCTGCGCACCAGGACGGTGACCTGGCTGGCGTACTTCGTGAGAAACACAGCCTCTTCAGCGGCGGCGAAGCCCCCACCGACAACCAGGACTTCACGGCCCGTGAAGAACTCTCCATCACAGGTCGCGCAGTAGGCCACACCACGTCCCTGGAAGTCCTCCTCCCCCACAAAGCCAATGCGTCGGGGATTGGCTCCGGTCGCGATGAGGAGGGCAAAGCTATAGAGGGGTCCGCGGCTGCTGTGGACGACTTTTAAAGTCCCAGACAGATCCAGGGACTGGGCCTCTGCGAGGAGGAACTCCGCCCCGAAATTTTCGGCCTGCTGGCGCATGGTGGCGGTGAGAGAGCGCCCGTCCGTGCGAAGCAGACCCGGATAATTGACGACCTCATCCGTAATTCGAATCTGGCCGCCAAAGGCCTCCTTCTCGAGAACCAAGACGCGGTACTGGGCGCGGCTGAGGTAGATGGCTGCCGCCAGGCCCGCGGGCCCTCCACCGATGATGATGGCGTCATAGACTGCCTTGGGATCCACATTGAGAGCCGCCTGGCCGGCGTTTTCCGTGCTGAGCATGAGCTTCCTCCTTAGTCTGCACCGTGGCTAACCTAGTTTTTATTTTATGTAAGGTAAACTTTCAAAGTAAAAAGGGACAGGCGAAGGCCCCGCCTGTCCCTGAATAAACATGAGCAGTTCTGGCTGGACTTAGAGCATACCGACCAGATCCAGCGAGGGCTTCAGAGTCTCCGCACCGGGCTGCCACTTCGCAGGGCAGACCTCATCGCCGTGCTCGTGGACGAACTGCAGGGCCTGAACCTTGCGCAGCAGCTCATCTGCATTACGGCCGACATTGCCGGCGCTGACCTCGTAGGCCACAATCTTCTGCTCAGGATTGACGACGAAGGTTCCGCGCTCAGCCAGACCATCCTCCTCAATCATGACCTCCATCATGCGCGCCAGCTTGCCTGTGGGATCGGCCAGCATCGGATAGTTAATCTTCTTGATGCGCTCCGAAGCGTCGTGCCAGGCCTTGTGCACGAAGTGGGTATCGCAGGAAACCGAATAGATCTCGCAGCCGAGCTTCTGGAAGTCAGCGTACTTGTTGGCGAGGTCCTCCAGCTCGGTGGGGCAGACAAACGTAAAGTCCGCAGGATAGAAGAAGAAGACGGACCACTTGCCCTTCAAATCTTCCTTGCTCACAGTCTTGAACTTGCCCTCGTGGAAGGCCTGAACCTGAAAATCATCCAATTCTCTGTTGATCAGGGACATTGTTGTACTCCTTTCGTTTTAGCAGTTCGCTTCAGCGAACTCACCTGAGCAAATGCTAACACTATGAGGAGTAAATATCAATAGTGAAGGCAAAATATGCACAGGCAGACTGACAAAGGTCTGAGCAGCTAGCGGAAACTACAGCGCGCGAAGTCCAGGAGTCCACGCGGCCCCTCCCCTCCCAGGTCCAGCCAGGGCTGGACGCACTGGGCCTGGCTGAGCTGTAACAGGGGCAGCAGGCGGCCCGCTGTGAGTTCCTCATCATAGGCCTGGGGCTCCGCTTCCGCCGGGCCAAAAAGGGCCAATTCCAGACGCAGGGCCCAGGCCTGCTCCCCCGCAGCCGACCTGCTGTCCCAGGGACTGGCCCGCAGCCCCTCGCGCTGCTGGAGGTGGATGGGCAGGCGGTAGCGGCTCATCCAGTCCTTGACCACGGCGCGGGTCTCCAGAAAACCCGTCTCCTCGCTGGGGCTGAAAACCAGCAGCGGCTCCAGTTTCTCCACTTTTAGATTTCTGAGCTCCAGCCCCTCGGCAAAACGGGCCTCCAGGGCCTTTTTTGCTTCCAGAGTCAGGGACTCGGTCCCCCCATAGGGCTGGGAGGCGTCGTGGCGGGTGCTGGGCCCAAGGCGCTCCCGCTCTGTAGCGGCGAGCAGGAGCTCTGGCAAGTCCGTCCAGTCCGCCAGTGGCCCTGACTGTCCCTGTGGAAAATAAAGGGCTGAGAAAAAGAGGCTGCTCTGATTCCGGAATCCTGGATAGCCTGCCAGCTGGGACTTTTGCTGCTGCGGCAGGGGGCAGAGCGGCTCCCCGATCAACGCCAGCTTTCCCTGCCGATATGCCTCCCAGGCCTGTTCGCTCTGCTTGTAGACATAAAAATTCAAGCCTTTAATAGAGCTGTTCCCAGCCGTCTGTGGATTGGGCCGGAGTCTCAGCTCCCCGGTCTGGGCCCAGCCGGCAGCGTCCCGTGGGACCTGGCCCTCGACACAGAAGGCAGCGCTGTAAAGTCCCTCAGCGGGGGGCTGGGGATCGTAGACAGGCCAGGTCAGGAGCTTATCGAAGCTGGGTTGGGCCTTGGGAAACTGGACTAGAATGCGCCTCCCCCCCTCAGCGACACGGACCCTCGGCGGCGTGTCCTCCTGGGCCTCAAGCGGCTCCTTCTGGTCCCTCTGAGCCTCCTCACCATAATGAAATTCGGCCTGAATCAGTGGCCCCAGAGCCCGCTCGGCCATCAGATTGAGGCGCTGTCCCGCCGCCTTTGCCTCCTCCAGAATTCGCAGCCGCTCCTGCCAGGACCGCAGCAGGTCCGCGGCACGGATGGGCTGGCCATCGGACCAGCGGGCCTCTGGATCGAGGTCGATCTGCCAGCTAAGGCCAGCGTCTGAAGTTTGGATGGAGCTGGCCAGCTGGGCCTTGATCCCAGCCTCCTCCCCCTCAGTCAGATAGGCCAGTCCACGCCAGAGCTGACGGTAAATCAGAAGTTCTGTGGCGGACTCAATTGCCAGCGGGTCCAGGCTGCGGACCTGCCCCTCCAGCAGGGGGAGGCGCAGCAGGCCGTCCTCTGGCCCTCTGGGCCGCTCTTCCCCTTCCACGTCCCGCATCAGAGCCTGCTCCTCAGCACTCGGGGACTGGCAGGCGCCCAGAAAAAGGCCCAGAAGCAGACTCAGGACGAGCAGGCCCAGGACTCCAGAGCGGGCCCTCATCGCCCTGACTCCTGGGTCCCCTCCGGAGTCCAGAAGCGACAGCCCGCATGCAGCTGTCCCCCCTCCATCGTATGGACCTGATCCCCATAGCGCAGGCTGTCCAGCTCATGGGTCACAAGCAGTATGGCCAGGCCCTCCTTCTGAAGCTTCAGCAGATCCTCCAGAATCTCCTCTGAGGTCAGGGGGTCCAGGTCCCCTGTCAACTCATCGGCGATGAGCAGCTCCGGACTCCGCAGCAGGGCTCTGGCAATCTGTACACGGCGCCGTTCGCCCCCCGAGAGCTCCTGGGGATAGCGCCCCTCCAGCTCCCGTATCCCCAGGCGCTCCAACAGGTAACGGGCCCGCCCCAAACTATCCGACTCATCCGGATACAGCCCCTCGGCCAGGAGGATATTTTCCAGGCTGGTCAGGCTGCGTAACAGCACCGCTTCTTGTGGGATAAAACCCAGATGCCGGTTGCGGAACTCGGCTCGCTGGTCAGTACTGAGACTGCGCCAGTCCTCCCCCAGGATCTGAATCGACCCTTCCTCCGCCTCAGTAATACCAGCCACAATATTGAGCAGCGTGCTCTTCCCTGAGCCTGAGCGGCCCACGATCTGGCAGAACTGGCCGCGATCCAGGCAAAAGTCCAGGTTCTGCAGCACGGTCTTGGAGGACCTGGGGCCAGGATAGGCCTTGCAGAGGCCTTTGATTTCTAACAACATGGAAGTCTCCTTTGCTCGCTGATACTTGGAAAAGCAGGCTTGAGCGCAGCCTAGTGTAGCAGCTCCTGGGGACTGGACTTAAGCAGCTTACGCACGGCCAGTCGGGCCGCCAGAAGGGCCAGAATCAGAGACAGGAGGACCACTGCCAGGGCCAGGGCCAGAGCCCAGACCAGGGTGATCTGGCTGTCGGGAAGGGCCTGCTGACGGCTCAGGGCCGGGAGCAGGAGCAGGGCGGCAAGCCCGCCAGGCAGCAGGCCCGCAAGGCTCCCCCAGAGGGCCAGACTCAGGGCCTCCTGACTAAAGATTCGGGCAATATGGGCTCTCCTGGCCCCCAGGATATAGAGGGTTCCCACCTCTTTGCGCCGCTCCTGGGCCGCCATCAGAAAACAGAGGAATAAGATGGCAAAGGCCAGGACCAGGCTCAGGCCAAGGCTGACATAGATGTAGAAGTTGAGGCCGGACAGGCGCTCTCCTATACGGTGGACAAAGTTCTGGCTAAAAATGGCAAAGATCCCCTCGGAAGCGTAGTCGGCACTGATTTTCGCCGCCAACTTGGCAGGATCGATGCCAGGTTTACAGCGCAGCATAATGGTGGAAATGAGGCTCTGGTCCTCAGCCAGGGGCTGGGGGGCCTGGCGCTCAGCGGCGCGGGCCAGGGCGCGGGCCGTGTTGAGATTGACAAAAACCGAGGCGTCAAAACCCATGCCCGTGTACTCCAGCTGGCCCTTGACACGGACTTTCTCATTAAAAAAGCTCAATTGCTGGCCGAGTTCGGCATTGACGTGGGCCCCGATCAGCAGCTCCCCATCCCCCAGCTCATGGGCCGATCCCGAGTGGAGCCAGGATCGGACAATGAAGTCTGTCTCCGGGTCAATGCCGATGATTTGAAGCGGATAGGAACAGCAGGAGGCCTTGAGCGTCGCAATATAAATCTGCGGGCTGAGGCGCTCAACACCGGGCTGTCGGGCTACTTTTTCCAGGGCCTCAGCCTTGAGATAGAAATTGCTCGGCTTGCCCTGAAGCAAGATGGCCTCCATCTCAGCCGAATAGCCCTCAGGCACGACCATGATATCCGCGCCCATGCGGTCTCCTAAATTATGCAGACCGCGGCGCAGACCTATGGCGAGCAGGGCGCTGGCGAAGAGCAGGGCGGAGAGGCAGAGGCTGAGAAAAATCAGGAGCAGGCTGCGCCCCTGGTTGCGGCGCAGATTGGCCTGGGCGAGGTACCTGGGGGTGACGTGGGGGCTGTGCGACATGGCTAGAACCTTTGCTTTCTATATATGACGGGACAGCGGAGCTCAGGCGGGGAACTTCCTCCCCTGCCTGCCGTCGAGGGCCAGCTTAATCAGATGCAAGAGGGCGACTAGTATCAGGATGATGGAAATGGGCAGGAGGAGGCCAAAAGTCTGGTGGCAGGGCATGGCAAGCTTTTTACAGAGGCCAAAAAGATGGCTCTGGTCATAGTGGACGGGGACGATGCGCCGGGGGATCAGAAGCGCCGCCAGGCTGGCCACGATACAGTAAAGGTCCAGCAGCAGGGCCAGGATACGCTGGCGGGGCAGGAAGACGAGGAGCAGGGCCCACAGGACCAGGAGGGCGTAGAGCACGGTGACGAGTATGCCGCTATAGTGACAGGACATATAGCGCCCGTCGGGCATGGCCCCGCACACAGGACGGAGAACGAAGGGGATGAGGGCGGCCAGGAGACTGACCAGGGCCAGACCTGCAGCGTAGATGCGTTGTTGGGTGCTCGGTGTCATGCACATTTCCTTTCTTTACGTAAACTTCGGGAAGCTGGGCGAAAGGGTCCGCCGGCTCTGGCTGGAAGAACCTGCGCAGAAGGCCCCGCTTCTTCCGAAGTCCGGGGCCTCGTACAGTCTGGGCCGGCACTGTCCTGGGCCAGGCTAAGCCCCATTATTTGCTGGCCTCTTCCAGGGCCTTCCAAACGGCCTCTTTGAAACGCTTGAGGGAGACCGTGGCTCCGCTTATGCCGTCGACGGTCTCCGGATCCTGCTTCTGAACGAGCAGCTCGGGATACTTACGGATACCCTCCAAAGCGATCTGGGCCTTGGACTCGGACTGGCCGCCCAGCCCCTTGCCATAGCTCTCATCCTTGACATTCCCCTTGGCATCCAGCTCGCGACTGCCACAGGCCACGATGCGGCCACCTTCAATTGTCAGTTCCACCTCACAAGTCGAGGCTGACTTGTCATCCTCCGTCTCATCCTTGTACACCGCCGTGTAGTGGCCGTCCTTAAGTTTCAGCTTCGAAAAGTCCCGCTTCGGAGCTCCTCCGCAGCCTGCGAGGGCCGAGAATAGGAGACCGGCGGAAAGGGCCAGGGCGGAAATACGCAGTCGCTTGTTCATAGTTATCAGTTCCTTTCTACTCGTCGCTCAGAATACGGCTCAGGCCTCGCGGCGCTGGGCGGCCAGATCGACAATTTCTTTGATTTTTCCATAGTCGAGGATCACCTTGCGCTCCGCCTCATCGCCGACCTCGGGGTCATGGGTCACGACGACGATGGTCGCCCCCTCGGCATGCAGCTGTCGCATGATCTCAATGACAAGGTTCTCGTTGGCCTCATCGAGGTTGCCTGTCGGTTCGTCAGCAAGGATGATCTCAGGGTTATTGATAAGGGCTCGGGCGATACAGACACGCTGCTGCTCGCCACCGGAGAGCTGCTTGGGCAGGTGCCGGGCGCGGTCCTTGAGTCCGACTTTTTCCAAGGCCGCCATCGCCTCTTTCTCGTCGGTCATACTGTGATAGTACTGGGCGACCATGACGTTTTCCAGAGCTGTGAGATAGGGGATGAGGTGGAACTGCTGAAAAATCAGACCGATCTTCTCCCGGCGGATGGTCGTGAGGCTCTTCTGACTCTCCTTCGTGATGTCCTGACCGGCAATGAGAACCTGGCCGCAGGAGGGTTTGTCCATGCAGCCAATGATATTCATGAGGGTGGTCTTGCCGGAACCGGAGGAGCCCATGATGGAGACCCACTCCCCTTTTTTGACCTGAAGGTCGATGTCCTGGAGGGCGTTGACCGTCTCATAGATCTTCGATATTCCTTTAAGTTCGAGAATGACGGGACGCTCCTCAGTCCCTGTACTGTTTTGCTCTGTCTTAAGCACCTGGTCCATGGGGGCTACCTCCTTATATGCTGTTTGCGAGAGCCCTAATCGGCTCTATATTTTAGCAGATTTTAGCTTAGCCTAATCCTCTGACGGGCCTCACTCGCCCCGGAGGACGAGGGCCGGATCCACCTTCGTCGCCTGCTTGACTGGCCAGATGCTGGCCAGGACGGTCACAGCGACGGAGACCAGCAGGGTGAACGGGATGATCCAGAACGAAAACTCGATGGCCCTGCCGAAGACACTTAGGCTGACGCGCTGGGCGAAGAGAAAGCCGAGGCCGATACCGAGAACAGCGCCGAAAATGCCCAGGCCCACGCCCTCTCCCAGAAATTCGGCCATGATGGCCTGGTCCGGGGCGCCCAGGGCCTTTTTGAGACCAATCTCTTTGCGGCGTTCGGCAACGACGGCCAGCATGGTGGTCAGGACGGAGATCATCGTCAGTATGGTCACAACCGTGTTGACAATGAGCACCAGAGTCTGGAGCTTGGCCAGGACCTGGTCCTGGGACTGGGTCACACGCTTGACGGGACGGCCGACCAGGGCGGCCTCGGTCTGGTGAATCTTCTGCCCCAGATCCTGGAGCTCCTCAGCGCGGCCCTCAATGCTGCACTCGATGCTGTCAATACGGGTCTGGTCCTCCATGAGCTTATTCAGCACCGGAAGATTCAGAAAAATATAACTTTCTTCGGAGCCGCCCGTTGTGATGATGCCCTTGACCTGAAATTTATGGCGGTAATAGTCCTCTTCGCTGTTCTTTTTGAGGCTGTCCTCAGAGCTGTCCGTCTGTGAGGAGGCCACGACGTTGCGCCCATACTTCACTCCGTCAACAGTAAAGCTGTCACCGACGCCGAGATTCAGAGTCCTGGCGATCTCCTTACCGATCATGACCTCGTCCACATCCTGATTGCTGGCCCAGTCCCCCTCGATGTACCAGAAGGGACTGTTCTTGCGGGCCTGTTCCATATCGGTACCAGCCAGGGTGTAGGGTTTCTGGTTGATGCGTGTGGCCTCATAGCGGTAGGGGGCCATGCCGACGACGCGGCCGGCGGGCAGGAGCTCACGGGCCCGATCGAACTGCTCCTGACTGATCTTTTCTTCCGTACTGGGCAGGATGACGAAGTTGGCACCATAGGAGCGGAACTCCTTGCCCAGCTGCCGGGGAATATCGTAGTAGATGGTCACCATACCGGACATGATCGTCGCTCCTATGGCCACGGCCAGCAGGGCGACAAACATGCGGCTGCGGCGGCGGAGCAGTGAGCTCAGAACCATTTTCCAGTACATTTTGCGCTTGTGCATGATCTAATCTCCTCCCCCTGCCAAGAGCGGCAGGGCCTTAAGGCTACTAAAAGACAGTTGCTGAACCCTGGCAGGGCCGGAATCAGCGGCCATGCAGAACCTCTGTGGGCTTGAGCTTCAGCAGGTAACGGATGGCGGGGATGCTGCCGATCAGGATAACGGCCAGCAGCAGGGCAATGTCGATGGGGATGACCATCACCGCCGGGGCGATGTAGGAGCCGAAGACACTGATGCCAATAATCTGCGTGAAACCGAGTCCAAGTATGTAGCCGAGGAGGCCACCGAAGCAGCCCGTCAGAAGGATTTCCGTCAAAATGAGCAGGACAATGCGCGTATCGCGTCCGCCAATGGCCTTAATCAGGCCGATTTCCTGGCTGCGCTCGATCACGGAGGCCGTAACCAGATTGCTGATGCCCAGGGCCGAGCCAATGGAGGCCAGTATGGCGACAAGGGTCATGAGCAACTGGGTCTTATTCAAAATACCGCCTTCGGATTCCGCCACCTGGCGAATCGGCTTGGCCACACCATCATGGACCACCTCCTGAATCTGGTAGCAGATGGAGCTGACATAGGCTGTACAGTACCAGGTGTCATACTCGCTGGGTGTCAGAGAATCCGGATTCTGTGAGGCCTTGCGGGCCAGATCGTTATCTGGCGTCGTCAGGGCCGAGACCTCGATGGAAGAGACGCGACCCTTGAAACCCGTCAGCTCCTGCATCGCCGCGAGCGGCAGGAAGACCTGCTCGTCCTCCTCACCGCCAGCCTCCAGGATGCCCACGACCTTATAGGACCTGCCACGACCAGCCTGCCGCAGCTCCAGGCTGTCCCCCAGCTTGAGCTGATTCCGTCCGGCCAGAAGACTCCCCACAAGAACCTCGTCCTGGGCCTCATCGGAGGGCCAGGACCCCTCGACCGTCCACCAGCGCTTCAGGGACTGACAGCCCGCCTGGACCTCCTCACCGGTGCCAAGGGTAAAATGCTTGTCAAACCAGGTTCCGAGCCCTTTAATATGTGGGTCACGGCTGAGCCCGGGGGCCTCCAGCTCCGCCTTCAGGTAGGGGCTGAAGTCCAGAATGTTATAGCCCCAGAAAATCTGCTTGATTTTCAGCACATCCTCCTCTTGCAAAAAGGCGTGTTCCAGACCCTCTCCCCCATCCAGGGCATAGAGGTCGCTCAGCAGGGAAAGATCCTTAGGAACTACCGAAATATTCGCCCCGTAGGTCTTGAGCTCCTGGTTGATTTTATCTCCGACCCCCAGCATGACATTGAGCATGGCGGTGGACAGGGAGATTCCGAGGGCGATGGTAAAGGCGATCATCGCCATTTTGCGCATCTGGCGGAACAGGGTCCCGCGTACCATTCTCCAAAACATGGCCTATCTATCTCCTTCTCCGACTATTGCTCCTTGGGGAAGCGTTCCTTCTCCGCCTCCAGTACCGACTTGTCGATGATGATGGTCTTATCCTGAATCTTATAGTCAAAAGGAACGGGATTGCAGCCGCCTTTGAAGCCGATGGTGGCCTTGTTCATCACCACGTCACAGCGCTTGCAGATCACCTCGTCATTGCGCTCGAAGTAGCCTGCCACACCACAGATGTCACAGGCGTCCAAGCCCACGCCGTAGGACTCTCCCTGGGGTTTTTTAACCACTATAAAGCGCACATCATGGCCGTCGGTCTTATAGGAGAAACGGTGCAAATGGCCGTCATTGACCTCCTCCAGCGGAATCAGGATGAGGTTGGCCTGCTCTTTATATGGCTGAGGCGGGGTCAGCTCCACAGGCTTATTGATCTCCGCCTTGACCACGGTCAGCAGGAGCTGGGAGACCAGCATGAAGGCCAGGCCCGCGAGGGCCCAACGCCGACAGTTCCGAAGGAAGTAGCGGGCCTTACGGCGGGCGGCGGAGTGGGGGAAGCTCCCCTGGAGACGGAGGTGTCGCAGGAAGACGTAGAGGGCCACCAGAAAGATCAGTCCCAGGTAGAGGCTCACAATCAGCCCCTCAGCCTGGTCGTGGAACATCATGATATTAAAGACCCAGTTCTGCTGACTGCTGACTAAAAAGCGCAGGCGGGCCAGGGCGCCCAGGGCCTGGCTGCCCAGGTCCACAGAGACGGCCAGCAGGAGCAGGAGACCGAAGCAGGCGTAGGCCCGGCTGTCCATGCGTCGATAGAGCTGGGCCACGGCGAGCAGGAGGAGGAACATCAATAAGAGACCGAGGAGAAAGCCACCGAGTCGGAAAAAGGACTCCGTCCCGAAGGAGCTCTCGCCGAAGGCGACGAAATTTTTCGTGTTTAGGAGAATAAAAGGAAGCTTGCTCATCAGTAAGCAGGCACTGGCCAGGGCCAGGGAAAAGCCCAGGGGAAGGCCGAGCCAGAGGGGCAGGCCAGCCTGGCTGCGCAGCTCCTCCAGAGAGGAGGGGGTCCGGGCCGGACCCCCCTGCTCGGAGGCCGGACGGCGACAGAAGCTCAGTACGAGGAGGAGCAGCGCACAGAGCAGGGCCAGTAGGAGGCCCGCACCAGCGACAGCAATAATCTGGCGGTTGACGCGGGTCAGGGGAACCAGCATCCGCTTGGGCTGGCTGTGCCGGAGATAGAAGAGGATAAAGGAGACGAGGCAGCCCAGAAATCCGCTGCTGGCAAGAAGGATCCGCGCATGCAGTCCGCGTTCACGCTGTACAAAAGACAAGTAAAAACCCATCAGAAGGGCGTAGGTCACAAGAGATGAACAAATATCTACTAGAAAAGCTAACATCGCTGTACTCTTTTCTCCTCTCTGCTCCGCCAGGACGGACAGATGTCCGACTCAGGGAGCCAGGAGCTGCAGAAGCCCCAGGACCCGAGAGAGCCGTGGAGGTCTATCAGCTTGGCCAAACACGCGAAAAGAACCGGATGCAAAAACACCCGGTTCACATATTTTCGCCTGACTACAATCAGCTGTTGGGCAGCTGGCTGCCGTCGTAGTTCCAGTCGAAGGTCGCGGTCTGCTTCTGGTAATAGGTGCTCGCATCGCCGCCCTTATCCTTGGCCAGAGGAACACCGGTCTCACCATCCACGTGCAGGAGGTAGTCCTGGCTGGGCTGGACACTGAGCTCGATCTTGTACTGACCGATGGGGACGACGCCCTTCTTGATATTCACACCGTAGTGCGCGCCATCATCGGCGTTCATGGGCATCATGCTGCCGCTGGTGACTTCCTTGCCATCCTTGTCAAGCACCTTGTACTCAACCGTCAGGTAGGCGGGCCAGACACTGTCACCACCGCCGAAGCCGTAGTCAACGGAGCCTTCCTTGGTCAGGTGGATATCGGCCTCAAGGTGCATGTCGGACTCGGCGGCGCTGGGCTGACGGCCCTGGGGCACCATGTCCACACCCTGGAAGTAGACCATCGCGATCTCGAAGGGGCCGACCTCTACGGGACTGCCAATCTCAATCTCGTTGAAGCCGCTGTTCGGGGTGACGTTGATCGTCTTGTCATCGCCAGCCTTCTCATTCTGCTTGGCATCGGAAGCAGCCTGCTGCTGCTCAGGGGCCTTGGTCTGCTCCGGCTGCTGCTTGCCACCGCAGCCCACAAGACCCAGGGCGAGTACGCTGGCGGCGACTGCCACGCTCAGAATTCTCTTCATGTGTTCCTCCTAATTCTCTGGAAGTGACAGACCCTAGGCCTGGAGCGCTTCCGCATTCTTTTTATTTAATTCCTTCCGCTGCCTTCTCCCGCGGGCCCAATTGGACAGCAGGATCCAGAGGGAAGCAATTAACAACATCAGCTGCGGAATCAGGGTCTCCGCACGGTTATAGATATTCAGCTCCGGAACGTTAATCCAGGACAGGGCGGGAATCTCCGTACCTCCCAGGATGACGTTCGCCTCGGTGAGCTCGACCACACCCTTGCCCATGAAACTGATGCAGAGCAGGTAGAGCAGGATGCTCGTCGCATAGAAGAAGGGCTTGAGGGGAAGTTTGACCGAAGTGAAGCGGAAGATCAGGAAAACGGCAAGTAGGATGGCGACCGCCGCCGCAAAACCGAGGGCCGAATATGTCGTATCCGAAATGCCTCCAGTGACTGCGGCCTTATAGAAGAGGATGAGCTCAGCACCCTCACGGATGACTGCCAGGAAGGCGGCTAGGACCAGACCGCGGTAGCTTCTGCGATCCACGGAATTCTGCACCTGCTTGTGGATGTAGGCGTCCCAGGCCTCGTGCTCGCTCTTGGAGAGCATCCAGTTGCTGACCCAGAAGAGCACCGCCACGGCGAGGAACATCGTCCAGCCCTCAATCAACTCCTGGCCTACGCCGCCGAAGAGCTGTTCAATCAGAATGGCCAGGAAGACGCTGCAGACAAGGGCCGCCAGCATTCCGATGTACACACCCTTGCAGAGATGCTTGTTCCCTGTTTTGACAAGGTAGGAGATGATGGCCACACAGACCAGGATGGCTTCTAAGCCCTCCCGCAGCATAAGGCCAAAAGAGGTGAAGAAGGAGACGTTGCGGATGAAGGCCGGATCCGCAGCAGGAACCTTGCCGCTCCCCGCGGAAGCAGCAGGGGATTTTTGACTCTGCTGATTGGCCGCCTGATCAGCTGCAGGGGCCTCATCTCCCAGGATGACCGCACCTACGCTGTCTGGCGAATCGGTCGGCGCCATGCCCGAGAGCACCATACCGTCGCGGTAGACCTTGGTGTCCAGGAGCTTAATCTGTTCCTGTACAGCCTCAGCATTAAATTCACGGCTGCCCGCCAGGCTCATCTTAATGTCGCGGAACAGGGCCTCAATCTCACCCACACGTGTGCGGGAGAGGGCGACCATAACATTTTTCTCAAAGCCGTGGATTTCGTAGTAATCAAAATAGGCGGAATTGACCGCATCGTAGGCGGCCTGTTTATCGTCCTTGGAAATGGCCTCACGCGCCGCCGTAAAGAGCTCGTGCATGTCTCTGGCCACTTCTTCATAGTTGTTATATTTCTTGGCGGAGGCCTTCTTCTGGCCCGTAGACGTCAGCTGTGAGCTCGCAGTCGTCTGCTCAGTCGCCGCATGTACGAGCATACCGGGCAGGGCCGAAAGAACAAATATACCCAGAAGCATCGCCGCCAGGCGCTGGAACCAGCTTATTTTCTGCCTCTTCTCGAGCATCAGAACCCATCCTCCTTCTCTTGAAACGGTTAGTATCCTATAACAGTTAGCCATCGTTTGCAATAGTGTAGGCTAACAAAATTTCATTTTTAATTAAACGACAAAACTGCAAACGGTCCAAAGGGACAAAAAAAAGAGGGGGCAAGCCCCCCTGATCAGGTCAGACCGCTGGCCCCCAGCCACCACCAGCTGGAACCCTCTCCCCTCTACGTCAGCGCTTTTTTCAGCCCAGGCCCGGAGCGGCCTGGGGCGGCAAGTCGTCCAGGCGCAGAAAATCCAGGGCCAGGTCAAACCAGCGCGCAACATGGGGGTCGCGCAGACGGGCCTTGTCCACTTCCTCCACCTCCGCCGTAGCCAGTGAAAGGCCGTGGCGGCCGTGTGGGAAGATGTGGAGCTCCACGCTGGCCCCAGCCCGCAGCAATTGGGCGGCAAGTTCCAGACTGCCCGCCGCCGGGACCGAAGCGTCCTCGGCCGTGTGCCAGATGAAGCCTGGAGGAAAGCTCGCATAAAGCTGGTCGGGCCAGGTCTCCTCATCCGGTTGGGCCTTCCCATAGCGGGCGGCTCCCGTCCGTGCGTGACCACTTTTTGCCCCCCCGTTGCTCACGGGATAGGCCAGGATATAGCGGCTGATACCAGGCTCCCTGCCCTGCTGGGCGCAGGCCCGTAGATAGCTGAGGCAGAGGTAGCCCCCTGCCGAATAGCCGTTGAGATAGACTCTGGCCCGCGGGTGTTCCGCCCTCAGCTCTGTCACCAGCTCCTCCAATTCCTGGACCGGCCTGTCCCCGAGCGCCTGTCCCTCCCCCAGCCGCTGCAGGGTGCTATAGCGCAGGACAACGGCATTGTAGCCCGCCCGGTTGAAGGCCCGGGCCACAGGGTCTGACTCGCGGGGGGAGAGCCAGGAATAGGCGCCCCCTGGGCAGATGATCACCCAATCCCTGCGCGAATCGACATAGTAATAATCCCAGATCTCGGGTCCCGACTTCTGTGCAGCTCGCTCCGACATGCCCATCTCCCCTTCCACTATACCCACAGTCCTGGCCCACCAATTCAGGGGCGGACGTAATCTGGATAGTGGGCCACAATCAGCTCCCGATCCTGGCGATAGTGAGCCAGGTGCCCCAGCATCAGGGACTTCGCCCGCTCCAATTCCCCCTGTTCCAGGGCCTGAAGCAGGGCCCTGTGTTCCTGGCAGACCCGGGGGTCACGGCGCAGCTTCAAATGCAGGTATCGGACTCGGTCGAAGTGCACCTGCAGCTCCGCCATGAGCTGCCAAGAGAGCTCGTGCCCGGAATACAGGAACAGCGACTCGTGGAAGCGCTGGTCCAGGGCCAGGACCTCCATGGCCTCAGCCCTTGTAAAGCCCTCTTCCGCCAGGTCCAGAAGAGCGTGGAGTTCCTGGTACACAGCAGGTCCCGCCCGGCGCAGAAAGTCCTCCAGCACGGCCAGCTCCAGGGCCTGCCTGGCGAACTGGGCCTCCTCGATAACCCGGTAATCAATGTAACTGACAAAACTGTAGCGCTGGGGAAAGACCTGGATGAGGCCCACCCGCGCCAGGGCCATGAGCGCCTCACGGACCGGAGTCCGAGAGACGCCAAGCTCGGCGGCGAGGCGGGCCTCACTAATTCTGGCGGCTGGGAGCAGTTCCAGACGGATGATCTTTTCCCGGATGCTCCTGGCCACCCAAGCACGGTTGCGTTCCCTCGGTTCGGGCACGGAATCAACCTCGGAACTCACGATCCAGGTACTGACGCACAGCCCCAGGACCACTGAGGAAGGCGCAGAGACGTTGCGTCACCGCCTCCTCCAAACCGGCCTCGACGAGGTCCAGGCCAAAGATCTGCTGATTTTTCAAAATGGGGCGAATCAGCTCCCTCAGCTGCTCAGGCTGCGGCTCCTGACCAAAGCTGTCGCGCAGTCCGGCCAGCCGTTCTTGCAGGTCTGAGAGCAGCGGATCTGGGCTGCAGGCCATCTCCTGCCCCTGGTCGTCCAGACCAATGAGGTAGCGCAGCCAGCCGGCAAAGACGCTGGGTATGGCACGCAGGCTTGAGACCTCCAGTTCGGGCTTAGCCAAATAGGACTTCAGCGTCTCCCCGAAGCGGATGGGCAACTTCTGGCTGGTGTCCATGGCGATGCGCTGAGGAGCATCGGGAATGAAAGGATTGGGCAGGCGCTCTTCAAGCACCTCGTCAATGAAGTCCTTGGGTGAAAGAATCCCTGGGTCAATGACTACGGGCATGCCCTCAACATAGCCCAGCTGGCGGATCAGACCGACCAGGGCCTCATCCTGCATCTCGGCGGCAATGCTCGTGTAGCCCAGGAGGCAGCCGAAGACAGCCAGGGCCGTATGCAGGGGATTTAGACAGGTCTGCACCTTCATTCCTTCCGTCTGCTCGACGGTGTGGCGGTCCGTCATGTACACGCCAGCCTTCTCCAGGGCGGGACGCCCGTTGGGGAAGCGGTCCTCGATGACGAGGTACTGGGCCTTTTCGGCATTGACAAAGGGGGCGATAAAACTGTGCTTCGCCGTCTCCATGGCCTTCATGTCCTCGATGCCCAGGGCCTCCAGGCGCTGCTGGATCTCCAGAGCGGGACGCGGTGTGATCTTGTCAATCATGGACCAGGGGAAGGCGACCTGGGTCTCATCCTCCAGCCAGGCCAGGAAGCCAGGGGCCACCAGTGTCCGCTGCTCCCACTGACGGGCAATTTCCAGCACGCTCTCGCGCAGCTTGCGGCCGTTCTGGGAACAGTTGTCCATGCTGACCACGGCCAGGGGTTTAGCCCCCGCCTGGAAACGGCTGTGCAGGCCTGCGGCGACAATGCCCATGACGTGCTGAGCCCCCGCTGGCCCCGCCTGCATATCGGCTTCGACTACGGGCAGGTAGCTGCCATCCATACGTCTGAGGGCGTAGCCCTTCTCCGTGATTGTGAAGCTGACCATCTGCAGGCTGGGGGCGGCAAAGTAGCGCAGCAGCCTGGCGTGGTCCTCGGCAAAGTCCGGACTGGACTTGATGCCGTCGGCCACAGCGCCAATGACCTGGAGATCACTCTCTCCATCCGCGTGGAGACGAACATAGAGGGTCAGGGCCTCGAAGGGCTTATAAATACGGTCGATGCTCTCACCGTCGAAGCTCTCAACGGCAATGATGCCCCGCTCGGCCTCGGCTTTGTTCAGGAGTTCTTCCTGGAGGCCCGCGATGTAGCCACGAAAAATATTGCCGCCGCCGAAGTGCAGCCAGATGGGCTCCTCAATGGTTCTGGCCTGCATGGCCGGGCGGTCGTACTGGGGCAGGCGGATGCCCTTGGCCTCCCAGTCCTTGCGGTCCTGGAGGCCCTTATTAGTCAGTTGCAGTCCCATGCTCAGTGTCCCTTCTTCTCATTCTTCTCAATGGCCTCCCAGAGTCCATTGAGATAGCAGGCTCCCAGAGCACGGTCATAGAGGCCGTAGCCAGGGCGTCCCACCTCGTCCCAGATCATACGGCCGTGGTCGGGACGCACATAGGTCTCAGGGCAGGTCTCATAGACGGCGCGGACGATCTCATACATGTCGAGGTCGCCGTCCGAGGAGAGGTGACTGGCCTCACGGAAGCGGCGCGGCCCCAGGTGCTTGATATTGCGCAGGTGCAGGGCGCCGATGCGGTCCTTGCTACCGAAGTGACGGATGATGGCAGGGATGTCGTTCTTCGGCTCGGAACCCAGGGACCCCGTGCAGAGGCAGACCGTATTGGCCGGGGAGTCGACAAGGCCGATAATCTTGTCGTAGTCCTCCTTGGAGTGGGCGATACGGGGCAGGTCAAAAATCGGCCAGGCCGGGTCATCCGGATGACAGGCCATGCGCACCCCACATTCTTCACACACGGGAATGACCGCTTCCAGGAAGTACTTGAAGTTGGCGCGCAGGTCGTCCGGCGTAATGTGCTTGTACTGCTCCAGGGTCTGCTCCAGCAGGGCGAGGCGCTCAGGCTCCCAGCCGGGCAGGGTGAAGCCCTGGCTGTCCTCAGCCGTCTTGCGCACAATGTCCAGCGGGGTCATCTCCCCCAACTCGGCCTCGTCAAAATAGAGGCTGTTCGAGCCGTCCTCCTCAATCTCGCGGGCCAGGTCGGTGCGCAGCCAGTCGAAGACGGGCATGAAGTTATAGATAATGACTTTTACCCCGTACTTCGCGAGGTTGCGAATGGTTTCCTTATAGGCCTCGATGTAGCCGTCACGGCTGGGCAGGCCCATCTTGATGTCCTCGTGGACGTTGACGCTCTCGATGACCTCACAGGCCAGGCCCGCAGCATGGACCTCGTCCACATAGGCCTTGATCTCCTCCTCGGTCCAGACCTCACCTGCGGGCTTGTAATCCAGGAAGCCCATGATGCCGGTCATGCCGGGGATCTGACGAATCTGCTTCAGACTGACACTGTCACTCTGGCTACCGTACCAGCGAAACGTCATTTTCATACTCTCATACCTCTTTCTATTTCTTTTTTGCCTGGGGCAAAAATCGTGACAAAACACGGCTTAGGCCGCTTCCGAAGACCCTGCACAGGGGCTTCTGGAGCGAAACTCGGACAGGGCGTTCCTGGCGCGCAGAAAGACGCGAGGAGCGCCCTGGCCGAGGGCCCAGCCTGGCCCCTCCCCTCCCTCGTCTGAGGGGCGGGGGACCTGGGCTGCTGGGCCGGGATATTTAGTGCTCAGCCCTGCATCAGTTGGCGAAGAGGCTGGGGATCCAGAGGCTGATCTGTGGGACAAAGGTCACCAGGAGCAGGGTGACGACCATGCAGAGATAGAAGGGCAGCGTGGCCTTGACAACTTTCTCCATCGGGGTCTTGGCAATGGCCGAACCGATGAAGAGGACGCCGCCGACCGGTGGGGTCAGCAGGCCGATGCCACAGTTCAGAATCATCATGATGCCGAACTGGATCTCATGGATGCCAACGGACTTCGCCAGGGGCAGGAGGATGGGTGTGGCGATGAGGATGATTGGCGCCATGTCCATGATGCAGCCCAGGAAGAGGAGGATCAGGTTGATCAGGAGGGCGATGATGATGGGATTGTTGGAGATGCTCAAGATGGCGTTGGAGGCCAGCTCAGGTACCTTCAGGAGGGTCAGGCAGTAGCCAAAAACACTGGAGGTGGCGATCAGGATGAGGACGATGGCGAGGGTGTCCACACAGTCGCCCAGGACGCGCCAGACCCCCTTCCAGTTCAGGCCTTTATAGATGTAGAGACTGACGATCAGGCTGTAGATGACCGCGATGGCGGCGGATTCCGTGGCCGTGAAGTAGCCGCCCACGACACCGACCACCACGATGATGACGGCGGCCAGGGCCCAGAAAGACTTCAGAATCTGCTTGCCGAGGTTGCGCAGGCTGAAGCGCTCACCCTTGGGATAGTTGCGGCGCACGGAGATGATGTAAGAGCCAATCATCAGGCTGAGGGCCAGGAGGGCACCGGGCAGATAGCCCGCCAGGAAGAGGCTGCCAACGGAGATGCCGCCGGCGGTGGTGGCGTAGATGACCATGTTGTGACTGGGCGGAACCAGCAGACCTTCACAGGAGGAGGTGATGGTCACAGCCGTAGAGAAATCCCGGTCATAACCCTGGTCCGCCATCATCGGGATGAGAATGGTGCCGAGGGAGGCGGTGTCCGCCGCTGCGGAACCGGAGATGCCGCCGAAGAAATAGGAGGCCACAATATTGACCATGGCCATGCCTCCACGCATCCAGCCGACACAGGCGTTGGCCAGGGCGATGAGTTTTTCACTGATACCACCCACGCCCATCAGGCAGCCCATCGTAATGAAAAAGGGAACGGCCATCAGACTCATCGAGCTGACACCCTTGACCATCCACTGACAGATAGTGTTCAGCGGCAGGCCCATGTAGAGCAGACAGAGGGCGGAGGACAGACCCACGCTGTAGGCGATGGGAAAGCGGAGCAGGATCATCAGGAAGAAGGATCCAAGCAGAATGAGAATTGCGATGCTGTCGGGACTCATTTGTTCACCTCCTCAGTGGCGGGCGTCGGGACCTGCTCCACGTCCTCCGGGACGAAGAAGGCACGCACATGCTGGTAGACGCGCTCGAGTTCAAAGATGAGCATGACGATACCGGCTAGGGGAATGGGAAAGTACATCCAAAAACGGCTCAGCCAGGGCATGCTGCTGTAGCTGCCAAGACGCATGTACCAGCAGACACGCAGGCCGACCACCAGCATGATGACGCCGAAGATGAGGACACAGGCATCGGCCAGGAGGTCCGAGACCAGGCGCAGCTTGCGGGGCAGGTAGTGGTCGAAGGCCGACATGCGAATATGCGTGCCCTTGCGCAGGGCCAGGGCGGCCGAGAGGACGGCCATGTAGACCATCAGGCTGAGGACCACTTCCTCACTCCAGGAGGGGTCCTTGATAAAGGGCACATAGCGACCGAGCACGGCATAGCTCGTAATAAGGATGTCTGCGATAAGCAGTACTTTACAGATGTTGAGGACGATGCGATGGGCCCAGTCATAGATGGGCTTGAAGCGGTCCATGGTGCGGAAGAAGGCGGGCAGGGGCCGCTCTGCCGTCCGACTGTTGCTGGTCATAGGTCTCCCTCCTTAGTTTTCCATTGCCAAAATGGCTTCATACTGCTTTTCAAAGCCCGTAATGTTGCGCTCAATGGTGCTGCGGCAGGCCTCGCGCCACTCCTCCTTATTGGGAACTTCGATGAAGTGGACACCCTTGGACTTGAGCTTCTCCACCACCTTATCCTCAAAGCTCTGGGAGAGCTGCTGATTGTGCTCGGCAGCGAGGCGCCCGGCCTCCTGAACGGCCTTGCGCTGCTCGTCATTGAGCTTATTCCAGGCGAAGTCTGTCATGATGACCTCAGCCGCGCCCATGGTATGCTCGTCGAGCAGGAAGTAGGGGGCGACTTCATTAAAAGCGTTGCTCTCATAATTGACGACAGGCTGGTCTGCGGCGTCGACCACATTGGTCTGCAGGGCGCTGTAGAGTTCACCAAAGGAGATCGGTGTGGCGTAGGCCCCGAGGTTATTCACGGTACCCGTCATAATTGGGTCACTGGAGACACGAATTTTCTTGTGCTGGAGGTCTGAGAGTTTTTCAACTTTATTCTTGAAGAAGAAACTGCGGAAACCCTCCTCACAGAAAAAGAGACCGTGCAGGCCGATCTGCAACTCGTTGGGTTCGTTCAGCAGCTCCGTGGCCAGGTCGCTCTTGGCAAACTTCCAGAAATGTGCCCGATCTTTGAACGTATAGGGCAGGGCTAGGAGGGCGTTCTTCTTGCAGCCGTAATTGACCAGACTGAAGGCCGAGACACGGGAGATATCGATGGTTCCTCCATTGCTCACCATGGTATCCAGCACGTCGTTCTCCGCACCGAGGACGCCGCTGGCCTGGAGGTTGATCTCCACCGTTCCCTTGCTCAGCTCCTTGACCTTCTCGGCGAAAAACTGGGCGGTCTGTCCCATGAGCGAGTCCTTGGGGTTGACCTCCGCATAGGTCAGGCGCACGACCCCCGACTGTCGCTGACCGCTGGCACAGCCCACGGACAGGAGCAGCAGCGAGGCTGACAGGAGCGCCGCCAATCCTTTACGTAACATGACTTCTCCTCCTTATGGAAATATTGCCGCACACATTTAGATAAAGAGATGGAATGTGAGCGCTTAACCAGCTTCAATTATAGACGCATTGACTGGACTCGTCCACTAGTATACTAGTTGATTTTGGCTAAAATTACGGAGAAAAACTGTTTTTTCCAGCATCTTCTCTGTCAGGTCGCCCGAATTGTCGCCGCTCACGACAATCTGTGTTTCAGGATTATCGGGGAGCTTGTAGCCCAGGGGCGGGCTGACCTCAATGATGCTCACGCGGTCACCCACGCGGAAGCTTGCCGTTGTAATCTCGCCCTTGGCGTTGGTCGTTCGGTAGTACGCAGAACTGGGATCGCCCGTAAACTGGATACGGAACTTCGCACCAGCCAGAGGAATCTGCCGCTCCCCGTCCTGCTTCACGATGCGCAGCTGCACATACTGGCGATAGTTGTTCATGCTGACCTGGGCACGGGGCCGAGACGCTGCATTCACCGTGGCGTCCACGGGCTTGGGGTAGAGGAAATAGCCTGTGGGAGCCTGGACCTCGTGGATGCTGAAATTGTGGTCGTAGAGGCCCTGGATGCGGACTGTGCCATCTGGCGTGGTGTTCCACTGCTTGATGGCATTCTTGTCGCCAAGC
>JAEWGG010000032.1 GCA_023388435.1 Bacillota bacterium | reverse complement strand
TACTAATCTTTTCTATATGTGCGCGAAATTACTTGAAAAATACTGTTCCTGCTCTATAATCAGTAATAGTTCTCAATGCTGAGCTATTGAGAAAAAGTGATAGATATTTCTCCGAAAATGAAGATTTGCAAAAATGGTCATTTGAGGAGACGTAGAAAGAGGTTAGACAATGGCTAGAGATCTGAAGGAACTGAAGGGAACAAAGACTGAGAAGAATCTGCAGGATGCCTTTGCTGGCGAGTCCATGGCCTGTGCCAAGTACAGCTACTATGCGAGCAAGGCCAAGAAGGACGGCTATGTCCAGATGGCTGACATCTTTACGGAGACCTCGTTGAACGAGCGCATGCACGCCAAGCAGTGGTTCAAGTTCCTGCACGATGGCGATGTGCCCACCACTGAGCAGAACCTGAAGGATGCCGCCGAGGGCGAGCACTACGAGTGGACCGACATGTACAAGCGCATGGCCGAGGAGGCCTATGAGGAGGGCTTCACGCAGATTGCGAAGAAGTTCGAGCTGGTCGGCGCCATCGAGGCCAAGCACGAGGAGCGCTATCTGAAGCTGCTCGAGAACATCGAAGAGGGCATTGTTTTCAGCCGTGACGGCGATCGCGTCTGGCAGTGCAAGGAGTGCGGCCACCTGGTCATCGGCAAGTCCGCTCCGAAGATCTGCCCCGTCTGCCAGCACCCCCAGGCCTACTTCTTCCTGAGAGCCGAGAACTACTAAGTCTCAGCCCTCATAAGAGTGCAAAAAGATCTGACGAGCTCCTGTCCATCCGGCAGGAGCTCGTTTTAATTGAGGCCGCGTTCGAAATGTGTTGCAGCTTCCGCTCTATGTCCTGAGCGGCTGCTCCTCTGCAAAATTTTTTTACCAAAAAAATAGCGCTCGCCTTCCCAGTCTGGGAACACGAGCGCTGTGCTCAGTTTATGGCCCTGGAGGCCTGGTTATTACGGCTTTAATTCTGCTCGGGCTGGCTGGGCTCCTCGCTGACTGCCGCTGGCGCTTGCGCCGCCTCGGCCTGCTGCTCACGCTTACCGGGAAGGGTCAGTGAAAGGATCATAGCTGTGACGAAGACACCCGCCACAGGGTTTCCTGAGAAGATGTCAGAGACAATCTGCGGCATGTGCGAGAAGAAGCCTTCGACCTGTGTCACGCCGATACCTACAGAGAAGGCCGTTGCCGCAATCAGCGTATTGCGGTGGTCCAGTCCGCAGTTGGCCAGCATGGTGACACCGGAGACGATGATGGAACCGAACATGATGACTGTACAGCCACCCAGCACACAGTCGGGAAGGGTGGAAAAAATGGCACCAATCGGCGGGAAGAGGCCCGCCAGCAGGAGGGTGATGGCGCCGAACATAATGGTGAAGCGGTTGACAACCCTGGTCATGGCGACCAGTCCCACATTCTGGCTGAAGGAGGTGATGGGGGTACAGCCGAAGACACCGCCAGAGATGGCAGAGATGAAGCCGTCGCAGCAGAGCGAGCCGCTGATCTCTTTCTGACTTATGTCGCGGCCCAGGCCACCTGTGCAGATGGCGGTGGTGTCGCCGATGGTCTCAGCCGCCGAGACGAAGAAGATAAGCGTGACCGAGATGATGGCGCCGATTTCGAACTTAGGTGTGAAATGCAGGAGCATGGGGAAGGAGATGACACCCATTTCCTGGACGCTGGTCTGAATTTTGGAAAAGTCTACCATGCCGAAGCAGATGGCGATGATATAGCCGACGATGAGGCCGAAGAGGACATTCAGCTGCTTCCAGAAGCCCTTGGCAAAGGCCTGGAAGAGAAGACAGGAGGAGAGTGTGATCAGGGCGACCAGGAGGTTCTGCCAGCTGCCAAAGTCATAGGCTGCGGACTTGGCGAAAGAGCCAATGCCCACACCGAGCAGAGAGAAACCGATGGTCGTCACGACGCAGGCGCTGACGATGGGGGCGACGAAACGCTTCCAGTAGCGTACCGTGAGTCCCAGGCAGCCCTCAATACAACCACCGACAATGATGGCGCCGATCATCAGGCCATAATCCCGCTGGGCCAGAACCAGCATGGCCGAGACGAAGGTAAAGCTGACGCCCATCACCACGGGGAGCTTAGCTCCGACCTTCCAGAGCGGATAGAGCTGAATCATCGTGCCGATTCCAGCGATGAACATGGCGTTCTGAATGAGGCGGGCAGTGTCTACGGGGGAAAAGGTCTGACCGTTGTAAATGGCGACCTGGGCCACAATAAGTATAGGCGCGACATTCGCGACGAACATGGCCAGGACGTGCTGAAGGCCAAAGGGAATGGCCTTGGCGATGGGGACGCGGCCCTCCAGCTGATAGATGTTCTCCACCCGCGTGGGGATCGTAGAACTGGACTTGAACTGCATGGGAAAACCTCACTTCCAGAATTTTCTTAGGGGTGGCTTGCGCACGGGACCCTCCCCCTGAGATATGTGAGTATTATACGCCCATGGACTGGCTCCTGGGCAGAAAATAGATAAATTAATTTCGAATTAGGGCATTTTTGTATAACTGAGGAAAGTTGTTTTGTCAGTTTGTAAGCTTTCCACAAGACGTATAATGGAAAGAAAAACCGGGAGGTGCAATATGCGCATTGCCTTTGTGGGAACGGGAGTCATGGGCGCGCCCATGGTACGGCATCTGGCAGCTCAGGGACATGAGCTGCTGCTTTACAATCGCTCTACGGAAAAGGCCCAGGCCCTGGCGGACTGCGCCCGTGTGGCGGGGAGTCTTGCCGAGGCTGTGGTGGGAGCTGAGGCCATCATGACTATTGTGGGATTTGTACGGGACGTGGAGGAGGTCTACTTCGCACCCGCTGGGATCCTGGACTCCGCCAGCCCTGGCAGCATCGTCTGTGACATGACCACCTCTTCGCCAGAACTGGCCCGGCGCATTGCCGAGGTGGCGTCCCGGCGGGAGCTTAGGGCCCTGGATGCCCCGGTGACGGGAGGGGATCGGGGAGCCCGAGAGGGACGGCTCTCCATGATGGTTGGTGGAGATCTGGAGGCCTTCAAAAAAATGGAGCCGATTTTTGCCGCCTTCTGTGCCCGTATCAACTATATGGGGGAGGCCGGTCAGGGACAGCATACGAAACTGGCGAACCAGATCTGTATTGCGGGGGCTCTGGGTGGTGTCGCGGAGGCCCTGGCCTATGCTGAGGCTCAGGGTCTGGATACCCAGCAGGTCCTGGATGTCATTTGCCACGGATCCGCGGCTTCCTGGCAGGCGGAGAATAATGGTCCGAAGATGCTCACAGCTGATATGGCCCCAGGTTTTTATCTGAAACACTTCCTGAAGGATATACGTCTGGGCCAGGAAGGGGCGAGAGAAGGCCAGTATCCCCTGACTCAGGCCCTTAAGCTCATACTGGAGGAGCTGGTAGAGAGGGGCTATGGAAACCTTGGCACCCAGGCCCTGATAAAGCATTACCGTGAGGACTAAGGCCTTATGCGCGCCAGCTAGCTGGAGCAGGGAAGCGGGAGGCTCTGGAAGGAGGAAGCAGCGCCCCTGGGCGCGATGTCCGGAGAACTTGGAATAATAAGACTTGAGATAAGAAGCCCCAATCCTCAGCGGGAGGACTGGGGCTTTACGCTATGTCTGTGGGGCTTCAATGCAGTTTCCGCGCAGCGCTCTCTAGCAGCTCTTGAGGCTGCCCTCAGCGAGCAACTGGCCCGTCTGGCGGCTAAAGAGCTTGGCCTTGCCTGGAGCGAAGCCCAGGCCCAGTTTCTGCCCGATGGGGTAGACCACAGCTCCGAAGACCACCGCCGTCAGGAGGAAGTTTCCGTGGCGCAGGCGCACCGTTGTCTCCATACCGGTAGGCATGACCGAGTAGACCTCCACGGGCAGTCCCTTCTGAGCATCGTCATAGAGGACGCAGTCCTCGGGACGAAGGCCTAGTACCAGATCCTCAGCACTCAGCTGAAGGTGTTTGTCGCGGGCCACTGCTTCCACTGTGGCGATGTGGTAGGGGAAGACCTGGTCTTTGTTGCCCTTCTCGACGTGCCCCTTTTTCTTACGGCGTTCCTCGCGCATCTGACGCTCGGCAGAGAGGCCTTCTTCCTGTTCTTTCTGAGCTGTCTGGAGACTGAAGCTCCCCTCTGCGACAAAGTCGAGCTGCCGGTCTCCCAGGGCCTCAAGCTGGAGCTTCTGCCCCTGGTCCGCAGTGACTCGGGCCTCAATGAAGTTGATGGAAGGACTACCCACGAAGTCCGCGACAAAGACATTCTTCGGGTGGTTGTAGACTTCCAGAGGAGGAGCGTACTGCTGGAGCACCCCGTTCTCAATCAGGCAGATCTTAGTGGCCAGGGTCATGGCCTCCATCTGGTCGTGGGTGACGTAGATCACCGTCCCGCCCGTGTCAAAGTGCAGGCGCTGGAGTTCCTGGCGCATCTCCAGGCGGAGCTTGGCATCCAGGTTGGACAGGGGTTCATCCATAAAGAGGACTCTCGGCTTGGGGGCCAGGGTGCGGGCGATGGCCACACGCTGCTGCTGGCCTCCTGAGAGTTCCGAGGGGTAGCGATCCATGAACATACCAATCTTGACAATGCGGGCCACCTCGTGGACGCGGAGGTCAATTTCCTCACGGTTCAGCTTGCGCTGCTTGAGGATTCTTGCCCCGTTTTGGACTATGCAGAATTCCGCATCATAGGTCTTGCCCTCCGCGGCCAGCTTCTTCTGGCGCTGTTCCAGGTCCTCGCGGCAGTTCTGGGCAAAACTTGCCAGAGCTCCTGCTTCCACCTCAGCGTGGAAGGCCTTGATGATCCGCTCCGCCGCCAGTCCGAAGCTTCTAAAGCGGTCGATGAGGAGCTGGCGCAGCAGGCGCTTGTCCCGCTGTCCCTTTTTATTGCGGGCCTCAGCGAAACAGTCCTGCAGCTGGCTTGGGTGCTCGGCAATGCGCAGGCAGTCACTCAGGGCCAGGGCCTCCAGGTCACGCTCTGGCAGTTCCTTATTGATGTTGCTCAGGCCGAAGCTGATGTTCTCATAGACCGTCATATTCGGCCACAGGGCGTAGTTCTGGAAAAGGAAGCCAACGTTGCGCCGGTTGGCTGGGACGTTGATGCCGGCCTCACTGTCGAAGACGACTTTCCCATCAATCGTGATGCGGCCCTCAGTGGGGGTCTCCAGCCCGGCGATCATGCGCAGGGTCGTCGTCTTGCCGCAGCCCGAGGGCCCCAGCAGGGTGATAAAAGACTTGTCGGGAATGTGCATGTCGAGGTGGTCCACCGCATAGAAGCTGTCCCAACGCTTGACAATGTTTTCGAGGATGATTTCCGCCATATGTTACCTCTTTCGTAGCTGGCCCAGCCTCCGCTGGACCTTGTGAATCGTAGCAGTAGTCTGGCCTTTTGTGGACCAGGACTCCGTCCTATTTACCGCCCAGGCCCTCATCCAGGCTGGCACCTGTCAGCTTATTGACTATGGTGTTGCAGAAAATAATAAAGAGGATAAGGATGAAGTTGATGCCTGCAGAGAAGGCGTAGAGGCCCATCTCGTCGAAGTAGCCCAGGAGCAGGGTGAGTAACTTGGTCTGTGAGCAGAGCATCATAAAAAGGGTCAGTTCGCGGATACAGGTCATGAAAGGGAGGAGGTAACCGCTCAGGATGGCCGACTTCTGGATTGGGATGATGATGCGGCACATGCGCTTGACCCAGGGAATGTTGTGGATGATGGCCGATTCCTCAATCTCGCCACTCAGCTGCAGCATGGAGTTGAGTGAGCTTCGGGAGGCGAAGGGTATGTACTTGATGGTACCTGTCAGGATCAGCAGGCCGTAGGTATTGTAGATACCCAGGCGGGAGCCGAAGATGAAGAACGAGACGCCGACTGCCAGACTGGGGAGGAGGTAGGGCAAGAAGGCGATGCTGTTGACATAGGCAGCAAAGCGGCTGCGGCGGTTCTTACTGACACAGTAGCCGACCAGGAGGCCCAGGGTGCCCGCAAAGAGGGCGCAGCAGACGGCCACGAGGACGCTGCCGCCAAAGGCCTGCCAGATAGCTGAGTTATACAAGATGCCCTTCTGGCCAAACATGCCGCCATCCGTGGCGCTGGTGTTGAGCCACCACTTGGTGGTGAGGTTGGCCGTGTCCCAGCTGCGGAAGAAGCTGTAGTCGCCGGGATTCGGTAAGAAGGTTTCAAAGGCAAAGGAGATGACCGGGAAGACGCTCGTGAAAAATGTCAGGAGCATGAGGACGAAGGCGATCAGATAGCGGCCAAGCTTTCCCAGGTGGAACTTGGAGGCCTGACCGGACTTGCCGGAGACCGTCGTGTAGCTCTTGCGTCCGCTGGTTGTGCGCTGGTTGATGAGCAGTATGGCCACCCCGAAGAGGATCATAATGATGGCGAGTATACTGGCCTGACCAGCACGATTGACATTCATATCAATGTATTTTGTCGACAGGGTCGTGTAATTCAGGTAGTGCGGTACAGGGTAGCTGCCCATGGCGCTGCTGAAGACCAGAAGCACGGTGGAGAGGATGGCCGGCTTGACCATAGGGAGGGTCACCCGGGCGAAAATTCTCCAGCGTGGGGTGTTCAGAATGCTTGCCGCCTCCTCCAGGTTGGCGTCCATATTGCGGAAGATACCGCCGATCAGAATGTAGGAGAAGGCCGCGTAGTGAATGCCCAGAACCAGTGCCGAGGGGAAGAGACCCTGGCACCACCACTGGGGCATCTGGATGCCAAAGACTGAGGCCAGAAGGCCGTTCGAGCCTCCAGTTACGGCCTGGCTGTTGAAGACGTTTTGCCAGACCACGGCGAGGGTCCACTGGGGCATGATGTAAGGAAAGATAAAAATCGCGCTGAGATAGCGTTTGAACTTAAGGTCGGTGCGCGTGATCAGATAGGCGAAGATGCCGCCGAAGAGCACGGCGATGAAGCAGGCCAGACTGGACAGAAGAACCGAATTCAGGAGGGGGAGCCAGAGATTTCTTCTGGCGAGCTTGCCTGTGAAGAGGTCCAGCCAGTTAAAGAGGGTGTAGCCCTCATCGCGGCCTACACGCTGGGCGTCCACTGAGCCGACATGCAGGGAGATGCTGTCATTCAGGATCGTGAGCATGGGCATGACCGTGGTCAGTGTGAGCACGATGCCCAGTAGGAGCAGAATCAGGTTCTGCGGTTTGGAGAGAAACTGTGCGAGGCGCCGACTGAACTGGGTCCAGCGACTACCCCGAGCCAAGGCTAAGTGGTCCATAGGGGCTCCTGACTATAGGGAGAGGGGCCGTCAGATGTGGCGGCCCCTGCACGTTATGGTATTCATAGGGATCAGTGCTTGATCAGCCCGTCGATCCAGTCGCTCATGTTCACCGCAGTCTCGGCGCAGTAGACGGGATCCTCGAGCACGATGCCGCCCTCCTTGGCCCACCAGTCATAACCGCGGTCATTCTTGTTCGGGAACTTGTCCGCCCCGTCAACGTAGCCATCCTTGCTGTGGTCCTTGTTGCAGGCGGGGTTGCTGGAGTAGCCGCCGATGTCCTTGCCCCAGGCGGCAAAGCCTTCAGCCTGTGTGGTCATATAGTGGATGAATGCACAGGCGGTCCAGGGCAGGGGGGAGGTGCGCGGAATGAGCAGATAATGCTTGTACCCGTAGCCGCCAATACCCTTATAGCCCTCCTGATAGGCGCTGACCTTGACGTTATTTACCGAAACTTCAGCGGACTCTTCGATGGAGCGGAGTTTGGAGTAGACGAGGAGGCCCGTTTCACCGGCGGCGGACTTCTGCACCAGCTGATTGCAGATGGGGCCGTCATCGGTCATCTCATTGTACTGGCTGCACCAGAGCTTGACCCAGGCCAGGCCGTACTTGGCGTCGGGGGCCGTCAGTTCCAGCTCTTCAGCATCCTTGGCACAGGCCTCGATGGTCGGCTTGAAATAGGCCTGCTGATCCTGCGGAAGGGCCTCAAAGGCCTCTTTCATCTTGGTCGAATACTGCTCCGAGGTCAGCATGTAGAGGAAATTCTTGCCGATAGGCTCGGAGTTGACACCCATGAAGAGCGGCCGCTCACCCTTGGCGACGAAATCCCAGCAGTTCTTGATCTGCTTACCATTCGTATCGTTGACCATGAAGACCTTGATTAGGGTCTGCAGCGTCAGTGGGTTGCCGTCCTTCTCCGCGTTCACCCCCTGGGCCTCCTTATATTCCTTAGGGAGGTAGTTCAGGAGGAGCTTGGGCTTGAGCATCTTGCTCTGAATCTGGTTGCCGTCCTGGATCAGGGTCATCGAGTAGGTCTTGTTGTCGCTCTTGCCGTTGATGTCGGCGCTGAGCGTCTCAAAAATTGAGTTGTTCTTAGGCTGCGACCACTCGATTTTTCCATCATAGGAGCTGTCAATCTTTTGCAGTTCCTTAATGAACGATTCGGCAGCCACCGAGCCGCGGCTGGAGTTGCCAATGCCATTCATCGTCTTGCCCTTGGACTCTTCGATGGCCTTTTTGTAGAGCTCATCGCGGGACATGTTTTGCGCCTGTTCAATAATCTTTTGTACCGGCGAGTCCGCGACCTCCTGCGTGCCACCAGACCCGCCACCACAGGCCGTCAGACTGGGGACGAGCAGGGCCGCGCTGAGCAGACTCAGCAGGGGAAGCTTAAGACCTTTTCTCATGGAATTACCTCCTAATAGAACTTGTAGGATTTGGAAACCTATACAAGTTGCAAAATATATGCACCCATATTCTAAGTCTGCTTGTTAAAAACGTCAACGATTTTAGGAGGAAGGGGCTTCTAATTTCTATTTAGGGAGGGCAGCGGATTCTGCACTGCAGCTTCTTCGTTTCCTGTACCGCCGCGGCTGGCAGTGGGGGCAAAAGACCGTGCTGCGTCCGGCGACCTGCAAGGATTTAAGCCGCCTGCCGCAGCGCTGGCAGACCTGCCCGCGCCGTCCATAGACCTGGAGGCTGAGCTGGAATTGCCCCTTTTTTCCAAGGCCGTTTACATAGTCTGAGAAGGAGCTTCCCCCCAGTCCGATGGCCTCCTCCAGCAGCCCGGGAATGTGTTGGCGCAGCATCTCTAAACGGCGTGAACTGAGCTCGGCCAGGGCCTGTTCTGGATGGATGCCCGCACGAAAGAGCAGTTCGTCACTGTAGATGTTCCCCAGGCCGGCAAGCAGGTCCTGGCGCAGTAAAAATGCCTTGGCCTGAAGCCGTGGGTGGCGCTGACAAAGTTCCTTCCAGGCCGCAGGTCTTGGAAGTTGATTGAGGGCGTCGGGGCCCAGTTTGAGCTCTGGAAACCGGGCGCAGAGGCGCAGACCGCCGAAGCGCCGGCTGTCTTGGTAGATGAGCCAGGACTTGTCATCCAATTCCCAGGCCCAGTGAATATGGGCGGACGTGCAGTGCTGGAGGAGTTCTGGATCCATATCTGTCTGTCCGCCTCCGTGCGTGACTGGCAGAGGAAGGTAGGGGGCGAGAGGGAAGTTTGCGTCTTCCGCTTTATAGTGCAGGACCTTGCCTGTCATGCGGAGGTGGATGAGGCAGAGGGGAGGGGCCAGCTGAGCCAAGCCTGTTTTGACCGTAGTCCCTGAGCTTGGAGCAGTACCTGGCCCCTTCTTCTGGACAGGGGAAAGCATAGACTCGGCTTGCGACCCAGCCTTCAGCTCTAAAAGCAGGTACTTGCCCCAGCGTTCCAGCCTGCCCAGGGCGAGGGGGAGCTGCAGGGCCAGGCCCTCATCCTCCGACCAGCAATGGGCTGTAAAGTGCAGGATGCGCAGGATCTTACGCCCCTCCAGGAGGGGGCAGAGGGAGCGGCGGATGCTCTCCACCTCAGGTAGCTCAGGCATGCGGGGAGTCCTCTAGTCCTGGATTCTACGGCGATGTTCAAAGGCCCAGGCGCTGACTTCTGCCAGAGAGGGGTGAGCCGTCATGCTCTGCTGGATATTGGCGACGCTGTCGGGCAGGGGGCGCAGCTGCTGCTCGGCCAGGCTGCGGGCCCGCAGGCAGTCAGGACTGGCCTGAATTTCGGGATGCAAGACCGGTATCTCGTGGGGGGCGGCGTGGAGGAGATAGACGTAGGCCTGGAGGAGTAAGGAGGCCTCGGGGCCTAGAATATGCAGGCCTACAATGCGCCCCGTCTCATCATCGATGAGAAATTTAACTCTGCCGTCGTCCACCTGACCGGCCTCATAGCCCAGGGCATAGCCCTTGGCGTTTTCGGAGTAGCGGCGCTCAGCCAGCGAGAGGCGGGGGTAGCGCTTGCGGGCCTCCGCTTCAGTCAGCCCCACCCAGGCCAGCTCTGGCTCTGAAAAGACTACCTGAGGGATGTGGAGATACGCTTGGCGTCTCCAGACTCCGTTGGGGGCGGCGCCCTCCCCGTAGAGATTGTGGGCCAGGAGCTCAGCCTCATTATTGGCCTTGTGGCGCAGTTTGGCCCCGCCGATGAGGTCGCCTAAGGCGTAGATGCCCGGCTGACCCGTTTCCAGGCATTCGTTGACGGGCAAAGATGCGTCCTCAGCAGCTTTCAGACCTGCGGCTTGCAAGTTGAGATTGTCCGAATTGGGGATAACCCCAGGCGCCAGGAAGAGCATATCGGCTTCCAGTTCCTGCTGCTCTTTGCTCTCGCGATGCTCCAGGAGGAGGTGAATGCGCCCCTCACGCTCCCACACAGCTTTGGAATTTTGCTGAAAGTGGATTTGGACACCCCTTGCCTGGAGTATCTCTGCCAGCTGCTCCGCCAGCTGTGCCTCGGCCTTAGGTAAGAGACGCAGATTGCGTTGGACAATGTGTACCTGGCAGCCGAAGGCGGACAGGAAGTGTGCGAACTCACAGCTGATTACACCGCCGCCGATGAGGATGACGTCCCGAGGCAGAGTTTCGGGGACTTCTTCGAAAAAGCGCTCTGAGGTCCAGTAGGGGACCTGGTCCAGGCCCTCAATTTGCGGAATGCGTGTGTGGGCTCCCGTGGCGAGGACGATGCGCTCGGCGGAGATGCGCCCACAGACCTGCCCCTCCGCATTGACCAGGTCCAGCTCCTTAGGCCCAGAGAAGCGCGCGGTGGCCTGGTAGCAGTCAACGCCGCGCGATTCATAATAGCTGCGCAGCTCATGTCGCTCTTGGAGCTTAGCGAGGACGCGCTCACGGATGCGGCTCCAGTTTGCCACAAGGCCCTCGTGCTGGACGCCTATCAAGTCCCAGTGCTCGCTGCTGCTGAGGACTGAGGCCGCTGTGACGAGCACCTTGGTGGGGATGCAGCCGCGGTTCAGGCAGGTACCCCCGAAGTGGTCCCGTTCCACCAGGGCACAGCGCTGCTTCTGCTCCAGGGCGGCATCGAGGACGATATTGCCAGCCCCACTGCCGACGACAATGAGATCATAATGCTTCATAAAAGACTCCTATCTGAATTTTGCGACGCTGCACCTAATGGCTCCCCCCGAGACGGACAGCGTCTCAGCTTATGTTTTCTTACCCTAAGCAGAGTGTAGCATAGAAGGCTTGACAAATAGGAGAGCGGCCTTTAGAATAGCGAAAGTCAGTTGAGATGGAGGGTTGTCCGAGCTGGCCGAAGGAGCATGATTGGAAATCATGTATACCCCTAAAGGGTATCGAGGGTTCGAATCCCTTGCCCTCCGCCATATAGAAGCGACTACGGCCATGTGACCTAATCGCTTCTATTTTTATTTTGCCTGTGTAGCTCAGTTGGTAGAGCAGCCGCCTTGTAAGCGGCAGGTCGGGGGTTCAAGTCCGTCCACAGGCTCCACAGAAGAAGCTCCCCTTAGTGGGAGCTTTTTTCGTGTGCAGCTGCCGCGACGGCACGCTCTCTGCAGATGACATCCCAGCCCTCACCCGCGGCCTCCTCGCAGATGCCATGCAGCAAGTCGGATTCCATCTGGGGATAGCCCGAATGCATGAGAAAATTTTTCAGGAGAGGGGCATGGACTAAGCTTTGCCAGGGAAATTTTGCTATAATGACTGGCGCAATTTTTACGTGGATATAGTAATAACGGTAATAAGAGATTAAAGAGAGGGCGATTCTTATGGCTCTTAAGAAGACGAGCAAAAAACGCATGACGGCTATACTATCGAGCTTTGTGGCCGCAGCGTACTTTTTCCAATCCGCAATAAGCGCCCAGGCCTTCTGGCAGGCGAATCCTACGACATCCAATTCCACCGATGGGGAAGGGCGCGTACGGATGCCAGTCAACGGCAAACCCATGGCCCAGGGCTATGCCTATCGCCCCCATAGTAAGGACACGGCCGCGGCCGACAGGGAGGCTGTCGACAACGGCTATAAGGCCCCTGCGGAAAAATTTTCTCCGGGGACAGAAGACGGCATGGGGATGTGGTACAAGCGCTGGGTCGAGATTGTTCCCAAGGGGCAAAAACCGCAGGTTAATCCGTCCGTAACCAAGTACTATGTCGTCGATGACGGGGATTTCATCAATCCGGATACGGCTACACCCCTGCGCGGCATACCCACCTCTACCTTTGGCGACGGTCTGCCCAATGCTGCCTACCGCTTCGCCGCGCGCAATGATGATAACGGGACCATCACGGGGGCTCCGCTTGAGGACCTCAATTCAGCTTATCTGCCCCTGACGAGGTCAGGTTATGCCATCGGTCAGATTCAGGCTTTTTATCTGGGTGGAACCGATGGGGACGATTATTTCTGGTGTATTGGGCCCAATGCCATGCGCCCCGACCGCATCAATGCCACGGATGTATCCAATGCCTACATCTACCAGAATCCCAAGTATGCTTTTCAGACGAGCTTTATGGCGGGGACTGAGCTCTCCTATCTCTTTGGTCTTCTGGGCGAGAATCTTGGCCTGGTTCAGGAATACGGAAGCCGCCCTGACTTCGTCACCGCCTTCGATAATGTGATGGAGGACTATACGACTGCTGTCGCCGGGACGAAGAGCGCCCAGCCTACCAAGGGCGACCCGAATATTAGCTATTCTGAGCTTTACGAGCAGCTGAACAAGCTGATCGGCTTTGATGGACAGACGCACACGCTTGCGGAGAACAGTCCCTTTGCGGAGCAGATTGTCCCGGACGAGGACATCACGGTTGCGGACTGGGATCGGGCTAAGTATCTCCGCGATCCACGCAGTCTGGACATTGCCAGCATGGGCTTTTCTGGCGATCAGCGGAGCAATGCCATAGCCTATGGTTTGGAGATTGCGGCCCTGCACTACACTCAGGGCATCCCCGCATCCATGTTGCAGTACTTTCAGGCGCTCAACGGGGGCAACGTGGCGGGGGCCCTATTTAACGGTGCGATCACTCCCAAGCCGGACAGCGAGAACCTGATTTTCAAGTCTTATATCCGCTATTTCATTGCCATGACGGAGGCCGCGCGGGCCAAGGGTGTCCTCGATACGAACCGCATTGCCGAAGACCATGAGGCGAAGATCAGACCCAGTGTCCAGGATATCAGTGCCGACGGCTCCAACGTGATCTATACCATCGTACCCAATGCCCAAGACGGTCTGATTGACTTGCAGGTGGACTTGCCTGAGGGCGTGAGCATGGTCTCCGGTGGAACCGCAGTCAATGATCCCAGGCATCCCCGCCGTTATAAGCTTGACAACAATGCAGAATTAAAGGTGATGACCGCGGCGAATCCCAATCTGGACGCCACGGAACTGATGTTCTACGCAGAGCAGCACCAGACGCGCTCGGCAATGATCGCCACGCAGCGCAATCTCTACAAGCAGGATGAGGCGACGGGGCGCTGGATGGCCGGTGACTTCGTCTCTTCGCCTCGCCTCTCTGCCCGCTATCCTTCTGGCATGCAGTGGGGTCAGCCAATTATTCAGATTTCCAAGGGCCAGACCCGGGCGGTGGCCCCCCTGAGCCTCCGTCTTGAGAAGGTCCCCGTCCTCCAGACGACGGTGACCGTTGTCGATGAGCAGAACATGGAGAATAAGGCGAGCGCACGACTGGCGGCCTCTACGGAGTTCGGGGCGCGCGATGTGCGTGACACCGTAAGCTACAGCAACTTTGAGCCAGGCCCCTACCGCTTTGAGGGCCGCCTCATGAAGGTCAATGAGGACGGTTCCGTGTCTGAGCTGAAGAAGGCTGAAGCGCAGCTTGTGCAGGTTGCGGCTCCTGGTTCCGGGAGCGTCCAAATTCCCTTTGGCATGGTTGAGCTTGAGGCCAATGCGAAGTATGTTGTCTTCGAGACAGCAACTCCGCTCAAAGACAATGGCACAGATCCCGATCCGGACCGGGAAGTCATCCGCCACGAGAACCCCCGCGATCTGGCGCAGACCATTATTTCCAGACCGAAGAATCCGCCGCCGATTGAGCCGGAGCCCAAGAATTCTGCCCTGAAGACAACGGTCGCAGTGAGCAATTCAGAGGGCCAGCGCTCCGAGGCCAGTGAGGCCAAAGCTGCTGAGCTACAGGGAAGTCTCAATGCAGATGGGACCATCACTGTGCACGTGGTGGATACGGTAAAGTACCAGGGACTTATCCCCTGGAAGGAGTACGTGATCAGCGGAGCCCTGATGGATGTGACGGATCCTGCAGCAGCGCTGGTAATTGCCAAGGCCCAGACGGAAATCATGTCTTACGGCGACGGCACGGCGAAGGTGGACTTCAAGGAGCAGAAACTTTTGCCCAAGCACCGCTACGTCGTATATGAACGGGCCATTTCAAAAGAAGAAATTGTTGAGAAATCCATCCAGGAGTACTTTAAGGCCAAAAAGCATGAAGTCGTTCACGAGGATCCGAATGACCTGGCCCAGACACTGGTCATGGGCGAGACGGAGTACCCCGATGGTTCTCAGGCGCGGCTGGCTACAACGGTTCAGGTTGGGGAGCAGTCCGCCCAGGCCGCCAGTGAGCATGCAGCCGCTGCGGAACTGCGCTTGTCCAGTGCCCAGGTCGTCCAGCCTGTCGAAGTTCGTGATAGCGTTCACTACGAGGGCCTTTTCCCGGGAAATGTCTACCGCTTTGAAGCGCGTCTGATGAAGGTTGAGGGGAGCAGGGTCAGCGAGCTTGCGTACCAGACGGAGGATGTCCGGATTGAGCAGGAGAGCGGAGACCTGAGCATTTCCTTCGGTAAGCTGCAGCTTGAGCCCAATACCAAATATGTTGTCTTTGAAAAAGCCACATCGCATGAGAAATTGGTGCGCGTCAGTGAGGACGAAAAGACGGTGGCCAAAGAACATGTGGTGGAGCATGCCGACCCTGAGGATAAGGCCCAGACGCTTGTGGTAGAAAGTCCGACGCCTACGCCGACACCGACACCGACACGCACGCCG
>JAEWGG010000014.1 GCA_023388435.1 Bacillota bacterium | reverse complement strand
CATGGCCAATTTATATAAAAAAAATTAAATTAAAAAAAAAAAAAAAAAAAAAACGCCTCTTGCGGTTTTTACAACTTAAAATGACCTAAAAACGGGCTTTTAGTGTCTTTTTCTCCTCTGAAAAACTTCTGGAAGCCCATAGCAAGAGCTGTTTAAATAAATATTTATCCACTCATCCCTCGGGCAGAGGGCCCTCCGTCTCTGAGCACTATTAGACTGAGGCCAGAACTCAATAGCAGAGAGAACCCTCGTCCTCGGAGCAGATGAGCAGGCCCAGGCCCCCTGCGGAGCGGAGTTCTACCGCTGGGGCCCCAGACTGAGGATAGTTGCTCAGGCCCAGGCTGTCCCCCCAGTCCAGACTCCTCCCGCCAAGCTCATAGGCGAGGCCCCGACTTTCCAGCGGTCCCAGGCTTCCTCCCTGGGCGATGAGCGATACAAGATAGGCCTGCTTCTCCGCCGGAGGCAGACTGACCTGGCAGGCTCCACAGAGCGGCAGGGCCCAGTTGCGCCCGTTACTTAATACGGGCCAGTAGCCCCGCTGACGGAGCTGAAAAAGGAGCTGCAGGTGCAGGTAGTGGTGGTCCTGGCGCTCCTCCCCCCAGCCAGCCAGAATCAGAATCCGGGAGGCCTCAGGTAGCTCGGAGCACAGGGCCTCCAGCGCGAGGGCCCCGTCAGTCTGGTCCTTGCGCCGGGGATAGCGGCGGACAGGACAGGAGGCAGACTCCAGCCAGAGACTGGCCTGTGGGGAGAGGGAGTCCATATCTCCGAGAACGGCCTGCGGGCTGAGGCCCTCTGCCAGGCAGAAGTCCAGGCCCCCATCCGCCACCCAGACTCCTGGACCTGCAGGGCTGAGAAACTGCCTGGATACGGCCTGCCAAAAACGGCCCTGGGCGTGGACCTGTCCACCCAGGACCGCCAGGGCCTGATAGCGCCCATAGTCCGTCAGATTATAGGCCGCCCGCTGCTCCATCACGCGGACGCACAGGCGGCGAGAATGGCGCGGGCCGCGGAGGCTGGATCTTCGGCCTCGAAGACCGCTGAACCAGCGACGAGGATGTCTGCACCAGCGGCATAAAGCTCTCCCGCATTCTCTGCTTTGACCCCCCCGTCCACCTCGATCATAAAGTGCAGCCCCCGCTTCTGCCGCCACTCCGCCAGGCGGCGGATGCGCTCCAGACTCTGGGGGATGAACTGCTGGCCGCCAAAACCTGGATTCACCGACATCAGCAGGCAGAGATCCACCGAATCCAGGACTTCCTCCACCTGGGCCAGGGGCGTCCCCGGGTTCAGACTGAGGCCAACCCTGGCCCCCGTCTGCCTGATAAGCTGGAGGCAGCGGTGGATGTGCCGGCTGGCCTCCACATGCACCGTGAGCAGATCCGCACCTGCGCGGCGGAAGTCCTCGATATAACGCTCGGGCTCCTCAATCATCAGATGCACGTCAAAGGCCAGGTCCGTATGGGGACGAAGGGACTTGAGAACAGGCAGGCCGATGCTGATATTGGGCACATAGCGGCCATCCATAACATCGATGTGCCAGGCTGCGGCCAGGCCTTCCAGAGGGCGGAGGGAGGCTGCCAGGGCGGCGAAGTCCGCCGACAGCAGGGAGGGGGCGAGCTGCACCGCAGGTCTCCCCTCTTGCTCACGCAGCTGGCTATAGGGAAAATTCCTCATCTCTGCTTCCTTCCTAATAATTAAAGTCTCTAACGGTAGCGTTTGCGCTGGGCCTTCCGCCACTCTTCAAGGATGTGAAGGTAGCGGAGGTAACGGGGCCGTAAGCTTTCCTGGGCCTCCACCGCGGCACGTACAGCGCAGTCCGGCTCATGGCTGTGGCTGCAGGCCGGGAAGCGACAGGCCTCAGCCGCCGCCCTGAACTCCGGATAGGCCAGCAGGAGCTGGGCCTCCTCCATCTCGGTGTAGGGCAGGTCGAAGCTGCTAAAGCCTGGGGTGTCCGCCACGAGGCAGCCCCCGACAGGCAGCAGCTCCACATGGCGGGTTGTGTGCTTGCCGCGGGCCAGTTTCTGGCTGATGCCCCCAGTCTCCATATAGCGCTCTTCCAGCAGGGCGTTCATCAGGCTGGACTTCCCCACCCCTGAGGGCCCTGCCAGGGCCAGTTGGCGCCCCTGGGCCAGCTCCACAACACGTCTCATCAGGGCCTGCTGCTCCAGGATGGGAGGCTCGTCTCCCGCTTCCTCTTCAGAAACGGCGAGTCCGCTACCGTCCCGGGCCGAGAGCCAGGCCAGGTAGCCAGCCTGGCGGTAGGCCTGCACGTCACGGATGAACGTGCTCAGGCTCTCATCCTCCACCAGATCCGCCTTCGTGAAGACCAGCAGGGGCTGAATGTCCAACAGCAGGGCGTAGCTCAGCAATTTGTCCAGGAGCAAAAAGTCACAGAGGGGCTTCTGGGCTGAGAAGCAGACCAGGAGCAGGTCCGTATTGGCCAGGGGCGGGCGCAGCATCAGGTTGCGCCGGGTATGAAGCTCGCTGATGACCCAGGGCACATCCGGATCCTCCGAGGCCTCGAAGGACACATAGTCCCCCGTCATAATCCTCTGGCTCTGCTTGCGAAAGATCCCCCTCGGGCGGGCCAGGCCCGCCCGCTGCTGGCGCAGATAGACCGCGGCGGGATCGGCCGCAAAAAGGGCCTCGCCCGCCGCCTCCAGGGCCTGCAGTGTGTAGAGTCCTCCCTGGCAACGCAGGACCCGCGCCTTATAGCTGTGTTCAGTAGTCATGAATTGGGGGCCCTCGTCGGTCCTGACTTCGTCGGCTCCGGCTTATCCTCTACCGGGTTAGTGGCTGGCTGACTCGGCGGTACCTCCCCCCCAGCCTGTGTAGTCGGCACTGCCGGTCGGGTCAGCACCGGGGCTGGCGTCGGACTTGGCTCGGGCGTCGGCGTGGGGTGCAACTCAGCCCAGGTCTGGCCCGTCAGCGTCACGCTCGACCCGTAGGGCACTCGGCTGCCAAAGTCAGGGTTACAGGCCACCACGTAGAGTTCCTCCCCCTGGGGATTGGCATTCAGCGCCTGGACTGTGACCACCAGGCCCAGCTTCTCCAGCATGGCCTTCGCCTCCCTGGTGCTGACACCGAGTATGCTCGTCGGAATTTCGACATCCTCCGGGCCCTCGCTAATCAGAATTTCAATGGTCTGTCCTGTTTGGAGCACCGTGCCGGCCTCCGGATTAGTACTGATTACCAGGCCCTTCTGGACGTCCTTATTGTGCTTGTAGTCCACCAGGACGTTGTAACCTTTAGCCAGGAGACGCTCCTTGGCATCTTTCTCGGCAAAACCCGTCAGCAGGGGCATCTTGAGGCTGTCCGCGCCCTCGCTGACGGTCAGCAGCAATTCCTGGCTGCCGCCGATGCTCAGCTCAGTTCCCGGAGCTGGATCCTGGCGCATAATCTGGCCTGCCGGGATGTCGGCCTGGGCCCCTCCATTCTGAATGCGGTACTGCTTGAAGCCGTCTTTACGCAGCATCTCGATGACTTCAGCCTGGTTCTTACCGACGTAGTTCCCCACTTTAAACACCTTGGAGCGGGAGGTCGGATCACCGAGGGCCTGGAAAAGACGGGTGAGAATCAGCGCAAGACCGGCCAGGAAAAACAGGAGCACCGTGATGATCAGTGCGATGTCGCGGCGGCGCTTGCGGCGGCGATCCCGGATCTGGCCGTCCAGACCCATCAGGGAATCCAGGGCTCCGGCCTCATAGACCAGGCCGGTATGCGACTGGGTGCTGCCCAGGTCCTCAGGATGCTGGGGGATCTGACCGTACTGGCCCTCGGGATGCAGCAAGAAGGCGTCCAGTTCGTCAATGAGTTCGCGGGCACTGCGGTAGCGCTGGCGGGTGCTCTTCTGGATACACTTCATGACGATGTCCCCAAGGCCACGGGGGATGTCCGGACAGAGTTCACAGGGGTGACGGGCCTCCTCCTGGAGATGCTTGATGGCCACCGCCACCGAGCTCTCACCGTCGAAGGGTACGTCGCCGGTCAGCATTTCATAGAAAAGTATGCCCAGAGAATAGATATCCGCCCCGGCGCCCATCACGCCACCCTTGGCCTGCTCGGGGGAAAAGTAGTGGACGGAGCCCATGGCATTGCCCCCGGCCAGGGTGATGGTATTGCTGTTGTTGGCCCTGGCGATACCGAAGTCCGTGACCAGCGCCTGGCGTTCCGGTGTGACCAGGATGTTGTGGGGCTTGATATCCCGGTGAATAATCCCGGCCTGGTGGGCGTGCTCAAGGGCCAGGGCGATCTGCTGGCCGATGGGCACCGCCACACGCCAGTCGAGGCGGCCGTAGTGCTCAATCATATCCTTGAGACTGGTGCCCTCGATATACTCCTGGATCATGTAGCGGGTGCCCTCTTCCTCCCCCACACCGAGGACTTTTACGATGTTGGGATGGTTGAGGCTGGATGCCGCACGGGCCTCGGTATCGAAGCGCCGGACAAACTCCTGGTCTGTATTAAACTCCTCCTTGAGGGCCTTGACCGCCACTTGGCGACCGCTGCGCAGATCGCGGGCCAGATATACCCTGGCCATGCCGCCCTGACCAAGCAGGCGCACGATGCGAAAGCGTCCTCCCAGCACGCGGCCTGACGTCAGTCCTGTCCTCACTTGTCCATTCATCGCTACTCTCCCCTATGGGGTCCGGGCCTTCTGCCGAGGCCCTTTCCCACTCTATTCCTCTATTCGCTGAGCGTCGCCGTCGGCCTGGTCGCCGCGGTCGCCGTATCCGGCCAAAACACTAGGAGACCTGGTGGACGAAACCCACCACACAGGTCACGTTGTCCTGGCCCGCCGTACTGTTGGCCAGACTGATTAAATTCCAGCAGGCCGCCTTGGGGGTCTCAGCCTGGGCCAGACACTGCTGGATGGCCCCCTCCTCAACATAGTCGTGGAGGCCGTCCGAGCAAAAGAGAAGGCGGTCGCCCGGCTCCAGACGGGCCTCGATCATGTCGGCCTTGACGAATTCAGGAGAACCCAGGGCCCGCATGACCTCATTTTTACGCGGGTGGCGGCGGGCCTCCTCGGCCTTCATCTCCCCGCGGTCCACCAGGACCTGGACGAGGGTGTGGTCCACAGTCAGCTGGAGGAACTGTCCCGCACGCAGAACATAGCAGCGACAGTCTCCGATATGGCCGATAATGAGCTTGCTGCCGCGGATGACGGCTGTCGTCAGTGTGGTCCCCATCTCCCAGCGGCTGCGGTCGGCCAGGGATTCCAGATAGACTTTTACATTCGCCTTCTCCACCACGGCCTCCAGGATGCGCCGAATCTGGGCGCTGTCCATCTCGGGGCGAATCTCCTGAGACAGGCGCTCGCGCACGTAGCGCACGGCCAGGCTGGACGCCAGCTCGCCCTTCTGGTGTCCGCCCATGCCGTCGGCCAGGATGACCACATAGCTCTGCTGGTCCAGTCCCGCCAGGACCGCGTGGGAGTCCTCATTGTTGCGCCGCTTCAGTCCGACATCGGTGGCGGCGGCAAAATCGATGGCTACACTCATGTTTCGATGCTTCTCCTCAACTGTCCACAGGCCCCCATTATATCCTTTCCAAGGGAACGACGGCGCGTGCAGGCAATGCCCTGGGCCTCCAGGAGCTCCTGAAAGGCGCGGATTCGGGCCCCCTCACTCGGCTGATAATCCACCTCATCAAAGGGGTTGAAAGGAATCAGATTGACGTGGCAGAGCCGCCCTTTTAACAGCTGGGCCAGGGCGCGGGCCTCCGCTTCCCCGTCATTGACGCCGCCGATCATCGCGTATTCAAAGGTCAGGCGCCGCCCCGTGCGCTCCGTATAGACCCAGCAGGCCGCGAGCAGCTCGTCAAGGCTGTAGCGCCGGGCCACGGGCATCAGTTTGAGGCGCAGCTCCTGGCTCGGGGCGTGGAGGGAGATGGCCAGATTGACAGGCAGGCCCTCCTCAGCGAAGCGCAGGATCTCAGGTACCAGGCCGCAGGTCGAGATGGTCATGTGTCGGTAGCCGATACCGCTGGCCTCCATCGCGTGGATATAGCGCAGGAAGGACAGGACGGTCTCATAGTTTTCGAAGGGCTCCCCAATGCCCATCAGGACGATGCGGCTGAGGCGCAGACCCAGGCGGCGCTGGGCCTGGAGCAGCTGGCCGATCAATTCTGAACGGCGGAGGTTGCGGCGCAGACCGGCCCGCCCAGACGCACAGAAGCGGCAGGCCATGCGGCAGCCTACCTGGGAGGAGACGCAGAGGCTCCAGCCGTGGTGATAGGACATGGCCACGGCCTCAACATGCTCGCCATCCTGGAGGCGAAAGCCAAATTTGACACTGCCATCGAGGGCCGAACGCTGCTCGCGCACAATTTCGGGCAGGGAAAAGTCAAAGATTTCCCCGAGAAAGGCCCGGTCCTGCCGTGACCAGGTGCTCAGTTCTTCCACAGCGGCCAGGCCCTGGCCGAGGGCGGTCTCCAGCTGGCTGTAGCGGTAGCGCGGCAGGGCCGTGAGGCCCTGGGCCTCACGGGCGGCAGAGATCCGCTCCCGTATTTCAGGGAAATCCAGGTCGTAGATGGCAGGTTTTACAGTCAGGGACATGGGACTCAGGCCTTTCTTCGGAGGCAGGCCAGAAAGAAGCCTGCGTAGTGGGGCGGCAAAAAGTAGTACATGGCCTTCTGTGGCCGGATGAGTACACCTGGCGGCCAGCCGCCCTCAGGGGGCTCCGGGGCGGGCAGAAGCTCATAGTCAGACCCAGAGGAACTGGCCAGAAAGGCCTCTATCTGCTCCTCATTTTCGCGCCCGTCCCAGCTGCAGCTGCTGTAGCAGAGACAGGCCCCGGGCCGCAAATGGGCCGCACAGGCCTGCACGATCTCCTGCTGCGCATTCAGCAGGTCCTGGCTTGCTGGCCGAAACAAATAAGGCAGCTCCTTTTCACTTCCGAAGAGGCCGGAGGAGCTACAGGGCACATCGCAGTATACGAGGTCCATCTCCGGGGCCAGCTGGGGGGCCAGATCCTGGGCCCGACCCTTGCAGGTCTGAATCTGCCCCTCCGCTGCCAGTCCCAGGCGACACAGATTCTCTGTCAGACGCCCCAGCCTCCGCTCCTCTGCATCGCTGGCCCAGATCCGCCCAGCAGCTTCCTGGGCCTGCAGGCGCTCATGGAGGAGCAGGGTCTTCCCCCCTGGGGCCGCACAGCAGTCCCAGACCTTGACCCCAAACTTTCCCGGCAGGGGGAGGAGCCAGCAGGCGGCCTGGGCGGCCGCCCCCTGGACCCAGGCCTGGCCCTCACGCCAGCAGCTCAGGCCCTCGAGACCGTCTGGCAGCTGGGAAACCTGGCAGAGCCCAGGTGGCCACGGAGCTGGCTGGAGCAGGTCCTGCTCGGAGGGGGGGAGATGGTCCCAGACCTCGGGGCCCAGATGAAGTTCCATCTTGCGCGGCTGCTGGGCGGCCTGCAGGAAGTCTGCAAAACTGCCCAGAAGGCCCTCCTGGCCCCAGGCCGCCGCCCTCTGGGACAGACCTTCCCAGATCCGGCGGTAGGCCGCGGCCTGTTCAGGATACTGAAGCTGATAGGCCCGGGCCCAGTCCTCGTAGTCCTCCGCCTCACGGATGCCGCGGCGCAGCAGTCCCCGCAATATGGCATTGGAAAACCTGGCCAGCCCCTCATGCCCGTAATAGCGGATCAGGTCAACCCAGGCGTGGATGGCGGGGCCCATCTGGGGCTGGCTGCTGAAAAAACACTCCGTCTGGGCGAGGCGGAGGCCGAGACGGGCGCCCGTCTCGATTTTTGCCAGGCTGCGGCCCGCCTGCTGCCTCAGCATGGCATCAAGCTGGGGCAGGACTTCCAGACAGCGGTAGAAGAGCTGACGCGCTCTCCTATGAAAAGGGGGCGTGGAAGCCTGCACAGCCAGGCGCTCCGTAGCCAGGTGGAAAGCCTCCTTGGCCGTCCGCCCTTCTTCCAGACAATGATAAAGGGCCCAGAAAGCCAGGTGACGGGCATTGGCCTGGGCTGGTCGGCGACGGCGGAGGCTAGTCACAGGGCCAGCACCGTCCCCGGGATGAAGTTGTGGGCCAGCTCCTGGGCCAGCAGGCGCTTGGCACCTTCCAATTGAATTTCCAACAGTTCCAGTACTGTGTCCTCAGCACAGCGCACCAGGAGCCGCCGCTTACAGCCCTGGGGACGGAGGAGGCTGCCCGCAGGCCAGGCCTCCTGCTCTGAGGGCAGGTCGGGCAGCTCGGACAGGCGCAGCGGCCGGGCCTGGTAAATCTTGAGCTTGCGCCCCTTGTATCCGCTGTGGACCCCTGGCCAGGGGTCCATCCCCCGCAGCTGGTTATAGAGCTCCCTGGCCGGGCGCGACCAGTCGAGCTCGCCGTCTTCCCGCTTCAGGAGGCTGACGTAGCTGGCCTGCTCATGCTCCTGCTCCTGGCCCTCCGCATAGCCCCCGGCCAGGGCGGCCACAAAGTCCTGGGCCAGCTCCGCAGCGAGGTAGGAGAGCATTTTGGACAATTCTGGCAGATGCATGTCCGCCTCGATCTTGAGCTTGCGCTGGGCAAAAATCGGGCCATGGTCCATCTCGGAATCCATCTGGATAACGGTCACACCCGTCTCCGAGTCGCCATTGATCAGCGCCCACTGCATGGGCGAGGCCCCGCGGTACTTGGGCAGAAGGGAGGCATGGAGGTTGTAGGCCCCACAGCGGGGCAGGTCCAGGACCTCCTGGGGGACGATGCGGCCATAGGCGCAGGTGATGATGAGCTCGGGTTCCAGGGCTGCCATGTCCTGGTAAAACTGGCCATCGCGCAGGGCTCGGGGCTGGTAGACAGGCAGCCCCCAGGTCTCAGCCAGCTGCTTGGTCGCTGTCGGCCGCAGCTCCTGGTGGCGGCCCTGGGCCTTGTCCGCCTGGCTCACCAGGGCCAGGAGCTCAACATCCGGATGGAAGTACAGGGCCTTCAGCGGGGCACAGGCAAAGTCCGGCGTCCCCATAAAAACCGTTCGTAAAGGGCGGCGAGAGGCCTCCTCCGCCTCCGCAACCTGGCCTCCTGTGGACAGCTGAATCTCAGACATAATGCTCAAGCTCCCCCTCAACGTGGTCTGTAAAGAGCACCCCGTTCAGGTGGTCGTTTTCATGGCAGATACAGACCGCCAGCAGGCCCTCGGCCTCCATCTCGAAGTCCTGGCCCTCACGGTCCTGGGCGCGGATGCGCAGCCAGGCCGGCCGACGGACCTTCCCGTAGTAACCCGGGATACTGAGACAGCCCTCCTGGCCGCACTGCTCTCCCCTGGTCTCCACAATCTCCGGATTGACGAAGACCAGCTCAGCCTCCCCCTCACCCATGTCAATGACGAAGATGCGCTTGAGCAGGCCGACTTGGGGGGCGGCCAGGCCGATGCCGTTTCCGGAGTTGTGGAGGGTGTCCAGAAGATCCTGGATCTGTTCTTGTTCACGGGGGCCCAGCTGCGCCACAGGACGGCAGACCTTGCGCAGGCAGGGATCGCTGTCGGGGAGTATCTGTCGAATGGCCATAGTTATCAATTCTCCTCTATTTCTAACGTTCAGCTCGTTTTATCTTTAGCTTTTTCTATGTTTGCTTCCCGCTGGCAGCTCCTGAGCAGGGCACGCATACCCGCGCACAGGGAGCGGCTGGCCTACTGGGCCTCCCCCTCGTAGAGGAAGTAGAGACCGGCCAGCGGCGGCAGGTGCATGTCCAGCATGGGACGGCGGTCCGCCTCGGCCATGGGCGGGCGGTACAGACCATCCAGCTGGTGGATTTTTTGTCTCAGCAGCCCCTGCTCACGCTCGGCCAGCAGGCCCTGCTGCCCCATGTGCCGGAGCTGTTGCAGGTAATTGTCCCGGGCCTTGTAAAGTTCCAGGCGACAGTTCTCCAGCTGGGCCTCCTCCTTGCGGGCCAGGCTGAGGCGCTGGCGCTCCTGGCGCTGGGCCGCCTCACGATTGCGTATTTCGGTAGTGAAAATCCGCCCCTCGGCCGGAGCTCCGAGATTGCCGCTGCCCCCGTAGGCCAGCTCATCGCTGTTGAGCAGGAGGCGGTAGCGGCCGTGGCGCGGCATGGGTACCCGATAGGAGTCCCAGGTTTTCGGGGTCATATTGAGCACGGTCACCAGCTGATGTCCCTCACGGTCCTGGCGGCTGAAAGCCAGGACGCTGTTCGCCGCGTCGTCCACCTGCTCCCAGTGGAAGCCCGTCCAGGACTGGTCATCGGCCCAGAAGCAGGGCTCAGAGAGGTAGAGTCGATTCAGCTGGCGCACGAAGTCTTTAAGCTGCCAGTGCCGCTCATACTGGAGCAAGAACCATTCCAACTGCTCCTTGAAACGCCATTCGATGAACTGGCCAATCTCATAGCCCATGAAGTTCAGCTTGGCTCCAGGATGGGCCATCTGATACATCAGCATCATGCGCAGACAGGCGAACTTGCGCCAGAGATCGCCAGGCATGCGGTCAAGTAAGGAGCGCTTGCCGTGCACCACCTCATCGTGGGAGAAGGCCAGGACATAGCGCTCTTCAAAGGCGTAGGTCATGGAAAAGGTCATGCGATTATGGTGCGAGGGCCGGTAGATATAGTCCAGGCACATGTAATCCAGGGTGTCGTGCATCCAGCCCATGTTCCACTTATGACTGAAGCCGAGGCCGCCCTCCTCCACGGGGCTCGTGACGCCGGGATAGGCTGTGGCCTCCTCCGCAATACGCAGCACCTGCGGCTTTTCTCGGGCGATGAGGCCATTTAAGTTGCGTAAAAAGTCAATGGCCTCCAGATTGTGCTCCCCGCCCTCCCGGTTGCGGAGCTGCTTACGCTCATCCCCATAATTCAGGTAGAGCATGCTGGAGACCGCATCCACGCGCAGGCCGTCAATGTGGCACTCCTCCAGCCAGTACCAGGCTGAGGAGAGCAGGAAGGAGACGACCTCTTTTTTGCCGTAGTCAAAGACCAGAGTCCCCCATTCCCGCCGCTCGCCCAGGTCCTCCGAAGCGTATTCGTAGCAGCAGCTTCCATCGAAGCGACGCAGGCCGAAGCCGTCCTTGGGGAAGTGGGCGGGCACCCAGTCCATAATGACGCGGATGCCGGCCTGGTGGAGCTGGTCCACCAGGTAGCAGAAGTCCTCAGGAGTTCCGTAGCGCGAGGTTATTGCGAAGTAGCCTGTAACCTGATAGCCCCAGGAATCATCCAGAGGATATTCGTTGAGGGGCAGGAACTCCACCGCGTTATATCCCATATCGCTGAGGTAGGCCACAAGCTCCGGAGCCAGCTCGCGGTAGTTGTAGGTGTGGCCATCTTCGTAGCGCCGCCAGCTACCCCAGTGCATCTCGTAAATATTCAGCGGGCCCGGTTCTGTGGCCGCTGGCAAATTCCGATAGTAGTCGGCATCCCCCCAGACATAGTTCAGGCCCGGATAGAGGATGGAGGCCGTACCCGGCCGGGTCTCATGGTGGCGGGCGAAGGGGTCGGCCTTGAGCTCCACAGAGCCATCGGCCCCGACGATACGGTACTTATAGCGCTGCCAGTCCGCCGTCTCAGGAATCTGGCCCGTCCAGATCCCTGTCTGCTCCTGGCGTTGGAGGAAGTAGCCCTCCCCCGACCAGCCGCAGAAGTCGCCGACGACCGAGACCGCCTGGGCCTGCGGAGCCCAGACGGCGAAGCGGTAGCTCCCGTCCTCCTCCCGGAAGGAACCCAGACACTTGTAGGCCTCATAATTCTTGCCAATGTTAAACAGATAAAATGCGTCCATCGTCTACCCCTGTCACTGCGGCCTGGGGCAGCGAGTTCCCGCGCCCCAATTTCAGGTATACACAGACTATTATAACCCAGCTTGAAGCCCCACCCGCGCCTGACGAAGGTCGGGCGTTGAAGCTTGTCAGCCAGACCTTAAAACACTAAACTGGAGGGACAGCCCGGGCTGCTCGGACGCCCGTCCCCAGCTCTCCTCCCGCACGAAAGGAAGCCCCATGTGCCCTCTTCCCTCGGAAACCCAGTCCCGGCCACAGCCTGCCCGCCGCCCATCTAAGAAACGGCGAATTCTGCTCTTTCTGGTCCTCTTCCTGGTCCTGCTGCTCCTCCCTCAGGCCTTTATCGCCCTGCGCTGTCAGGGCCGCATCTACAGCCGTTCCGACATCCCGCAACTCCCTTCCAAGACCTGGGCCCTGGTTCTCGGCAGCTCCGTCACCCCCCAGGGCGTGGGCGAGGAGGTCCGGGCCCGCCTCGACCTCGCCCTGGACCTGTACAAGGCTGGAAAGGTCAAAAAAATTCTCTGCACAGGCGACCACCAGCACGAGAACTACGACGAGCCAGGCGCCATGGCCAGGTACCTGCAAGAGCGGGGGGTGGCCCAGGAGGACATCGTCCAGGACCGCTACGGTCTGCGCAGCTTCGACAGCATCTGGCGGGCCAGACAGCTCTACAAGGTGAAGGACGCCTACCTCTGCAGCCAGAGCTACCACTGCCCCCGTCTCCTCATCCTGGCTGACAGCCAGGGCCTGGACTGCCTGGCCATCGGGGCCCCCTCCACCAGCACCTACCTCGTCTTGCGCAACGCCCTGCGTGAGTTTGCCAGCCGTTATCTGGCCCTCTGGCAGGGCTATATCTGGCCCAGTCTGCCAGCCTACACAGAAGTCTAGGCCAGCTCACTGGAGCACGTGCGGACAGATAGATAAAAAGACGCGGGAAAGCAGCCAGGCTTCCCGCGTCTTTTATGCTTTACAAGCAGCTTAAACAGGTCTCGTGACCTGACTCTCCTAACTCAGGACTGGATCAGGCGCATTTCGAAACTGCTCCGCCAATCCTCGCCCGGGGCCAGGTGGAGGAGCTTCTCCCCGCTCTGGTGGGCCAGGGGCCTGGCCGTCCAGGGCTCGGCACAGATAAAGTCCCGCGTGGGCCCCCAGAAGATGAGCTCTCTCAGATCGGGACCCAGGCGCAGTTCCAGCTGGGCCTCTGGTCCCTGCAGCCGCCAGACTTCCTGGCCGCTCTCCAGGCCCTCTGCGAAGTAGCCGCTGCTGCACTGCAGGAGATCCGCAGAACCCGTATAGGCGTAGCGCAACTTCGCGTCAAAGGGATCCACCCAGGTCTGGATGGGGCTGATCTCCGGCAGCTCCGTCCCAAAGAGGCTGGCCCGATGCAGGTACGGGTGCAGGCCAAATTGGAAGGGCAGGTAGCCCTCGCCCAGATTTTTACAGCGTATGGCGATGTGTAAGGAGGCTTCCTCCAGCTGATAGCGCAGGCTTAAAAGAAAGGGAAAGGGGAAGTCCTGGTCCCCCTCATGATGGTAGCTGAGCTGGGCCTGATCCACAGCGCCCCGACCGTCCCAGGTCCAGATTCGGTCACGGACGAAACCGTGCATGGGCAGGCTGTAGTCCCGACCTTCGAAGCGAAAGTCTCCGCCCGTAGAACAGGAGGGGGCGAGGACGGGTATGCCGCCGCTGAGTACGGCCGAGTCCCCTGCCCGATAGGCCTGGTCCTCGTAGAGCAGGTCCTGGCCCTGAATTCTCCAGACCAGGGCGGCCCCACCTCGAAGGCTCAGATCCAACTCGGCCGCTCCCTTTTTTAACGTGATTATATTCATAGTTTTTCACCCTCACGCACATAGATGAGCTCCCCCTGGCGCCAGTGCCGGCGGATACTGTAGTCCTCATCCAGCAGGAGGAAGTCCGCGGACAGGCCCTCCTCCAGAAGGCCGAAGCGCTGCTCATACTGGAGGAGACGCGCGGCGTTGGCGGAGCTCAGATACTGGAGCTTCCACAGGGGCAGCCCCGTAAAGTAACGCATGTTCCTCAGAGCCTGAATCATGGTGAGGGTGCTGCCTGCACGGCCGCCACCGTTCTTGAGCTGGGCATCGCCGTCCGTGACGACGACCTCATTGACACCCAGACGGTAGTCCCCGTCGGGAAGGCCGGCCGCCATCATGCTGTCGGATACGGCAATGAGCTGGCGGTAGCCCTTGCTGGCCAGGAGCAGGCGGACGAAGGCGGGGTGGAGGTGTCGGCCGTCACAGATCATCTCAGCATAGATGGGCATCTCCATAGTCGTGCCAAGTACGGCCGGCTCGTGCTGATGGATCAGGCGCATCGCATTCCCGCAGTGGGTGACGGCCTCAGCCCCACGGTAGATGGCCTCACGGCAGCAGGCGTAGTCAGCTCCCGTATGTCCGATGGCCACGTGGACGCCGCGGCGGCGCAGTTCCTCGATGCAGTCCAGAACACCGGGTAGCTCCGGCGCCACCGTGATATAGCGAATCTCCCCGTCCGCCTCAGCCAGATAGCGCCGAAGCAGGTCGATGTCCCCGCCACGGAGCAAGTGCTCCGGCATGGCCCCCTTGTATTCGTGGGCCAGGCAGGGGCCCTCCAGATGTATGCCCAGGAGTTCAGCCCCAGGGAAGTCCCCCTGGCGCTGGCGGCGGATAAAGTCACGGCAGAGACGGATCTGGGCCAGGGTCTGCTCCTCCGTATCCGTCAGGATACTGGCCAGGAAGTGACCTGTGCCCTGGCTGGCAAAATAGCGAGCCAGTTTTTCCAGCTCCTCCATACTGGCCAGATTCACGTCCACATAGATGGCGCCATGGGTGTGAATGTCCACAAAGGAGGGATAGAGATAGCCGCCTCCAGCATCGATCTCTGGACGGCCATCCGGATTGTGCTTGGTAAAGCCCTCAATGCGTCCCGCGCGGACCAGCAGTCCGCCCGCCTCGAGGCCATCCGGACGCAGGATCTGGGCGTTGGAGATCCAGTAGGTCTTGTCTTTCATCTTGGCATGATCCTCTCTCATCTGTCAGGGGCCGCCAGCCATGGGCTAGACGGCCGCGGCCAGCAAAGTTATGCCGGCGCTCTATTTTCTATTCTATCCTAATCTGCCGCCCGAACCCCAGACTCTGAACTTTTCAGGAGGCCCTGCATCTCCTGCTTATAGGCCTCAACACCAGGCTGGTTGTAGGCTGGCAGGTCGAAGAGGCGGCAACTCTGGACCTCAGTCAGCATCCAGAACATGAGCAGTTCACCCAGCTCCTCCAGCCCCAGGCTGGGGAGCTGGACCAGGGACAGGGGCCGCCCTGCGGCGCGGTGGGCGCGGATTGTCGCCTCCTGGGCCGCAGCATTGACCGCATTCAGACTCCAGCCGGCCAAATGCGAAAAGCCATCTTCTACGGCCGAGCCAGGCAGGACCAGGTCCTGTCCCGGCTGCCCCACACACAAGAAGAGCTCCGCGGACAGGGGCCGACCCTCCTGCAGGTACTGGCCCATGGAGTGCAGATCCTCCGTAAAGCTACAGTAGCTGGGAAAAATCCCCTGCCCCAGCTTGCCCTCGCTCTCCCCCACAAGTTGCCGCCACCAGCGGGCCAGGGCCTCCAGGCGCTCTTCAAAGAAGCAGAGGGTCTCCACGACATAGCCCTCACGGGCCCGGACCCAGCGCTCGGCAGCTGCTGTAGCCACCTGTTCCAGAACGTCTCTCCGGCCCTGAGCACAGGCTTCCAGGCAGTCCCTGCCCGCCTGGTAAAAGGCCCTGACATCCAGTCCGGCCACCGCCAGAGGAAAGAGGCCGACATTCGTAAACACAGAAAAGCGTCCACCCGCCTCCGCAGGAAAGGGCAGCCGACGATAGCCATAACGGGCCGCCAGCCCACCCAGTTCTTCTGCCCCCTCCGAACCGGTCAGCACAAAGCGCCGTCTACTCTCGTCTGGCCCGAAGCGCCGCTCCATATAGTCACGGAGCAGACGAAAGGCCAGCCCCGGCTCCAGAGTGCGAAAATTTTTCGCAATGACCTGGACGTAGGGGGAGCGACTGCGGTCCAGGCGCTCCAGGGCCCGCCGATAAACTTCGGGCGAACAGCCCCGCCCCAGATAGCAGATCTCCGGTCCTCGAAGCTCTGAGCGCAGGGCCTCGGCCACCGCCCTGGCCCCCTGGTTGGATCCTCCGACGCCGACCAGGATAAAGAGGTCGGCCTCCGTCCGAAACTCCTCTGCCAGCTCCTCCAAGCGCCTCCAGTCCGCCTCTTTTTGCGGCCGATTGAGGCCTGTGGCCTGGCGGAGTTCCGAGCAGCACTGCCCCTGCGGCCCCTGCAAACAGCGGTCGCGCAGGGGGGCCAGGCGCTCCTCCCATACTGGGTCACAGTCATAGTGCAGTCTCATGACAAGGCTCCTCCAAGCGGCCAGGGCTGCCCCCACTGGAGCAGCCCCGGAAAAATTTCTCGTACATCAGCAGCCGCAGCAGCCCCCTCGGGCCCCGTCACGGCTGTGGCTGTTCTCCTCTGGATTTTTCATACAGAGGTGCACAGCGGCTGTGGTAAAGGTTTTCGGCAGGGCCAGAATATTGGGATTCGGACCTACAAATTTCTTCTTGGCATCCTCCAGGGCCGCCTCGAAGCTGGCGCGGGTCTTCAGCCCCATGCCCCGGGCAATGCCAGGCTCACGGGCCCCGACAATATAGATGGCAGAGGTGTGCTCCTCAGCGAGGTGGCCACAGCTCATCATGGAGAAGGCATGGAAGGGATGAAAGGCATTCGCAAAACGGTATTTGCGGATGTATTCCTCCTTCTGCGCGAAATACGCACCATAGCGATTCATATCCGGGAGAATCTGCATGTAGTCATGCTGGAACATCTCATAGAGTTCACGGGCATAGGGCCAGCGCTCATCGTGGAACCAGCCGTCACAGATGGAGGAGACGATGAAGACACAGTGATCGGCCAGGATGCGCTTGTGGCGGATGACCTGGGCCGACAGGGCCTGCATCAGCTGGATCGGATTGGTACCCATACCATTGCCATAGTGGAAGTTCGTTGGCATGCCGAATACAACTACGTCGTACTTCTTCTCCGCCCAGTGCACATAGCTGCGGCGGTCGGCCAGCTCCCAGGACAGGGGCTGCATCTCCTTCGCCCAGCCGGAAAAAATCGCGATCTGCCGACTCTTGGAGTCGAGGACGGCGTCGCAGCAGAAGAACTTTTTCCCCATCTTCTCCTCCATGTGCTGGCCGTGTTCATCGAACTTGCTGCGCATCAGGCTGGAGGTGGAAACCGGTACGAAGTCCGGACGGTGCATGACCTTCGGCACGTGGTGACTGGCGATGCTGCGCCAGTGTGAGATCCCCGTGGCGCAGTGCTTATAGCCTCCGGAATAGCCACCATAGGGATTGCCCTGGGTGTGGCCAATCAGAATGGCGATATCGGCGTCATAGACTTTTTTATTCATGATGATGTGGTCGCCGGCCGCAGTGTGACCAAGATCAATCAGATTTTCGTAGTCCTCGCTGTCGTGGCTGTCGATCTGATCCGTGTAGTAGAAGGTCTCAAAGAGTTCAGGGCCGAGGATGGTCCGCATCTCAGCTTCAGTGGCCCGGGGATGCAGGCCGTTGGAGAAGAGCAGCAGGACGTCCTCCTTGCGCACCCCCTTGCTGTAGAGTTCATCCAGGCAGACTCGGATGGCCACCCGGCGATGGCTGGTGGGCTGGTTCCCCCCCTTGACGATGTCGGGGATGACGAAGACCACTTTTGCTCCCGGGAAGGCCAAGTCCGCCAGGGGCTGCATGCCGATGGGCTGACGGATGCTGTCCTGTGTCGCCGCGTACAGCGCCTCCCAGGTCTGCTCGAGGCAGGGCGGGTCGGCGACGGTCTCGCCGGGGATGAAGACGTCGGTGTTGTCGGGCAGATTGGCGCTCATGAAGCCCTGACCATACTCAAACTGTAGTTGCATGCTGCACTCCTTTTCTGTTGGCCCTGTGTGGGCCGCTTGAAACCGCTGGTATCATGGCCCGCCACTGGCTCTGGCGGGGAAAAAGCTGACTAGAAGAGCTCCGCCAGACGCTCGGGCAGGGGGCCGAGCAGGGGGCGGCACCAGTCTTTGAAGGCGGGGCTGACCTGGTTTCCGCTGGCGTTAAGAAAGTCCTGGGGCATGAGGCGCTCAGTGAGCATGACCTCAGCGATGGGGGCCAGCCAGGTCTCAACCCGATAGTCCGCCCCGGGCAAGCGGCGGAGGGCGACCATCTTGGCCGTCTCTCCGGAAAGGGCCGCCTTGACCGCCTCGGCCCCTACCAGCCAGGCCTCCTCGCGGTCCACACTGCTCTGCCAGGCAGAGGAGGCCCGGCCGAGTATGCCTGGCTTCTCAGATCGGGCCTTATAGCCCAGTTCACGGATGATGAGCTGGGCCAGGTGGGTGGAGACGTCGCCGAAGTAGGTGGCCCGTCCGATGCGCATCAGAGGTGGGACGATGGACGCGCCCGTAGCGTCGTGCAGACCCTCGCTGACCACGATAACCCCCCGGCCCTTGCGGGAGATGAGTTGGGCCACATCCTCCAGGAAGCGCTCCTGGTCAAAGACCCGTTCCGGTGTGTAGATGAAATCCGGGCCCTGACCGTAGATCTCCTCCGCCAGAGAGGCCGAGGCCGCCAGCCAGCCGGCAGAGCGCCCCATGGCCTCGAGGACGGAAACATGGATGGGCAGGGCGTCAACATCGCAGCAGAGCTCGGCAGTTGAGGCCGCCATATAGCGGGCGCAGCTGCCGAAACCTGGCGCGTGGTCGGTGAGCGCCAGATCATTGTCGATGGTCTTGGGAATGCCGATGACGTAGGCCTCATACCTGGCCTCCCGACAGGCGGCCTCCAGACGTCCGCAGCAGTCCATGCTGCCGTTGCCACCATTGACAAGGACATAGCGTATGTCCTCCTGCCGCAGAACTTCGACGAGGGCCTGATAGTCTTCGGCCTCCAGTGGGTCGCGGCTGCTGTGAATGGCCGAAGCTGGCGTATAAGGCAGACGGCGGCGCTGCTGGGCTGAGACCTGGCGCAGGTCCAGGAAGTCACGGCGCAGCAGGGCCCCGCTCCCTCCACGAGCCGCAAGGATGCGTCCGACCTGCCCACCTGCAGCCTCGGCACGGTCCAGGACAGCCGCCAGTGAGGCGTTCATCACCGCGGTCGGCGCCCCTCCATGAAAGACGAGCAGATTTCCTGCCATAGGGTACCTCCTCCCCGCTCAGACGGAGTCCGCGGACTTCTGCCCCAGATAGAGGCGAACGATGTCCAGGAATTCTTCGGGGTAGAAGCCAATCTCGCCGCTGAAGCGGGTCAGGGCGATGAGGCCTCCTGAAATTTCTGGAATTGATGCGAGCATCTGGGCGTTGTCCTGCTTCAGCCCACCGCCATAGACCACTTCCAGGCCACCTGTGAAGTCGCGGACGAAGCGGGCAACTTTCTGGATGTATGCCCGGTCTGCGGCCTGCTTGCCAGGGCCGATGCTCCAAATGGGTTCGTAGGCGATGCGGATGCGCCGGGCATCGTAGCAGCCACCCAGGCCCTGCTCAAGCTGGGCCCCCAGGACCTCCTGCCAGCGCTCCTGCTCCGCCTCCTGCTCACCGATGCAGTAGAGCACGTCCAGGCCCTGATTGAGGGCCTGCTCGATCTCCTGCTGCAGGAGGCGATTGACCACCTGGCCCTGGAGCTCAGCCTGTCCGGCAAGGGCCAGCCCCGTCCCCAGGGCCCGCCGCTCTTCGCAATGCCCGATCAGGGCCAGCTCCGCACCGAGGCTGCGGGCGGCAGCGGCGGGTAAGCTGGTCGTAAAGGCGCCGAAATTGCCCCCGGGAGCCACATCCTGACAGTGTAGTCCCTGGCTGCCCAGGCGGGGCAGGCCCTCCGTCCTCCGGGCACTGCGGGCGGCCAAGAGGTGGGCCTCTGGAAAGAAGAAGCTGAAATCCGCCTGGTCCTGGTACTCCTGCAGCTCCGTCTGAACGGCCTCCACAATATGTCGGGCCCAGTTCTCGACTGGGGCCAGGCGATTCACCCCACCCAGCTCCACGGGCACATCAAAGCGTTTGAGATTGACATAGATATGTTGCATGGCTTACTCCTTATCTTCCTCCCCCAGACTGCAGCGCTTCTCTGAGCAGCGCGGGGCGCCTTAGATACTCAGCCCTCCCTGGGCTCCAGGACAATGGCCTGGGTCAGATGTCTGGGCCTGTCAGCATCCAGGCCCCTGCGTTCGGCCAGATAGTAGCCCAGGAACTGACCGGCAAAGGAGGACAGGACCGCAGCCGCCTCCTCAGAGAGTCCTTCTGGCAGGTCCAGACAACGGTAGTCCGCGAAGGCCTTGCTGACCCCCTGGCCCAGGACGGCGATCTTTGCCCCGTAGCTCTGCATCTCAGCCATCAGCTTCTGTTCTTCCGCGCGATAGGCTTCGCTGGCCAGTAAGAGAATCACTGTCTTGTCATCCACGAGGCTCATCGGACCGTGACGGTACTCCAGGCTATAGTAGGCCTCCGAATTGGCCAGGCCCATCTCTTTAATCTTGTTCATGCTCTCATTGGCCACACCATAGAAGACACCCTGGCCCAGCGTAATCAGGAGATTCGCCTCAGGGGCCTGCTCCAGAACAGCCTTGCAAAAGTCGTCGCAGGGCTTGAGAAAGTCCCGGGCCTGCCCGTGGATGGATTCTGGCTGGCGGGCACCCAGATAGCTGGCCAGGCAGTAGATCAGATAGAGCATGCTGCTGTAAGAAGAGGTCATGACCACACTCTTTTCATCCGCCCCCGAGGAAAGCAGCATGGCGTCGTTGTAGCTGGCGCTACCCGCATCACAGGTCACTGCCAGACTCCTCACCTGCGGCAGCTTACGGACGTGGTCAATGGCCAGGCGAACCTCGGTCGTGATGCTTTTGCGTGTAATCGGCAGCACGAGGTAGCTGCGACCTTCCAGAATATAGCTGTCCCGGTTGTGGTAGAGCTCGGAACAGGGCAGGCTTGTGGCCGCCATCCGCCCCAGCTTGCGCAGCAGGTAGGCCGCAGACTGGGCGAGGTAGAGCGAGGTGCCACAGCCAGTAAAAATCACCTCATCCACGGGGTCCTGGGCGAGCTGGCGGGCCGCTGCCTCAATCTCCGCCCAGGTGGCTTCCACGGCTTGGAAGGCCTGGGCCTGCTGATAGATCTCTCTGTAGGTCTGCTGTCCTTTCATCGCTGTCTCCTTCTCTGCTCTGCCTCTGTTTTTTCTATGCTCTGCGACGGGGCACAGAGCCTTGTCCCCTGACGCTTCAACGCCAGCTCAGGCCCGGCCCTCCGAACCTGCCAGGCGAATGATGCGGCGCACATCCTCCTGCAGGGCTTCGTTGGCGTAGCGGCTGAGCTTCCAGGAGTGGCCCTGGTGGTCCAGCTCCTCCAGTCCCCGGGCGTAGTGCTCTACGTATTTATAGCGGATTTCCGTGCCGAAATTGATTTTTGCCACACCGAGCTGAATGGAAGCCTTGATAATCTCCTCATCGAGGCCTGTACTACCGTGGAGCACCAGCGGCACAGAGCTGAAGCGGGCGACTTGCTCCAGAATCTCCAGGTGAATATCTGGCTGGCCCTTGTAATAGCCATGGGCATTGCCGATGCCGACAGCCAGACTGTCCGGCTGGCAGCGCTCAAGGAAGTAGCGAACCTCTTCGGGATCGGCAAGATTCTTGTTCTCCTGTACGGCCCCTGCGGCATCCAGGCGCTGGAGCTCACCGATCTCAGCCTCAACGGGTACGCCAAAGACACGGGCCGTATTGAGGACCTGATTCGTCACAGCGATGTTCTCGTCGAGGGCTCTGCTTGAACCATCAATCATCAGCGATGTGAAGCCCAGCTGCAGGGCGGACATACATTCCTCAAAACTGGACCCGTGGTCGAGGTGGATGAATACGGGAACCGAGACCCGCTCGGCGCACCACTTGCAGACCTGGACGAACCAGTCATGCCCTGAATAGGCCCCTGTGGCCACATAGTGGGCCAGCATAATCGGCGAGCGCAGCTGGTCTGCGGCCTGGCAGATGGCATTAATGATGTCGTAGTTTCCACCCTGGGTATTGATGGCGGGAATGGCGTAGCCCTCCGCCCGGGCCTTACGCAGCAGGGCGCTGTCCTGTGTCAGCATGGTCTTCCTCCTCTTTTTTGCTCTGGCTCCTCATTGCTCCGCTCCTCTGGACCGGCCTCCGTAGCGATGGGTCTGGTCGAGCCGCGGATGCGCAGTTCCGGCTGAAAGTAAAAGCAGTGCTCACTGGCCCGCTCCCCTTCCAACTGGCCGTGCAGGGCTCGGACTGCGGCCTGGGCAATACCCCGCCGATCGAGGTGTACGCTGCTCAGAGCGGGCTGCATGTAGCGGCCCAGACGGGCATCGTCGAAACCGATGACCTGGACCTCATCCGGAACCTGATAGCCAGCCGACTGCAGGGCCTGGATGGCTGTGCAGGCCAGCTGGTCATTGCGGGCTACTATGCCCCCCAGCCTCTGTCCCACGGCGCGGCGCTGGCGGAGCTCGGCCAGCAGTCTCAGCGCCAGCTCTTCCTCATCACTACAGCCACTCAGCATCCAGGACCGACTCTCCACGGCTCCAGGATCCAGACCGAGGGCCCGACAAAAACCCATCCAGCGCAGGTCGTCAGGCCCGCTGAAGCGTCCCTGGCGGCTGACGCGGTCGAGGTAGAGCAGCTGCCCCGCGCCAGCCCGCTGCAGGTAGTCCGCAGCCAGCCTCGCCCCCTCGTAGAGTCCTGTATCAATCTGCACGACCTGCGGATAGTCCGGATAGGCCCGGGAGCGGAGCAGGACCAGGGGCAGCTGCCAGTCCATCAGCCGCCGGATGTATTCAGAGGCAAAGGTCAGGGAGCTGATGATAATCCCGTCATACTGGCGGCTCAGCAATTCGGCCAAAAAGCGCTCATCGTTGCGGTTGGCGCAGAGTGAGATCATATAACCGAGCTGGTAGGCGGCCTCCTCCATCTCGCTGTAGAGCAGGCTGAAGTGCTCGTTGCTGATCTGGTCCGCAATGAGGACGAAGTGGCGGGTCCGCTTGCCTTTCATCGCCCGGGCCAGGGTGTTCGGCCGATAATTCAGCTCCTTAACGGCCTCCTCAACCCGCCGACGTTTGTCCGCGTCCACATAGCGGCGCCCGTTAAGGACATAGGAGACAATGGTCTCACTGACGCCGGCCCGCTGGGCCACATCCCGTCTCTTGGGGCCTCTGTAGCTTGTCGGCACGCACAGTCCTCCTGACCTGTTACGGAGTGTGTACACTCGTGTGTACATCATGCCCACATCATAGCACGCATCCTGGGCTTCCGCCAGAGGAAGACGCTCAATCCACTATTTTCAGCCCAGTTTCACAGCCATGCGCCCCGATCAATAAGGAAGTTCCGCCGCCACATCATTGACACAGATACAGGCATTCGGATGGCCCTGTAGAAGGCTCACTGGGAAGGCCGCCGTGCACACACCGTAGGCGGCGCGGCGCAGAACCGCACGGTGCCAGGGGCGAAAAACGCCGAGCAGGATGCGCCGGGAGGCCAGGATCTCACGCATGCCGATGGTCACCGCCCAGCGCGGCATCTCTTCCAGAGCTCCGCCCAAATCCCCAATCGCGTTGGCGGTGCGCGTCTCCGGGGCAATCTCCAGAACGCGGGTCCGCCGTCCGGAGAAGTCCTCCACTGTGGCCTCTGGCTCCGCCTCATTGAAGGCCAGGTGCCCATTAATGCCGATGCCCCCCACACAGAGCTCCGCTCCACCCAGACGTTCCAGGCAGTCTCCGAGCCGTTCGGGACAGCGCGGATCCGGGAAAAGCCGCTGTGACTCTGGCATCAGCAGCTCGCTGGGGAGCTGACTGTAGAGGGCCCGGTCCATGAAAGCGCGGAAGGAGAGGCGATGCTCGCTGTCGATCCAGGTCTCAGGATCCTGGAGGTACTCGTCCATATTAAAAAACCAGACATGGCGCAGGCTCTGCCCCTGCTCCTGAACGAGGCGCACGAAGTGGGCGTACTGCCCCACAGGGCCGACAGGCAGAATCAGGCCTACCTCCCGTCCTGCCGCTTCGGCTTCCCGGATCACCGCCAGCATCTCCGTCGCCAGATAGCGGAAAACCGCCTCCGAATCCGGCATCAGCCGCAGGTCTATTTTCGCCCCCTGTCCCAGGTCCCGGGCAGGGATCTGATAGTAGTTGTGCACAGCTGTCACCTCCAGCATATTGACTCTTTGTCCCTATCGTAACCGCCACCAGAGAGAGCCGCAAGGGGGATTTTTTTTAGCCCCAGGTGACAGCAGGACAGGACTCCGCTTACACAGGAGCTCAATTCCGTTGAAAGAGATGTTCCAGGCCCAGTTCCCGAATCAGATGGACGATTTCTTTCGTCCGGGAACAGCCAAATTTGTGCAGCAGACCCTTGACCTGTGTCTTAATGGTAGAAAGCTCCACCACACGTATCTCCGCAATCTCAGCCAGCTTGCGCTCCTGCAGGAGATGATAGAGGAGGTCCTTCTCCGCCGGAGTCAGGGTTGAGACGTTATGAATAAAGAAGAGCAGACTGCGCTCACTCTTCCGCAGCCGCTCATAGGCCTGGCGCATGGTCTGCTGGACCTGGGGCTGCATCAGGGGCTCACCCTGCGCCGCCCGACGAATATGGTCCAGGAGCTCCTCGTCGGGGCAGCCCTTGACCACATAGTCCAGGGCCCCGCTGTCCATACCCGCCAGGATTATCTCGTCCGCCGCGTGGGCACTGAGAAAGACAATATGCAGGTCCGGGCGCTGGGCAGCCAATTCTCTGGCCAGGACCAGCCCCGCATCCGTCGTCTCCATTTCCACGTCCAGGAGCAGCAAGTCGCAGTCCAGCCCTGCTTCCAGAAGTCGCCGGCAGTCCGCGGCAGAAGCGGCCTGGCCCACAAGTTCCAGATCCTCCGCCCCCGAAATAATATCGCAGTAATCTTCACGCAGCAGGGGCATGTCTTCAACGACCACCACGCGTATACGCTCTTCCATTCTCAGGGACCTCCTCTATTGCTCATTCGTCTTTTTTGTGGAATTTAAGGTCTTGGCAGCAGTCCCCCCGAGCTCCACCTGACTGGGTCCATCCAAACGCGGGAGGAGGAGATAGAAGCAGCTCCCCTCCCCTTCCTGACTCTCGAAGCGAATCCGCCCCAGGTGGTCCTGGACGGTCTTACGCACCGAATAGAGACCCAGACCCCAATTGTAGTTGCTGTTTTTAGCAGTCACGAAGGGCTCATACATGCGCCGCCGTAGTTCCGGCGCAATGCCTCCGGCCCGGTCCTGAATCTGAAAAACTGTCCAGAGACGCTCGTCGTGAACGCGCAGTGAGAGGCAGTCCGGGCCCAGGCGTCCGCGTTCCTGACAGGCTTCATAGCCGTTGAGCAGCAGATTATACAGGGCCTCCGCAAAATAATGGGGATCGACCAGGCAGTCCCGACGGCTCTGAATCTCCACCCGCACCTCAGCCTCCGGGGACTTTTGCCGCAGCTGACGCAGGGCCAGGTCCACCAGCTGTTCGGGCCGCACGCGCTCCAGGCGCATCTGCCGCTTGCGAATGCTCTGGTAGAGACTGTCCATATGGGCCAGCATACTCTGATTCAGCTGTTCCAGGGCCTGCTCTATTTCCCGCAGCTGCCCGAGTTCCGGCTCAGGCTGGGCCAGCTGGCGGCGCAGACGCTTGAGCAGGACCTGGTTGGAGAGTATCTGATTCTTGATGCCATGGACAAAAATACTGACACCCGAACCGACCAGGTCATACTTCTGCTTGAGAATGAGATCCTTGCGGCTCTCCTGGTAGTCCACCTCCGTGTAGCGCAGCATGAACCAGGAGGAGGAGAGGGCCCCGAAGAGGGTCACGAGGAGGAGCAGGACCCAGCTCCCCGTGCCGAGGCTGGGGCTGATGTAGGAGCTGAGGCCCAGCTCTATGTACTCACTGATGAAGTAGTTGTAAATCTGAGAGGGGTCCTTACTCGCGTAGGGCAGGTAGAGGAGAATGCTGCTGAGCAGGCAGAGGAGCATGTAGCGAAAACTGCGTTTGAAGAAAGAAATACTGATCAGGCGGTACTCCAGCAGGAGGAGGCCAAAGGCCAGGATCAGGTAGAGCAGGAGCAGCACATAGATGGGAGCAATAAAGTGAATCAGCGTGTCGAAGTGGGCCCGCATGAAGGGGCGAAAAATGCGCGGGTGATAGAAAATGGCCAGGAGAAAAATGGGTATAAAACTCAGTAATTTCCAGAGTCTGGACCACCTCAGGACCAGAGGGTGCATGGAGCACTGCAGGCCGAGCAGCAGGGCGAAATAGGGGACCAGGAGGCGGCCCAGGACCACCGCATAGCCGAGGCTGTCCATGGAAATGGGCAGGGCCCGGAGGTAGCGCCGCCAGCTGTTGAAAAAAAAGAGCAGGGTGGTCTTCGAGGCCGCGGTTCCGCCCATACCTGCGATATAGATGACCACCCCGGCAATCATCAGGCCGTTGGCCAGATTCAGGGCCACGAAGAGCAGGGACAGCTTGTCCCTGCGGCGCAGGGCGACCACGGCCGAAGTCAAAAGACAGATCAGCAAGAGTAGAAGTAGCAAGACCTTCCTCCCCAGCGTGTACGGAAGCCTGGCCTCCCCGCCAGAGTCCGTGAGCGGTGGACAAAAAACAGGCGCTACGTCCGCTAAAAGACGCAGCACCTGAATTTATTATGACACGAAAAGCGGAACTAGTTCAATTTCTGGGCCAGGTCGTGGGCCTCGACCATCAGATCGAGGAGAACGTAGTCCTCCACCGGCCGTTCCTGCTTGATGCGTCCGGAATTCAGGAAAACCTGTTGCTGGACCTTATAGAGCTGGGCCAGTTTCTCACGATCCCCACTGATCTCCGTGATGGTCTTCCAGTCCTCCTCTCAGCCCAGCTTATTTCAGCTGCTCATAGAGCTTAAAGCCCTGCTCCATGATGTCGAAGCGCACATACTGGTCGACGGGGACCTCCTGCTTGATGCGCCCGGCATTGATGAAGACTTCCTGCTGGGTCTTGTAAATCTTCTTCAGCGCGTCCATATCGCCGGCCACCTCGGTGATGGTCTTCCAGTCGCCCTCGTTCTTGGCCCCCAGCATGGTTGCCTCGGGAACATCCAGCTTCTGGGCCAGGAGTTTGGCCACGTCCTCAATATGGGCGAGGCGGTAGTCGTGGGCCCGGTTGATGGCCGCCGCGAAGCGGACCAGAATGTCCTGGTGCTCCTTGGCATAGTTCTCAGTGGTGATGAAACTGCCTGGGAAGACGGCCTTGTCGCTGAAGTCGGCGTTGCCTCCCAAGCTCAGATAATTGTCGCCCATCTTCTCCTTGAGCGTCACGGTGTTGGGGCTCCAGGCTGCACAGGCGTCGACGGTTCCGCCCAGCATGGCGGTGGTCATGCCCTCGTTGTTCATCTCTACAGTTTTAATATCGTCGAGGCTGAGACCGGCCTTAGCCAGAACCTGCTGGAGGATGATCTCCGAGGAGGTGCCGGAAGCCACGGCCACGGTCTTGCCCTTCAGATCCTCCGGCTTGCTGATGCCCTTGGACTTGTTGGCGACGACCTCATCGGCCAGGGAGTTGGTGCTGTCATTCTGAAAGATCAGGGCCTTGCCCTCGATGCACAGGGCGTGTGCCCCATGGCCAATCTGCGCAATGTCGATGTCCCCCGAACCCATGGCCGCAATTTCGGCTGGTCCGCCCTGGAACTCCTTGACCTCAACTTCCAGACCCACCTGCTGGAAGTATCCCTGCTCCTGGGCCGTAAAAAGTGAACCGGCCGAGCCCAGGTTGGGCATGTAGGCCACGCGGACCTTGGCTGGGGCAAAACTCGGCTGCTCTTTCTGGGCCTGGCTCTTGTCCTTGTCCTCTTGCTCTGCCTGCTGGGCCGACGTGCCAGAGCTGGGATCTACCTTCTTGTCCTCGGTCTGCTTGCCCGCGCTACAGGCCACCAGGCCAAGTAACAGGGCGGATGTGAGAACGGCTGCTAAGATACGTTTCATAGGTTTCCTCCTTTATTTATGTGGCGGCCACGAAACTCGGGCCACCGCATGCTTGCGTAGTGCTCCTGCCCTCACTTGCGGACGGACAGGTACTCCTGATAGACCTGGCCCCAGATCTCATTCTTCAATTCCAGAAAGCGGGGGCTCATCTTCGTTTCCTGGGTGCGGGGATAGGGGATGTCGATGGGGACTATGGACTTGACTCGGCCGGGCCGGGCACTCATGACGATGACCCGCTGGGCCAGAATAATGGCCTCTTCGACATCGTGGGTGATGAAGAAACAGGTCTTCTGCTCCTTTTCCCAGGTCTCCAGGAGTTCGGACTGTAGCTGGGTACGGGTCTGGGCATCCAGGGCCCCGAAGGGCTCGTCCATCAGCAGGACCTGGGGATTGACCGCATAGGCTCGGGCGATGGCCACACGCTGTTTCATGCCGCCGGAAAGTTCCTTCGGATAGGCCTTGGCAAACTGTTCCAGCTCCACCATCTTAAGGTACTTGTGGCTGATTTCCTCAATCTCCTCACGGCTCTTACCCTGTAGCTTCAGGCCGAATTGGACGTTCTTCTCTACAGTCAGCCAGGGAAAGAGGGCGTACTGCTGGAATACGACACCGCGGTCTGGACCCGGGCCCGTGACCTCCTTCCCGTCCACAAGGACCCGCCCTTCCGTGGCCTTTTCCAGGCCACCGATAATATTGAGCAGGGTGGACTTGCCACAGCCCGAGGGGCCCACCACACAGACGAACTCGTTCTCCGCGATGGAGAGGTCCACGCCGTTCAGAGCGACCACCTCCCCGCGTCGGCCATTAAATTTTTTGACCACATGCTGGATTTCGACTTTTGCACGTTCCATTCTATCAACCTCCACGCTCTTCCCGCCTTTTATCTCCAGCACTCAGCGCTGGATGGTCTCCTGCCAGCCGGTGAAGCGCCGCTCCATGAAGCGGACGATTTTTTCAAAGCAGATACCGATGATGCCCAGGCTGATGATGCCCAGCAAGACGGTGTCCATCTGATAGTAGCCCGAGGCCTTCTGAATCATCATGCCAAGGCCCCGGTCACCGCCGATCACCTCACTGGCCATCAGTGTCGTCAGCGAGGTGGAGAGGCCGAGCCTGGCCGCGACAAGGATGAAGGGCGTGCTGGCGGGGATGGTCACTTTCCAGAAAATATCCATCTGGCTGGCCCCCAGGACGCGGGCCGCTTTAATCAGGGTCAGGTCGACAGAGCGCACCCCCTGGTAGACGGTGACAACCATAATCAGGAAAGCTGCGATAAAGATCACCACCACCTTGGCCACCGTGCCGATGCCGAGGGCCACGACGATGAGATAGACGTAGGCCAGAGGGGGGATGTTGCGGACGAACTGGATCCAGGGCTCAACCAGGCGCTGGAAGGGCTCATACCAGGCCATCAAAAAGGCTATGGGTATGGCGATGACAAAGGCGCAGGCAAAGCCCAGGAGAACGCGACTCATACTGGCGGCGACGTGGGGCCAGAAATTGCCGTTGGCCGAGCGCTGGAAAAAGGTCTTGACCACCTCGCTGGGCGTGGCGAAGACCAGCGGCCAGGCGCTGCTCGCCCAGCGCCAGAGAGCGAGGGCGAGGAGGATGGAGAGCAGCAGCCAGACTGCCGAGGGGATACGAAGTTTTTTGGATTTCATAGACAGCTCCTCCAGATACGGAAAGACTGTCTTCAGTATAGGGGGAGCGTCACAAAAAGGGCAGTGGGAAGTTTTTTCCTACTTTTGCCGCCTCCCGTGCAGGGCCGCAGAAGCGGCTGAAACTCCGGGGACAGTCTCAATCCTGTAGCTCCCGCCAGCCTTCAGGACCGATGTCGCCGAGGTATTCCTCCAGGGTCAGACTGCTGTTGGGGCCGAAATACTTGCTGTGCTCCAGGCCCACATAGCGGTAGTGCCAGGGTTCAAACGTGTAGCCCGTAATCCCTTCCTGGCCCTTGGGGAAGCGCAGGATGAAGCCGTACTCCCAGGCGTGCTGGGCCAGCCAGCGCCCGGCCTCAGTGTCGGCAAAGGACGCCCCCAGTTCATTGATATCGATGGCCAGGCCCGTCTGGTGCTCACTCTGTCCCTTGCGGGCGGACAGGCCCTCGGTCTCCTCCAGGCCATCCAGGTGGGTCCACTCGGCGAAGACCGATTTCTGGAGTTCATAGGAGCGATAGCCGGAGATGATTTCCAGGTCTATACCCTCCTTCGCTGCGGCCTCCTGCATGCGCTTGAAGGCCTCCAGCAGCTCAGGGGCCAGAGCGCCTGGCGCATAGTTCCCATCCACCCAGTGCCGCTTGGTGATCAGGGGGATGCCCTTGGGGGCGTAGGGCTCACTGAGTTTTTCGCGCCCATCGGGGGAGGCATTGCCGCGACTCAGACGGTTCAGCTCCTGGAACATCTCCTCCATCCGCTGCGGGTCGATATCCAGCTGGGAGCGGATAAACTGGACTTCGGAGCTGGGCGCTTCCGGAGTCGTACCGGGGTCTGGCGCCGCTTCTGAGTCTTCCGTTTCGAGTCCCTCCTCGGCCCCATGCCCTGGGTCCGCCGCCTGTGGGACAGTCTCGACCGGGTTTGACTCTTCCTGGACCAGGCCCCAGTTCCGGGCCTGGCTCCAGATCCACTTGTCCATGCGGCCGGTAAAAAGCTCCATCAGCAAAAAAAGCAAAGCGGCGGAGCAGACCAGACTCAGGACAAGCCAAGTCCAGCTCCTCCGCCGCAGTCCAGTCTGTCGCCGCTGGGCCCGCCGCGCCCTCTGTCGCATGATCCCCTCCCTTTCGCCCTGATTCGTGGCTAGGGCCTATTGGAGGCCGAAGAGCCGTAGGCAGTTGGCCCGGCTCTCGGCCACACAGCTGTCCAGGTCCAGGCCGCGCAGCTCCGCCGCGCGCTGGGCCACTAGAGTCAGATAGGACGGTTCGTTACGTCGCCCCCGCAGAGGCTCTGGACTCAGATAAGGCGCATCCGTCTCCAGAAGGTAGCGTTCGGCTGCTAAGGAGGCCAGAGTCGCCGGGCCCTGCTGGGCTTTTTTGAAGGTCAGGGGCCCGTCAAAACCCAGGTAAAAGCCCAACTTTAGCAGCTCCTGAGCAAATTCCGGACTGCCGCTATAACAGTGGAAGACCCCCGTCTCCTGCTTCCGCAGGAGCCCCTGGCGACGGGCCTTCTGGAGGATCTCCAGGCAGTCCCCGTGGGCCTCGCGGTCGTGGATGACCAGAGGGAGGTCCAGCTCAGAGGCCAGTTCCAACTGCTCCCAGAAGCAGCGGCGCTGGGCCTCGCGCTCGCTGAAGTCGTAGTGATAGTCCAGGCCGATCTCACCCAGGGCCACGACCGTCTCCGCCCGCAGCAGCTCCCGCAGCTCACGGGCCGCGTCCGCCGACCAGTGCCGGGCCTCATGGGGGTGAAAGCCGAGGGCCGCATGGAGGCGAATCCCCGCCTGGCCCTGGTGGCGCTCGATGAAGTCCAGGATACGCCGGCTGTCCTCCAGGTCCGTGCCTGGCAGAAGAATGTCACAGACACCCTGGGCCGCAGCCTGTTCCAGAACCAGCTCCACATCCTCGGCAAAGGCCTCATCGTGGAGGTGACAGTGGCTGTCAAAGAGCCCTGGGCAAAAAGGCAGGGTCAGGGGCCTGGAGCGGCGGGACATCAGCCCACCTCCCCGCCAGCCGGGGTCTCCGCACTCGTGGTCAGGAGGCGGAAGGCCCCCTCCTGGTCGGCCACGCTCAGCAGCATGCCATGGGAGACGATGCCCCGAATCTTGCGCGGCTTCAAGTTGGCCACCCAGATCACAGTCCGCCCCACGAGTTCCTCTGGCTGGTAGAATTCGGCGATGCCCGAGAGCACCGTCACAGGCTCTCCAGTTCCTACATCCAGACGGAACTGGAGGAGTTTGTCCGCCTTTTCCACTTTTTCACAGCTCAGGACCCGCGCCGCCTTCATCTGTACCTTGGCAAAGGTCTCGAAGTCGATGCTTCCGTCCCTGTCCTGCTCGGATTTTTTCTCCGCCTTGGCCTGGGCCTTCTCGGCCTTTTTCTCCGCCTTGGCCTGATTTTTGGCAGCCTTCTTCTCCACCTTGTCCCTGTCTTCCTCGACCAGCAGACCCATGTCCCTGAGCTCGGCCTCCAGGTCGAGTCGGGGGAAGAGGGCCTTACAAGCAGTCAGAGCCCGCTGCTGGCCCTGGAGGCCGCGGCAGCTGTCCAGGCCCTCCCATGCCAGGCTCTCCGTTCCGGCGGGCAGCCCCAGGGCCAGGACGATCTGCTCCGCTGTCCGCGGCATGAAACACTGTAAGAGAATGGCCGTGCGGCGCAGGACCTCCGCCAGGTTCTCCAGAACCTTGGCCAGGCGGCCCCGCCTGCTCTCCTCCTTGGCCAGAATCCAGGGTGTGCTGAGATCAATATACTTATTGGCCATGCCGATGACCCGCCAGACCTCGTTCAGAGCCTGACTGAATTCCAGAGCCTCCATATGGGCTTCGAAGCGGGCTGGCAAGTCATTCATGGCCTGCTCCAGAGCCTCGTCCTCCGGGCCCGCCTCCCGCTCGCTGGGCAGCTGCCCGGCAAAGTATTTCTCAAGCATCGCCGTCGTCCTGGACAGCAGGTTGCCGAGGTCATTCGCCAGATCGGCATTGATACGTCCAATCAGGGCCTCCGTCGAGTAGAGGCCGTCCGAACCGAAGGGGATCTCACGCATCAGAAAGTAGCGTATGGCGTCCACCCCGTAGCGCTGGCAGAGCACATAGGGGTCGATCACATTGCCCAGGGACTTCGACATCTTCCCGCCCTTGAAGAGCAGCCAGCCGTGGCCGAAGAGTTTCTTGGGCAGGGGCAGGCCCAGGGCCATCAGCATGGCCGGCCAGATCAGGCAGTGGAAGCGCACGATCTCCTTGCCCAAGAGGTGCACGTCACAGGGCCAGTAGCGGGCCATGTCCCCCTCCGTGTCCGGGTAGCCCAGGGCTGTGATGTAGTTCGACAGGGCGTCGATCCAGACATAGATCACATGCTTGTCATTGAAGGGGACTTTTACTCCCCAATCAAAGGATGTGCGTGAAACCGCCAGGTCCTCAAGGCCCTTGTAGAGGAAATTCTGCAGCATCTCGTGGGCCCGGGAGCTGGGTTGGACAAAGTCCGGATTCTGTTCCAGGAGTTCAATCAGGCGCTCGCGGTATTTAGAGAGGCGAAAAAAGTACGATTCCTCACGGGCCCGCTCCACTGGCCGCCCACAGTCAGGACAGCAGCCATCGACCAGCTGGCTCTCGGTCCAGAAGGACTCGCAGGGCTTGCAGTACCAGCCCTCGTAGTCCGAGAGGTAGATGTCCCCCTGATCGTAGAGTTGTTGAAAGATCGCCTGAACAGCCTTCTCGTGCGCCTCGTCCGTGGTGCGGATGAAGCGGTCATAGCGGATGTCAAAGAGCTTCCAGAGCTCATAAATGCCATCCACGATTTCATCGACAAAGGCCTGGGGGCTCTTGCCCTCCTCCGCCGCCCGATCCTGGATCTTGCGCCCGTGCTCGTCCGTACCGGTCAAAAAGAGCACGTCGAAGCCGCGCAGCCGCTTATAGCGGGCCAGGGCATCCGCGGCCACAGTTGTGTAGGCGTGACCGATGTGCAGCTTGTCGCTGGGATAGTAAATGGGAGTCGTAATGTAATACTTCGGTTTCTCAGTCTGGGGCGTACACATGGCCCTTCCTCCTTAGCTTCAACTCAGTTTCTCAAGCCTCTGCGCTGAGCTTCTTCTCTCCAGCTGGCCGGATGCGGAGTATGGAAAGGCCCGGGCCCGCTCCCGTTCGTGAGCAAGGCCGGGCCAGCCGCCAAGCTATCGCACACAGCGAGCCTCCACTCAGGCGGAGACGCGCTCGATGCGCAGGATGACCGGCGGCTCCTCCGGGCGGTCTGTGCGGCGGTCCGTCGGCAGCTCGGCGAGGGCGTCCAGGGTCTCGAATCCGTCGATCAGCTTGCCAAAGGCCGCGTACTGCCCATCCAGATGGGGGGCGTCCTGGTGCATGATGAAAAACTGTGAACCCGCCGAATTGGGGTCCATGGCGCGGGCCATGGAGAGCACGCCGCGCTCGTGGAGCAGGGAATTCTGCACCCCGTTGGAGCGGAACTCGCCCTTGATATGGTAGCCCGGACCGCCCATACCCGTCCCATCCGGGCAGCCGCCCTGGATCATGAAACCTTTAATGATGCGGTGAAAGATCAGGCCATCATAAAAGCCCTCGTCAACCAGCTTCAAGAAGTTCTCAACCGTAATCGGGGCGATCTCGGGATAGAGTTCAGCCGTCATCTGCCCCCCGTCGGCCATTGTGATGCGTACCTGTTCTGCCATGTTGCCACTCCTTTTATGTAAAAAGTCCTGTCCATTGTATCACGGGCTCCGCCGCTTTCGGGAGCGCCGCCCCTGCTGTTCTCAGCCCTCCTGGCGGGCCCGCTCCTGCTCGAGTCCCGCCCGGGCCACCGCCCGTCCCAAGTCGTGGAGCATGTTCATTTTGATGTCCCAGAGCCGCTGGGAGAGGTCCACGTAGTAGGTCTGCGGATTCTCAAAGCGCTTGATCGAGTCCCAGAGGCTGTCCAACTGGCGGACACAGTCCACGCGGATGTCCTCGATCTCGCGCCGCGGAGCCACCAGTTTTCCCTTCTCGAATACGGGTTCCAGCAGGCGGCGCAGGCGGAAGTCCTCCAGAATCTTACGCTTCCAGGTCTGGTGTGGGTCGAAAATCTCGTAGGGCTCCTCCGGATTGATCTCCTCCCCCGCCACCGTGATCAGGTCGGCCAGAGCCTTGCCGCTGCGCCGATCATAAAAACGCCAGAGCTCCTTGTCGCAGGGTGTGGTGACCTTGGCCAGGTTGTCAGAAATTTTCATCCGCGGCTGGAGCTCCCCCCCTTCCTCGATGGCAGCCAGCTTATAGACCCCGCCAAAGACCGGCTCCGCGCGGGAGGTTATGAGGCGCTCACCCACGCCGAACTGGTCGATTTTTGCCCCCTGCACAAGAAGGTCGCGGATGATGAATTCATCCAGGGCATTGGAGACGATGATCTTACAGTCCGCCAGACCGGCCTCATCCAACTGGCGGCGGGCCTCCTGGGTCAGGTAGGTCAGGTCTCCTGAGTCGATGCGGATGCCCTTAAGGCGCTGGCCCTGGGGTTCCAGAATCTCCTTCGACACGCGGATGGCATTGGGCACGCCGGACTTCAGCGTGTTGTAGGTGTCCACCAGCAGAACTGTGGCCTGGGGGTAGGAGCGGGCGTAGGCGGCGAAGGCCTCATACTCACTGTCGTAACTCAGAATAAAGCTGTGGGCCATGGTCCCGGAGAGGGGCAGGCCGAACTGCTGGCCCCCGATCGTACAGGAGGAGCTGCTGACACCGGCGATGTAGGCGGCTCGGGCCCCCAGCACCGAGGCGTCATAACCCTGGGCGCGGCGGGCTCCGAACTCCAGAATGGGGCGGCCCTCGGCCGCACGGACCATGCGGCAGGCCTTGGTCGCGATCAGGCTCTGGTGGTTGATGGTCAGCAGGAGCATGGTCTCAATAATCTGGGCCTCGATGATGGGGCCGCGGACTTTTACCAGCGGCTCATTGGGAAAAATCGGCGTACCCTCAGGCACGGCCCAGACATCGCAACTGAAGCGGAAGTGGCGGAGATAGTCTAAGAAGGGCTCGCTGAACTGGCCGAGGCCACGGAGAAAGTCCAGGTCCTCCTCCGTGAAGTGGAGGTTCAGCAGGTAGTCCACCATCTGCTCGACACCGGCCATCACGGCGTAGCCGCCCTTCTCGGGGACCTGACGAAAATAGAGATCAAAGCAGGCTATCGTATCCTGCTTGCCCTGTTCAAAATAGGTTTGGGCCATGGTCAACTCGTAGAAATCGGTGAGCATGGTCATGTTGCTTCGTTCATTCCAGGAAGGCAGCACTGCTCCAAAACCTCCTATAAACTGTGCTTTCACATATCTGTGTCGCAGGCCATGTCGTCCGGCGCATAGTCCACCGCTTCCAGGCAGAGGCCCTCGGGACCGAGGGTCTTGCCCAGGCCCTTGCGCCGCCCCTCAGCCAGGGCCGCCTCCAGCTCTGCTAAGCTCAGCTTGTGCAGGCCAATATAGACCAGGGTCCCAGCCAAAATGCGCATCATATTATAGAGGAAGCCCGAGGCATGGACAACGATTGACAGGGGGCCCCAATGCCTCACAGCCCCCTCTGGCTGGCCCTGTCCAGGACGTGGCTGGGCTTCCTGTCGGGAGGGCTGACTGCATCTGGCGGGCTCTTGCCAGGGGAACTCCGCCCAGCCAGAGACACCCAGGTCCTGGGGACGGGCAAAGCCGGGGGCAAAGGCCCCCTGCCACTGTTCCCCGGGCCAGTAGACCTGTGGGGGATAGAGTTCCTCCCCCACCGTGCCCCCCCAGCGTGCAGGCTCATAGGCGCCCCCCTGGCAGCGGTAGCTTTCCCGACCTGCTGTGAGTATGTGAATGCTGTAGATGCGGCGCAGGGTACTCGTCGCAGGACTCCCAGTGGCCTGCATGGCCTTAAAATCTCGCAAGCCCAGGAGGCTGGGCAGGGCCTGGCACATGGCCCCCAGGTCCAGGGGGCGGCTCTCATGATAGGCCCGCAGACGGTAGTCGGGCAGGAGGTAGGGGGCGTTCCAGATCTGGTAAGAGTAAGTCTTTCCCCTGGCCTGAAAGCGGGCGTGGAAGTTCTGGGGCACCTCCCTGGCCTGGAGGCAGCGAATATCCCCAGGCAGCAGGGTATTCAGGGCCAGAGGCAGGCGCTCAGTCGGGATGCGGGAACTGGTAAAAAAGTCAGAGACATGGCCGCGGGCGTGGACTCCGGCATCTGTGCGGCTGCAGCCCCGCACCTTGGTCGGAGCCTTGAGCAGACGCGTCAGGGCCAGTTCCAATTCACCCTGTACCGTGCGCGCATTGGTCTGATACTGCCAGCCCGAGTAGCGGCGGCCATCATAGGCCAGACGCAGGGCCAGATGCCGCTCCTGTGGGCTCTTAGCCTCATATCGTCCCATGTCAGAACCCCCGCCGCAGTGCAAATTCCAGCAGGAGCAGGCCGAGGCCGAGGGCGAGAAAGGCGCTGCAGAGTACGGCGTCCAGACGCTGGTAGTGGAGGACGTGGAGCTTGGTCCGCCCCTCCCCTCCACGGTAGCAGCGGGCCTCCATGGCCAGGGCCAGGTCATCAGCCCGCTTGAAAGCGCTGACGAAGAGGGGGATGAGGATGGCGACCATGCCACGGACGCGGCTCATGAGGCGGCCACTGTCGTAGTCCGCCCCGCGGGAGGACTGGGCTTTCATAATCTTATCCGTCTCCTCCATCAGGGTCGGAATAAAGCGCAGGGCTATCGACATCATCATGGCCAGTTCGTGGGCCGGAAAACCGATGCGAGCCAGGGGACGGAAGAGGGCTTCAATACCGTCAGCCAGGAGCAGGGGGCTGGTCGTCAGGGTCAGCAAGAGGCTGCTGGTGAGGATGAGGTAGGCCAGGCGCAGGGCCATGGTCAGGCCGAGGGCCAGACCCTCACGGGTGACAGCCAGAGGGCCAAGCTGCAAGAGCACGGTCCCGCGCACGCTGAATATATTGATGACAAATGCCAAAAGGGCAATGAAGAACAGTGGTTTCAGACCCCGGAGCACGCGCAGCAGGGGCACCTTGGCCAGGGCGATCAGCAGACCCAGGAAGAGGGCATAGGCCAGGAGACTCAGCGGCTGACTGAGGAAAAATATCAGGACCATGAAGAGCAGTGAAAAAAGAAATTTCAGCCTTGGGTCACAGCGGTGCAGGGGGGATTGGCCAGGAATATAGGCCGCGATCAGGGCTTTCATCAGCACACCTCCAAATATTCCAGGAGAGCCTGAACAGCCTGGTCCTCCGTGTAGCAGTCCGCCTCAAAGCCTGGCAGCAGGGGGGCCAGGCCCTGCATAAAACGCTGGCTGGCCGGGGGCAGGATGTAGTACTGTGCCAGTTCCTCGCCGCGGGCAAATATCGCTTCTGGCCTGTCCAGGAGTATCTGGCGGCCGTGGTAGAGGAGGAGTATCCGGTCGCTGACTTTTGCCAGGTCCTCCATACTGTGCGAGACCAGGATGACACTGCGCCCCTGGCTTCTCAGGCGGCGGATCTGCTCCAGCATCTCCTCCCTCCCGGCGGGGTCAAGGCCCGCAGCAGGCTCGTCGAGAATGAGAATCTCCGGCTGCATGGCGAGTATACCAGCAATGGCCACACGGCGTTTCTGTCCTCCGGAAAGCTCAAAAGGCGAGCGCTCCAACAGGGCGGGGTCGAGGCCCAGGAGGGCGCTGGCCTCACGGGCCAGACGCCGGGCCTCCGCCTCCTCAGTCCCCATGCGCAGGGGCCCGAACATGATGTCCTCCTCCACTGTGGGCGCGAAGAGCTGATGCTCGGGATACTGGAAGAGCAGGCCGATGTGTCGCCGCAAGTCACGCACCGTCCGCCGCTGGCTGAGGTCGTAGTCCAGGACGCGTATACGCCCCTCCTGCAGAGGCAAGACGCCGTTGAGCTGCTGGACGAGGGTCGATTTCCCAGAACCTGAGTGCCCCATAATCCCCAGTATTTCGCCAGGATAGAGTTCGAAGTTGATGTCCTGGAGCACGCGGGGGACCCGTTTATTCTGGGGTTCGTAGCTGTAGCCCAGACCCCGAACCTCCAGCAGGGGCCTGGAACTGCCAGCCACCCGCTCGCCGCCGGCCCTCCCATCCAGGCCATCCGTTTTCCGGGGCGGGGCCGCAGCCTGGACTGAGGCCAGCCTTCCCTGCTCTTTTTCCTGGACCAGGCGCAGGATCGCCTCCTGGGCTCCTGACTCCGTCGCAAAACGCAGCCCAGCCGGGACGTCCCGGCCCAGACGCCGGTAAAGATCGTAGCAGATCGCCGCCTGGGCGGGCACGTCAAGGGCCAGTTCCCGCAGGCGCTCCACCTCGCAAAAAATCTCCTCCGGGGCTCCCTGCTGCAGAACCTGCCCAGCGGACATCAGCAGAATCTGGTCCGCCAGAAGCGCCTCTTCCATATCGTGGGTGATATTGATCACCGTCAGCCCCACTTCCTGACGGATACGGAGGATCAGCTCCATAAAGGCCCGGCGAGAGAGGGGGTCAAGCATGGAGGTCGACTCGTCCAGGATGATGCAGCGGGGATACATGGCCAGAATGCCGGCGATGGCCAGCTTCTGCTTCTGGCCCCCAGAGAGTTCCGAAGGCATGGCCTGGGCATAGTCAGAAAGGCCCACATAGCTCAGGGCCGTATCCACGCGCTGACGGAGCTCCGCCTGGGGCACGCCCAGATTCTCGGGACCAAAGGCCACGTCCTCCTCCACAGTCGAGGCCACAATCTGATTGTCCGGGTTTTGGAAGACCATTCCGCAGAGCCGCCGAATCTGCCAGACCTGCTCCTCGTCGCTGGCCTCCATCCCCGCCACCACCAGGGTCCCCTCCTGGGGGAGTTCCAGAGCATTAATCAGCCTGGCCAGGGTGGACTTGCCCGAACCATTGCGGCCCAGAATTGCCAGGTGCTGCCCCTCAAGAGCCTGAAAACTCAGGTTGGACAGGGCCTTCTGCTCCTGCCCCTCATAGGCAAAGCCCAGACCTCTCGCCTCAATAAAGATCTCGCTCAAGGCTAGCTCCTTCCCTGCTCATCGTGTCTGAGCGCGATGCGGCTGCAAACGATGCAAAAGAGGGGCGGATGCACTCCGTCCCTCCTCTACTAGTTACGACAGTTTCTGTGAGCCCCTGCAATCTGGGACAGAGCCTGCTTAGACCAATTCCAGAACGGCCATCTCAGCACCGTCGCCACGGCGCGGACCCGTACGGATGATGCGGGTGTAACCGCCGCTGCGGCCCGCGAAACGGGGGGCCAGCTCATCAAAGACATAGTTGCTGGGGCTGCGGAACTTGCCGGCCTCAGCCTTGTCCGCACGGACCAGCCAGGTCATCATCTTGCGGCGGGCCGCCAGACGGCTGGGGTTGTCCACCTGAACCATCTTGGTCTTCAGCTCACGCTCGACCACATCGTAGCGCTTGCCGTTGGCCGAGGTCTTGGACTTCAGGAGCTTCTTGCCCTTGGAATCCAGCTTGGCCTTCGAAACCAAAATCTCACGGGTGCTGTAGTTATCCTTCTCGCGGACGGCCAGGGTGATCAGCTTCTCAGCGATCTTCTGGGTCTCCTTGGCGCGGGTCACCGTCGTGCACAGCTTGCCTTCCAGCAAGAGTGTCGTCACCTGATTGCGCAGCATGGACTTGCGGTTGGCCGTTCTGCGTCCGAGTTTACGATGTCCGGACATCCTTCTATCCTCCTATACATTCATCGACCCTGTCTCCTGGCCTGGCCGCGGAGCAGGTAGCTATTCGTTATTCCTGATTCTCGGAGAGGCCGAGTCCCTGGTCCTCCAGCTTCTGGATGACCTCTTCCAGAGACTTCTTGCCGAGGTTGCGGACCTTCATCATGTCCTCTTCCGTACGGTTCGTCAGGTCACCGACCGTGTTGATGCCGGCGCGCTTCAGACAATTGTAGGTGCGCACGGAGAAGTCCATGTCCTCAATCGGAGCCTCGAAGATCCCGTTGGACTCACGGCTGCCCCCCCCGGCAGTCTCCCCGAAGGTGTGGCCGCTGTCGGCCAGCTCCACGAAGAGGCGCAGGTGTTCGGACAGAATTTTCGCCGCATCGGTCACGGCCTCATCGGCACGGATCGTGGCGTCGGTCCAGACTTCCAGGTTCAGCTTGTCATAGTTCGTAATCTGACCAATACGGGTGTTGGTCACGCTGTAATTCACCTTCTTAACCGGGGTGAAAATCGAGTCGATGGGAATGATTCCAATCGGCTGATTCGGCCACTTGTTCTGTTCAGAACTGTTGTAGCCCTGACCCGGCATAAGGGTCATCTCCATGAAGACGCGCTCCTCACCATTCAGGTGAAAGAGGACGTGGTCCTTATTGACGATCTCCACCTCGTCATCCGCCACAATATCGGCGGCCGTCACCGGGCCCACACGACCGGGGGCGGTGCTCAGGTAGACCGTCTTCGGGCCCTCACTGAAGAGCTTGGCGCGGATCCCCTTCACATTCAGGATGATCTCCGTCATGTCTTCAATGACGCCCGGGACCGTCGAAAACTCGTGGAAAATCCCCTCCACACGCAGGGCCGTCACCGCGGCGCCAGGCAGGGAGGAGAGCAGCACACGTCTCAGGGAGTTACCCAGCGTGGTGCCGTAACCACGCTCCAGAGGTTCGACTACGAAATGCCCATAGGAACCGTCTTCACCAATTTCCAGGACTTCAATGTTGGGCTTAATTTGATCGCTCATCTTTACCTCCTACAAGACGATTTCCATTCCCCTATAGCAGCTTCCAGCGGCCACTTGCTGCCGCTTCCGCGTATTAGACGCGGCGGCGCTTGGGGGGACGGCAACCGTTGTGAGGAATCGGCGTAACATCCTTAATGTAGGTGACCTCAAGCCCGTTCGCAGCCAGGGCGCGAATGGCGGACTCACGGCCTGAACCCGGGCCCTTGACAAAGACTTCCACGAAGCGCATACCGTGCTCATAGGCCGTCTTCGCAGCGGTCTCGGCGGCCATCTGGGCCGCGAAGGGCGTCCCCTTACGGGAACCGCGCATGCCCATGGCGCCGGAGGACGCCCAGGAAATGGCATTACCCATGGGGTCAGTAATTGTCACAATCGTATTATTGAAGGAGGAATGGATGTGGGCCTGGCCCTTCTCAACATTCTTCCGGTCTCTTCTTCTCGGTCTGGCAGTCTGACGCTTGCCGTTTGCCTTAGCCATGTCTGACCTCCTCTATTACTTCTTCTTATTCGCCATCGTGCGCTTCGGGCCCTTGCGGGTACGGGCGTTGGTCTTCGTCCGCTGGCCGCGCACGGGGAGGCCGCTGCGGTGGCGGCGGCCACGGTAGCAGCCGATCTCGATCAGACGCTTGATGTTCAGGGCAGTCTCACGGCGCAGGTCACCCTCAACCTTATAGTCGTTTTCAATGACGTCACGGATCTTCGCGATCTCATCATCGGTCAGGTCCTTCATCCGCGTGTCCGGATTGATCGCACACTTTTTCAGAATTTCATTAGACAGGGTTCTGCCAATACCAAAAATATAGGTCAGAGCGATCTCAACGCGCTTCTCATTTGGCAGATCGACACCAGAAATACGTGCCATTCAATTCTCCTCCAAATCTCATACTTCATCATCTATTTCAAACGCGGATTTAGGCCAATACTGCCACACTCCCACGTCTGCGGCGCGGGCTCCGGGATCAGCCCTGGCGCTGTTTGTGCTTCGGGTCGGAGCAGATCACCATGACCTTGCCCTTACGCTTGATCACCTTGCACTTCTCGCACATGGGCTTAACTGAGGGTCTCACCTTCATGTTCGTTCCTCCTAACTATCCCTATTTGGACATACGCTTACGTATTTTAGCAGAACCGCAAGCACTTTCAAGCGCAAACGTCAAGCCCTCCGAATTTTCTTTGACGAAAATTCCGAAATTGACTCTAACGCTTTTGGCGATTCTGTCAGAATGGCGATTTTTGCCAGCAGCACGAGCTCAGTCCCAGGGGGACGGCAGTGCTGGGAAAGGGGCGCAGCGAACAGGAACTGCCCTTGCGCCCCTCTGCGCCTTATTTCGCGCGCCAGGTGATGCGGCCACGGCTCAGATCGTAGGGTGAGAGCTCCATGGTCACCCGGTCGCCGGGCAGGATCTTGATGTAGTTCTGGCGCAGCTTGCCGGAGATGTGGGCCAGGATCTCGTGGCCGTTTTCCAGCTTCACCTTGAACATGGCGTTGGGCAGGGCGTCGGCGACAATCCCCTCCACCTCAATCACGTCTTCTTTGGACATATAGCCTCCTCTTATTTCGTGCCCCACGGTCAGGGCCTTGTACACTTCAGAGTGAAGTCAGGCTGATGGGCCCATCTTCTGTAATGGCGATCGTATTTTCGTAGTGGGCGGCCACGCTGCCATCCTGAGTCAGGATGGTCCAGTCGTCATCGGCCACGTAGATGGCCTCATCTCCCAGCGTGATCATCGGCTCGATACAGAGCACCATGCCTACTTTCAAACGGGGGCCGTGCCCAGCCCGGCCATAATTGGGGATGGAGGGGTCTTCATGCAGGCCCCGCCCCAGGCCGTGGCCAGTCAGTTCACGGACAATGCCATAGGAACAGGCCTCAATCTCACGCTGCACGGCCCACTGGGCATCCCCCAGGCGCAGTCCCTCCCGGCACTGCTCGAAGCCTTTCCAGAAAGCCCGCTCGCAGCAGTCCATCAGCGCCTGCTTCTCGGCCGAAATCTGGCCGACAGCATAGCTGCGACAGGCGTCGGAGTACCAGCCATCCAGGAGGGCGCCCACATCGACGCTGACGATCTCCCCTTCGCGCAAGATGCGCCCGGGGCGACCGATGCCGTGCACCACCTCATCCTCCACCGACACGCAGACGTGCCCTGGGAAGGGGGGCTCCCCATAATTATGGAAGGCACAGATGGCCCCCGCCCCCTCGATATGGCGCTGGCAGAAGCTGTCGATGTCCCCCGTGCTGATGCCCGGACGGATGTAGTCCCGGAGCTTCTCAAAGAGCTCGGCCACAATGAGGCCGGCCCGGCGCATGGCCTGGATCTCCTGCTTGCTCTTAATCTGAATCACGCAGCGCTCCATTCTGAAAATAGGCATCTATCTGCCGCTGGCTGTCCTCCAAACTGCCGCTGTTGTCCACGACCAGCAGGAGCCCCCGCTCCTGGTAGTCACGGATCAGCTGCTCCGTGCGCTCGTGGTAAATACGCAGGCGTTCACGAACCGTCTCTTCACGGTCATCGCCGCGCTGCTCCACCGCAGTGCCGCAGCGGTCGCAGATCCCCTCCACCTGTGGGGGAAAGGCGTCCACATGGTAGCCCGCCCCACAGTTGGGGCAGACCCGGCGCCCAGCCAGGCGCTTCACGATCTGCTGATCTGGAACTCTGATCTGCACCGCCAGGTCCAGCTCTGAGCCCAGCTCCGCCAGAATGCGGTCCAGTGTCTGGGCCTGGGCCGCCGTCCGCGGATAGCCATCCAGAAGATAGGACTGGTCATTCTTCTCCTGGAGCAGGTGGCGGACCATGCCGTCCGTCACCTCGTCCGGGACGAGTTCCCCACGGCTGATATAGGTCTCAGCCAGGCGGCCCAGTTCCGTCCCCATCTGTATCTCATGGCGGAACATGGCTCCCGTAGACAGATGCTCCATACCCAACCGATCACAGAGGTAGCCGGCCAGCGTGCCCTTTCCGGCCCCCGGAGGGCCGATAATTATCGTGTGCATCTTCTCGCTCCATAAACGCTTGGGGGCGCAACAGTCCCATCAGGCCTGTTGCGCCTCCAGCTCCCCTCCCAGCATTAAATTGGAAGGGCTAATCTGGACCTCAGTCCAGGAAACCGCGGTAATGCCGCATCATCATCTGGGATTCCAGCTGGTTCGCCAGATCCAGACAGACACCGACGATAATGATGATCGCCGTACCACCGAACCAGAGGCCGGAGGTACCCGTCGCCGTACCGATGATCATCGGCAGGAGGGTGATCACGGCCAGGAAGAGGCCGTCAAACCAGCAGAGGCGCCGGCTGACGCGACCCAGATAGCGGGCCGTCGGCATACCCGGGCGGTGACCGGCGATAAAGCCGCCATTTTTCTGCATGTTGTTCGCCACTTCCACCGGATTGAACTGAATCATCGAGTAGAAGAAGGTGAAACCGATGATCAGCAGACCCTCAAGGATGTAATAGAGGGGATTGCGACCAAAATTCATGAAGAAGCGGACAATGGCGCTCTCACTGTGCGGCCAGAAATAGCTGACCAGCAGGCTCGGAATCTGCATCAGAGAGATGGCGAAAATGACAGGGATAACACCGGACTGATTCACCTTAATTGGCAGATAGGACTTCTGCCCACCGTAGCGCTTATTTCCCACCACACGCTGCGAGTACTGGACGCGAATGCGACGCTCCGAGAGCTGAATGTACAGCACGAAGAGGATGCCCAGCACAATCAGCAGGACGCAGAGGACGGCGAAGATGATGGCCACAAGGAAGTTGTGCAGTTCCGACCAGAAGTGGATCAGCTGTCCCAGGCCCGTAATCATCTTCGGAATACGAGAGATAATACCGGCAAAGATGATAATCGAGATGCCGTTACCGATGCCCTTGGCATTGATCAGCTCGCCAATCCACATGATCACGGCTGTGCCCGCCGTGAAGCTGCCGATGACCACCAGGGCGCTCAACCAGGTCGGCAGGGCCGTCTGGGCCGCCGTGCGGGTCGCATACCAGAAAGCCGTGGCCTGAATCAGGGCCAGGACGACGGTCACGACACGGACGATCTGCTGGATCTTCTTACGCCCCGTCTCCCCCTCGCGTGAGAGCCGCTCCAGAGCGGGGATCGCCACGGTCAGGAGCTGGATGATGATCGAGGAGTTGATGTAGGGCGTGATACCCATAGCAAAAATCGAAACGGCCATCAGAGCACCACCGGACATGATGTCCATCAGGGTGCCCAACTGGTCGAAACGATTGATCAGGTCCGTGAACGCATGGCGATCGATGCCCGGAACGGGGATATTCCCCCCGATCCGGAACAGGATGACCATGAAGACCGTAAAGAGCAAACGCTTGCGGAGATCCGGAAGTCGGAAGGCATTGCGAAAGGTCTCCAACATATTGCCCATGTCAGACCTCCTCGGCCTTGCCACCAGCCTTCTCAATGGCAGCTTTAGCGGCCGCCGTATACTTCACGGCCTGGACGGTGAGGCTCTTCTCGATGGGGCCCTTACCAATGATCTTCAGTCCGTCATTGGCCTTGTTCGAAATGGTCAGCAGGCCCTTCTCCTGGATGCTGTCCAGGGTGACCGTCTCGCCATTTTCGAAAGCGTTCAGAAGCTTGACATTCAGCACCACATACTTCGTGGCAAAGCGGCTGTTGTTGAAGCCGCGCTTCGGCAGTCTTCTGAAGAGCGGCATCTGGCCGCCCTCAAAGCCAGGGCGCACGCCGCCGCCGGATCTGGCCTTCTGGCCCTTGTGGCCACGGCCGGCCGTCTTGCCGTTACCGGAGCCCGGGCCACGGCCCTTGCGGTAGGCTTCCCGAGAGCTGCCAGGAACCTTCGTCAGTGTATTCAGTTTCATGCTGCCTCCTACTCCTCAACCTCATCCATCTGCAGGAGATGCGGGACCGCCTTGACCATCCCGCGGATGGCCGCGTTGTCCTGGTGCAGGACGGACTGGCCGATCTTCCGCAGACCCAAGGCCTGGACCACACGCTGCTGCTTCTCACTGGCCTTGTTCGTGCTCTTTACCAAAGTAATCAGTAGTTTAGCCATCTGGCGCCTCCTCACATAATCTCTTCGGGCTTCTTGCCACGCAGGCGGGCAACCTCTTCCAGAGACTTCAGCGCCTTCAGACCCTCAACCGTGGCGTTGGCCACGTTGTTCTGATTCTTGGAACCTAGGGACTTCGTGTAGATGTTGCTGATGCCAGCCAGCTCGCAGACCGCGCGCACGGTACCGCCAGCGATGACGCCCGTACCGGGCTTAGCGGGCTTCAGGAGCACCTTGGCACCGCCGTAGACACCGAAGACCTCATGCGGGATCGAGGTGTTGACGATGGGGATGCTGAAGAGGTTCTTCTTCGCATCGTCCACGCCCTTGCGGATGGCATCGGGAATTTCCGCAGCCTTGCCCGTGCCCTTACCGACACGGCCCTTGCCGTCACCGACGACGACCAGAGCGACAAAGCGGAAATTGCGGCCGCCCTTGACGGTCTTGGAGACGCGGCCGATATTGATCACGCGCTCCTGGAATTCGTTATTGTTCTGCTCAATTGCCATGCTACCCTCCGCTTAGAACTTCAGTCCGGCTTCGCGCGCCGCATCCGCCAGGGCCGCCACGCGCCCCTGATAGATGTATCCGCTGCGGTCAAAGACCACGGTGTCGATATTCTGCTCCAGAGCCCGCTTCGCGAGCAGTGTGCCGACGGCCTTGGCCGCTTCGACATTGCCGCCGTAGCTCTGCTCAGACTTCACAGCCTCTTCCAGGCTGGTCGCGGAGACGAGGGTGCGGCCCTCGACATCGTCGATGATCTGAGCCGAAATATTCTTCAGGCTGCGGAAGACACAGAGTCTGGGCTTGCTGCTGGTCCCGCTAATTTTCTTACGCACACGCGCATGCTTGCGGAGGCGAATCTCATTTCTGTTGATACGATTAATCATATGCTAGCCTCCCCTTACTTAGCCTTGGCGCCGGTCTTACCTTCCTTCTTGCGAAGGACCTCGCCCTCATAACGGATACCCTTGTTCTTATAAACGTCGGGGACGCGCTTGGAGCGAATCTTGGCGGCGACTTCGCCAACCAGCTGCTTGTCCGCACCCTTGACCGTAATCTTCGTCGGGGCCGGCACGTCAATGGTGATGCCCTTGGGCTCCTCCATCTCAACGGGGTGGGAGTAGCCGAGGTTCATGACCAGCTTGTTCCCCTGCTTGGCGGCACGGAAACCGACACCCGTGATCTCCAGGTTCTTGGAGAAGCCCTTGTCCAGGCCCTCCACCATGTTGTTGATCAGCGAGCGGTACAGACCGTGCAATGCGCGGCTGTCCTTGTTGTCATTGGGGCGTTCAAGCAGCAGCTCCTCACCCTCCTGGCGGATGGTGAAGCGGGGATCGATCTCCTGCTGGAGCTTCTCACCGCCCTTGCTGACGGTCACGACGCTGTCCTTAACCTCAACCGAAATCCCACTGGGGATGCGGATCGGTTTTCTACCAATTCGAGACATACTGTCCTCCTGCTCTTAAGATTCCGCGCCCCTCCCGACTGGGGAGGGACACATTTCAGAGTTAGTTCCTTACCAGATGTAGGCCAGCACTTCGCCGCCGACGTTCTGGAGACGGGCATTCTTATCCGTCATCACACCCTTATTGGTGGAGACGATGGCAATGCCCAGGCCACCCAAAACACGGGGCATATCCTTGGCATTCGCATAGATGCGCAGACCGGGCTTGGAGATGCGCTTCAGGCCACTGATCACCGGACGCTTGTTGGCGTACTTCAGCGTGATCTTCAGGCTGCCCTGGGTCTCGTCCTCAATGAAGGAGAAGTCCTTGATGTAGCCCTCCTCCAGCAGGATCTCCGCGATGGAGCGCTTCATCTTCGAGGCGGGGATGCTGACTTCCTTATGTCCGGCAGCCTGGGCGTTACGGATGCGGGTCAGCATATCGGCGATAGAATCTGTAATCTGCATGCTATTCCTCCTTGCTTACCAGCTGGCCTTCTTGACGCCCGGGATCTGGCCCTCGTAGGCCAGCTTACGGAAGCAGAGACGGCAGATGCCGTACTTGCGCATATAGGCGTGGGGACGTCCGCAGAGCTTGCAGCGATTCACCTGACGGGTGCTGAACTTCGCCGGACGCTGGGCCTTAAGAATCATGGATTTTTTTGCCATATCGCTCTTCTCCTTACTTCGCAAAGGGCATGCCGAAGCGGGCCAGCAGTTCCCTGCCCTCTTCGTCCGTTTTCGCCGTGGTGACGAAAATGATGTCCATACCGCGAATCTTGTCAATCTTATCGTAATCGATCTCAGGGAAGATGAGCTGCTCGCGCATGCCGACCGCATAGTTGCCACGGCCGTCAAAGGAGTTGCGGGACAGGCCGCGGAAGTCGCGCACACGGGGCACGGCCAGGTTGATGAAACGGTCCAGGAACTCGTACATCTTGTCGCCGCGCAGGGTCACCTTGCAGCCGATGCTCATGCCCTCACGGAGCTTGAAGTTCGCGATGGACTTCTTGGCCTTCGTGATGACGGCCTTCTGGCCGGTGATGATCCCGAGGTCGCGGGCCGCATTCTCAACGGCCTTGCTGTTCTCGCGGGCATCGCTGACACCCATGTTCAGCACGATCTTCTCGAGCTTGGGGATCTCCATCACGGAGCTGTAGTTAAACTTCTCCTTGAGTTGAGGAGCAATTTCATTCTTATACACATCTTTAAGTCTGGGCATAGTTCTCCTCACTTCTTCTGCTTGCTCTTGACTGCGGAGATTTCCTCACCGTCGGCCTTGGCAAAGCGGATCTTCGTCCCGTTCTCCAGCGTCTTGTAGCCGATTTTTGTCGGGCGCTTGCAGGACTCCGCAACCAGCATGACGTTCGAGGCGGAGATTGGGTTCTCCTGGTTCACCAGTCCGCCGGGCTCATTGGCGCGACGGGGCTTCTGGTGCTTGGTCACCATGTTGGCGCCCTCGACGATGACCTGGTGCTTGCTGGGGATCACGCGCAGGACCTTGCCGATGTGTCCGCGGTCCTTGCCACAGCGCACATACACGGTGTCGTTCACTTTAACATGTACTTTTGCCATGTGGACTCTCCTTACAGTACTTCGGGGGCCAGGGAAAGAATACGCATGTACTCCTTCTCACGCAGCTCTCTCGCGATGGGCCCGAAAATACGGGTGCCGCGGGGGTTCTTGTCATCCTTGATGATGACGCAGGCATTCTCATCGAAGCGGATGTACGAGCCGTCCGCACGACGGATGCCGCGCTTGGTGCGCACGACGACCGCCTTGACCACATCGCCCTTCTTCACGACGCCGCCGGGGATGGCCTCCTTGACGGAGCAGACGATGACGTCACCGATATTTGCATACTTTCTCCAGGAACCGCCCAGAACCTTGATGCAGAGCAGCTCGCGGGCGCCCGTATTGTCAGCGGAGCGCAGTCTGGATTCTACTTGAATCATCTATTCCTCCTTATCCGCCGTTACTTGGCCTTCTCGACAATGCGCACAACGCGCCAGTGCTTGTCCTTGCTGAGGGGGCGGGTCTCCATCACTTCGACGGTGTCGCCGACCTGGCAGCTGTTCTCTTCGTCGTGCGCCTTCATCTTGTAGGAGCGCTTGACGAACTTCTTGTAGAGCGGGTGCTTGACGTGCTCGGTGACGGAGACGACGACGGTCTTCTCCATCTTGTCGCTCGTGACGATGCCCACGCGGGTCTTTCTGAGATTTCTCGAATCACTCATTGAAGCCTTCCTCCTCACTGCTTGGCCTGGGCCAGTTCGCGCTCGCGGAGCACGGTCTCCACACGGGCCAGGTCACGGCGGGTGTGGCTGAGCTGGGCCGTGTTCTCCAGCTGGTTGGTCACGTGCTGGAAACGCAGCTTGAAGAGTTCAGCCTTCAGCTGCAGGGCCTCCTCGCGCAGTTCCTCGGAAGTCTTCTCGCGCAAATCCTTAGCCTTCATCACTGGCCACCTCCTGCTCACGGGCAATAATCTTCACCTTACAAGGCAGCTTGTGGGCCGCCAGTCTGAGGGCTTCGCGGGCATCCGCCTCGGGCACGCCGGAGACTTCGTAGAGAACGCGTCCCGGGAGGACCACGGCGACCCAGTACTCGGGAGAGCCCTTACCGGAACCCATGCGGGTCTCGGCCGGCTTCTTCGTCACGGGCTTATCAGGGAAAATCTTGATCCAGACTTTACCACCGCGCTTCAGTCTTCTGTTGATGGCGACACGGGCCGCCTCGATCTGGTTGCTGCGAATCCAGCAGGGCTCCAGAGCCTGCAGACCGAAATCACCGTAAGCCAGGGTGTTGCCACGGGCGGCTTTACCGGTCATACGCCCTCTGTGGACTCTGCGGTATTTAACTCTCTTGGGGAGTAACATCAGGCCTCTCCTCCTTCACGTCGATTTCTCTTGGGCTGCTCGGGGCTCTTCTTGAAGACCTCACCCTTGTAGATCCAAACCTTCACGCCGATCTTGCCGTAGGTTGTGGAGGCCTCGGCGAAACCGTATTCGATGTCCGCGCGCAGGGTCTGCAGGGGGATGGTCCCCTCGTGGTAGTGCTCGGTACGGGCGATCTCAGCACCGCCCAGACGGCCGCTGACCTGGGTCTTGATACCCTTCGCGCCGGCCTTCAGGGCACGCTGCATGGACTGCTTCATCGCGCGGCGGAAAGAGATGCGCTTCTCGAGCTGCTGGGCGATGTTCTCGGCCACCAGCTGGGCGTCCATGTCGGGGGACTTCACTTCGTTGACGTTGATCAGGAAGGACTTACCGAATTCCTTCTTGAGCTTGGCCTTGAGGGCCTCGATACCGGAGCCCTGACGGCCGATGATGATGCCGGGCTTGGCGGCGCGGAGGGTCACAACCAGCTTGTCGTCGCCCTTGCGCTCGATGCCGATGCGGGGCACTCCGGCGCTGAAGCACTCCTGCTTCAGGAAGCGACGGATCTTGTCGTCCTCGACGAGGTAGCGGCTGAACTCCTTCTTATTCGTGTACCAGGTCGTATCCCAGTCGCGAATCACACCAACTCTGAAACCATGGGGATGAATTTTCTGACCCATTTGTACTCTCCTTACTGTCTTTCCTTCAACACGACTGTGATGTGGCAGGTGCGCTTCAGAATGCGGGTGGCGCTACCACGGGCGCGGGGCATGAAGCGCTTGATCACAGGACCGGGATTGACGTAGGCGTTGGCCACGTAGAGGGCGTCACGGTTCAGCTCGTTGTTGTTCACCGCGTTCGCCTCGGCGGAGTTCAGCACCTTGCTGATGACCACGGCGGCCGCCTTGGGGGAGTAGGCCAGAATGGCCTTGGCCTCATCGAGGTCCTTGCCCTTGATGGCACGGACCAGCAGGTTGGCCTTCACGGGGGCCATGCGCACATTCTTCACGCTGGCCAGACCCTGGTCCTTACCGAGGCCCAGGTACTTGCGCTCCTTCTTGGTCAGGAGGCGGGGGCGCTGGTTCTTCTTAGGCTGCTTCTTGTAAATTTCCAGAAGCTGCTCGCGATTCTCCTCGATGAACTGACGGGAGAGATTCTTCTTTTTCATCATTTTCTGAAAATCGTCCACTGTGAACTCCTCCCCTTATCGACGACCCGAGGACTTCTCGGAACCGGCGTGGCCACGGTACGTACGCGTGGGGGCGAATTCGCCCAGCTTGTGTCCGACCATCTCTTCGGTGATGTAAACCGGTACGTGCTTTCTTCCGTCATGGACGGCGATCGTGTGACCGACCATCTCGGGGAAGATCGTTGAAGCTCTGGACCAGCTCTTGATGACCTTCTTCTCACCGGCGGCGTTCATCGCTTCAATCTTCTTCATGAGGGACTCCTGCACAAAGAAGCCCTTTTTTGTTGATCTACTCATTTATGCAGCCTCCCTTACTTCGCGCGCTTCACAATGAACTTGGAAGAAGCCTTCTTGCGGTTGCGCGTCTTCTTACCCAGCGTGGGCACACCCCAGGGCGTCACAGGACTCGGACGGCCGATTGGGGACTTACCCTCACCACCGCCGTGGGGGTGGTCATTCGGGTTCATAACCACACCGCGGACCGTGGGGCGGACGCCCATGTGGCGCTTGCGACCGGCCTTACCGATGTGGATATTCTCGTGCTCGGCATTGCCGACGGCACCGATGGTGGCGCGGCAGACCACGGGGATGAGGCGGACCTCGCCAGAGGGCATGCGGATCTGGGCATACTTGCCCTCCTTGGCCATCAGCTGGGCAGAGGCGCCGGCAGTGCGGACCATCTGGGCCCCCTTGCCAACTTTCATCTCAATGTTATGGATCTCCGTACCGACAGGGATGGCGGTCAGCGGCAAGCAGTTGCCGGCCAGGATGTCGGCGCCCTCGCCGCTCATCACGCGCTGGCCGAGGCTCATGCCCTCAGCGGCCAGGATGTAGCGCTTCTCGCCGTCGACGTACTGCAGAAGGGCCAGACGGGCTGTGCGGTTGGGGTCGTACTCGAAGGCGATGACCTTCGCGGGAACGCCGTCCTTATTGCGCTTCCAGTCGATCAGACGGAGCTTGCGACGGTTGCCGCCGCCGATGTGACGGACGGTGATACGGCCGTAGCTGTTGCGGCCGCCGCTGCGCTTCTTACTGACCAGCAGGCTCTTCTCGGGGCGCTTCTTCGCGAGTCCCGAAAAGTCCGCAACCGTCATGTGACGGACGGCGGGAGAAGTCGGATTAAATGATTTAACTGCCATTTTCTACTCCTTTTCTGAACTCACTGATTCAGGCCGAATTCTTCGATGCTCGTCTTGAACTTGCGGGCAGCGCTGACTTCCTTGCCGCCCTTGCCGGTGTAGCTCAGAGTCTTGCCATCCATGTCGATGGTGACGATGGCCTTCTTACGCTCGGCCGTGCGGCCAGGGACGTAGCGGACGCGCTTGGGCTTGGAAGGCACCTTCGCGGTGTTGACCTTCAGCACGCGCACACCGAAAAGCTCTTCCACAGCCTGGGCGATCTCGGGCTTCTTCGCTTCTTTTGCAACCAGGAAGGTGTACCGGCCCGCGGCCTGCTCCATGGTGCTGCGCTCCGTGATGACCGGAGCCAAAATGATGTCATGAGCGGTCTTCATTATGCGTAAACCTCCTGAATCTTCTCGGCTGCGGCCTTGCTGACGAGCAGCGTGTCATGCCGCAGGAGGCTGAGGGCGGAAATGGACTCCACGCGCGCCGTCTTCACCAGAGGAATATTGCGGGCGGAGAGCTCCAGGTTCGGGATGTTCTGGTCAGAGATCACCAGGGTGCGGCCCTCAAGCTTCAGCGCCTTCAGGGCCTCGGCAAAGGCCTTGGTGCGGATCTCGGGCAGGTCCAGGTTCTCGACCACAACGAACTTCTGCTCATTCACGCGGGCTGAGAGCACGGACTTGATGGCCAGACGGCGCAGCTTCTTAGGCAGCTTCTGACGGTAGTCGCGGGGCACAGGCCCGAAGATGATACCGCCGCCGACGTGCTGGGCGGAGCGGATGGAGCCCTGGCGGGCGCGGCCGGTGCCCTTCTGACGGTAGGGCTTGCGGCCACCGCCGGAGACCTCACTGCGGCCCTTGGTCTTGGACGTGCCCTGACGCAGGTTGGCCAGCTGGCCCTTGATCACCTGGTGCAGGACGGCCTCGTTGGGTTCGATGCCGAAGACGGAATCGTTGAGTTCGAGGGAGCCCGTCACTTCACCTTTCAGATTGTAAATGTCAACTTTTGCCATTTCTAACGCCTCCCTTAAGCCTTGACCGTCTGGCGGATCTCGAGGTACGCCCCACGAATGCCGGGGACCGCACCGCGGAGCGCCAGGATATTGCGCTCGCCGTCAACCAGGACCACATCCAGGTTCTGCACAGTGACGCGCTCCGCACCCATGTGTCCCGGCATCAGCTTGCCAGGCAGCACGCGCGAGGGGGTCGCCGAGGAACCCAGCGAACCGACACGTCTGTGGTACTTCGAACCGTGGGCTTCCTTACCGCCCTTCTGGCCGTGCCGCTTGATGTTACCCGCGAAGCCCTTACCCTTGGACTGGCCGCTGACATCGACGCGGTCGCCGACGGAGAAGAGCTCCGCGACATTCAGTTCCTGGCCGAGCTCGTAGGCGTCGGCGGAATCCACACGGAACTCACAAATATACTTGCGGGGGCTGCAGGAAGCAGCGGCGAACTGTCCCTTGTCGGGCTTGTTCGTGCGACTTTCTTTCTTCTCATCAAAACCCAGCTTAATCGCCTCATAACCGTCCGTAGCGACCGTCTTCTTCTGCAGGACCGTCACAGGGCCGCAGGCGATGACCGTCACGGGGATGGCGCTGCCATTCTCATCAAAAATTTGGGTCATACCCGCCTTTTTGCCGAGCATAAATTTATCCATTTCTATTCCTCCTTGGTTATTGGTTCACCGTGGTGAACATGACCTTTCGCCAGACCCATTAAAGCTTGATATCAATATCGACACCTGCGGGCATGTCCAGACGCATCAGCTGCTCGACCGTCTTCTGGTTCGGGGCGAGGATGTCGATGAGGCGCTTATGAGTGCGGGACTCAAACTGCTCACGCGAATCCTTGTGCTTGTGCGGGCTGCGCAGGATGGTCACAATCTCCTTGCTGGTCGGCAGCGGGACGGGGCCGGAAACGTTGGCGCCCGTACGGCGAGCCGTCTCCACGATGCGCGCGGCAGACATGTCGAGCACTTCATGGTCGAAGGACTTCAATTTAATTCTGATCTTCTGATTGCTGGCCATTTTTTCCTCCTGTGGCTGCATTTCTTGCAACGACTCCGGGCGTTTCATCTCTTCCCACAATAAAACCCAGTTCTTGCTCTCTCCCGAGCAGGATCCTGGGCACCAGGCGTCGGACGCCACGCTGCAGAACCGTCACGGTCGTTCGAATCGGATTCGAACTGCTCTCTCGAAGTTACCCGCTTCAGCGCAGCGCCTGGGCGGCAACCTCCGAGTTCATCGCTAACGAAGTCGCAATAACACGAAATCGTACCCGGTAAGTATATCAAGTACAGCGACTATGTTCAAGAAAAGCACTGAAAAATTTTCTTCCTTTATGTCGTAGGTTCCTGTGCAAAATGTAGAGGGCGCAAAAATCTGCTTGTACTTGGATAAAAAGAGAGGGGGGACAGTCCGTCCTCCCTCTCAGGGCCTCTGCTCGCTGTTCGTACAGCCTCTGTTTCGGCCTTATGTCTTAGTTTTCCTGCTTCCTTCCATGCCGGAGCAGCAGCAGGGTGGCTCCCGTCAGCAGCAGGCAGGCTGCCAGGGCTGTCGGCCTGCGCTCACCACTGCGGGGCATGCGCCTGGCTGTCTGTGACTCGCCCGCAGCGCTGGTCTGGGTGGAGGCGACTCCTGAATACCCGAATCCTGTACCTGTTGGCTGGGTCACAGGCTGCAGGCCAGCTGTTGTAGTCGTCGTTGGCGCCTCTGTGGGTCCAGGTATCGGCGCGGAGCTGGGCTTCGGTGTCGGTGCGGAGCTGGGCTTCGGCGTCGGCGTGGGATCTGGCTTCGGCAGGGGCACTGGTACAGGTGTCGGCGTGGGCTCAGGCGTCGGCGTCGGCACAGGCGTCGGCGTCGGCACAGGCGTCGGCGTGGGCTCAGGTGTCGGCGTGGGCTCAGGTGTCGGCGTGGGCTCAGGCGCTGCCGTGGGCTCAGGCGCTGCCGTCGGCTCAGGCACTGCCGTCGGCTCAGGCACTGCCGTCGGCTCAGGCGCTGCCGTCGGCTCGGGCGCTGCTGTCGGCTCGGGCGCTGTTGTCGGCTCGGGCGCTGCTGTCGGCTCGGGCGCTGCTGTCGGCTCGGGCGCCGCTGTCGGCTCGGGTGTCGGCGTGAGTTCCGGTGTCGGCGTGGGTGTCGGCATGGGCGTCGGTGTGGGTTCCGGCGTCGGCGTCGGTTCTGGTATCTTCACGAATACCGCCTGGACGGTGACAGGCTCCGCGGGCATCTGGAAGCTAAATGTTTGCCCCTCGTCTTCTGTGCTCAGTGGCAGTTCCTGGCCACTGGCCGTGAGGACTTTAATACTTCCCTCCTGGAGCTGGTAAGCCGTAAAGGCCTGGGGCCTGATGCGCACCGTCTCCCCCACCTTGGCCTGTGCCGCGGAGGGGGCCAGGCTCCCGCCTTCACCTGGCTCCAAGTGGACAGGATAGCTGAGGGCCGTAAAGCTCACCTCAACATTCTTATCTTCACGGATATTCGTAAGTACCAGCCGTCCATCTTCTGGCAGGGCCTGGGCAATGTTGTTGACCAGTACCCGATACGGCTGGTAACCCGCTTCAGCACGAATCTGAATGACGGCATTGCCACCGTGAGCGACCTCACGGGCCGTCAGCAGGTCCGCGCTGCCGTGTTCCCCTGCGGATACGTCTACTGTGAAACTGTCAGGCGTCGGCTCCTCCTCCCAGGCCTTCTCAATCACCGCGTAATCCACACGATTATAGCCGCCTGTGCTGCGGACCTCCAGGCTGTGCTCGCTGTTTTCCGTGGCGTTGGGGACAGCCACACGCCACATGCGCGCGGAGACCTTACCATTATTTCCCAGATTTCTGACATCCAGGGCCTCGGGCTGTACCTCCTGTCCGTCCAGGAGGAATACCTGCTGGCCGTAGACCTGCTGAGGATTGGCCGTCCCCATGGGGGTCACGCCAGCATAGAGCTGGGCGCCCGTACCTCTGAAGTGCAGGGTATAGCTGGCATTGTCCATGTTCGTGCGGCTGAAGCCCAGATTCTGGTACTCCGCCAGCTGAACATGCTCCACCCAGCCGTTGGCCTCATCAGGATCTGCGTTGTATCCGTTGTTATCCGGATCATTATTCTTAACGCGCACCGAAGCGGGCTCATAGGAGAAGCGGTCACTGGCGGCGCGCTCATTGGACTTGCGCTGGTCCAGGTATTCCTGAACTGCTGAGGGGCCCTGGCTGTGCTCTTTTACAAGCTCCTCAGGTAGGGGGCCCTGCCAGCTCACCTTCGCCCCATCGATACCGGCCTGGCCTGCCCTGAGCTTGCGGATGCGGAGCTTATGCACCCCGGTTTCCAGGCCCTCAAATACCAGGCTTCCATTTCCATTCTGGCCGGTCTTCCACTCCGGCTCGCCAGGTCCGTCAACGGCGATGGCGGCCTGGATGAGCTGGGCCTGGTCGCGGCGCAGGAGCAGCTCGACCTTGTTGCCATAGAAGCTGAAGCTGGCCTCTGCATCGGCCCAGTTGGAGAAGTGCCCGTCGCCCTCCAGGGGATAGATATAGCCGGCTCCAGAATTATTCTCCTTCTCACGATAGGACCAGAGGCTGTCGTAGTTAAAGCGGAAGAGGCCCGTGCCCATCGTGTTGTCATTGACGGTAAGCGTGTGGAGCTCATTCGGATCACTGGCTATCAGACGGGTCTGCACTTCATAGATCGCCGGGGGCGATGTGGCTTGAATCTTGAGTCGGATGGCCTTGGGTTCAAGAGGCTGCTCCGCGCTGTAGGTCCAGACACCGGCTTCATTTGTCGCCTGGCCCAATTCCTTCCAGCTTCCGTCCGCATCACGGTATTCCAGCGTAATGCCCTGAATGGCCTGCCCCTTTTCGACGATCGTCACGGTATCCATCTTGCCCGTAAGAACGTTTTCCAGGGTATAGGGCTCAGCAAGCTCTGAGGCCTGCCAGTAGGTCTCCGGGTTGCCATCGAAGGCGAAGGAGGCGTAGGCGCCCTCGGTCTGCGAGCTCGCCTTGGCTGTCGTGTTGGTATTCCAGAAATACAGGTTGGCCTCACCGCCGCCCAACACGATGCTGAATCGGCCGTTGTCATCCAGCTGCACGGCTCTCAGCGCTCCGGCATTGTCCTTGTCCACCTCATAGAGCGTGTAGCCCGCCTGCACAAAGGCGGGGTCCGCCGTGAGGGTGATGCGCTGGCGCGTCCGCTCCGAAGAGCCCTGTTCACGGGCCGGGACATTAAAGGCGTTGTAGCGTTCAGCAGAACCCGCAACCAGGCCATTCATCACCATGAAGGCCCGGGGGGCGGTGGCCCCAGCGAAGTACTCCGCAAGCTCCGACTCGTAGAGACCCGGCAGGGGCTTAAAGTAGCCCAGGACCACGTCTCCGGTCCGTCCGCCATGGGCTGTGGAAAGGCTCTCCGCCTCCACAGCAGCCAGACCAAACTCCTGGTTCTTGGCGGCGCTGTCCGCCGCGTCAAAATTGCCGCGGCGGAAGCCTGAGGCCTTAGTCCCGCCGCCTTCACTGCCCATCTGGCCGATTTTAAACATCATCCAGTCATTGTTCAGACGTGTCAGCTGCTTGTCGATGGCGTGGACGCGATCGATCAATGAGCCCCATTCCAGAAGGCCTCGCGTGGGGGTCCCATCCTCATCCCAGAGGTAGCAGCGGTCAAACTGATACTCCACACGGAAGAAGTTCAGCCACTTCATGCCCGAAAGAATGGAGGCGTTGACCACGAGATTTTTATTGGACTGGGAATGGTTCGAGGCGAAGGAATCGATATACTGGCCAAACATAATCGGTTTGGACCCCGTGCCATCCACACCCTCCCAGGCCAGTTTGCGATAGAGCTCCCAGGTCGGCAGGCCAATAAGGCGGCGGGCCGCATTCTGCTGTATTCCCGTCTGGGAGAGGTCGATGCTGGAGGGGCTGGACCAGTACGCGTCACCGTAGTAATCGTCCCAGGTGATCAGGTCAGGTTTGGTGATCTTAATGTACTCCCTGAGCGCCTGCTCACTCCACTGTCCTACGCACTGGTTCGTGTGCAGGATAATTCCTGGATAGTGCTGCTTCGTCCAATCAAACCACTTGGCGTAGGCCTCCGCCTCCTGGCGGCTGTAGCCGCCCTCATCGCCGAAGCAGATGCTGATGGCGTTGCGGATATAGTCCTTCATCGAAGCGGGAATGAAATCCCTGGGCTCCCCGGCGCTCCCCATGTGGTTCCCACCGAAGGGGGCCTTAGCAATACCCCAGGCCGAATCGGGATTGTAGAGCATATAATCCGCATTCTCAAAATCCGGATCATAGAAGAGCGGCCCGTCATAGCCAAACTGTCTGGCCTCTTCCACAGTCGGGGTGCCGCGCCCATAGCCGCCGCTGGGCGTCCAACCCAGCATGGGCAGACCGCGCTCGGTCACCGTCGCCTGGCCGCTCACCAGATACTTGTGTCTGGCCTCATTCTGATAGGGCACGCCTGCGCCAGCCGGGGCCGGCTGCTTCTCAGGAACCTTCCCGGAATCGTGGAAAATCATGAACTGATACATGCGCAGTTCTTTGCCCGGGAAGTGCCACTTGGCAACTTCATAGCGGATGTAGCGCGCATCGTAGGACACGCCGAATTCGTAGCGCACCACATTCTGGTGCCACTGTACGCCTGTGATCATGTTGCCTTTCGTCACAGGTGTTTCCCAGTGCTGGCCGTCCGTACTCACCGAGATACGGGCGCGGCTCTGTCCCATATTGGAGGGGCCGAAGGCTGCGCGGATGCGGCTGACACTGTAGACGGCGCCCAGGTCTACTGTAAAGAGGGTCACCGGGGTCTCATTATTGCTATTGCCAGGAAGACGGTCCCCGGGAACGGTCCAACAGCTCTCGTCTGTTTCGACATAGCTGCCATCGTTCTTTCTGCTCTCAGGCAGGCTTACCAGGTGCTCCTTCTTCATGATCTCCAGGAGCTTGTCGCTGTCACCCACGTCCGTCTGGACTTTGAGGGCGTTGATGATCTTCGGCTCCTTGACGATCGGACGGCGTCCGCGGTAGTCTGTGTCGACTTTTTTGACCGTGACGCTGTACTGCCTGCTCGCTCCCCCCTCTGTCACCTGGACGTTCACAGGATGTTCACCCAGCTTCGAGACGTCCAGCTCTACATATCCATCGCCGTTGACCGCCTGTCCATTGACGCTCAGCTGGGCGGCGGCGCTGGCCGCAAAGGGAAAGACCCTCAGCTGATCCACGGAATTGTAGGCCGTCCCCGTATACTGAGTCACCTCAGGTGCGAAGCCTGTACTGTTGGGCTGGACGCCCTGTGGATAAGCTCCCACGGGCTTCAACTCATAGACCCGGTCAATAATCAGGTTCGTAAGTTGGGGACCCTCCGCAGCCTCCGCGCGGATGCTTCCCGCCGGCAGCAGCAGCCCCAGGGCCATCAGCAGAGCGAGGGCCACACTTTGTAATCTTTTGCCAAGTCCTGCATGTGGACCAGGGCGGCGGTCTGATTCTTGCTTCATTTTTCCTCTCCTAGCTAAATGTGCAAATTTTACGTGCACTAAGGACGAAGTTCCATGCACTCATCATAACTAGCTTATGCAGAGGATAAAAGTAGACTTTTTTTCTTTTACGTATATCTTTTTTCTGAGCTGATAAAAGCGTCAGCCTTCCCCGCCTCTTCTTCCCCTGGCCTGGGCGATAAGTCCCTCTTCCCATAGCAGGAGCAAGAAACTGAACAGAGTCCATTTCCAGCAGCGCTGCGGATACTTTCTGTACGCTTCCACGCTGGCGGCAAAAAACAAGGGCTGCCGACCGCACAAAAAAAGGTGGGGGAGCGCCCCACCTTTTTGCGGCCGCGCATGGCGACCGGCCTGTTTTACTTGTCTGTCGCTGCTGTTTTATGCGTGACTGTCACCCTCCGCATCGGGGGTCTGGTCCGCAGCCAGATGAAACACGAAGACGCCCCGCCTGCTGTGGTCCTCGGATTCCAGAATGATGTGCTGGCTTCGCTCACAGGCTGGGAGGATGGTCACTGCGGCATTGCCCTTCCCCACGGCCTCCAATTCCACCCGCTCAGCTGCTGTGCTATAGCAGCCTCTGCCCAGCGTCTGCGAACTCAGTTCAAGCCCGTTAACCTGGAGTCGTTCCAGCGCCGCATCCCGGTTTACAGGGAAGCTGCCCTGGACCAGTTTCAGTTCGATCTCCGTGATACCCACGCAGGTCTTGCGTGTTCCGGGCAGGGTCTCCTGCGCATTGGTGAAAACGAAGCGCAGGTACGTTGCCACAACGGGACTAAAGCGGTAGGTATACGGCCTGACGCGCCCCTCTTCCGGACCGATCTCCTCCGTCGTCGCGAGTTCCTGCCAGCTGTCTGGAGCCCCCGTCTCTGAGACGTAGATCTTTGTTGTATTCGGATCCGGGTAGCGGGCGGCGTAGCTGTCCTTCCAGTGGTGGACCACAAATTCCCCGAAGCGCTGCTGGGTCGCGTAGACGAAGGTCAGTTCCGCTGTCCTGTGCCCCTCCTGGGCATAGTTGAAATTGCTCCAGGCTGTGGGCTCTGGGCCGCCGCTCGCAGTGTCGGTCAAGCTTGTCACGGTGTCACGGATGGCTTCCAGGATGCCCGTCTGCTGCTCTTTTGGAATGTTCTGGTACAGCTCAAGGGCGTCTGGCGCGGCATTGGCTCCAAGCGTCAGCTGCTCTTCCTGAACGCGGACCGTAGCCTTGAGTTTCAGGTCCTGGCCAAAAATCCTGGCCTCACCGGGAATCTCGACCAGACCCGCCTGGCTGTAAGCCTCGGCCGGGACTTCCTGCCAGCGAACAGGGAAAGACAGTTTGAGGACTTCGCCATTCTTCAAGACCGCCGGCCGCGTCTGGGGCAGACTCGGCACCTGGCCGACCGGCGTTGTGCACGAATAGTTCAGCAGGGCCGCCAGGGCATCGATCACATGGATATGGAGGCTCAGCCGGTCCCCCAGGGCCGTCTCTCCAAGCAGGTCGAAGTTCCCCTGCTTCTGGAGCAGTTCCGGGGCGTAGGCTACCCAGTCCACTGCCAGGGCCTCCACCGTTCCGTCCGAGAAATGTGCATCTACCGTTTCTGGCAGCTCCAGTCTGCCGCCACGTTTCACGTAGTAGTTTCTGGCCAGGTCGTAGTGGTCCAGCCGCCTCTGCTCCTGCTCAGTCCCAGCCCCCGGCCTGGCCTCCAAGTCCAGTGTGGCTGCCTCCAGGCCCTCGGCCCGCACGCTGAGCTGAATCGGCCCAGCCTGCTTCTTGCTGCCCACAATGGCCAGTAACTTGCCGCCATAACTGCGGCGCTGCGCGGACTGGAAGGACTCATGGTCCGCCTGGTAGCCATTATCCAGACCCAGCAGCTCAGCGGCCCCCTCCACGGAAACCCGTAGGTTCAGATCACGCTTTCCTGTCGGCTGCTTCTGCTCGTCCTGCAAGTCAATCTCCACATAGCTCAGATCGCGGCCATTCGCCTCCAGCGTCTGGCGGTCCGCTTTCAGAGCCACTCGCTTCGGGACTCCGGGGGACTGAACTTTATGGCGGCCCTGGCAGTCCCTGATCTCCTGCCCCTGGGCGTCGTAGGCCACGGCCTCAATACTCCCCGCCTCAAAAGGCAGCTTCCAGGTCCGATACAAATCCCGGTGGTTATTGGCCCGGTCCGGCCCCTCGTAGAGCTGGTAGCGGTGCCCCGCCGGGGTCCGCTTCTCGCTCATCGTTTTCTTGCCCAGGGAGCGGCGGCCCGCCTCCGTAAGCAGGAAGAGTTCCACCGTGGGCGCGTCACTGTACACGACGACATCCACATTTCCTGCCTCATCCTTTTTGACCAGCTGCTCATCCCAGACGGGAAGGACGTGGAGGGTGTGCAGCTTGTCATTCCACAAACTCTGATAGAAATAGAAGCTGTCCTTGGGGAAACCCGCCGTGTCGATGATTCCGAAATAGGAACTCTTCGGAGAGGGCCAGTGCCGCCCCTGCTGGCCGCGGGTCACGCCATTCCATGGCGTGGGCTCACCCAGGTAGTCGAAGCCGGTCCAGGTATAGGTGCCCGCCACATAATCGCGGGTCTGCGCATCGTACCAGGCCTCACTGGCAACGTGTCCCCAGGGCACCGTGCGGTAGTCGTAGGAGCTGAGCTCGTAGCTGTCCTCATCGCTTTCCCCATGCAGGCGGTAGACATTCCTGCTGTTAATGGCCGAAGCGGTTTCTGCACCGTAGAGCACCCAGTCCGGATAGGCCTGGTGGTACTTGTCATAGACGCTGCCAGCCGCATAATTCAGGCCGATCACAGCTCCCGCCTCATGCAGGCGCTGGGCCATCTCAATGGCCTCGCGCTGGTTCTGCTTCAGACGGTTGTCGCCCGTTGTACCGGGTCGGCTCGTGTCAATCTCAGCCGCCCATTTCAGCAGCTGAGCCGCAATGTCCGGATAGTCACGGACATCAGCGCTGAAGCCCTCCATGACCTCGTTGCCCATGGACCAGAGCATCACACAGGGGTCGTTGCGGTCGCGGCGCAGGGTCTCCTGGAGGCAGAACTGGGCCCAGGTCTCATCGGGCCTGGCGCGGAGGAGCTGGCCAGGCTGGCCGATTTCTTTTTGAAAGAAGCGGGCAAAATCATTATCGTTGCTATTCTTGGCATGCCGCCAGCCGTCAAAAATTTCTTCGATAAGGAGCATGCCCCTCTCATTGCAGATATCAATCAGCGCGCGCGAGGCGGGGTTATGTGTCACGCGGATGCTGTTGGCCCCCATCTCCTGCAGCTTCTCGACCTGGCGCTCCAGGGCCCGCCGATAGGCCGCCGCACCGAGGGCCCCCTGGTCGTGGTGCATGCACACGCCCTTGAGCTTCACTGCCTGTCCATTCATGTGAAAGCCCGTATTCGCATCGAAGCTCAGACTCCTGAAGCCGTAGTCCTGGCGCTGGACATCCAGAACGGTCCCCCCCGCCTTCAACTCCGTCTCAAAGACATAGAGTTGGGGCTGGTCCAGGGACCAGAGCCGGGGATTCGCTATGCTCAGTTTCGTCTCCAACTCCCCCGCCGTCCCTGCAGCCAGCTGCAGGTGACCGGACTCGGCCTTTGCCACGCTCTGCCCGCGGTCCTGGCCCTTCGGATAGACATAGACTGTGGCCTGCAGGACCCGATCCTGCTGGCCCTGATTTTCCACGCCCGTCTTTACAGTAACCTGAGTGTTCGCCCCGATATCCGAGGCCAGGATCTGGGTCCCGTACTGGCTGATGTGGGTATCTTCTAAAACGAGCAGGTGGACGCTGCGGTAGATGCCACTGCCCGAGTACCAGCGACTTGAGGGCAGCTGATGGTTCACCCGCAGGGCCAGGACATTTTCAGCCTGGAAGTCCAGGGCCGAGCTGATGTCAAAAGTAAAGGGCGAGTAGCCGTAGGGATGGGCGCCCAGCTTCTTTCCGTTCAGCCAGACCGTGCAGTCCATATACACGCCGTCAAAATTCAGCAGATAACGCTTTCCCGGCGCCTTCCCGGCCAGGCTGAAGCGCTTGCGGTACCAGCCAATCCCCCCTGGCAGATAGGCGCTCTCCGCCTCGTTGTCACGGGAGTAGTCCTGCTCGATCGAATAGTCGTGCGGCAGGTCCAGCTGACGCCAATTCGCGTCGTTAAAGCCAGGCTCCTGGGCGTTCTCCTGCTCCCCCAGCGAGAACTTCCAGTTGGCGTCAAAATTCTGTTCTCGAGCCTCGCCCACCTGATTTATATAGACGGATTCTTTTTCCGAGACAAACTGCTCCACGGTCGGTTTCCTCTCCTTCTAAGGACTTCGGCAAGGCCCCAGGATCCGCAATGGACCATAGGGCAAAGCGCATTGCGAGCACAGAGGCGCACAGGTCCAGGGACAGGGCGCACAGAGCGCTACGCGCCCATCATATAAAATGCCGAGCGGCTTTGCACAGCCGAGCTGCAGATCTCAGGCCTATTTTTTGTTTTTTGACAGCTTGTCCAAAAAGCAGGAAAAAAGTCCCCGCTTCCAGCCCCCCTTATCTCCAGTCTGGCAATTGCTTTTTCTCGCCAACTGTGATCGGAGCTGAGACAGGCGGGGGCGGGTCCTGGCCCCTGGTCGAAACAGTACTGGAAACAGAAAGGGACAGCCCATCTGGGCCGTCCCTCCGATAAATCTTTATAAGTCCCGCTCAGGAATTCAGGTAAGGCAGGGGGTCCACGCCGTCCTGGTCCCCCACGCTGACCTGGTAGTGCAGATGCGAGCCCGTGGAGCTCCCCGTACTGCCGACTCCACCGATCACCTCTCCCTGGTTCACATACTGCCCAACACTGACATAGACGTTTTTCAGATGGCAGTACATGGTGATCATGCCGTCGTCGTGGACGAGGGCAATATAGTTGCCGAAGGCCGAATTGCCCCAGCCGTAGGTCGAACCCT
>JAEWGG010000002.1 GCA_023388435.1 Bacillota bacterium | reverse complement strand
GCTGAGCCCAGTGCCCAGCTGCGTGCGGCGCTCCAGAATTTTCCACGCCCTGCGGGCCGACTTTACATCCTGGCTCTGGGTAAGGCCGCCTGGCACATGGCCCGGGCGGCCTTGGATATTTTAGGCTCTGTGGATGGAGGATTCGTCCTAACTAAATTCGGCCACCTTCAGGGGCCCCTCCCCCCGCTCAAATGCTGGGAGGCAGGACATCCCATCCCTGATGAGGCGGGCCTTGCAGCGACGGAGGAGATCCTGTCCTGGGCCCGGGAGACCAGGGCCGAGGATGCCGTTATTCTGCTCCTATCCGGAGGTGCCAGCGCCCTTTTTGAGCAGCCCCTGATAGGGCTGGATGAATTGCAGGATTTTAATCGCCAGGCCCTGGCCAGCGGGGCGAGTATTCAGGAGATCAACGCCCTGCGCCAGTGTTTTTCAGCCGTCAAGGGCGGCAAACTGGCCGCAGCCCTGGCCCCAACAGCTATCTGGGGCTATGTGCTGAGTGACGTGCTCGGAGACCCCCTGGACCTGATTGCCTCAGGACCCTGCACGCCGCCCCGAGTTCCGCTGGAGGACTTGGCAAAAATACAGAAGCGTTATAATTTTCAGCTCTCAGCTGAGGCCCTGTCCTGCCTCAGGAAAAGGCCTCGCTTGCGTCTGCCTGATGTGCGTATGGAGATTCTGGCCAATGTGGGTACCCTGGTCCGGGCGGCCCGTGATGCGGCCAGAGACCTGGGCTACCGCCCTCTGATTCTCACGGACTGTATGACGGGGGAAGCAGCCGATTGGGGGCGGAGCCTGGCTCGAGAATTGCGACGTCAGCGGGGTTCGGAGGCCCTGGCCCTGATTGCAGGTGGGGAGACCGTGGTACACGTGCAAGGAGGGGGGAAGGGCGGACGAAATCAGGAGTTGGCCCTGGCTGCAGTCCCAGGTCTGGCTGCTTGTCCAGGCCTAGCCCTTTTTAGTCTGGCCTCTGATGGAACGGATGGACCCACGGATGCCGCGGGAGCCTATGTTGACGGAGGGAGCCTGGCGGTCCTGGAGGCGGCGGGTTATGCGGTGGAGGAGGTCCTCGCAGACAATAACAGCTATCCAGCCCTGGAGGCTATAGGGGCCCTGGTCAAAACGGGACCAACGGGGACCAATGTCAACGATCTTGTGATGGGTCTGTACAGGCCAGTGGGTCCCTAGCTTTTCTGAAAAAGATGTTCTGAACTGAAAAGCCGCAGCACTGAGTTCCATCTGGACCCAGTGCCGCGGCTTTTTTTCTAGGTGCCGAAGCTGATGTTTTTAGTCCTCTTCAGGACGCTGGGCTTTTAGACCCAGGCCGAACAGGGCAAAGAGGAGCAGGGCGAGACCGAAGCCGAGACCTGCCTTTTCGCCTGTGCGCGCCAGTCGCTGGCTGGCCTTCGCGGACTGCTTTCCAGAGCCCTGCTGCTGGCTGCTGGGCCCCTGGCTGGGGGGGCTGACCTGGCTGCTGGGGGCGGACTGCTTTCCAGAGCCCTGCTGCTGGCTGCCGGGCTCCTGGCTGGGGGGGGGGACCTGGCCGCTGGGGCCGGAGCTTGGGAGGGGACTCAGGCTCTCGGAACTTTCAGTGCTGGCCCCACTGGGGATCATGTCACTGGGCCGTGGCTGGGTTTCCGTCGGATATCCAGGGATCAGGCTGGGCTTGGATTTCGAGGGTCCTGAACTGGGGAGATGGCTGGAAGGCTTAGCCGTGGGCTCAGTCACACTGGACCCAGGGCTCGGCGCTGCTGTCGGAGTCGGGGCAGGACTCGGACTCGGGCTCGGCGCTGCTGTCGGAGTCGGAGCAGGACTCGAAGTCGGAGTCGGCTCTGGACTTGGTGTAGGTAGTGGCGTCGGACTTGCCGTGGGACCTGGACTGGGTTCCACAGGGCTTGGATCCACGGGTTCTGGCAGAGTGCCTGACGTCGGCGTAGGTGCTACTGTCGCTTCTGGACTTGGCGTCGGACTAGGCTGCGGTGTCGGCGTCGGGCTAAGTTGCGGCGTCGGTGTCGGACTTGGCTCCGGCGTCGGTTCCACATCCAGCCTCGGATTCGACTGGAAGATGAAGCGGTAGATGAAGAGCGGTTCATCCTGCTCCGGATTGGCATCCTTCGGGAAGATGCGCGCCTCTACTGTTTTGACACGCAGGAGGCCCTGCTGCTCCAGCTTTTCGCTGTACTGGATCTGGTACTTCTTGTCCATCCCCTCTTTTAGTCTGAGCTGGGCCGTGGCTTCGTCCAGAATCTGTCCCTCCCTGTAGGGGAGACGGTATTCCGTCTGTTCCGCACGGAAGTCCGTAAGGGCCTCGCTGGCCTGGGCTTTAGCATACTGGACATCGGCTCCGGCAAGTAGGTCTTCAGGGTTTAGCTGGACGCGGTGGAAGTGGAACTGGTACTCAGCAATCTGAACGCTAGGAAGATTCTTATTTACAACCGTTGCGATGACCGTCTTTGTCTGCTGGTCTTCAGAAAGCTTGGTACTATAACGAACTTCAAAGTCCTTCAGGTCCTGCTTGAGTTCCAATTGGACCTCCGCCGGCTCGAGGTCAAAGAGCTGGGGATTGCGGATGTCATAGCTCTTCTGTGACTCATAGAAAGCAGCCACGGGCAGGAATTCCTCATTGGCCTGGAGACGGTACTTGGCGCTGATGACAATCCGGGAATCCTCACGGCTGACACGGTAGAGCTGGTCAGGGGCTGACTCAGGATAGGTCATGGAGCTGCCAGGCTTTGATTCGCCATCTGTCAGGCTGCGGGCCACACGGGGACTACGGCTCGTGTTGGCACGTGCAGCCTGTCCTGTGATGGGGAAGATGTCGAAGCTGTAGCGATAGGGTTTCGCCTCGATTTCCGCATAGGGCAGGGCTCTGGCTCCCCAGCTGTTTTCACCACCGACCCCCGCCGTCTTGTGGTTGATACGCAGGTAGCTGCGCTCCGTGCTCTGCAGCTCATAAGGATGGGCGGCTCCCGTTACGTCATACTGGTTGTAAGGGCTGGCCATGACTTCGAGAGGACCTTCAGAGGACTTGATAAAAAGGCCCTGACCCTGCTCGTTGCTCAGCTGGGCCCACTCAACACCGACGTGGTTGCCATTTTCCTGAGGCTTGACATAGTCGCCCAGGGAGTTGAAGTCGACTGTTTCCTCATAGATGCCCATGGGGTAGCCTTCCCAGCGATCGACAAAAGAAGTGGACGGGCCGCGTCCAAAGTAGCGCAGCTGTTTGAAGCTCTTGGGCATCTCGATCATCGCCCCAATGGCTGGAATTTCCGAGCGGCGTGTGGGATCAAGGCCCTGTTCATAATGGACTTGACCATCCGCATAGACGATATAACGCTCAGTAAGATCACTGTTGTTATCCAGCTTAGACGTGACCTGTATGGTGGTGAACTGCGGCTTGGACTGGTCCACCGTGACCGTTACGGAGCTGCGCCAGAAGTTGGCTTCTCGCCAGCGGGCCACACGGTCAAGCCAGCCATTTTCGCGGTCATTATCCACTGGAGCGCGCCAGAAATTCGCATACATGCCCGGAAGCATCTCGCGCTTGTCCGTGGTCAGGAAGCGGGGACTGTTGTCGTTCGGATCGGCGAAGAAATTGACGCCGTCCTTGGCAAATTCCGTCCACTGTCCCAGTTTCTTGTCGAGGACGAAGTGCAGGCGCTCGTTGCTGATGGCAACGTACTGCTCGTTTTCCTCAACGTGGTTCTTGAGTTCAGTAGGGAAGGGGACCTTGAGACTGTTCTTGTCGACCTTGTTGAGCTGGAACTGCTCGAAGGCGATGCTGTCGCCAGTCTTGCCCCAGAGGCCCACATCGGACTTGAGCTTGGCCTCCAGTTTGAGGTGGTAGAGAGCGGAGCTGTCTTTCAGGACAGCCTTGCCCTGAGGGATGACTTCATCGAGGTCAGGGACCTGGAGGCTGGCCTTGGCCTCTGGCCCAAGCTCCCAATTCAGTGCGTACTCAGTCTGGCCGTTTTTCAGAGTCAGCGGCTGACCGTCCTTAAGGACGGAGAGGCTGAGCTGGTAGTGGGACAGGGGTGTGAACGAGAACTCGTTCGTGACATCTACCGTTCCAGTCTCCGGCTGGTAATTGCTGAAAAGTATGCTCTGCTGGACGTATTTCAGCTGCTGGTGGGAGTGATGCATGTGCCGGTCCGAGGAGACAAGGCCATTGTCCATGAAGTTATTGAAGTTGTTGTTCTTGTCCATGGCCCAGTCCCCGCCGTAGGCCAGATAGTGTGTACCGCCAGAGGCGACTTTCGTGCCATCGGCCGTGTAGGAAGGTCCCGTGGCAGTCTTACCCTCGGGCAGGGGCCAAAGGGGGCTCTGGTCGACCCAGTCCCAGATAAAACCGCCCATGGCGTGGGGATACTGGCGCCACAGATCCCAATACTCTTTGTAATAGCCCAGGGAGTTACCCATGGAATGGGCATATTCGACCTGCAGGTATGGGCGGGTGTCAGAGTCCTCCAGGACTTTTTTGTCGTTGCCGGGGATGCCTTCGAATACAGAGTAGCCAATACTGTGTTCGCTGGCCGGCCAGTACATGCGGCTGCGAATGTCGCTGACCCCTTCACGTGGGTCACGCTCCAGGACGATGGGCCGCTGCTTGTCCCGCTCCTTGATGTACTTGTACATCAGGCGGAAGGAGTAGTTGTCATTTACGGCAGGTTTAGCGAAGAAAATACACTCGTTACCATTGGACCAGGAGACGACGGAAGAAAAATTCTTGTCGCGCTCAAACATGTTGGCACAGCGGTGAATGGAGGGGTAGCGGAAGGTCTCCACCGCCATAGGGATGCCGCCCAGACCGCCGGCGGCGTGGGTCTCCATATTGGCCTCGTCCATGATCATGAGACCATAGCGGTCGGCCAGAATATAAAGGTCGATATTATTCGGATAGTGTGAGCAGCGAATGGCATTGACATTGTGCTGGCGCATCAGCTGCAGATCCTTATGTAGGGTCTCCAGAGTCATAACGCGGCCCTTGTCGTTGTTGAGTTCATGGCGGTTGACACCCTTGAAAACGATGCGCTGACCATTAATCGCGTAGCTCGTCTTGCCGTTTTCCAGCTGGAGAAGGGAAATTTCACGCAGACCCACGTCCCAGGGGACATATTCCGTGATTCCCTGCTCATCCAGAACCTCCAAAACCTGGTGGTAGAGGCTGGGTGATTCCGTGCTCCAGAGTTGGGGCTGGGGGACATCGATGCGGCAGAGAAAGATCTGTCCCACCTGGTCCAGGGCGTCCACCGTCTTAACCAGCTGGCCCTGGGGGTCGTAGAGGCGCATACGTACGGCCTTTGCTTGGGCGCTGGTCTTGATCTGTGTATCCAGGCGCAGCGAGCCGTCTTCCTGCAGTGTCATTTCGTTGCTGAAGTCCAGGATGGAGGCCCGTTTGCTGCGGTAGATGAGTCCCGTGTCGCGGAAGATACCAGAATAGTTGACGAGGTCCTGATTCTCCAGCAGAGAGCCGTCACTCCAGCGGTAGACCAGCACCGCCAGACGGTTCTTGCCTTCGGGTTTGACATACTTCGTGATGTCAAATTCATGCTGGGTGAAGCTGTCCTCGCTATAGCCGACATAGTGGCCATTGACGTAGACGTAGAAGGCTGATTCAACACCCTGGAAGTTCAGGATAACCTCGTCATTCTTATATTCGGATTTCAGCTCAAAATCGCGGATGTAATGTCCAACTGGATTGTAGTTCTTCGGCGCGGTTCCAGCGTAGGCCATAGCGTAATTGAAACGCTCACCAGGCACGTTGGGCTCACCGACCGGGAGCCAGTTTTTCTGGCCCCAGTGATAGTACCAGTTGCTGTACATGGGCTCATCGCCAATTTCATTCGGGACCAGCTGCCAGCAGGAGGGGACTTCGATTTTCCCCCAACCGTTGGCGGCAGGATCGAAGTCCGCTTTGTGGAAATTGACCTCCACCTCATCGGGTTTGCGCACAAGGTGGAAGTCCCAGCTGCCGTTCAGAGACTGCCAGGTTGAGGACTCACGCCAGTGATCCACGCCCCGCATGGCCTCCTCCTCCGAACGAGCCGGAATGAAAAAGGAGCGCGCGGGCAGGCAGCGGTCCTCGACGACGCGGCTCTTATTGTAGTTCGGCTGCTTGAGATCGGACCAGACCGCGTTGTACCAGTAAGCGCCGTCCGCCACTGGGGAGGGCCACTGGTCAGGCCCCCGCTCGACAACTTTTTCCGCCGCCTCAATAGTCTGAGGTGGAATCAGCAGTCCAAACAGGCCGGCGAGGAGCGATACGCTCAAAACGCCGCAGCATAGTTTGCGGAACTTGGGATGAGCTCGGTGCATATGAGCCTCCTTGCAGATTTGATAGTAGACCGCTTTATTCTATCAGATTATCCGGGCTTGGAAGACTCTGTTTAGGATGTTTTGTATAGAATTAGTAAGGTAAAAATCTTTAGATAGGGTAAAATGGCGAAATTAAAAGAGATAAAAACCGCATATAGAAAGCTTTTTATCCCCCGATTGGCGGTGTGGACCTGGAACTAACCGAGCTGCTACTGATCCGAGAAGGGCCTTGAGGCCCTTCTTTTATTTTGGGCGATTTGGCGAGAAGATTTTTGCGGCTGCATGGCCTGTTTTGTCAGAGTCCCAAAAATGACCTTCTGCTCACCTCAGCGTGCTTGACAGGGAGAGAATTTCGAGATTATAGTACGTAACAGAACAATACTTAAACGTACAATACGTTAAGAAAACTTTCCGTCAACGTACCAATTTGCACGGAGACGGATCCAGAACCCAGAAGATCGAGAGGGGGCGGAGAGAGGATGGGGGAGATGAAAGAGGCAACACAGGAGAAGGAGACCCAGTACATAGTCTGGCGCATTCACATCTTGCAGAACCTTATCAAGCAGCGCGGGGAGCAGATGGTGAATTACTGGCCTGAACTCTCGGCCATGCAGGCCTATGTGCTGTCTTTCCTGGTGACCAAGCATCCGGAGATGAAGATTTACCAGAAGGACATTGAGCATATTTTTCGCCTGCGCAAGTCCAGCCTTTCCACACTGCTGGGACAGCTGGAGCAAAAGGGCCTGATCGCTAAGGAACTCAGCTCTCAGGACAACCGCAGTCGCCGTATCATCCCGACGGAAGAGGCCCTGCGCTACCGCGAGAAGATGCTTCAGGAAATGGCGGACTTCGAGTCGGGGCTGATAGAGGACATAGACAGGGAAGATCTGGAGGCCTTCGTACGGGTTACAGAAAAACTCTACCAGCGGCTGGCACCAGAGGCGGAAAACCTGCCGATGATGGAGGCTGTGCGAGCTCACATGCGCTGTAAGCAGCGGGCTGCGGGTCTGGAGAAGCGGAGCTGAGGCCCAGCTCAGCCAGCGAAGATTAAGAGGTAACTATGCTTAAGGATAAGAAGAAAAAGCGAGTCAATATTTTTCAAGCCATACGCGACTTCCGAGGAGAGGCTATTAAGACGCCGGTTTTTGTCATTTTGGAGGTCTTTTGCGAGGTGCTGATCCCCCTGCTCATGGCGGGGATCATTGATGAGGGCATTATGAAGGGCAGCATGTCCTACATTCTGACGCGCGGCCTGCTCCTGACGGTCCTGACCCTGGTGGCCCTCTATCTGGGCGTCCGTGCCGGTATCCACGGGGCCCGGGCGGGCGCCGGTCTGGCTAAGAATTTGCGCCAGGACATTTTTTATCGCGTGCAGAAATTTTCCTTCGGGAACATCGACCACTTTCAGGCCTCGAGTCTTGTCACACGCATGACCACGGATATTAACAACATTCAGATGGCCTATATGCTGACCCTGCGCCTCCTGGCCCGCACCCCCATCATGATCATCCTGTCCCTGGTCATGACGCTGACCATCAACCCCCGTGTGGCCCTGCTCTTCCTCATTGCTATCCCCTTCATCGGCCTCGTACTGGTCGGTCTGGCGAAGCTAGCCCATCCCATTTTTATTCGTGTCTTTGATATGTACGATGAGCTGAATTGTGTGGTGCAGGAGAATGTCCACGCGGCGCGGGAAGTCAAGGCCTATGTGCGTAAAGAGCACGAGAATCAGAAGTTTGCCGGCATCTCGACCAAGCTTTTCCAGCTCTTCTCCAAGGCCGAACGCCTGGTGGCCTGGAACGCCCCGCTCATGCAGCTGGCCATCTACTGCATCATTCTGGGTATTCTTTATCTGGGAAGTAAAGATATCGTGCGCGGACAGATGCTGGTCGGCCAGTTGACCAGCGTCGTGGTCTACGCGATCCAGATCCTGACTTCTCTGATGCTGCTCTCTTTCGTCTTCATTATGAATATGATTTCGGAGGCCAGTCGCGACCGCGTCCGGGAGGTCCTGGAGGAGGAGCCTGAGATGCAGGATCGTCCTAAGTCCCTTACAGAAATCGCCGACGGAAGCATCGACTTCGAAGATGTCTACTTCAGCTATGGCAGCGAAGGTGACCAGCCTGTACTCCAGCAGATCAACCTGCACATCCCGTCGGGCGCTACTGTCGGCATCTTCGGTGGCACAGGTTCGTCGAAGTCCAGCCTCGTCCAGCTCATCCCCCGCCTCTACGATGTCCAGCAAGGCGTGGTTAAGGTGGGTGGCGTGGATGTGCGCAACTATAATCTGGCCAGTTTGCGTGATGCGGTATCCATGGTTCTGCAGAAGAATCTTCTCTTTACGGGGAGCATTTATGAGAACGTTCGTTGGGGTAATCCCCAGGCTACGGATGAGGAGGTTCAGGCAGTCTGTCGTGAGGCCCAGGCCGACAGCTTCATTCAAGACTTTCCCGAGGGCTATAACACCCTGATTTCCCAGGGCGGTAACAATGTCTCTGGGGGACAGAAGCAGCGCCTATGTATCGCCCGTGCCCTGCTCAAGAAGCCGCGCATTCTGATCCTCGACGACTCAACCAGTGCGGTAGATACTAAGACGGACGCCCGAATCCGTGAGGCCCTGCGCCGCACCCTTCCCGATACGACAAAGATTATTATTTCACAGCGCATCTCCTCCATAGAAGAGGCAGACATCATTCTAATTATGGACGAGGGGCGCATTGTCGCCCAGGGCAGCTCGGAGGAACTGCTCCAGACCAGTCCAATCTACCGCGAAGTCTACGAACTCCAGAATAAGGGAGGTGAAGATCATGAGTAAAAAAGAACAGGGCCTGGCCCGGGACAAGCGCGCCGCTTATAAGGGGCACAACCAGCGTGGCAAGTCCGCGGAAAATCCGCTGGAGACCATCCGCCGCCTGTTCCGTTATATCTTTCGCCGCAACAAGCTCGTCTTCTGGCTGGTCTGCATCAGCATTATTTTTAGCAGTCTCGGTATCCTCGCCATTTCCCTCGGTCTGCGCTATTTTCTGGACCAGATCATACTGCCGCATCTGGGGCAGCTGGACTGGAATTTCAGGGAGCTCTATCAGGCCCTGACCGTCATGGCCCTCTTCTTTGCCTTTGTGGTCTGCTGCACCTGGTTCTACAACCGCATGATGGTCACCATCGGTCAGCGGGTGTTAAAAGATGTGCGCGACGACATGTTCCGTCATATGCAGGAGCTGCCCGTCGCCTACTTCGACCAGCACAGCCACGGTGAGGTCATGAGCCTCTATACCAATGATACCGACGCCCTGCGCCAGATGATCAACCAGTCCATACCCCAGGGCCTGTCCTCGGCAGTCAGTATCATCTCGGCCTTTATTTCCATGCTGGTTATCAGCCCTGTGCTCACCCTGACCACATTACTGGTCATCGCTCTGATGTTCGTCGTGCTCAAGCGGGTAGGCGGGTCCAGCGCTCAGCACTTCATGGCCCAGCAGCGCCGTCTGGCAGAACTTACGGGTTTCGTCGAGGAGCGCATGCACGGTCAGCGGGTGGTCAAAGTCTTTAATCATGAACAGATCTCTATGGAGGAATTCGACCAGCTGAATGCGGCCCTCTATGAGCGGGCCAGCAAGGCGCACAGCTATGCCAGCAGTATGGGGCCGCTGATCGGCAACATTGGCAACCTCTTCTTCGTCTTCGTCGCGGTTGTTGGCGGCGTGCTCAGCGTGACGGGCATCGGAGGCTTGACCATCGGCACCATTGCGGCTTTCTTGCAGCTCTCCAAGACCTTCACCCAGCCCTTCATGGGCATGGCCCAGCAGTTCAACTCCATCGCCATGGCCCTGGCTGGCGCCGAGCGGATTTTTGCCTTGATTGACGCTCCCCAGGAGAGGGACGAGGGGCAGATTGAACTCGTCAACGTGCGCCGCCTGCCGGATGGTAGCCTGGAAGAGTGTCAGGAGCGGACGGGCCGCTGGGCCTGGAAGCGCCCCGCTGGCCAGCAGCCCCGTTACACCGAACTGCGCGGGGATGTGCGTATTGAGGATATGAGCTTCTCCTATGACGGTAAAAATACCGTGCTCCACGACATCCAACTCTACGCTAAGCCGGGACAGAAACTGGCCTTCGTCGGTTCCACAGGTGCGGGCAAGACGACGATCACCAACCTGATCAACCGCTTTTATGACGTCCAAAAAGGCCGTATCCTTTACGACGGCATCGACATCCAGGACATCCGCAAGGATGACCTGCGCCGCTCCCTGGCAGTGGTGCTCCAGGACACCCATCTCTTTACGGGCAGCATCGCCGACAACATCCGTTACGGTAAGCTGGATGCGACGGATGAAGAGGTGGTGGCTGCTGCGAAATTGGCCTATGCCGACCACTTCATCCGCATGTTGCCGGAGGGCTACAACACGCAGATCAGCGGTGAGGGGGAGGAGCTGTCCCAGGGCCAGCGCCAGCTGCTGTCCATCGCCCGAGCGGCCATCGCCAATCCGCCCGTCCTCATTCTGGATGAGGCGACAAGCTCCATTGACACCCGCACGGAGCGCATCGTCCAGCGGGGGATGGATAACCTGATGGAGGGCCGCACCGTTTTTGTCATCGCCCACCGCCTCTCGACCATTCGCAACAGCAATGCCATCATGGTTCTGGAGCACGGACGCATTATTGAGCGCGGGGACCATGAGGAGCTTCTGGCCCAGAAGGGGACCTACTATCAGCTGTACACGGGCAAGCTGGAATTGAGCTGAGGCTCGAACAGAAGTCATACGCAAGCCAGTCGGCTTGCTGGGAATAAGCGAGGGCCAGCCCTCCGTCTCTCCGGAGTCGGGGCTGGCTCTTTTGTGCACTTGCACGAGTGATTTGCGGCGGATTCCAACAAGAATTTATCGGAGCCCCCGTTCAGTTCGTGTACAAATTGCAAGAAAAATGTTAGAATCTTCTGTATCTGCGTAAAGCCCGCTAGCGCTCTGCGCAGAAATAATTAAAAGATATGTATAGGGAAGGAGGAGTACCGAATGCCTACGTTCAACCAATTGGTGAAGCAGGGCCGCGAGACCAGAAGCTACAAGTCCAAGTCCCCGGCTCTCCAGGTCAACCTCAACACGATCAGCAAGCGTGAGACCAAGGTTCTGTCCCCGCAGAAGCGCGGTGTCTGCACCGTGGTGAAGACCGTCACCCCGAAGAAGCCGAACTCGGCTCTGCGTAAGGTCGCCAGGGTCCGTCTGACCTCCGGTATGGAAGTCACGGCGTACATCCCGGGTATTGGCCACAACCTGCAGGAGCACTCTGTCGTGCTGATTCGCGGTGGAAGAGTTAAGGATCTGCCTGGTGTGCGTTACCACATCATCCGTGGCACGCTGGACGCCGCTGGTGTGGCGAACAGACTGCAGGGTCGTTCCAAGTACGGCGCCAAGCGCCCGAAGGCCGCCAAGGTCAAGAAGTAAACGAGCACAGACGGTTGGACTCATTGCGTTCAGTACGCCCTGGGGCGAGGCCCCCGGAGCGCTGACACATTCCATCAGGAAGCGTGAGTACCTGTGATTTCGGAACCGACTATCGGAGTGGCCAAGGCCACTAGCCGCATAATCATGAGAGGAGGGAAGTCAAGTGCCCAGAAGAGGCCATGTCCCAACAAGAGAAGTGCTCCCCGATCCGATGTACCATGATATTCGTGTGACCAAGCTGATCAACAATATCATGCTCGACGGCAAGAAGGGAGTTGCCCAGAAGATTTGCTATGGCGCCTTTGACCTGATCAAGGAGCGCACGAGCGAAGATCCCCTAGAAGTTTTCAATAAGGCCCTGGAGAACGTGATGCCCATGCTCGAGGTCAAGGCCCGTCGCGTGGGTGGTGCGAACTACCAGGTGCCGATCGAGGTCCGTCCTGAGCGCCGTCAGACCCTGGCCCTGCGCTGGCTGGTGCAGTTCTCGCGCAACCGCAGCGAGCGCACCATGAAGGAGCGTCTGGCCGGCGAGCTGATGGATGCTGCCAACGGCACGGGCGGCGCCTTCCGCCGTAAGGAAGAGATGCACCGCATGGCGGATGCGAACCGCGCTTTTGCCCACTATCGCTGGTAAGTAGTCGGGAGGAGATTAAATGCCTAGAGCATTTTCACTAGAAAAAACGAGAAATATCGGTATCATGGCCCACATCGATGCCGGTAAGACGACCACCACCGAGCGCGTGCTGTACTACACGGGCCGCATCCATAAGATCGGTGAGACGCATGACGGCGCCTCGACCATGGACTGGATGGCCCAGGAGCAGGAGCGTGGTATCACCATTACCTCCGCCGCCACAACCGCCCAGTGGAAGGGCCACCGCGTCAACATCATCGACACCCCGGGCCACGTGGACTTTACCGTTGAGGTTGAGCGTTCACTGCGTGTCCTGGACGGTGCGGTGACCCTGCTTGATGCCAAAAGCGGCGTTGAGCCCCAGACCGAGACGGTCTGGCGTCAGGCGGATCGCTACGGCGTCCCCCGTATTGTCTACGTCAACAAGATGGACATTATGGGCGCTGACTTTTACCACTCGGTGCAGACCATCGCTGACCGCTTAAAGGCGAATCCTATCGCCATCCAGCTGCCCATCGGCAAGGAGGAGAGCTTCAGCGGCATCATCGACCTGATTACCATGAAGGCCGAGATCTACAAGGACGATCTGGGCACCACCTTTGACGAGAGTGAGATCCCTGAGGATATGCGCGAACTCGCCGAGGAGTGGCATGAGAAGATGGTCGAAGCCATTGCTGAGACGGATGAGGCCCTGACTGAGAAGTTCCTCGAGGGCGAGGAATTGACGGTTGAGGAGCTGAAGCTGGCCCTGCGTAAGGCGACCATCAACTGCGAAGCCACGCCTGTTATCTGCGGCTCTTCCTATAAGAATAAGGGCGTGCAGATGATGCTCGACGCGGTTATCGACTATATGCCCTCGCCTGTCGACATCCCTGCCATCAAGGGCGTGGATCCCGACACCGAGGAGGAGGACTCCCGTCCGGCGGACGATGAGGCTCCCTTTGCCGCCCTGGCCTTCAAGGTTATGGTCGACCCCTTCGTCGGTAAGCTCTGCTTCTTCCGCGTGTACTCTGGTACGCTGGATGCAGGTTCCTACGCCCTGAACTCCACAAAGAATAAGCGTGAGCGCATCGGCCGTATCCTGCAGATGCACGCGAACCATCGTGAGGAGATCGACAAGGTCTACTCTGGCGATATCGCTGCCGCCGTCGGCCTCAAGGATACGACGACCGGCGACACCCTCTGCGATGCGGAGCACAAGATCATCCTCGAGTCCATGGAATTCCCAGAGCCCGTTATCTCCGTGGCCATTGAGCCGAAGTCCAAGGCCTCACAGGATAAGATGCTCATCGCCCTGCAGAAGCTGGCTGAAGAGGATCCCACCTTCCGCACCCACACGGACAGCGACACGGGCCAGACGATCATCGCCGGTATGGGTGAGCTCCACCTGGATATCATCGTCGATCGTATGATGCGCGAATTTAAGGTGGAAGCCAATGTCGGCGCTCCCCAGGTCGCTTATAAGGAGACCATCCGCAAGGCCGTCACGGCTGAGGGTAAGTTCGTCCGTCAGTCCGGCGGTCGTGGTCAGTACGGCCATGTCGTGCTGGAGGTCGAGCCCCGTGAGCCCGGCGCCGGTTACGAGTTCGAGAACGCCATCGTCGGTGGTGTGGTTCCTAAGGAGTACATCGGCCCCGTCGATGCGGGTATCCAGGAAGCCATGAACAGCGGTATCCTGGGCGGCTATCCCGTCGTGGACGTCAAGGTCCGCCTGGTTGACGGTTCGTACCACGAGGTTGACTCCTCGGAGATGGCCTTTAAGATCGCCGGTTCCATGGGCTTCAAGGAGGCCTGCCGCAAGGCTGATCCCGCCCTGCTCGAACCCATTATGCGCGTGGACATCACCGTCCCCGAGGAGTATATGGGCGACGTCATGGGCGACGTCAGCTCCCGCCGTGGCCGCATTGAGGGTATGGAGGCCGTGAATGGCGCCCAGCAGATCGCCGCTAAGGTGCCCCTGTCTGAGATGTTCGGTTACGCCACCTCCCTGCGTTCGAGAACCCAGGGCCGCGGTACCTTTGTCATGCAGATTTCGCACTTCGAGGAAGTCCCGAAGAGCCTGACAGAGAGTATCCTGAAGAAGTGATGAAAGGGGCCTCCCCGAGCGGGAGGCCACTTTCCCGAAACTCCCCGGAGTTTCACGGCTCAAGCCCTGTATCTGTGGCTTATATGACGCTGGACTTTTTCTTTCGGTGTGGTGTAAAATACAGAGAGGCGCGAGCCAATAGTAGAAATGAGACTGTCAGCAACCAGCTGGCAAGAAGGAGGATTCTTCAAAATGGCTAAAGCAAAATTTGAAAGAACGAAGCCCCACGTTAACATTGGTACGATTGGCCACGTTGACCATGGTAAGACCACGTTGACCGCGGCTATCACCAAGGTTCTGGGTCTGAAGGGCGGCGCTGAGTTTACGGACTACGCCTCCATCGACAAGACCCCCGAGGAGAAGGCTCGTGGTATCACAATCAATAGTACCCACGTTGAGTACGAGACCGAGAAGCGTCACTATGCTCACGTTGACTGCCCTGGCCACGCCGACTACATCAAGAACATGATCACTGGTGCGGCTCAGATGGACGGTGCGATCCTGGTCGTTTCCGCCGCTGACGGCCCGATGCCCCAGACCCGTGAGCACATCCTGCTCGCCCGTCAGGTTGGTGTTCCCAGCATCGTTGTCTTCCTGAATAAGTGCGACATGGCTGACCCCGAGCTGATCGAGCTGACCGAGATGGAAGTGCGCGATCTGCTGAACACCTATGAGTTCCCCGGAGATGACACCCCCTTCGTCCAGGGTTCCGGTCTGAAGGTTCTGGAGAGCGGCTCCTCCGATGTCAATGCGGATGAGTACAAGTGCATCCTCGAACTGATGGACGCCGTTGACGAGTGGATCCCCACCCCCGAGCGCCCCGTCGACCAGCCCTTCGCCCTGCCTGTTGAGGACGTCTTCACGATCTCCGGTCGTGGTACCGTTGCTACGGGCCGTGTTGAGCGCGGTCGTGTCAAGGTCGGTGATCCCGTTGAGATCGTCGGTCTGAGCGATGAGAAGAAGACCTCCGTCATCACGGGTGTCGAGATGTTCCACAAGCAGATGGACGAGGGCGAGGCCGGTGACAACGTCGGTGTTCTGCTCCGCGGTATCAACCGTACCGATATCGAGCGCGGTCAGGTTATCTGCAAGCCCGGTAGCATCAACCCCCACACCCACTTCAAGGGCCAGGTCTATGTTCTGACCCAGGCTGAGGGTGGCCGTCATAAGCCCTTCTTCAATGGCTATCGTCCCCAGTTCTACTTCCGTACGACGGACGTGACGGGCGTCATCACCCTGCCCGAGGGCACGGAGATGTGCATGCCTGGCGACCACGCCACGGTTGAGGTCAAGCTGATCACCCCGATCGCCATGGAGCCTGGTCTGAAGTTCGCTATCCGTGAGGGTGGCCGCACCGTCGGTGCTGGTACCGTTTCGGAGATCATCGAGTAAGTACTGCGACTCTGCTAATTAGGATAACTCCCACCTGTCCAGCGGACGGGTGGGAGTTTCTTTTTCCATGGGCTGGATTCCGGCTTCTGCTATAATCAAACGCACTATGCCTTTAACGACAATGGGAGTACATATAAATGATGGAAGACGGAGAGAAGAAGCCCCAGGTAGAACTGCTTGAAACCAACAATCCGACTGAGGAGCTTGCTGCAGACCAGGCTCAGGAGGGAGACAGGGGTCAAGAAGGTCAGGAAGCCCTAGCCTCGGAGCTTCAGGAGAAGATCATCCAGGCCCTGCTTCCGAAGGCTGAGGACTTCGACTTTTACCAGCGCTTAAACAGCTACTATAAGCAGCTTATCGAGTACCATGGGCTGGTCTGGGGAGAGATTTCACAGCTACCCCTGATCGCTATGAGCGCCTATGTCGCTCTGCCGAAGAGCAGCTGCAGCTTCCAGCTTCAGAGTCCCGCGGCACGTCTGGCGGCCCAGGCCGCCCTGCAAGCTTCGGGTCTGGTCCTGCTCTGTCCCTGTCGGGGTGAAGAGGTCGGGGATGGCCAGGCGACGAGCTCTAAGACGAGGGCGGAAGACCTGCATAGCGTCGCCTGCCTGGCCCAGGTCCACGACTGTATCGCATGCGAGGGCGGGGAGACCTGGCAGCTGAGGGCGACCGGCCTCTACCGCATGCGTATTGTAGATGTGGAGCTTCATGAGGGCTATTTTCGCGCCCAGACCATACCTATGGAAGAGAGTCTGGCGGATGAGGACAGCTTCGCCCTGGAAGCGGCCCGGAGACTGATCCTCCGCCGCCACCGTGAGTACATGGAGCTCCTGCACAGCGGTCTTGAGAACTGGACGGATCTACTGGAGGACAGCGGGATCTACGATCTTGTGTATGCCATTGCTGGCACGCTAAACCTCAACTACAACGAGAGTCTGAGTCTGCTCATTGAGCGCCGTCTCCTGGACCGCTACTACGTATTGCTCCGCCATATTGAGCGCGAATCCCGTATCGCCGCCCGCATCGCGGCTGTGGATGAGGAACTGAGCGAGCGTATCAGGGAGGACCAGCAGGCCTACTATATGCGTGAGAAGATTCGCATGCTCCAAGAGGAACTGGGGGATGAGGAGCGCCCGGAGACGGAACGCGAGCGCTATGAGAAGCAGTTCGCGGCCCTGGACATGCCTGAGAGCAGCCGTGAGCAGCTGATGAAGGAGGTCGCCAAGCTCAAGAACTATCCCCCGCACATGCCCGAGGCGGTCAATCTCCGGAGTTACTTGGACTACGTCCTCGACCTGCCCTGGGGGAAATTGGTGGAGGAGAACCTGGACCTGCGCCACGCCCGCACGTGTCTTAATGCGGACCACTATGGGCTGGAGCGTGTCAAAGAGCGCCTCCTGGAGTACCTCGCCCTGCGTAAGCGCCAGCAGCGCCAGGAGGGGACGCCGAATAAGGCCCCCATACTTTGTCTGGTTGGTCCTCCGGGCGTGGGAAAAACCTCGATTGCAGCGTCGGTGGCTCGGGCCATCGGCCGCCCCTACATTCGTATGTCCCTTGGCGGAGTCCACGATGAGGCGGATGTGCGTGGTCATCGCCGCACGTACCTCGGCGCGCTTCCAGGACGTTTTTTACAGGCCATGCGCCAGGCGAAGTGTGACAATCCGCTGATCCTCCTGGATGAAATTGACAAGCTGGGGAAGGACTTTCGCGGCGATCCCGCTTCTGCCCTCCTGGAGGTCCTGGATCCAGAGCAGAATAAGGCCTTTCAGGACCACTATCTGGAGCTGCCCTACGACCTGTCCAAGGTGCTCTTCATCACAACTGCTAACCGACGCGAAGATATACCTGAGGCCCTATTGGACCGCATGGAGTGTATGGACCTCGAAGCCTATACGGAGGAGGAGAAGTTCCACATCCTGCGCCGTCACCTCTGGCCGAAGCAGGCCGCCATCCATGTCCTCGACACGAAGCGCATCAAGTTGCATAAGTCGGCCCTTCTCGGTCTGATCCGGGACTACACCCGCGAAGCAGGCCTACGTACCCTGGAGCAGGAGTTGGCCCGGCTCTGCCGCCGCCTGGCCCTCGAGGAGGAGCAGAGTTCCAGGAAGGCTGAGACCGGGCATAAACTTGGGCCACGCAGCCTGCATTATAAGGATCTTCAGACCTACCTCGGTCGCCCGCGCTACCACTATGAGACCTCGGACTTTATCGACCGTGTCGGTCAGGTCACAGGTCTGGCCTGGACGGCTGTCGGTGGTGAGACCCTGACGATCGAGTGCGCCCTGATTCCTGGCAAGGGGCGCATCGAGATGACGGGTAGCCTGGGTTCGGTGATGAAGGAGTCGGTAAAAGTCGCCCTGGCCTATATTCGCAGTCATCCGGAGCTGACACCTGAGCTGGATTCCAGCGAATTTTTTGAGACCCACGACGTCCACATCCACGTCCCGCAGGGGGCTGTGCCCAAGGATGGGCCCTCGGCTGGGGTGACCATGACCACTGCCATATGCTCGGCCCTTACCAGGCGTCCGGTCCGTTCCACTGTGGCGATGACGGGGGAGACCACCATCCGCGGCAGGGTTCTGGCGATTGGGGGGTTGAAGGAGAAGCTGATCGCGGCCCTGCGTCTGGGGATTAAGGAGGTCTATATTCCCAAAGACAATGAACGGGACCTGGATGAATTACCCAAGACGGTCTTGGACCAGCTCAAGATCCATCCCGTAGCGGAGGTCTCAGAGCTTCTGGAGGGCGCCCTGCTGCCCGCTGCAGAGGGGGCCTGAGCTCGTGGCCATTCCAGCCTGCCGATATCTGCGCCAGGAGGCTCAGTGGCGTACGGAGATTAAGCGCTCTGAATTCATCGCCTACAGCTTTTACTGTGAGCGGGAAGAGGAGGCCAGGACCCATCTTAAAATGCTCTGGGAGGAGCATCCAAGGGCCCGCCACATCTGCTATGCCTGGCGCCTGTACGACGCCCAGCAGCGCAGTTGGAATGAGCGCTCCTCCGATGATGGGGAGCCCCACGGCACCGCGGGCCAGGTGATCCTTAAACGCCTGAGCCAGCGGGAGGCGGCCAATCTGCTGGTGGCTGTCGTCCGCTATTTCGGCGGGATCCTGCTGGGAACGGGGGGACTCAGTCGAGCCTATGCCGAGGCCGCAGAAGGGGTTCTGGATGCTTCAGATCTGGCTCTGATGGTTGAGCAGGAGGTCTACCGTCTGCGCATGGGCTACGCCGACTATGAGCGCGTTCAGGCCTACTGTCAGCGCCAGGGTCTCGAGCTCAGTTCACTGAACTACGGGGCCGCCGTCAGTGCCGAGCTCTGCCTGCCCGCTGAGCGCCTGGGTCTGATTCAGGACCTGCAGGAGCTGCTGGGGGGAAGGTTGGACGTCCAGACCGCAGGCAGCCGTCTGGCCCCACACTAGGGGCTGTGTTCGCGGCTTATAAACAGGTACAATAGCAAAAGCGGACAAAGAGCAGGGGGGCTCTTTGCAAGCCAGAAGCAGACAAGAAGCGATTTGGAGAGAGAAAGGGGAGGCCATGGCCCGCACATTTTTATTGGCCCATGAGGCGGAGCGTGAAGCTGCAGCCAGCGACATGCGCCTGGCGATGCTGATCGACGCGGACAACATCTCGGCACGCTATATTAAGGGCCTCATGCAGGAGGTGGCCCTCTATGGCAAGCCGACTATCAAGCGCATCTATGGGGACTGGACCCGGCCACATCTGGCGACCTGGAAGCCGACTCTTCTGGACTACGCCATCGCTCCAGTCCAACAGTTCGGCTACACCTACGGCAAGAATGCCACGGACTCGGCGATGATCATCGACGCCATGGATATCCTCTATGAGAATCGGGTGGATGGTTTTTGCATCGTATCCTCCGACAGCGACTTTACCCGTCTGGCAACCCGTCTGCGAGAGGCCGGTAAATGGGTGCTGGGCATTGGCGAGCACAAGACCCCGGGGGCCTTTATTGCGGCCTGCGACAAGTTTATCTACTTGGAAATCCTGCCTCTGGAGGAGGACGGGGAGGCGGACAGTCAAGCAGTCCGCAGCAGTGCCAGCCGCCCGCCTCTGGAGGTGCAGCACAACCGGACCCCGCTGGCCGTCAATGAGGAGATCATCCAGCTGATCCGCAGCTGTGTTCAGGACCTGGCCGATGAACAGGGATGGGCCTTCCTGGGTGACGTGGGCAACCTTCTACTCAAGGTGCGCCCCGACTTTGATGCGCGTACCTATGGCTATCCCAAGCTTTCCAATCTGATTCGTTCCATTGACGCCCTGGAAATTGACGAGCGCAGCGCCGGGCAGAATAATGTCAAGCACATCTACATTCGCATTAGAGCTTGACAGTGCCAAAAATTTTCGTTAGACTACAGAAGTTGCTAGTCGCGGTCGTGGTGGAACTGGCAGACACGTAGCGTTGAGGTCGCTATGAGGTAAAACTCGTGCAGGTTCGAGTCCTGTCGACCGCACCAATAATCGAACACGCAAGCAGAAGCCCGCTTCTCACCTCCAACTCCGTGAAGAGGTTCACCAGGAAGTTTTAAGCCGACGCTTGCCTGCGTCGGTTTTTCTTTTGCCAGCAGCGAAATGAGTAAGGAAGATTCAAGAGGAGGTGTAGACCCATCGCTAAGAAGAAGACGGGGCACATGATCAACCAGGCCATCCGTTTTGAGCGGGTGCGACTGATTGATGCCAACGGTACGATGCTGGGCGTCGTCCCCATCGAAGAGGCCAGAAGCCGGGCTGAGGATGCAGACTTGGACCTGGTGCTGATTTCTGCCAATCCCGAGAATCCGGTCTGCCGGATCATGGACCACGGCAAGTATCTCTTCGAGAAAGCCAAGCGGGACAAGGAAGCGAAGAAGCGTCAGAAGATTGTGGAGGTCAAGGAGATCGGCCTCAAGCTTTCTACGGAAGAACATGACTTGTCCTATAAGGTGCGCAATGCCCAGCGCTTCTTGGAGAGCGGAAATCGGGTCAAGGTGTCCATTCGCTTCCGTGGCAGAGAGATGGCCTACACAGCCCAGGGCTATGAGGTCATGCAGAATTTTGTCGACAAGTGCGGCGACGTGGCGCAAGTGGAGCGTCCCCCCCGCGTCGAGGGCCGGAACATGCTGATGTTTCTGGCACCTAGTAAGAAATAGAGAAGGACAGGTAAGAGGAGGAGAATATGCCTAAGCAGAAAAGCCACAGCGCCTCCAAGAAGCGCTACAAGATTTCCGGTACGGGTAAGGTCCTGCGTTTTCGGGCCTATAAGAAGCACAAGCTGGGCCACAAGTCCGCAAAGCAGAAGCGCAATCTGAGAGGCTCCACCGTGGCTGCGCCGGGTGATGCCGCCAGAGTCAAGCAGATGCTGCCCTACAAATAAGCGAGATTGCGAGACAAGAGGAGGTCCTAAGACATGGCTAGAGTGAAGAGAGGCGTGACCACAAGAGCGCGCCATAAGAAGATTCTGAAGCTTTCGAAGGGTTATTTCGGCCGTAAGAGCAAGCTGTTCAAGGTCGCCAACCAGCAGGTGATGAAGTCCCTGAGCTACGCCTATCGCGATCGTCGCCAGAAGAAGCGCGATTTCCGTAAGCTCTGGATCAGCCGCATTAATGCCGCTGCCCGCCTGAACGGCCTGAGCTACAGCCGCTTCATGAACGGTCTGAAGAAGGCTGAGATCCAGCTGGATCGCAAGGTCCTGGCCGAGATTGCGGTCAGTGATGCCCAGGCTTTTGCCCAGCTCTGCGAGAAGGCGAAGGCTGCTCTGTAATTCGTTGGGGATGGTGGCGTCCGCTATTGGCGAGGCCACTGTCCCCTTTCTCTACGGCTCAATCCTTGTGGGAAGGAGCCGTATTTTTTTATACCCGATTCCTTTAGTGAGAAGAGGAAGTTCCGAGGGGAGAGGAGGTGGCTGGCGTGCAGCTGCGGCAGTGGTCCGAGCGTGAAGAGCGGAAATATCTGCGGGAGCCTGGCCGCGAGATCGGCTGGGGCGATTACCTCCTGGTGGAGGGCCTGCGTTTTTGTCAGACTGCACTGCAAACGGGTCGCAGACCGGAGGCCTGTCTGATGACGGAGGCTTTTCTCCGACGCGTCCAGGCTGGGGACTTGGACTTCAGCTGGGAGAAGCTGGACTGCCCCTGCTACCTCTTGGGGGAGAAAAGCTTCAAGCGCCACTGCGACACAAAACAGCCTCAGGGCTTGGCTCTGATTTTCGCCAAGGCTCAGCTCCCGGAAGCGCGGGATCTCCGGCAGATCTTGCGGCGCCCGGGCCCCCTGCGCCTCCTGGCCCTTGAGGAGGTCCAGGATCCAGGGAATATGGGTTCGATCATCCGCAGTGCCTACGTCCTGGGGTATGACGCCTTGCTCTACAGTCAGGGCTCGGCCCAGCCCTGGAAGCAGAAGGTCCTGCGGGCGGCTATGGGAGCTGCCCTGAGCCTGCCACTTCTGCCCTACCGTGAGGGGCGGGAGCTGCTGGAGGAACTGGATCAGGCCGGAGTCCTGAGTCTGGCGACCTCGCCTCGGGGACGCGAACTGGAAGCTTACTTGCTGGAGCAGGGGAGACCGGAGCGCTTTTGCCTCTTTATTGGTAATGAGGCCCGGGGTTTAGACGAGGACCTGCTCCGTGCCGCTGGGGCCTGCCTCGCCCTCCCGGTTCACGGCTGTGTGGATTCCTTCAATGCGGCTGCGGCTGCGGCGATTTTTGCCTATCGTCTGGCCCCGTCCCGAGACTGAGTGCGGGACTGTGTTTCCGGGTAAACAGGATGGAGTATCTATGCGATTTAGAATGAGATTTTGGCCGCAAGAAGCACACAAGCGCCTCTTGCTGAAAAACACGTTCTTCTTATACCTTCTCCGCTTTTCCTCCTACTTCTTCGGCTTCATCGCCATCATGATCCAGACCCGGGTGCTAGGGAGTCTGATGTATGGTAAGGTCGGTGTGGCCAACGCCTTGATGGTCTATTTCCAGCTGCTGATCGACTTTGGCTTCATACTCTCGGCGACCCAGGACATAGCCCAGAAGGCGGAGGATCGGGAAGAGGTTTCACGGATTTATTCGGCGGTGCAGTGGGCCAAGATTTTTCTTGTCGCCCTCTCCTTCCTGATTCTTGGGGGTATACTTCTCTTTTTTCCATCCTACCGCCAGGATGCGGCTTTCTATCTGCTCTTTCTCCTGGGTACGGCCATCAATGGCTTTATTCCAGACTTCGTCTACCGCGGCTTACAGCAGATGGCCCCTGTCACCTTCCGTACAGTCCTCGCCAAAGGAATTTTTACCGTCCTGATTTTTGTCTTCCTGCGCCGTCCGGAAGACTATATGGTGGTCCCCCTGCTCTCAATCTGCGGCAACGGGGTGGCCTTGATCTGGTCCATACACTATCTGCACCGAAGCTTTCAGATCCGCCTGCGCAGGGTCTCCTGGAAAGACTTCGCAGCCAACTTTAAGCTCTCCTCGGGCTTTTTCATTTCGCGCATAGCGGGCACGGCCTACTCCAGTTTTAATGTCTTGCTGGTCCGCAGTTTCACCCCCCAGCTGAGCGGTATCTACGCCGCAGGGGACAAGCTCCTGAGCACTGGCCAGAATGCCCTGACACCGATTTCGGACAGCATCTATCCCTATATGGTGAGCCACCGCGACTTCAAGCTGATCTATAAAGTCCTGCGTATTTTCATGCCGATCATAGGCCTGGCCTGTCTGATTGGCTTCGTCTACGCGGAGGGGATCTGTAAGCTGATTTTTGGCCCTGACTTTGCGCGTACGGGACCGATACTTCGCGGCCTCATCCCCGCCGCCTTTGTGACCCTGCCGGACTTTCTTTTTGGCTTCCCCTGTATGAGTGCCCTCGGCATCGCCCGCCATGCGAACTATTCTATCTATGTGAGTTCAAGCTTCCACATCTGCGCCGTGGCCATCCTCTATTTCTGTGGCGTGCTGAGCCCCTTCCTCCTGGCCTGTATGGTCTCTCTGACCACCTGCCTGGAGTGCCTGTACCGCGTCCTGGTGGTTCTCTATTACACCCGCCGCAAGGGGCAGGGCGAGCTGCAGACCTAGGCTTTACAGGACAGTGTCCCCGGACGTGTACCTGGGGACTCCAGCCAGTTCAGCTGTCAAGCTGGGGAATTTGCTATAGAATAGATTGTCAAAAAATTGTGCCCAGTCCAAATTTTGGGTCAAGGAGTTAACTATGAAAAATCAGCTTTACCGCGCCAAGGATCGCCTCGAAAAGGCCCTGAAGCGCAACCGCTTCTGCTATTGGATTGGACATCGCATCAAGTTGGGGAAGGAGCGCCGTCTGGCTGAGCGCCAGAACCGAGCGGTACAGCAGTATGGCCTGGAGGCCATGCGACGTGTGCAGGAGGTCCTGGAAGCGGGGGGATATCGCTTTTTCTTTAGCTGTGGAAGTCTGCTCGGCATCGTCCGCGAGGGCGGGATGATTCCCCACGATCTGGACCTGGACATCGCCCTGGAGCCGGGACCGGACTTTTCCTGGGAGGCCCTGGACGGCCTGCTGAAAGCAGCTGGATTCATCCGTCAGCGCTCTTTTTTGCTGGACGGGGAGGTCCTGGAGTCCACCTGGTTTTATAAGCATGTCGGCGTCGATATCTACACCTTTCACCGGGAGGGCGAAAATATGGTCTCGCCCTTCTTTTACCGCCGCAGTCAAGAGCGCTACAGTGAGCGCTGGGAGCACGACTTCGCGGAGATGGTGGACCCGCATTACCTCTGCGTGGAGAAGAAGCCGGTCCGCGCGGCGGACGGCCAGGTCTTCGAGGTCTCGGTGCCCGATAACTACGAGGCGGTCCTGGCGGCCAATTATGGGCCGAACTGGCGGGTACCTGATCCGCACTGGGATCTCTGGCAGGCCCCCAACCTCCGCTTGCATCCCGGGCGGCGTGGAAAACGTATCAATCACTGTCCCCTGAAGTCCGTCCAACCCTGATGCGTTGTGAGGTAAACATAAAACTGAGGAGAAGGAATGAAGCTGACGCAGAATCGAGACCTGGAAGCAGCTGTGTTGATGGAGAATGAGGAGGCCCCGAAGCGGGGGCCCCTTGCTGTCCTGGCCAGATTTTTCGCAAGTCCCTATCGTTTTATCCAAATCTATTTCGTCCTGCTCTATGTGCAGAGTCTCTTTTTCGTCTCGCCGAAGATGCAGAACTATCTGAACTACGCCTTCTTACTCTGGGGCTTTGCCCTGCTGGGCCGGGAACTCGTCTTCCGCCGTCGCCTCCTGCAACGCCGGGAACTCTACTGCTATGCAGCCTCCTACCTGCTGGGGCTGCTGACCATCTTCCTCAATCGGGAGGCTGGACAGCTGATCTATTCCCTTAAGACCTGGTGCCTGCCTGTCCTGGTTTTTGGCCTTTTCTATCCCTATTTTTTTATTCGCCGTGAGCTGCGCAGTCCGCGCCAGGCCTTCTGTGGTCTCGTCCGTCCCCTGGTCTATCTGGGGCTGCTTGTCCACCTGCTCTCCCTGCTGACCTTCGTCCTGAACTATACGGGCTATATTTTTCGGCATGACGTGGGCTTTTATTGGGGGGTCCGCTACGTCTTTCGGGATTCGGGCGCCGTCAACCCTCTGCTGATTGGTCTCTACAACGAGCCGAACTACGCGGCCCTGCTCGCCTTTTGTCTTTTTTTGCTGGGGCTCTTTCTGCGCTTCGAGGGAGGGTGCAGCAGGCTGGAGCAGAGGCTGTTGAACCTGCACCTCGGCCTCTGTGTTGTTTTTATCGTCCTCGCCAACTCGCGGGGTGCAACTCTGGGCTGCCTGCTCTTCCTCCTGATTTTTGGCCTGCGTTATCTCCTCCAGTATTGGCGGGCCGGGAGAGCTTGTGAGGCAGAGGCCAGTTCCCAGTCCCCTGCGGCCCTGCGCCTGCCGCGCAGCCTGGCGCTGATCCTGGTGGCCCTGCTGCTCTGTTCGATTTTTGGAGGACCGCTGCGCAGACTCGGCTACAAGATCTTCCTCTATCGACCTCTGACCCGCGTGACGGTGGTCCAGTACGGCGCGGTTCTGGACGCCTCGGCCCAGCCTAAGGAGCTGGTTCCTGGGGCCCCTTTTATCCGTATCCGTCGGGTGCCTCTGAAGTGGGACTATGTGGGTCGCTACCTCTTTTACCTCCAGGCTGAGCCCCGGCCTGAGGAGCTTGAAGAGCTGGATGAAGCCCTGGATATTTCGGCGGATAAGGAGAACACGAACGAGGGTTTCGAAGGCCTCGGCAACGGCCGTGTCGGCCGCTGGGTGGAGAGCCTCTCCCTCGTCACCCGTCACAGGCCCCTGCAGGGGACCTCGCCGCGTGGGGTCCGCTATTTTGCTCAGAAGTACGCAGATTATCGCCGCCTGGCGGAGGGGCAGAACACCGTCAACAGCTACCTTTCCTATCTGCTGTACTATGGCTGGCCCTGCTTCTTACTCTTTATGAGCTTCCTGGCCCTGGCGCTCTGGCCCCTGGTTAAGCGCTATTTCCAGCGCCCAGGTCCGGGCCCCGTGGAACTCCTTTTCCTGGCCGGACTCGGGGGGATACTCTGTCAGGCCTTCTTTCTTTCGGCGGTTCTGGAGAATCTGACCGCCTACAGCGCCCTGCTGGGCTTCATCCTCGGAGCCTGCCGCTTCTATCCCTGGGAGACTGAGCATGAAAAGTCTTGATAGCCGGAACCTGGTCAGCGTGATTATCCCGATCTACAATGGACAGGACTACCTGCGCCGCTGCTTTGACAGCCTCCTGGCCCAGGACGATACGAACTGGGAGGCCTGGCTCGTGGACGATGGATCCACGGATCGGAGCGCCGAGCTCTGCCGGGAACAGTGCGCCGCTGACGCCCGCTTCCACCTGATTCGCCAGGCCAATGGTGGGATGAGTCGGGCCCGCAATGCTGCTCTGGACCAGGCCCAGGGGAAGTACCTCCTGTATCTGGATTGTGATGATGCCCTGAGCCCCCACATGTTGGGCCGATTGCGGAGGGCCCTCGAGGAGACGGGCAGCGATTTTGCCGAGTGCCCGAAGCTTGTTCTGAAGGCAGATGAGGCTTACCAGGAAGCGCCAGCGGGCGAAAAAAAGATATTTGCCAGCCAGTTGGAGATTTTTCGCTCCGCCTTGTACGGGGAGCCACTGAGCTACTTTGTGACCGGGAAGCTCTTTGCCCGGGATCTGGTTCAGAATCTGCGTTTCCCAGAGGGGATAAGTATCGAGGACGCCTGCTACGCCCAGCAGCTCCTGCTGCGGAGCCGGCGGGCCGTCTTCGTGGACGATGTGGCGTATATCTATTACAGTAGGGAGGGCAGCGTGATGCACGCGCCCTTTGACCGCTACCGTGACTACGACTACCTGCGTGTGCACAGTTCCAACGCACGAGACGTGGCGGAGCGCTATCCGGAACTGGGTAACTTGGCTCGCCAGCGCGAGGTCCGGTCCTATCTCTACTATTTGGACCGCCAGCTGAGCGCTCCTGCTGTGGAGACAGGGCCGAATCCCCATCCCCGACAGCGCAGGGATCTCCTGCCCCCGGAGCTGGCGGCCATGGATGAGCAGGAGCTGCTGGCCTGGTCACGGGCCCAGGTGCTGCGGCGCTGGCGGGCGGTGCTCGGCGGGGCCTACTTTTCTCCCAAGCGCAAGCTGGCCCTTTTGCTCCTGGCCCTGTCCCTGGGCCTGTATCGGCGGGCCCTGGGTTTTAAGTAGGTTCTGACACGCCAGGTCGGGACGAGTGAGGATGAGAGGAGCTGCTTGAGATGTGTGTGGATCTGGAGACGCGGGCCAGCCTGGAGGAAATCCTCCACGAGGCCTTCGGAGCGGGGGCTCCTGAGATTCAGGAGATCATCCCGAACAGTATGGGTATGACCAATCGCTCTTATTGCCTGCGCACGGACCGCGGAGCTTTTATGGCGCGTATTCCAGGACATGGGGCCCAGGCGCTGATTGACCGCGACCAGGAGGCCGAGGTCTACCGCCGCATCAAGGGGCTGGGCATCTGTGACGAACCCCTGTACATCAACCCGCGCAAGGGTTATAAATTGAGCCATTTTTATGAGCAGGTGCGCCTGGCGGATCCCCGGCGGGAGGAGGATCTCCGGGCGGTGGCCCAGGGGCTGTATAATTTCCATCGCCGTCGCCTGACCGTGCCCCACCACTTCGACCTCTGGACCCAGATCCATAAATACATGCATCTCTGTCAGGGCGTCTACCCGGGCTATCCCGATCTGCCGGAAATCCTGGAGCAGATAAAAAAGGCCTACCGCTGGACGTTACGGGTGGCTGAGGAGCAGCAGCTCTGCCACCTGGACGCCGTGGACATCAACTGGATGTTCACGCCAGAGGGTCTCTTGCTGATTGACTGGGAGTATGCGGCCATGCAGGATCCGGACCTGGATTTTGCCATGTTTATCATCTATGCGAACTACAGCAGGGAAGAGGCGGACCACTTTATCGACCTCTGCTTCGCGGCCCGTCCCGAGAGCCTCTGCCCCCCGCAGCGTCGGCGCAAACTCTATGCCTACATGGCCCTGGGAGGCTTCTTGTGGACATTCTGGTGCCAGTACAAGGCCCAGCTCGGTCAGCGCTTCGCTTCTTATCAGGACGGGCAGTACGCCTATGCCCAGGAATATCTGCCCCTGCTCAAGTCCGATCTGGAGGAAAACTGAATTATGACGAGGGATACGTATCACGAGGAGCGCCTGGTGGAAAGGCAGGGACTGGTCCCCAGGCAGCTGTCCGCCTCTGGTCCCCGTCCCCGGGCCCGCCGTGCCCTGATTCTGGCGGCGGGGGCCTCCTCCCGCTTCGTGCCCATTTCCCTGGACTATCCCAAGGCCCTGGCGCCAGTGCGCGGGCAGCGGCTCCTGGAACGCTTGATCCAGCAGCTGCTGGAGGCGGGGATAGAGGAGATCTACCTTCTGCTGGGCTACAAGGCCGACTGTTATCAGGAGCTGGCCCGCCGCTACAGTCTTCGCTGTATCGAGAACCCTGACTACGCCACGTGCAATAATATATCTACGCTCTACTACGCCCGACATTTGTTGGAGGAGGCATACATCTGTGTCAATGACCTGTATAGTGAAGTGAATCCCTTCCTTCTGGGCGGACCTGACAATGCCGTGGAGGACCCCTCTTTTTACGACGTGGTCTACAGCCCCACGGAGACACAGGAGTGGTGTGTGGAGCTGAGTGGGCGAGGGGAGATCCAGGACGTTCACATCGGGGCCCAGTGCGGTTACTATCTCCAGGGCCACGCGTATTTTAATCGGGACTTCGGCCGTCGCTTTGGGGCCATTCTGGAGGAATACTACGGGCCGCAGAAGCGGGCCAGGGCCCGCCGTGACTGGTACTGGGAAAATCTTTATGCCGTCCACCGCCCCGAGCTCCCGCTCTATGCCCGCTGCCTTGCGGCCCAGAGTATGCATGAATTTGATCGGGTGGAGGACCTGCTGGCCTTTGACCCGGACTTCCTGCGTCGGGAAGTCCCCCCGACCTGGGCCAACCTGGCCGCTCAGCTCAGGGCTCCTGCTGAGGACCTGAAAGCCTGGGATCTGATCAGGGAGGGGACGGTAGCTGTTGGTTGCAGCTTCTCCTGCCGGGGTCGCCGCTATCGCTATCTCCTGAGCGATCGCCGCTTGGAATTATTAGAGGAAGAGTGAACTATGGCTTTTAGTAGCTGGCGCGACTATGAGCGCCGCCAAACACGAGATCAGCGCCAAACAACGAGCCGCGTACGGACTTATGCCGAACGCCGCAAAAAGGCCCTGCGCCCCCCGCGCTTGGCGCATCTGGACCTGCTGCGGGCCCTGGCCCTCATTCAGGTCTCCCTCTTTCACCAGACGACAGCCTGGCAGCCCTCGGGCTACTTTGGCGTGCTGACCTTTTTCGCCCTGTCTTCCTACCTCATCTTCCGTAACTATCTCTGGGGACGTATGGCGGAGGCGGAGTTTCTGGGCTACGAGGAACAGCGCCACTACAATTGGCAGGAACTCGGCCGGTCTCCACGCTGGGCCAGCCGCGAGTTCTGGCGGCACAGTCGCAAGCTCTGGGGCCCCATGCTGCTGATGCTCCTGGTGGTGACGGTACTGATGCTGGCCTTCTATCCGGGCTATATGGCTCGCCAGGGCTGGGCTTTGCGCTCAGCCATCTTCGGCTTAAACAACTGGCAGCAGCTCTTCGCAGGCGGGTCCTACTTTGAGGGGGCGGGCTTCGTCAAACCCTTCACCCACCTCTGGGCCCTGTCCATGGAGTGGCAGTACTACATCCTTATTTTCTTCGTCTTCATCCCGCTCTACCAGCGTCTGAGCCCCCGGCATTTCCGCACACTGCTCTATGTGCTCTATCTGCTGTCAGGGACTTATCTTGGCCTGGCCCTCGTCCTGCCCCGCGGCCTGGAGACTGCTTACTTTAACAGCTTCCAGCGCCTGGGCCCCTTTCTTCTGGGCCTCTTTCTGGCGACTTGTCTCACCCCCCTGGAGTACCGCCTGCGCCGTGCCAGGGCAATGGGGCAGTCCGCGGCTGTGGGATCTAAGCCAGAACTGGCCAAGTCACCCAACGGCCGCTCCCGGGACCAGCAGCTGGACCAGTGGCAGTTCGCAGCCTTTGCCCTCTCGGGGCTTCTGCTCATCGTCCTGCCCTGCCTCGGCAAAAATCTGCGTGGGGCCTTCACCTGGGGCTTTCACCTCTTTACTCTGGCCCTTGGGGTGAACATCTTCCTGGCCCTGATTCTGGACTGCCGTGGCAGGCTTCCGCGCCGCATTGACAGCCTGCGCTTTATCAGCAGCTACGCCTACATTTTTTATCTCTGGCACTACCCCATCAGGGCCCTGCTCGAAAAGGCCTACGCCCGCCGGGGCATCAACACGGTGGTCTTCGCCCTGCTCTGCCTCGGCCTGAGCCTGATTGTCTGTGTCCTCGCCGTGCTCATCCCCCAGAGCTCTAAGGAATTGTTACGTCGCAGTAAACTGCAGCGGCGTCAGATCGCGGGGCCAGTGGCAGCCTTGGCGGCAGTCCTCCTGCTCTGCCTGCCGTACAGTCTCTTCGGTAAGGAGCAACAGGCGGCCCTGGATGAAATCAAGGCCAAGATTCAGCAGTATGAGGCCCAGGATGAGGCCCAGAAGCAGGTCAGCGCCCAATCCCGAAGCATCCGTGAGGCCGCGGAGCAAAAGGCCGCCCTGGCCCATGAGGCCCAGCAGGGGAAGGCTGGCGCCACCGAAACGCAGAAGCAGTCTGAGGACAGCTCTGGTCTCGGTCCGGAGGAAGTCAATCCGCAGCTGACAGAGATGGAACAGAACTACGAGCTGAAGATGCTGAAGTACGGCAAGGAGGATCCCGAACTTAAGCTGGATCTGCGCGCCTACGAAAAGATCCGTGAGCGTAAGGTGACGGTGATAGGCGACTCTCTCGGCGTCTTTTTGACCTACCATAATGCGTATTATTTCCCCAATATGACTTTCGATACGAAAAGTTCGCGCCAGATGCATGAGGCCAGGGAACACTATGAGGCCCTGAAGTCCCGAGGGGAGCTGGGCGACGCCCTGATTCTGCTCCTCGGAACCAATGGCAGCGTGCGGGCGGAGGAGATCGATCCGATTTACCAGGATCTTCAGAAGCAGAAGATCCCACTGTTACTTTGTACCGTGGCCCTGCCCTGGCCCGATCAGGAGTCAGAGAATAACCAGGTGCTCCGCAGCTACGCTGAGTCTCATAAGGGGGTCTACCTCGTCGATTGGAACAGGCTCGCCAGACGTTATTCTGAGGCCCTGGGTGAGGATGAGATCCACCCCTCGGGCTATGGCTGCGAGCTCTATATGCAGGCCATCACTAAGGCGCTCCTCGAGGCCCTGCAGCAGGCCTAGATCCTGTGTGGAAGAGTCTTGGCTGAGCCGCAACTGGCGTGGTGGATCCAGGCGGATTTCGGTCTGTTTCAGGGACTTGTGCTACAATTTCGCCAACGATGACCGCTCGGGGGGAGCGGTGGACGGCCCTGGTGGCCGGAGCTGAATAGAGGAGGTAGAGGCATGTCCGCCGTCACTCTGAAGAGCATACAGGACACCTTCGAACTGGAGGAACTGACCGACTACGGCAACACGGAGCAAATCGTGATCTCGGTGGCTGATGTCACCCGCCCAGGCCTGCAGCTGGCTGGTTATTTTGAGCACTTTGGCCCGGACCGCATCCAGCTACTGGGCAACATGGAGATGGCTTTCCTGGAACGCCTGGATTCGGAGGAGCGCTACCGGCGCATCCACGCCCTGCTTTCCCGGGGCATACCCTGTCTGATTCTGACGCGCCACCACGAGGTCTTTCCCGAAATGATCCAGGCTTCGAAGGACTTTCAGATTCCCCTCCTGCGCACTGGGGAGACCACCTCGTCCTTCATGTCCTCCCTGATTAAGTACCTGAATGTGGAACTGGCCCCGCAGACCACACTGCACGGTGTGCTGGTGGAGATTTACGGCGAGGGCATACTCATGCTCGGAGAAAGCGGTGTAGGTAAGTCGGAGACGGCCATGGAAATTGTCAAGCGTGGCCACCGTCTCATCGCTGACGACCTCGTGGAGGTTCGCCGCGTCTCGGATACCACCCTCCTGGGCAAGGCCCCGGAGATCATCCGTCACCTGATTGAGATCCGCGGTCTGGGCATCATGGACGTCAAGGAGCTCTATGGCGTCTCCTCCATCAAAATGCAGGAGACGATCAATTTCATTATTAACCTCGAGCTTTGGGACGATAAAAAAGTCTACGAGCGCATGGGCATCGCCCAGGAGTATACAGAGATCCTGGGTATCAAGATTCCCTCGACGACCATCCCTGTGCGCCCCGGCCGTAACCTGGCCATCATCGCAGAGGTGGCGGCAGCGAACTACCGTCAGCGCCAGTTGGGCTACAATGCGGCCTCGGCCCTGGTGGAGCGGCTCTTCGGCAAGAACAGCGGCATCAGTGGGGTTTGAGGCCATGGCTACGAGCTTTGAGCGCCGGCTGCAGGAATCCGCTCCAGAGCTGGCGGCCCTGCTGCGTCGGGCCGAAGTCCTGGCGGAGCACTGTAGCATGGCTGTGGGCGGCCCTGCCGACTATTATCTCCCCCTGCCTTCCACCGAAGACCTGGGGCCTGTATTGGCCCTCTGCCATGAACTGGAGCAGCCCTTCTTAGTCCTGGGCCGGGGCAGCAACGTCGTATTTTCCGATGCAGGTTATCGCGGACTCGTCATCCAACTTGAGAGCCCCCGGACTGAGGGGGCCTGCCGCATCTATAGTCGTCAGGAGACGGCGGCCTTCCTGGACACAGCCCCCGCCAGCGTCCTGGCCTGGAGCAGGGCCAAGGCCGGAACGCTGCGCCTCGTAGAGGCCCCAGCTGGCCTGGACTTGGGGGCCTTGAGTTCGGTCGTTGCGGCGGAGGGACTGGAGGGCCTGGCCTTCGCCTGTGGCATACCCGGCTCGGTGGGCGGCGCCATCTACATGAATGCCGGAGCCTATGAGGGCTGTATGCAGGACGTCTGCCTGCTGGTTGAGGCCACAGACGCCCTGGGCCATCCCCAGCGGACCTGGGCTCCAGACTTTTCCTTCGCCTATCGAGACAGCTGTTATCGCCACCGTCCACTCTACATCCGTCGGGCCTTTTTTCTCCTCCACGAGACCCAGGACCAGGCCCAGCTGGAGGCGCATATCGCCGATTTGCAGGAGCGCCGGCAGCGGAGTCAGCCCCTGGAACTGCCCAGCGCAGGCAGCGTCTTCAAGCGTCCCGTCGGCTACTTCGCGGGCAAACTCATCGTCGACGCGGGCCTCCAGGGTCTGCAAATTGGCGGTGCTCAGGTCTCAGAGAAGCATGCGGGTTTCATCGTCAACCGCGGTGGGGCCACGGCCAGAGATATTGTGGAACTCGTCTGTCACATTCGCCGTGTGGTGAGAGCGTTTCACGGCGTGGAGCTGGAACCCGAGATCCGCGTCCTGGAGGAGGACGGTAGCAGCTTAGATTGGAGTATCCTATGAAAAATTATCAGAAAGAACTCAAACATCTCCTGCGCGAACCAGACGAGGGGCCGGAATTGGTGGTCATCGGTGGTGGAACAGGCCTCTCGACCATGCTCCGCGGGCTCAAGCGCTACAGTGAAAATATTACCGCCATCGTGACGGTGGCGGATGATGGCGGCTCATCGGGTCTGCTGCGCCAGGACTACGGCGTCTTGCCCCCCGGCGACATCCGCAACTGCATCCTGGCCCTGGCCGATACGGAGCGGGTCATGGAGGAGCTGATTAACTTCCGTTTCACTGAAGGTCAGCTGCAGGGCCAGAATTTTGGCAACCTCTTCCTCACGGCCCTGACTGCCATCTCGGGTAATTTCTACGATGCCATCCGTAATTTCAGCTCGGTTCTGGCCGTGAATGGCCGTGTCTTGCCCGTATCTCTGACGGATTTAAACATTTCTGCCGAACTTGCTGATGGCGGGCAGATCCACGGGGAATCCAATATTGGAGAGCGCCCTGTGGACCCCACGAATCCGATCCGCCGCATCTATATGGAGCCTGCGGATGCCGAGCCTCTGATGGAGGCTGTAGAAGCCATTCGCGACGCCGACCTCGTCGTCCTCGGCCCAGGCAGCCTGTACACGAGCGTGATCCCTAACCTGCTCTTCCCAGCCATCGTCCAGGCGTTGAAAGAGACCCAGGCCCCCTGCGTCTACGTCTGCAACATCATGACCCAGCCAGCGGAAACGGCCGGATATAGCTGTCAGGACCATGTCCGGGCCATCCTCGAGCATGCGGGCGAGGTGGAGGGGCAGACCTGGCTGGATTTTTGCATCGCGAATTCAGCCCCTATCAGCGACAAACTTCAGGAGAAGTACCAGCAGACCCAGTCGGAATTGATCAGCTATGACGCCGCCGCCCTGGCCGACATGGGCGTGCGCCTCTTGACCAGCCCGCTGGTGGCCGTGCGCGATGAGCGTATCCGCCATGACGCCGATATTCTCGCCCAGCAGATCCTGCGTCTGGCCCTGGATTCCGTGGAGCATAAGCTGGAGCAGGCCGCCACCCGCGTGTATCGTCCCGATGAGGATGAAGTGTAAGGGAGCGCGAGGCGTGGAGGAGCAAAAGGAGGCCGCTAAGGTCCCAGGACTGGAGCCTGGAGAAGAGGGACGAGGCTGGTCCGAGTTCTCGGGAGGATCCTTTTCTTCCCAAGTCAAGAGGGAGCTTTTGGCCCAGCTCCAGGCGGAAGAGGGGGAGGCTCGGCAGGGAGGGGACCAGGAGCGCCTGGCCGACTTCGGCCGTGGCCACCTTCTGGCACTGCTGGCCGGGGCCCAGCTGAGCCGCCGTAAGTTTGTCTGTCAGCTGGCCCAGGATGAGGTCATGCTGTATTTTTGCCAGGGGCTGAAGTCGCACTTTGGTCTGGAGGTAGAGACCCGGACCTACCGCAGCTACAGCCGCCTGCAGCTGGATTCCGGGCCCGCCCTCGAACGTTTGCTGGGGCTCTTTCGCAGCGAACTAAACTTCGCTCTGCCTAAGGCGGAGGGATTTGGGACGGCGGTGGACGAGCTCTCACTGTCCGGCCTGCGCCTCCAGCTGCGCTTTATTTTCCTTGCTGTCGGTTCTGTCAGCAATCCGCAGCGCAGCTACCACGCCCAGTTCGGGCTCAAGCGCCAGGCCTTCGCCAACTATCTGCTACGGCTTCTCGAGCGTCTGGAACTGCGGGCTTCTGAGATCAGCTGCTACGGTTCGGTCATGCTCTACTTTAAGGAGGCCGAGCGCATCTCACAGCTCCTGGCCCAGATGTCCACTTCCCTGGCGTACCTCGCTTTTGAGGAGCGGAGGGTGGAGAAGGAAGTCAAGAATACCATCAATCGCATTGTCAACTGCGACAGCGCCAACGCCCGGCGTACTGCCCAGTCCTCGGCCCGGCTCTGCGAGCTCCTCCGGCGCTACCAGGCCCAGCCCAGCTATCAGGACCTGGACGATCAGCTCAAGGCCGCGGCCCAGCTGCGGCTGGACTATCCTGGCCTCTCCCTGACGGAGCTCGCCGCCCAGTCCAGCCCGCCGGTCTCGAAATCGGGGATCTTCCACCGTCTGCGCCAGGTCGAGCAGCGGGCACTGGAGGCGCTGGGCAGCTTGTCCGAGCGCGGGGCCCCGGCCTCCAGATCCAGAAGGCGCAAGGACTCTGGCCACACAGGTCAGCAGAAAAAATGAGGAGGGCCAAGCGTGCAGATTTGTCTTGTCGAACCTGAGATTCCCGCCAATACGGGCAACATCGCCCGTACCTGTGTCGTCACGAACAGCCCCCTGCACCTCTGTGGGCACCTGGGTTTTTCCTTGGAGGATAAGTATCTCAAACGGGCGGGACTGGATTACTGGTTCCAGCTCCAGCTCCAGCTCTGGGACCAGGCTGAGGACTGCTTTCGTCAGCACCAAGGACCGATTTACTACGCCAGCAGCAAGGCCCCGCGCTGCTACACAGAGGTGGCCTACCATCCGAACAGCCTCCTCGTCTTCGGTGCGGAGACCCGTGGCCTGCCTGAATCCATGCTCCTGGCCCATCCTGAGCGTTGTATCCGCATCCCCATGGCCCCCGGCCAGCGCTCCTTGAATCTTTCGAATTCCGTGGCCATTGTGCTCTACGAGGCCCTGCGCCAGCAGAATTTCCCCGGCCTGGAACAGGGGAGTGCATATCTCAAGAAACTTTAGGCCTCCTTAAGCCCTCCAGAACAGTGAGGGGATAGAATGGGGCAGAAAGCAGCTGCAGGGCCTGGCCGCTGGACTCAGCTGCAGGCTTTGTTTAATATATTTGGAACGACTAATTTATCTGCCCAGCACGACGGGAACTAAGGAGAACTAAGGTATGCTAGACATTCAGCTCATCCGTAAGAATCCGGCCTATGTGGCCGAGCGCCTCGCGATTAAGGGCCACCAGGTGGACTTCGGCCCCTTCCTGGCCCAGGACGAGGAGCGCCGCCGTCTCATCCGTGAGACGGAGGAGAAAAAGGCCCTGCGCAACCGCCGGTCCGCGGAGATTCCCAAGCTCAAGAAGGCTGGGGAGGATGTGACGGAGCTGCTGGCTGAGCTGAAGCGCCTGGCCGATGAGATCAAGGAGGGTGACACGCGGCTCAGTGAACTGGAACTCGAGATCCAGACCTTCCTGGACAAGCTGCCGAACCTGCCCGCAGAGGGCATGGTAGCCGGAGGTAAGGAGAGCAATGAGGTGGTCGAGGTCTTCGGTGAGAAGCCTGTATTCGACTTTGAACCTAAGCATCATGTGGACCTGGCCGAGCAGCTGGGGCTCATTGACTACAGACGCGGGGCCAAGCTCTCGGGCTCAGGTTTCTGGATCTATCGCCACCAGGGAGCCCGGCTGGAGTGGGCCCTGCTGAACTACTTTATGGACGCCCACCTGAAAGACGGCTACGAGATGCTCCTGGTGCCACATATACTTAACGAGGTCTGCGCCTACTCGGCAGGCCAGCTGCCGAAGTTCCGTAAGGACCTCTTCTGGTTGGAGCAGGAGGAGGCCGAGCGTCCGGCCCAGTTTATTCTGCCTACAGCAGAAACGGCCCTGGTCAACGTGTACCGCGACGAAATTCTGGACGAGAAAGAACTGCCGAAGAAGTTTTTTGCCTTCACGCCCTGCTACCGTAAGGAAGCTGGCAGCTACCGCGCCGAGGAGCGAGGCATGATTCGAGGCCATCAGTTCAACAAGATTGAGATGTTCCAGTACACCAGTCCTGAGGATTCTGAGCGGGCTTTCGAGGAGCTCGTATCCAAGGCCTGCGCCCTGATGAAGGGCCTCGGCCTGCACTTCCGCCTATCTAAACTGGCGGCTGGTGACTGTACCGATTCCATGGCCAAAACATATGACGTTGAGATCTGGATTCCGAGCATGAATGATTATAAGGAGGTCAGTTCGGCTTCCACGGCCCGGGACTACCAGGCCCGCCGCGGCAACATCCGCCTGCGCCGTGAGGACGGCAGCCTCTGCTACGCCCACACCCTCAACGCTTCGGGCCTGGCTACTTCCCGCGTCTTCCCGGCCATGCTGGAACAGTGCCAGCAGGCCGATGGAAGCGTCCGTATCCCCGAGGTCCTGCGCCCCTACCTGGGTGGCCAGGAGTTCCTGCGTCCCTGAGCCCAGTCCTCTGGACGGAGAGCAGAGGGGAGGGGGCCCATCCCCGGAATCTGTGTTCCGGGGATGGGCCGCTCGTTTCCCAGCAGAAATATAAGGAGTTGAATTTTGTCGCAAGAGACCAAGCAGGGCAGCCTACTGCAGCGCCTGATCTCCATCTTTATTACCACGGACATGACGCGTGGCAACCCGTATCGGATTCTCACCCTGTTTACGGTGCCCATGCTCATCGGCAATATTTTCCAGCAGTTTTATAACATCGTCGACAGCATTGTCGTGGGCAACTACGTCTCCTCCCAGGCCCTGGCCGCCGTGGGTACGGGTTTCCCTTTCCTGATGATGTTGACCTCCTTTTTTATCGGCATCGGCATCGGCGCCATGGTCATTATTTCCCAGTGTGCGGGGGCTAAGAACTACGAGGAGCTGCAACTGACCGTTGAGACTATCTACCGGACCATGCTCGTCGTGGTCATTCCCTTTTCCGTTCTCGGAATCGCCCTGTCCAGGCCCATACTCGTACTGATGAATGTGCCGAATGACGGGACCCTGGATCAGGCCACCATCTATCTGATGATTGTCTTCGTCGGCATGGTTGGTTCCATGGGCTTTAACATGAACGCCGGCCTCCTGCAGGGGATGGGTGATGCGGCAACCTCGCTGATCTTCCTGGCTGTGGCCACTGTCATCAACGTAATTCTGGACTTTCTCTTCGTCCTTGGCTTTCACATGGGGGTCAGTGGCGTGGCCCTGGCCACCGTCATCGCCCAGTTCAGCTCGTGGATACTCGGCACGCTGTACATCAACCGCCGCTATCCGTTCATACATATTCGCCTGAACCGCCTGCGCTATGATTCCAGCATCCTCAGACGGGCCGTCCAGCTGGGCATACCCTCGGGCATCCAGCAGATGCTTTTCTCGGTGGGCAATGTTGTGGTCCAGGCCCTCGTCAACCGCCAGGGCTCGGCCTTTATGGCTGGCTTCACTGCGGCCACAAAAGTCGACGCCTTCGTCTTTCTTCCCATCCAGAGTTTCTCGACGGCCATCAGTACCTTCGTCGGTCAGAACTATGGGGCCCGGCTCTACCAGCGCATCCGCCAGGGGACTCGGGCTGGGCTCTGGCTCTCGGCCGGTGTTGCGGCTGTGACAGCCCTCCTGGTCTATCCCTTCTCCGACGCCCTGGTCGCCCTCTTTACCCCCGCAGCGGATGACATCCTGGCGGGACGCATCTACCTGCATTCCGTCCTGCCCTTCTACCCCTTGCTCGCAGTACTCTTCACCTTTGGGTCCAGTCTGCGCGGTATTGGGCGGATGTTTGTGGCGACGCTTTCGACCTTTGTGTCGATGTGGCTGCTCCGTGTGCCTATGGCTCAGATTTTCCTGATGACACTGGGACGGGAGTATATGTACTACTCCTACGGCATTGGCTGGATTGCCGGGGCCCTCATCTCGGGCATCTATTTCTACTACGGCGACCGCCGGGGAATTTTCTACAAAAATCCTCCGCTGGAGTCCAAGCCCCTGGTCTGAGCCTCCGCCGCGGCTCTGCCCGCGGGCAGACCTGCTTCCGTCAGACAGAAAAAACTCCCCTTTCCCGGACGTTCAATTCCCTGTCCAGGAAAGGGGAGCTCGTTTTATTCGCTGGCCGTCTTGTGTGGCCGCAGGGGCCGGCGCTGCCTTCTGGCTCAATCGCGTTCGCGGACGATTTCGATCCAATAGCCGTCGGGGTCCTTGATGAAGTACAAGCCCATCTCTGTATTCTCAAAGGCGATGCAGCCCATATCCTGGTGCTTCTTGTGGGCGGACTCATAGTCGTCACAGCGGAAGCAGATATGAAACTCCTCATCCCCCAGGTCGTAGGCCTCCTTGCGATCGCGGAGCCAGGTCAGTTCAATCTCATAGTCACTGCGCTCGTTGCCCATGTAAACCAGGATGAACTTGCCCTCGGGATGCACCTTGCGCCGCTTCTCGACAAGGCCCAGGGCCTCCTGATAGAACTGGACAGACTTGTCCAGGTCCAGCACATTAAAATTGGTATGGACACAGCGGAATTTCATGTTCAGATACCTCCTTATGGACTCGGTCTCATACTTTTTGAAGCGTTTTTATTGTAGCACGGGACTTTTGTGAGGGTTACTTGACATTCTTTGACAAAAGCTTATACTTCAACTGTTAGCACTCTTAGCCGAAGAGTGCCAAGAATTGAAGCTGATGCATAGGAGGCATATCAATGACCATTAAACCTTTGGCAGATCGCGTTGTCATCAAGATGCTTGAGAGTGAGGAGACCACGAAGAGTGGTATCATTCTGCCCGGCTCGGCCCAGGAGAAGCCGCAGGTTGCGGAAGTTGTGGCTGTGGGCCCCGGCGGTGTTGTGGATGGCAAGGACGTGATCATGGAGTTGGAGCCCGGCGACCGTGTCCTGACGAGCAAGTACAGCGGCACTGAGGTCAAGGTGGACGGCCAGAGTTACACCATCCTCCGCCAGTCCGATGTGCTGGCCATCGTTGAGGATTGAGCGGCTCTCGCGAAATCTTCCCAATAGCGGGCCGGCCTCGGCCGCCCAGGCTAGACTAAGCAAGTGATAAAGGAGCAAGAAAATGGCTAAAGATCTGAAGTATGACATCGAGGCGCGCAAGGCCCTTGAGGCGGGCGTCAACAAGCTCGCCGACACCGTGAAGATCACGCTCGGTCCCAAGGGCCGCAATGTGGTGCTGGACAAGAAGTACGGCGCCCCGCTGATCACCAACGACGGTGTGACCATCGCCAAGGAGATTGAGCTCGAGGACCGCTTCGAGAATATGGGCGCCCAGATTGTTAAGGAAGTGGCGACCAAGACCAACGACGTGGCTGGCGATGGTACGACGACGGCCACCCTGCTGGCCCAGGCGATGATCCGTGAGGGCCTGCGCAATGTGGCTGCCGGGGCCAATCCCATGGTGCTGCGCAAGGGCATTCAGCAGGCTGTGGACCTGGCCGTGGAGGGCGTGAAGTCCCTGGCCCGTCCCGTGGCCACGAAGAAGGATATCGCCCGCGTCGGCGCTGTCTCTTCCTCGGATGAAGAAGTTGGTGAGCTGATCGCTGAAGCCATGGAACGCGTGGGTTCTGACGGTGTCATCACGGTCGAGGAGTCCAAGACCATGCAGACCGAGCTGGAAGTGGTCGAGGGCATGCAGTTCGACCGCGGCTATATCTCCGCTTACATGGCCACGGACATGGATAAGATGGAGACCCTGCTGGACGACCCCTACATCCTGATCACCGATAAGAAAATTAGCAGCATCCAGGAAATTCTGCCCCTTCTGGAGCAGGTGAACCAGTCTGGTAAGAAGCTCCTGATCATCGCCGAGGACGTCGAGGGTGAGGCTCTGACCGCCCTGATTCTGAACAAGCTGCGCGGCATCTTCGTCTGTGCCGCCGTCAAGGCCCCTGGCTTCGGCGACCGCCGTAAGGAGATGCTCCAGGACATCGCCGTGCTGACGGGCGCCCAGGTCATCACTGAGGAACTGGGCTACGACCTGAAGGAAGCCACTCTGGCCCAGCTGGGTACTGCTCGCCAAGTCAAGATCGACAAAGAGCACACCATCATCGTCGATGGGGCTGGAGACAAGGCGGAGATTGAGGCCCGCGTGAAGCAGATCCGTAGCCAGATCGAAGAGACCAGTTCGGACTTTGACCGCGAGAAGCTCCAGGAGCGCCTCGCCAAGCTGGCCGGTGGTGTCGCTGTCGTCAAGGTTGGTGCCGCCACTGAGGTGGAGATGAAGGAGCGCAAGCTGCGCATTGAGGACGCCCTGGCCGCCACGCGCGCCGGTGTCGAGGAGGGCATGGTCCCCGGTGGTGGTACGGCCTATGTCCAGGTCCTGCCCAGCCTGCGCGAGGCTGCGGCCAAGGTTGAGGGGGACATCCGCGTTGGTATGAACATTGTCATCCGCGCCCTGGAGGAGCCTGTCCGCCAGATCGCGCTGAATGCTGGTCTTGACGGCTCTGTCATCTGTGAGGGTGTCAAGAACAACAAGGAGGGCAAGGGCTACAACGTGATGACTGGCGAGTATGTGGACATGATCGCCGAGGGCATCGTGGATCCGGCGAAAGTGACCCGTTCCGCCCTGCAGAATGCCGCGTCCATCGCCTCTGTCCTGCTGACCACGGAGGCCATCGTGGCCGACATCCCTGAGCCCGAGCCGGCGGCCCCGGCTGGCGCTCCCGGCATGTACTAAGTCTTGCTACTGGCCTTCCCCCGGCTTCCGGGGCGGCTGGCACAGAGGCACCCCTGGCCCGGTGGGCCAGGGGTGCTTTGTTATAATAGAACGGATTTATTTAGGGATAGGAGGCTCAAGCACTATGGAGATCCGCATTCAGAGCGCCGGAGGACAGGGGGGACCGGGCTATACCCAGGAGGACAGTTTCAATGAGGTGCTCATCAGGCAGCGCTGGGCTCAGCCGGATTATTTACGCCTTCTGGGCATCGCCGCTCTGACCCTCCTGCTGTTTGCCCTGAGTCTCTTATTTATCCGCTACCTGAGCGGCATCGTGGCCCTGATCTGGCTGGGCATTGGTTACCTCTCCTATATTCTGTTTTCCAGCCAGCGCCGTGAGTATGAGTATATCGCCACGAATGGCAGCCTGGACGTGGACCTCATCCTGGCCCAGAGGAAGCGGCAGCGGATTTTTTCCGCCCAGCCCGGGGATATCGAGTCCTATGGCCGCGTGACAGGGGAGGAGGCCGGGAAAAAATCTCAGCGCGGTCTCAGCTTCATCGATGCAAGTTCGCGGCAGACGGGGGAGCTCTGTTTTGTCCAGGGCCGCTATAAGGACCAGCAGTACTACGTCCTGCTGGACTATTCGGAAAAAATTTACGCCAATATCCGCCGCTTCAGCCCATCCAAGGAGCGGCGCTGATGTGGTCTGAGGAGGGGCGCCTCAGCTCAGCCTTTTGCGATGCCCAGGGCCGCCTCAAATACCACGAGTTACAGAAGTGGATGGAGCAGGTTGCGGGCTGTGACCTGGCCCAACGGGGAGGGACTGAGAAGCAGTCCGAGGAGCGAATCTGGGTCCTGCGAAGCATTGATCTGGACTTCCTGGCCCCCAGGCCCCCGGAGGGGCGGATGCTCAGATTGGAGACGCGTCTCGTAGGCCGCAACCGCCTCTATACCTGGAGGGACTTTTGTCTGACAGATAAGGAGACTGGGATGCCGCTCTGCCTGGCCAGGACTCAGTGGCTGGAGCTGAGAAAGCAGGATCGTCGGCCCGTCCTGGATCCGCCTGAGGCCCTTGCGGGGGACAGCTACGCCCCGCCCTTCTATGGTCGGGAGCCCCGCCCCTGGAAGGGGCAACTACGTCCGCCGACCGCTGCTGAACAGATGGTACAGCGACGCTGCTGGGCTTCGGAGGTGGACGGCAATGGCCATATGAACAACAGTTATTACAGCGCCTGGGGGACGGATTTCCTGGCCCTCTACTGGCCGCAGTATCTGGATCGAGTCAGAGCCCTGCATATCCTCTACGCCCAGGAACTGCTGCCTGGGGAACTCGTCGATATCTCTGGACGGACCTTCGTCGATGCGGCGCCTGGTCCGGAGCTTCAGGCCCTCTGGGACCGCCAGATGGAGGCGGGGACAGAGGGGCCAGAGATCTGGGTGTGGGGGCAGAAGGAGGACGGAAGTCTGGCCTTTAAGTTGAGTTTCGAACTACATGGGTAATGAAGGAGAAAAAAGTTTAGGCGTGAACATACAGCTGAAATGTGAAGGACTGAGCAAATACTACGGCCAGCGCCAGGTGCTAAAGGAGCTTAGTTTTGCGCTCCAGGGCCCGGGGCTGGTCGCTCTCTTAGGAGTGAACGGAGCTGGGAAGACCACCCTCCTGCGCACGCTGGCCTTGATTCAGAGCTTCGATGCGGGGCGGATCTTAGTGGGTACGGAACTCATTCCCGGCCAGGAAAAGAAGGCTCGCAAATGCGTCACCTACCTGGGGGAGAAGCCAGCCCTCTATCCGGAACAGACGGTGGAGGAGTACCTCTGGCTCCTGGCCCGACTTTACGGTTTGGAAGATGAGCGGGCCAAGATGCAGATCGCGGAGCTGCTGCGCCGCCTCGGCCTCTACAGCCAGCGGAAGCGGCTGGCCATGAATCTTTCTTACGGCTATAAAAAACGTCTGGCCCTGGCCCGGGCCCTGCTGAGCCCAGCCCCAATCCTCCTCTTTGACGAGGTGACGGAGGGCCTGGACCCAAACCAGGCCACCGAGACCATCGACTTGCTCAAGCACTGGGGCCAGGAGCGTCTGATGGTACTCAGCTCCCACCGTCTGGATGAGTTGAGCCAGCTGGCCCAGCGCTTCTTGCTCCTCCATGAAGGGGCGATCATCGCGGACTATCAGGCCCGGGACCTACTCAGTGCCCAGGCCGGGGACCTGCAGCTGGAAATTCTGCTGCGGGGCGCCTGGCGGGAAGTCAAACGCCAGCTTTCCCAGGCCTCCCAGCTTTCCTCTTTTAAGCTAAAACAGGAGCAGGGAGACCTGCTCAGTCTGCTTGTGGATTTTCGCAGCGTGGAGGACAAGGAGCGCTTCTTGAAGCAGGCCGCCCTGGCCCCCTATCAGATTTTGGAGTGGCGGAGTCGGCAAAATGCCCTGGAGCGGAGCTTCCGTGACCTGACGCGCAAGGCCGCAGTGGAAGGGGCCGCTGAGCAGGACGACGCGGCTGGCGTTTCGAAGGCAAGGCTTCGTCTGTGGTGGCGGAAAGGAGGACGCTGATGCGCGCCTGGCTAAATCTCTATAGGCATGAGCTGCGGAGCTATTTGCGTGCGCCCTTCGCCTGGGTCTTCACGGCTGTTTACGCCCTGGTCAGCGGCCTGATCTTAAGTATTCAGATACTCAACGGCAGTAGCTTTTTGGCGGCTGAGTGGGGCCTCCTGCAAAACTGCTTCTTCATTTTTATTCCCCTGCTGACGATGCGCAGCTTTGCGGCGGAGCGGGAATCGGGCCGCCTCGATCTGCTCTACGGTCTGCCCCTCTCCAATGCCGCCCTGGTGCTGGCCAAGTTTTGCTCCCTGCTCAGCTGTCTGGGTCTGACGAGTCTGGTCGTCCTGCCCCATGTCGTGCTGACCTGGCTGCTGGGAGGCCGCGTAGATGGGGTCTTTTTCTCAGCGCTGCTGGCCTACGTACTCCAGGCGGGACTCTATACGTCCATTGGCCTGCTGATTTCTCTTATCTCACGGCACGCGGCCCAGGCTGGCTTGCTCAGCCTGCTCATTTTTATCGGACTGGAATTCCTGGATGCCCTGGCGGCTGTATTGGGGGATGGCCTGTCCAGACTCTGGCGTCTGCTCGGGCTGGGGGGAGCTATGGACGCCTCCCAGGCCTATCAGTTGGCCCAGGACCTGACGCGGGCGCTGGGGAGGCTGAATCCCCTGCGTCTTCTACAGGACTTCAGCCGGGGCCTGGTACGTCCGAGTACCGTTGTATATCTGCTTTTGCTGACGTCCTTTTTCCTGCTCTTGGCCCTGTTCCGCTGTGGCCGTGAGCGGAGTAGCCGAGTCCACAGAAAGGGTCTGGAGGCCCTGCTCAGTCGCAGCCTGGCCCCCCTGGCTCTGGTCCTCATCCTCCTTATCTCCTATCTGCTGAACAGTAGCTGGCAGAGCAGTTCCGACTGGACCCAGAGCCAGCTGATGCGCCTGGGCTCAGTTTCAAGGCAGCTCCTGGAGCGGCTGGAGGGCCCATGGAACATTGACATCTACGATAGCGAGGAGCACTTTCGTCAGAACTATGGCTTTTTGCCCCAGCTATTGGAGGACTACGAGCAGGTGGCAGGGGGGCGCATACAGATCCGCTATCGCTCCACGGCGGAGCAGCGCGACCAGGCGGTAAAAGAAGGTTTACAGGGCCGGGACGGCAATGTCATTATCTCCAGTCCAAAGACCGGGCGAAAGCAGGTTCTGGAGGCTGCGGGACTGATCCGCAATGTCCAGGACCAGCAGAGTGGCGTCTACCTGGGGGTGGATGCGGAGGCTTCCATCTCCTCGGCCCTGCGCAATGTTCAGGAGGAGCAAGAACGCCAGGTGGCGGTGCTGAACACTACGGCGAACCGCTTTTCCCAGCGCTTCCATTATCTCCTGGACCTCTTGCAGGACAATGGTTTTGAGGTCTCATACCTCGACATTCAGAACGGGAAGCAGATTGAGAGCAGTTACGTGTTTTTGCTCCTAATCGGGGAGCAGCAGGATCTGACGCGAGCGGGGCTGGCCAGTCTGGAGCAGTACCTGCAGCAGGGGGGACGCCTCTTACTCGCCCTGGCCCCCCTGCGCCAGGAGTATAGCGAGTTGCAGACGCTCCTTTCTGAGCTGGGACTGGGCCTGCGACCGGGACAGCTTCTGGAAGGCGATAGCAGTCGGGTCTATACGGGCCAGCCAGAGCAGTTCCTCGCCCCGCTGCTGAGTGGGACGGACTTCTCAGATATTCCGGGCCGCGTCCTTTTCCGCGGGGCTGCTGTTCTGGAGGACTTGAGCCAGGCTCTTGTGAACAGGGGGGGCGAAGAGGAGTCCGCAGCTGAGACCCAGCAGCGGGAGGCCCTCCAGGCCTCCCTGCGCAGCCAGCGCCTCATGCAGAGTAGCAAGGAGGCGTATAGTAGTTTGGACGAGGGGACGGAGCCCCAGCGAGGGGTTCACCCCCTCCTGCAGGTCCAGGATAAGCTGGGCTGGGAGTCCGCAGACGGCACACGTAAGTCCCGAGTCGCCGTATTGGCTGGCTCCTCCCCCATTGAGGATCAGAGCCTGAGTCTCAGCGGCAGCGATTCGGCCAATGTCCGTCTGCTTGCCAGGCTGGTTCAGGAGCTGGCCGAGGACCAGGGGGAGGGGCGCCTGCTCATCTCTCGCAAGCTGCCTGTCAACTACAATCTATCCGTGCAGGAGACAGGCTACTATCGCGTGGCAGCTTTTGGAAGCCTCTTTCTTTTGCCATTCCTGCTCTGCCTCCAAGCCTGGCGCCTGCAGCGGCGCTGGCGGCGCTTGTAGATGCCGCTTTTACAGCAGTGTTCCCCGTGTTAAGCAGGACAAAAGTCCAGGAGAAAACGGTACAATAAGAAGAATGTCATAACAGAGGAGGGTCTCCGGTGCCAGAAGCAGAGAAGAAGGGCGCAGCAGAGCAAAAAAGTCAGCAGGATTCAGAGCTGAAGCAGCAGCCCCCCGCCCCTAAGCTGGAGGACGAAGAGCAGAACCAGGGGACTGCTGTCCAGAACCAGGGGACTGCTGTCCAGAAACAGGGCCCTGACGGCCAGCACAGGGCCGTAAGCTCCGCCAGGGACTTCGCTGTGGGCCAGAAGCAGGCCCCCGCCCCTGCTAAAAGGGCCGCTGCGGGCCAGAAGAGGGCCACCAGAGCCCAGCAGGTCAGGGCTCAGTCCGCGAAGAAGGCCTCGCGCCCCAGGCTCAGCTGGACCCAGCGCCGCAAACGATTCAGCCAGCGTCTGGCCCAATTTTTAGGCCGTATCCTGGGGCGCAGCCTCCAGATCTACCGCCGCGACCGCTTCCTCTTTATCGCCGCTCTGCTGAGTCTTCTGCTCCTCCTCCCCCTGGCCTACGCCCTCTTTTTCCCACATCTGGACGGGGCCGCCAAACCGCGGCTTGAGTCCCTGCACAGCCTGCGTTTTGCCGTGGAGCGCAGTGAGGCCAACGAATATTATCCGCTGACGGACAATACCATCCTGCATGTCGGGGACCAGTCCCTGCGCCTGCTCAATGCGGCTGGAGTTGAGATCCGACGCTATGACTTTCCTGCGGAGAAGCCCTTTGTCCTGATTCGTGATGGTCTGGCCTTTGTCGGCGAACAGGACGGCTACCGCTACATAGTCCTGGACGAGCGGCGCAAGCATTATGAGGGCAAGACCAAGGACCCGATCAAGGGGGCCAGCCTGGCCCGGGATGGGCAGGCGGCCCTGATTCTGGACCAGCGGTCCAGTTTTGGCCTCCTGCGGGTACTGAAGGCGGATGGCAGTGTGAATTTTGACTGGCTGGCCCAGGATCGCAAGCAGTCGGGCTTCATCATTAATAGTCTTTTCTCCGAGCAGGGGGACAATCTCTATGTCTCCCTCTACAACAGCAGCTCTTATAATGGGCACGCCTCAATTTACCGTATGCGCCTCTCAGGGGATAAGCGAGGACAGATCGAGCGCCGCAGCGAAATTCAGGAGGCCGGCCCCCTGCTCTTTATGGCTGAGGCCGAGCAGGGCAGCCTCTTCCTGGCGGATGGGCAGAAGCTCTACAAGCTGGGTACCGATGACCAGGTTCAGGAACAGGGCTTCGGACGTATCAGCACTGTTATCGCCAAGGACGGCCGCTGCTGGGCCCTGGCGGAGCAGGGATCTGAGCGCAGCCTGGCCCTGGTCAGCTGGGACGGCCGGGAGGAGGCCAGGGTCCTCGGTTCCGAGCGCTACACGGAGTCGGCCCGTCTGGAATCTGGCCTGGGCTCCCAGTTCTACCTGCTGCACGGTCGAAGTGCCAGTATTTATGACAGCCGCAAGGGGCAGCTCATCGAGCAGCACAATTATGACAGCCCCCTGATCAGGGCCTATCTGGGCCATCATATGGAAAAAGTTCTGGTCACTGAGGACCAGGTCTATCTCGAGCGGAACTGATGGTGTTCGGAAGATGGAAGTGGAACTGAAATATAGACTCCCAGCAGAGCTGGGGGACTTCTTGCCCCAGCTGGACCAGTGGGTGCTGGAGCTGGGGGGAAGGCCCCGTGAAGCCTGGCTTCGGGACTACTACTATGCCCTCTATTTCGTTCCAGAGCTGGCAGCTTCGGACCTGGCTGGGGACGAGGCCTATGTTTACCGCCTGCGCCAGGAGGGCCAGGTGCTCTGTCTCACAGTGAAATGGAAGGTCCCCGCAGTGGCTGAGCGCCAGACGGAAGCCCTGGCTCTAAGTCGCCGCGGTGAGTGGAATTGTCCACTTCCGGAACTGGCGTCCCGGGTTTGTCCGGAGGAGGCGGAATCCCAGGGCTTGGATCCCTGTCTCCTGGAGGAACTTCGCTCCTGCCTCAGGAGTCTGGGAGCGGATGATAGGCGCTGGGAGGGCCTGCCCCTGCTGGCCCGCCAGGCCCTGGAGCTTGGGAGCTACCAGGCCCTCTTCGTTTCGGCCTTCTGGCGCAGCCACCGCCGCTTTTACTGGGCGGAGAATCAGCTGGAATGGGCCCTGGACTATGGAGAATTGCGGGCTGGACCAGGGCTGCAGCGGCGGGAGCCGATCGCCGAGTTGGAGCTTGAGAGTCTTGAGGGCCCGGAGCAGACCCTGCTCCGTTTGGACTGTAAACTCCGCCAGGAACTGGGGCTGGAAGCAGAAACCCGATCGAAGTATCAACGACTCTGTAGCCTGGCAGAGGGCTAGTTGAGTGCTCAGTAGGGAGTAGAGGGGAGAGGAGGTCTGGCGTGGAGACGCTAAAGGCACAGAACAGCATCTACGATGTCATTGTCATCGGCGCGGGGGCCTCAGGTCTCCTGGCGGCCCGCGAGGCGGCCAGTCGGGGGGCGGATTGCCTGCTTCTGGAGGGCCTGGACATGCCAGGAAAAAAGCTGCTGGCCACAGGCAACGGCCGCTGCAATATGGGTAATATGCAGATGTCCCCCAGCTACTTTCGTAGCCGACACCCCCGCTTCACTGAGGCCATACTCAGCAACTGGAGTCCCAAGGCCCTCCGCCAGTACTGGGCGGAACTGGGGCTGGCCACCCGAGAGGAGGAGGGGCGGGTCTACCCCTACAGCTTTCGCGCTGAGTCGCTCCATGAGGTCCTCGTCCATAGCCTGCGCTCAGTTCCCTGCACCCTGCGCTGCGGCCAGGAAGTCCAGGCTCTACGGGCTAAAAAGGCCCTGAGCCTCGACCGTGAAGCCGGGGCAATCTACCATGTAGGGACGAAGGATGGTCAGGTCTATCGGGGTCGGGCGGTCATCCTCGCCACGGGCGGCAGGGCCGCACCTAAGCTGGGCGGCCTCGGCACGGGCTACGCCCTCTATGAGGGTCTGGGGCATCGCCTGGTCCCCCAGCGTCCGGCCCTCGTCCAGCTCTGTTCCCGACAAGTTCCCCGCCGTTTTGCCGGCCTGCGCTGTCGTGTAGAACTGCGCCTGGAAGCTGGGCGCAAGGCCTACGTTAGGGAGGCAGGGGAGCTGCTGTTTACCGACTACGGTCTTTCTGGCATCTGCGTGCTGAATCTCTCGGCCCTTGTCGCCGAACAGCTTGAGCAGGGGCGGGAGCCCCGGCTATTTATCGACTTTCTTCCAGACCTCGATGAGGACCAGGCGCTCAGCTATGTACAGGGCCTGCGCCGGAGTCAGGGATTCCGGGATGCGGGGCTCTGGGGGCTGAGCTTTTTGCCCGCCAAAATCTCGCGCTTCCTCTACGAAGAGCGCTATCAAGATCTCGTGCGGGCCATCGGCCTCAGTCCCCGCCAGCTGCGCCGTCAGCAGGAGTACAGCCTGGCGGACATCGGCGATGACTTCGTCCGCCGCCTGATTCAGTTAGCCAAGGCCTGGCCCTGTCAGATTCAGGGCACCCGGGGCTTCGACTTCGCCCAGGTCACGGACGGGGGCCTGGACACCAGGCAATTTAATCCTTACACGCTGCAGTCCCTGCTCTGGCCGGGACTCTATGCCTGCGGCGAAGTCCTGGATGTCTGTGGGGTCTGCGGGGGATACAACCTGCACTGGGCCTTCGCCTCGGGTATTGAAGCGGGACGCTCTGCGGCCTTGCTCCTACACCAGGAGGTACGTCAGACACCGCTGATTTAGATCTGTGTTCATACCATTGGACGCATACATAGAAGGGGAATTTTACGCCATGCAAAAAAATAAGGCTTCCTGGCTGCCCTTCGTCGGCCAGGCCCGGCGCTGGGAGGATTTGGAGGCCGAGGACCAGAATTACAACAGCTATGGTCAGGAACTGGCCCCCGACTCGGAGGGCCTGGGGCTGATTCAGGCCATACAGCTGCACTTTATCGAGCTGGTGGACCGCCTCTGCCAGCGCCAGGGACTGCGCTACTACCTCCTTTTCGACAGCCTCAGCCGAGCCCTGCGGCACTGGGAGGCGCCCTATCAGCCAGACTGCTGCCTGGCCCTGCCGCGGGAGGACTATCGCCGCCTGCGCCTGGCCCTGGAGGAACGGGAGTCTGAGGAGCGCTATACGCTGGGCCTGCACCCCTATTTTGGGGACAGCCTCTATTTTCGTATACTGGCCCGACGGGCTAAGTTGCAGTTGGAGAGGCCCCTGCCCCTGGACCTTGAGCAGCAGGGCCCAGGCCTGCTCATCCTCCCCATGGATGAGGCCCTAAGCGAGCCGGAGGCGGAGGCCAGGCGCCAGGAGCGCATCCAGGTCCTGATTCGGGCCCTGGCCCAGAAGGAGCAACGTCGTCACGGGGCTGAAAAAGCAGGAGGCGAAGAGCGGGAAGGCGGCGTGGACTGGCTGAGTTATCTTCCCCTGCTCTTCCTCCAGCGCCGTCTGGATCAGCTCCTGGAGCAGGGAAGGGGGCAGGAGGCCGAGCACTGGGCCCTCTATGCGCCCCAGGCTGGCCTCAGTCCCGTGTGTTATCTCCCGAAGCAGAGCCTGGAGCCCAGCAGTAAGCTCCCCGCTGGTCACCGCTTCGTCCGGGTCCCAGCCGGAGCCCATGAGTTGCAGACCCGACTCTACGGTGCGCGCTACCGGGAACAGGGAGCAGAGCCCGTGCCCTGTCGCTATTTTGGCCTGGATTCGATATACTGGGCAGATGTCATACACGGCTAGGGACAGAGCAGCGGCGAAAGGAAGCCTGGAAGTCTGGCCCCTGACCAAACATGAGAGAGGAAGATAAGATCATGATGAAGCGAATGGGAAGCGGAGCACTGCGGCGTTTTCTCGTAGTCGGACTGAGTTTCAGCATTTTGGCTGCGGGTTTGCTCGGCTGTCAAAAGGCGGGCCAGCCCCAGGGCAGCAGCGCTCAGAAACAGGCGGAAGGCAGCGCTCAGAAGCAGGCGGAGGGCAGTGCCCAGGCCGTGGAGATCTTCGACAAGGCCCAGGCCGAGAACGTCTTGCAGGAACTGGCCGACAAGCCGAACAAGCTGCGCATTACACTGGAGGATGAGCGCCAGATTGACTGCGAGCTCTATCCTGACATCGCCCCGATCTCCGTCGCCAATTTCAAGCGCCTGGTCAACGAGAAGTTCTATGATGGCAAGACCTTCTTCCGCTGTATCCCCGGATTCATGATCCAGGGTGGTGAGCCGAAGCCAGGCGAGCAGGTCACGAATATTCGCGGGGAATTCTCCGCCAACGGCATTGACAATCCGCTCAAGCATGAGGACGGCGTCCTCTCCATGGCCCGCGCCCAGGACTTCAACTCGGCCAGCACCCAGTTCTTCATTATGGACGGGACGGCGAAGCATCTGGACGGCCAGTATGCCGCCTTCGGTAAGGTCACAGCCGGACTGGACGTGGTGCACGAGATTGCGGCCCTCAATAGCGACGGTCAACAGGAGTATCTCAATAAGCCCGTGGGCATCAAGAGCATCAGCTTCCTGGAGGACTGAGATGACAGGCGCTGGGGCTTGGACGCTCACCTGTTGCCTATGCTAAAATAAACCCGTTCATGCACTTTTATGAGGAGGTGGAGTCTTGCCCCGCAATGAGAAGACGAGCCCGGCGCTTGATTTTAAAGAAGAGCGCCAGCGCCGTCAGCACGAGGCTACGGCAGAGCGCCGAGGACATCTGCCCTGGCTCCTGCTTCTGCTCATTCCCCTGTTTGTTGTGACCCTCTGGTTCTATGGCAAGCAGCGGGCGGAGCGCCAGAATCTGGCCCATGAGGGGGACCTGCTCCAGGAGACCCTATCCTCCCTGAAACAGCGCAAGGAGAAGCTCTCTGAGCGCCTGGGCCAGGGGAAGGATGAGGCCTACGTGGAGGATCTGGCCCGACAGAACCTCGGCATGGTGCGTAAGGACGAAGTAGTTTTTGAGAATGCGGAGACAGATTGACGTCTCCCATCCCGATTTGCTACCAGTGGAAGGAGTAAACTATGGCGATTGTAAACTTGAGTGCCGACAATTTTGACGAGCAGGTACTGCAGGCCGACAAGCCCGTCCTCGTGGATTTCTGGGCGGAGTGGTGCGGCCCCTGTAAGATGCTCTCCCCGACGGTCGACAAGCTGGGCGAGGAACTGGAGGGCCAGGTGGTGGTGGCCAAGGTCAACATTGACGAAGAGCCCGAGCTGGCCACGCGCTACCGCGTGATGAGTATCCCAACTCTGATGGTTTTCCGTGATGGCAAGCTGAGTGAGAAAAATGTGGGAGTCATTCCCGAGAAGGAGATCAAGAAGCTTCTGGGCCTCTGATTTCTTAGAACTAGATATGCCGAAGGGTCGCAGAGAGCAGTCTGCGGCCCTTTTTTTGCCTAAGTTGCTCAGGAACTATAGCATACGTTTAGGATTTGTGTTAAAATATATTTGATAGTGTTATTTTAATATTTTCTCAAAATATATGGAGTTGATCAATGTCTACACAACACATGTCCAGCGGACCGGGGAGCTCCACCCATGCCAGCCAGGATTTTCAGAGGCGCCACAGTCTGCTGCTCTGCAATCTGGACCGCAGCTGTCTTGAAGTCTTCCTCGACTGGGCTGCCGCCAAGAGCATACGCGGAGCAACGATTCTGACAGGACGGGGGCGTCTGGTCCCTGGAGAGGAACGCTGTTTTGGAGAGGCCCTGGAGGAGCAGCGGGCCCTGGTGCTCATCATTCTCAGCCAGTCCAGGTCCAGGGCCTTTCTCGAGGCCGCCTATAAGGAACATGGCCTGGAGACGGAAAGCCGTGGCTGCTTTGCCGAGCTGCCGCTACTCGCGAGCTACGGCCTGCAAAGTTCAGCGCTGAGCAGAGAGGAGCTCCTGGACAGTATTCAGCGCGCTGAGGGCCAGGGACTGGGTCTGCTTTGGAAGACTGTAAGCGAAACAGAGTCAGGGGGTGAGCAGCTTTGAACTTCGGTGAGAAATTGCGTGAGAATGCCCTGGCCATAGCTCCGGTAGTGGGTCTGGTCCTGCTGCTCAACTGGACGCTGATCCCCCTGCCTTCCGGCCTCTTCCAGGCCTTTATTCTGGCCTCTTTGCTCCTGCTTTTTGGACTCAGCCTCTTTCTCGTAGGTACCGACATCGGTGTGCTTCCGATGGGGGAGATGATTGGCACCAAGCTCAGTGAAATGCATAAGACAGGCCAGCTGCTTTTTTATGCGGCGCTGATTGGCTTTTCCATCACTCTGGCCGAACCGGACCTGCAGGTCCTGGCCCGCGAGATCCAGGGCTTGAAACCTGAGCTGAGGGCCATGGAGATCCTCCTCGGCGTCTCAGCAGGGGCTGGTCTTTTTGTACTTCTGGGACTCCTGCGTATCCTGATGGGGCGCTCCTTAAAAATTTATCTGGCCCTGCCCTATGCCCTGATGTTTGGTCTGGTCCTGCTTGTTCCTGAGGAACTCGTGCCGATGTCCTTTGATGCCGGCGGGGTTACAACGGGCGCCATGACCGTTCCCTTTATTATGGCCCTCGGACTTGGCGTAGCCCGTGCCCTGCGCCATCGGAAGGCGGATGGCAAGCACCAGGAAGACAGTTTTGGCCTCCTTTCTTTCATGTCGCTGGGCCCCATCGTCGCCCTGCTGCTGCTCGGTTTGTTTCGGGCGGGGGCCTCTTCGGGGCAGCCGGTGCACGTGTCGTCAGGTTCTTCGGAACAGAAGCAGCTGCTGGCCCAGGAAGTTCTCAAAATTTTTGCCCAGGCCCTACCCGAGGTGGCCTGGGAGATGGCCCTGGCTATTCTGCCGCTCTTCCTGCTCTTCATCTTCTTCCAGTGGAAAAGCCTGAAACTTCCACGGCAGCGCTTTGGACAAATGTGTGTGGGCATCCTCTACACCTATGTGGGGCTGGTTGTTTTCCTCCTGGGAGTTTCGGTGGCCTTCTCCTCCGTGGGCTACTACTTGGGACAGGAGTTGGCAGCTCGAGAGGAGCCCCTGCTCCTGCTGGGGCTGGGACTCCTGCTCGGAGCAGTCATCGTCTTTGCTGAACCCTCCGTCTGGGTCCTGACACGGACGGTCGAGGAGGCCACCGACGCTTCGGTCAGCAGAGGCCTCCTGCTCACTTGCCTCGCCTCGGCGGTGGCCGTGGGGGTGGCCCTGAGTTTTGCACGGGCCTACTGGGACTTCTCCCTGATTTATCTGATCGTACCGGCCTATGTCCTGGCCTTTGCGCTCATGCCTTTTACCCCGGATCCCTTTACAGGCATAGCCTTCGATTCCGGTGGTGTGGCTTCCGGTGTCCTGGCGGCGACCTTTATCATGCCCCTGGCCCTGGGTGTGGGGGAGAGCCGCCTGCTCGGACAGGCCAGCCAGGCCTTCGGGAGTGTGGCAATGATTGCCGTGGCTCCGCTGATCTGTATTCAGCTCATGGGCCTATACTACCGGGTCCAGCAGCGGCGTATTCAGTCCCTGCCGCCCGGGCTTTCCCAGATGCCGGAAGAGCAGCTCTCCGCGGGTCAGCCTGGCTGGGAACAGGAACTCGCAGATTTTTACCACTGTTTTAGGCAGGCGGGGGACGGACAGACGAGGGGAGGCAACTGAGACGTGGACCGGCTTATCATTCATGGAACGATTACTGCAAAGAAGCACAGCGAGCAGGTGCTAGCTCTAGCCAAGGCCCATGGAGCGGTGGCAAAAGTAGAACTCCCGGCACGTGGAACGGCCAAGTCCAGTCTGCTGGAGACCCTGGGTCTGGAGCGGCACAGTCAGCAACTGATCCTGAGCTGCGTGCCAGAGAAGCAGGCCGAGGCCTTGCTGAGGGCGGAACTCCACAGTCTGGAACTGCGCAAGCAGGGCCGGGGCATAGCCTTCAATTTGCCAGTGGAGGAGAGTCTGGGCTTGCGGACCCTGCTGCGCTGGCGGGCCCAAGAAAAAGAGCGGGAGCTGGCCGAGGTTCGGAGACGGCCCTGGAAGAGGCGCAGAGCAGGGGGAGGACTGGAGCTGGCTGGAACAGCCCAGGCTGAGAACTCGGAACTGGCTGAGCGCGTGGACCTGCGCCTGCGCTGTAGGCGGGATGTCCTGCTCTGCTTTATTCTTCCGGAGGGCCACGCTGAGGCCTTGATGCTTGAGGCGCGGCGACTCGGTGTAGGTGGGGGGACGATCATCCACGGGCGCGGTTTTTCGGCCTTCCATCCAGCTGTGGTCTTTGGCCTGCCAGTAGACCCGCACAAGGATTTGCTGCTCATCGTCCATCCGCTGGAGGAGGGGCCGGAGCTTCTGGCCAAGCTGGCGCGCTGCCAGCGTCTGGAGGAGCCGGGGCGGGGAATCAGCTTCGCCTTGCCCCTCCTGCATACGGCGGGAATCTGAGTGCTCGAGCGGGCCAGGACCCAAGCGCCCGGGGCACTTTTGTGGTAGTATGGGCTCTGATTTTCAGTCGGCCAAAATCGGGCTATAGGGCTCGAAATGCGCGTGGCTGTAGTTAGTTTTTGTGCTAAGAGGAGAGCCCATGGACAAGGATCGAAGTGTAAATATTGCGGACACGGCCTCATATTTTGCTGAGGCAGTTTTCAACGATCGCATGATGCGCACGCGCCTGTCCCGACAGACCTATCTGGCGCTCAAGGCGACTATCGAGGCTGGGGCTCCGCTGAAGCCGGATATTGCTGACGAAGTGGCCGCCGCTATGAAGCAGTGGGCCATAGAGCGCGGGGCCACCCATTTTACACACTGGTTCATGCCCATGACAGGGGCCACGGCGGAGAAGCATGACGGCTTTTTAGATGCCCTCCCCGACGGCCAGGTCATTATGAATTTTTCGGGGAAGGCCCTGATTAAGGGTGAGCCCGACGCTTCATCCTTTCCCTCCGGCGGCCTGCGGGAGACCGCTGCGGCCCGTGGTTACACGGCCTGGGACTGCACTTCACCGGCCTTCGTGAAGGAGGGCAGCCTTTATATCCCCACCGCCTTTTATTCGTACACGGGCGAGGTCCTCGATAAGAAGGCCCCCCTGCTGCGCTCGAATCAGGTCCTGCAAAAGGCGGGTCTGCGCCTGCTCCGCGCCCTGGGTGATAAGGAGACACGGCGGGTGACGACGACCATTGGTCCAGAGCAGGAATATTTTCTGGTGGACCGCGAACTCTATGAGCGCCGACCGGATCTCATGTTCTGTGGACGGACCCTCTTCGGCGCGGCGCCGCCGAAGTGCCAGGAACTCTCAGATTCTTACTACGCGAACTTGCACCCACGGGTCCTGGCCTTCATGCAGGAGCTGGACGTCTGCCTCTGGAAGTACGGGATTACGGCCAAGACAAGGCACAATGAGGTGGCCCCGACACAGCACGAGCTGGCCATTATTTTTGACCCCTCCTCAGTGGCCGCCGACCATAACATGCTGATGATGGAACTGATGAAGAAACTGGCTGCGAAGCACGGCTTCGCCTGTCTGCTCCACGAGAAGCCCTACCGCTATTTCAATGGCTCGGGCAAGCATGTGAACTGGTCCATCGCGGGCGACGACGTCAACCTTCTGGATCCGGGTCCAGAGCCACAGCATAACCGGCGCTTCCTGATTTTCCTCGCGGCGATGATCTACGCCCTGGCCAAGTATGGCAAGGTCCTGACGCTCTCGGTGGCCTCGGCCTCGAACGAGCAGCGGCTGGGCAACCAGGAGGCCCCGCCAGCCATCTTGTCCATGGCCATCGGCGAAGAGCTGGGAGCCATACTTGAGGCCTACCGCGAGGGCCGGAGCTATGAGCCCTGCCTCCGTCGTCAGACCAATCTGGGTCTGGCCTCGATCTCCCTGTCCACCGTGGACACCACGGATCGCAACCGCACCTCACCCTTCGCTTTTACCGGGAACCGTTTTGAGTTCCGTATGTGCGGGTCTTCGATGAATGTCGCCGGGCCCTGCTACATGCTTAACACCATTGCGGCCAAGGCCTTTAACGACTTCGCTGAGATCTTGGAAGGGGCCAGCAACCTCGACCTGGCGATCGATGAGCTGATCGCCAACACGGTGCAGGACTACGGCTATGTGGTCTATGGCGGGGACAACTATGATCCCGCCTGGCCTGAGGAGGCCCGCCGCCGCGGCTTGCCCGTGGCGTCCAACGCAGTCGAGGCCTTTGCGGCGATGAAAGATGCGGATTTTCAGGAAGTCTTTACAGAGCTCGGAGTTCTCAGCCGCGAGGAGATCGAGGCCCGCTACGAAATTCTGTTGGAGAACTACGCCCTGACGGTCAATGTGGAATGCCACACAGCCCTTGACATGGCCCGGCGCAGCATCCGCCCGGCGGTGCTCAAGGCCCTTGGAGCCTATGCGGCAGAGCTGGGGAGCGTAGAGGCCCTGGGCCTGGAACAGCGAGAAGGTCGGGCGGTCTTGAATGAACTCTCCGAGGCCTTCAGCCGCCTCGAGGAGAAGCGCGCCCAGCTCTTCCAGGCCCACCGTGAGGCGGAGGCCCTGGAGGATGCGGAGGAGAAGGCCCGTCGCTACCATGAGATCGCTTTTGGCGATCTGGAGGAGCTGCGCAGCGCGGTGGACCAGCTGGAGCGGATGATGCCTGCCGAACTCTGGCCCATGCCAACCTACCGCGAGCTCCTGCACCAGCACTACTGAGCAGGACCGGGGACAGGTCAGCGTCCCTGACAGGGGGACCTAGCTGTGGTAAAATACCCCCAAAATTCGCTAATACGCTGTATCCTTGTGGATGTCAGATGCTGTTCATCCCCCGCCCCACAGCGGGGGTTTTTTATGGAGGTAATTATGAAAGAAGCGCAACAGTCCATGGTCCAGGAGCTTGAGCTCTACCTGCGTGGCTGCTACGGACGCATTCCTGAGAAGGCCCAGCCCGCCGACTTCTGGTTTGCCCTTTCCCACGTGGTGATGGGGCGGATGGCAGAGCGCTGGACAAAGAGCCGTCAGGCCTACTGGAGCGGCCGGATGAGCCACTACCTGTCGGCCGAATTCCTGGTCGGGCGTTCCCTGCTTAACAACCTTGTCAATCTCGGTCTCTATGAGCGGGCCAAGGAGGTCCTGGCAAGTTTCGGCCAGAATCTTGACGATATCCTGGAGGAGGAAAATGACGCCGCCCTCGGCAACGGTGGTCTGGGCCGCCTTGCCGCCTGTTTCCTGGACTCCTGCGCGACAGAGAACCTCCCCGTCAATGGCTATGGAATCCTCTACCGCTACGGTCTCTTCCGCCAGAGCTTCGACAACGGCTTCCAGAAGGAACATCCCGACACCTGGATGGAGGATGGCTACCCCTTCACCCTGCGCCGTCCCGATGAGGCCATCGAAGTCCAGTATGCGGACATGAAGGTGATCGCCATCCCCTACGATATGCCAATCAGCGGCTACGGTACGCAGAATATTAATACCCTGCGTCTCTGGTGCGCCGAGCCGGCCGAGGAGTTCGACTACAACCTTTTCAACAGTCAGCGCTTCGATGATGCTGTTATTGAGAAGAATCGCAGTGAGGACATCTGGCGCGTCCTCTATCCGAATGACACGACCTATGATGGCAAGGTTCTGCGCGTGCGTCAGCAGTACTTCTTCGTCTCGGCCAGCCTCCAGGACTGCATCCGCAAGTTCAAGGCCCAGCAGGGTACGGATCTCCGGAATTTTGCGGACTACCACTGCTTCCAGCTGAATGACACCCACCCCGTGGTGGGCATTGCGGAGCTGATGCGTCTGCTGATGGATGAGGAGGGGCTGAGCTGGGAGGACGCCTGGACGGTCTGCCAGAAGGCCTTCGCCTACACGAACCACACCATCCTCGCTGAGGCTCTGGAGAAGTGGGACGTCGGCATATTCCAGTTCCTTTTCCCACGAATTCTGGAAATCATCCGTGAGATTGACCGCCGCTTCCGCCTGGAGATGGAGGAGCGGGGGCTGCGCAAGGACCGCATCGACTACATGGCGCCTCTGGGTAACGGGCAGGTTCGCATGGCCTGGTTGGCCTGTTACGCGGCCTTCTCCATCAATGGTGTGGCGGCTCTGCACACGGAGATTCTGAAGCGAGAGACACTGAAGGAGTGGTATGAGATCTGGCCAGAAAAATTCCGTAACAAGACCAACGGCGTAACCCCACGGCGCTGGCTGCGCATGTCCAATCCGGAGCTGGCCGCCCTGTTGACGGACTGCCTGGGTTCCGAAGATTGGATCTGCGATCTGGAGCGCCTGAAGGAGCTGGATCATCTGGCGGAGAACAGGGCTCTGATGAAGCGGCTGATGGAGGTCAAGCGCCACAATAAGGAGCGTCTGTCCAAGTATCTGGAGCAGTATATGGAGGCTAAGCTGAATCCTGAGGCGATTTTTGACGTTCAGGTCAAGCGCCTTCATGAGTATAAGCGCCAGTTGCTCAACGCCTTTTATATTTTGGATCTCTACTACCGCATCAAGGAGAATCCGGACTGCATCCGACGCCCCCGTGTCTTCATCTTCGGGGCCAAGTCCGCACCTGGCTATTTCCGGGCCAAGGGCATCATCAAATTTATCAATGAGGTGGCCAGACTCGTGGCCTCTGACCCGCTGACGGCAGAGAAAATCCAAGTCTGCTTCGTGCCCAATTACAATGTGAGCAATGCCGAGTTGATCATTCCGGCTGCCGACATCTCAGAGCAGATCTCGACGGCAGGAATGGAGGCCTCGGGTACGGGCAATATGAAATTCATGATGAACGGAGCCCTGACCCTCGGCACCTACGACGGGGCCAACGTGGAGATCGCAGAGGCTGCTGGAGAGGAAAACTGCTTCATCTTCGGCGTGCGCGTGGAGGACTTCCCGGCAACCCGTGCCTACTACAATCCTCACTGGCAGTATGAGAACATCCCTGGCTTGAAGCGCGTCCTGGACAGCCTGGTTGATGGCACGCTGAATGACGACAACAGCGGCATGTTCCAGGACCTCTATAACAGCCTGCTGAACGGCAGCAGCTGGCAGGCCGCCGACCCCTATTACGTGCTGGGGGACTTCAACGACTACCGCATCTGCCGCGACCAGGCAGCGGAGCGCTATGAGGATCAGGAGGCCTGGGCCCAGATGTGCTGGCACAACATCTGCAACAGTGGTCGTTTTAGTTCGGACCGCACGATACGAGAGTATGCCCAGGAGATTTGGCAGGTGGAGGCGAAGGAAATCTGAGTCGAGACCTGGTGAGCTGACCCTCATTCCCACAGCCTCCTACCGACTGGAAGCAGGAGAGACCTACTGCGAGACAGAATTTTTTAGCGAGCCCTTCCTAGATCAGGAGGAGGCTTGACAGGGCCTGAGTGAGCTGAGATAATACACCAGTTATAACCCGGTTTCCGGAGGGGACACCCAACTTGAGCCGGCTCGGCATACGTACGTGGATGCGCTACGCGCCGAGAATACTGTAAGAGAGAGGTGACAGAGATGCGTGACGGAATCCATCCGAAGTATCAGAAGTGTGTCGTCCGCTGTGCCTGCGGCGAGACCTTCGAGACCCAGTCCACCCTGCCCAGCATGAATGTGGACATCTGCTCCAAGTGCCATCCGTTCTTTACGGGTAAGCAGAAGCTGGTGGACACCGGCGGACGTGTGGACAAGTTCAAGCGCCGTATGGCTGCGAAGGGCTGAGAAGCGAGAACGAGAAACGAGGTCCCGTCACCCTAGGGTGGCGGGATTTTTGTTGTTTCTAAGGATCTGGGCATCTCCAATAAGGCCGATCGAGCAGATAGGGCCATAGACCAGACACACATTTCCCCCTCCCCGTGTATGGCTGGGGCAGTGCCAGTTGTATTCTAAACATACCAGCACAATAGCAACGGGCAGCATCTGTGCAGGCGCAGCCTATTGAAAGCGCCCCCCTGTCTGTCCCAATAGCCAAAAACAGGATTGGGGTAAACAGTATCCACATGCGCCTGTGTTCTGGCGAGCTTTTTCATATGCCCAGAGCGTGAAGCAGTCGGCAAATTCAAGACCTGCTTGCGCGGAAACGAGGGGTAGTCCAGGGCCTTGGGGGGAAAATAAATCCACCTTACAAGACCTTCTGCTCCTAGCTAAAATGGCTTTAAGAACAGTCCGCCCCAGCGGCGTCCTGGGGCGGAGGCGGCCGGGCTTAGCCCAGTTTGCGAGGCGGTGGAATATGAAGTTTCGGAACTATGCCAGGAGCTGCAGCTGGCTCCTGACCCTCAGTCTTTTGCTCCCCCTGAGTCCAGGTAGGGTCCTGGCCGAGGAGGGGCTGAACCCCAGTCCCCATGTGGCAGGCCCCAGTTCCTCGGATGAGGGCGGTACAGAGCAGCCCCCAGCCCAGCCGATGAGCATTCAGGCGGTGACAGCATCTGGGTCGGAGGCGGAACTGGGCTCGGAAGTGCTGCCCGAGCATGTCATAGATGGCCGGGAGGACAGCCGCTGGTCCGCCCCTCGGATGAAGAAGAGGGGACAGGGACCGGAGCTCCCCCAGCAGGCCCAGTGGCTGAGTCTGGATCTGGGAGCGAAGACGGTGAACTTGGAAGCAGTGGAGCTGCAATTTTATAAAAAAGTCTGGGCCATGGATTATCAGCTGGAGACATCGGCAGATGGAAAGACCTGGAGACCCTTGGGTCGGCACCAATTTCCCGCAGCTTCTCAAGAGGACAATTTCTGTGACCGCTGGGATTTTTCAGACCTTGCGGTGTCACGCTATCTACGTATGTATTTTCACAAAGTCAATACGGCCGCTGCCGGGAATTCGGTCTCGCTGACTGAGGTCCGCGTCTACGGAAGTCCCACTGAGACGGATGAGCAGCCCGAAAATCCGACAGTCAAGCCGGAGGAGACAGAGAGCTGGGACCTGGCGGCTGGCAAGCCCGTACGGGCCTCCTCAGTGGAGGCGGCCCTGCCGCAGAATGTAGCTGCTATGGTCGTCGACCAGAATCCTCAAACCCGCTGGTCCTCGGAGCGCATGAAGGACAGCGGAACACGCGAGGGGGAGGCCCAGACAGCCCAGTGGCTCCTGTTGGACACCCGCCTTGCGGACATAGAGCTGGACCGCATTGAAATCGATTTTTTCAAAAAAGTCTGGCCCAGCAGCTACCGTATCCAGACCGCTGACGAAGCCTGGCCTGATGCGGACTGGCGAGATCTGAAAACGATTGTGCGTCCGGCGGGCAGCCTGCCGGACAATCCCCAGGATCGCATTCTGGCTTCGGAACTGGAGGCCCAGCCCCTTGGCCGTTACATTCGTCTCTACTTCGAGGCTGTCAATGTACAGGCAGGAGGGTCGGGAGTCTCAGTGACCGAGCTGCGCATTTTCGGACGCGGGAGGGAACTCAGGCCGGAGGAACTGGGTCCGGAGACGGCTCAGGAGGCCCTGAATCAGATTCAGAGCCTGCCGGCCTATAGTCCGAATTTGGAGCAGATCAGCTTTCCCGATGTCGGCGACTATGAGATCCGCGTCGTGGGTTCTACAAAGACGCAACTTGTCAGTAAAGAGGGGCGGGTCAGCCACCACGCCCTGGAGGCGCGGACTGTAACCCTGTTGATTGAAGCCCGCAGCCGCAGGCGTCCCGAGGACAGGGCCAGAAAAAATTTGGACTTTGACATTCAGCCTGGGACAGACTTCTACGGCCTGGTTCTTCCCCGGGGGGAGAATCCCCGTCCCCGCGTGATTCCAGGCCTCCAGGAGTGGCTGGGTGGCAGCGGGTACTTCAGCCCTACGGCCCAGACGCGCCTGATCTACAATGATCGTGCCGGGCTGGGCTTGCGCGCGGCGGTGGAGGACTTTGCCCAGGATTTTCTGCGCTTGACTGGCTTGGACCTGAGCATAGAGGAGGGGGAAGAGGCTGTACCCAACAGTATCTTTTTCACGAGTCAAAGCGAGGATGTCTACGAGCTGGGTCCTGAGGGCTATATGCTGGAAATTCGGGGGGAGGGGGTCAGAATTTTTGCCCCAACTTACCGTGGGGCCCTCTATGGAGCTGTCAGTGTCAACCAGATGATCAAGCTCTCTGCTGAGGAGCGGCGGCTGCCCCAGGGTCTCTGCCGTGACTATCCAGATTATGAGGTCCGCGGTGTGATGTTTGATCTTGGGCGTATACCACATCGTCTCCAGTACCTCCAGGACTACACCCAGATTCTGAAGTGGTACAAGATGAACGAGTACCACCTGCATCTCAACGAGAGTTTCGACTATAGTCCGAGCACCCAGTATCCGCGCCGTAAGACCGAGTGGTCGGGCATGCACCGCCTGGAGTCGAAGGCCTTCCCAAGCCTGGCGGAGCACCATGCCTACAGCCTGCCCGAACACCAGTGGTTCAATGAGGTCTATAAGGATCCGATATACAGTCAGGCTGAGTACCGTGCCTTGGAGGCCCAGGCAGGACGGCGGGGCATAGACATGCTCCCCGAATTTGACAGCCCGGGACACGCCAATCGCTACATCCAGTATGCGGCTCAGAACCCTGACCAGATTTCCTGGCTAGGGCCCCTGGACAGCGTGGTCTGGAAGGGCGGAGAGCCCCTTCTGGCCATTGATACGGAATCGGAGAATGCGGAGGAGCGGAGTCGTGCCGAGCGCTCCAGACGCTTCATGGAGACCCTTCTGGCAGACTACTTGGAGGGCCCAGACCCCTGCTTTAAGTCTCAGCGCATCCACCTCGGTGCCGACGAGTATTGGAATACCAAGCAGACGGAGGCCTTCCGCCGCTATACCAATTTCCTGGATGGCATAGCCCGCAAATACGACAAGAAATTGCGTGTCTGGGGAGCTCTGCGCAAGTTCCAGGGAACTACGCCAATCTCGCCCGAGAACATTGAATTGGATATGTGGGCGACCTATGAGGACGATCCGCTGGCCCGCCTCAATGAGGGCTTCCAGCTGGTGAATGTCCCCCAGCCCTACCTCTATACGACTCCGGGCCGTGACCACAAGGACATGGTCCTGGAGGAGCGTGTCTATAAGGACTGGTCCCCCCTTGTTTTCAACGCGGGGGTGGAGGCTCAGCTTGGCGAACCCAATATTCTGGGAGGGAAGGCCGCGGTCTGGGGCGATGAGTTCCGAGAAGGGATGATTGAGACAGACCTGCACGAGCGCATGCTCCGGGCCGTAGCCATCACTGCGGAGAAAACCTGGCAGGCCCGGCCTATGGACCCGGACTTCGCCGCCTATCGCCAGGCGTTTAACCGCCTCCAGGAGGGCCCGGGTACAGCCATCGCCATGGAGCATCGGGTGGCCCCTGGCAGCTCCACGATCGCCGCCTATGATCCGTCCTGTAGTCGGACAGAGGATGGGGCGCTCGTGCTGGAAGATCTCAGTGCTAACGGTTATGCGGCAAAAGTCAGTGGAGGGGAACTGCGCCAGCTTGATGGGGAGACCTGGCTCCACTTCGATGGTGGGGGGCGGATTGACACCCCCCTGGGCAGTAAATCCTATCCCTGTACCTTGACTATGGAATTGATCCCAGAGGCTGAGCAGCCTGCAGGAGCAAAAATATTAGACGGCTATGACGGCCAGCTCCTTGTTCAGGCGGAGGATGGCAGTGGCCAGCTTCAACTGCGCCGCAGTTTCTTCAACCAGCAGCTCCGCTATCAGCTACAGCCTGGAAAACGCCAGGAACTCTGCCTCATTGGCAATCAGCATAGCACGCGGCTCTACGTTAATGGAGAGTTGAAGGACCACCTTTACAGCAGCGATGCGGGCCAGGATGATCCGACTTTTTTCAGCAGCTTTGTCCTACCTCTGGAACAGCTGCTGTCCGCCTACCGCGGATATGTCGGGAGCATTCGACTCCTTGACCGGTCCCTGGATCTCCCCCGCCTACAGGAGGAAAAGGAAGCCGAACGCTATATGCTGAATCTCGCTCTCAACCGGGACAGCGTGGCCGAGCGCCTGGAGAACAATCCTGACGTGCGGGGGAGGGGGGCGGCCTACCTGAAGCGCCACCCGGAATTCAAGGCCTTTGACGGTATGTATGATTCAGAACAGCAGGGGGGCCTGGGGGTGGATCCGAATTCTTTCTGGGCGAGCTCTCGGCGGGCAGCTGGGGCTCAGAATGGAGATTATCTTTTTGTGGACCTCGGTCAGCCAGAGCGCATCGACGTTGTTGAGCTGCGCTGGAAGACCCGTGACGGTGTCTTGCGCCAGGCCTTGGACTATGACTTGTTGACCTCACTAGACGCCCAGAATTGGGAGCCTCTGGGCCGTTTTGTGGACCAGACAGGAGCCGTTCACAGACATCCGCTCTCCACGCCTCGACAGGCCCGCTATGTAAAATTCCAAGGCCTGCGCCAGGCTCAAGACGCCTATGAGCTGGAGGAGTTCCTCGTGCTCCAACTGCGCGATCGAAGTTCTTTACAGTCGGCTCTGGACAGGGCGCTCAGTCTGCGGTCAAAAGAGGAATCCCAGGCCCAGTCCCAGGCCCTGGCCCGAGCGCGCTGGCTTCTGGCGGACCCCTACAGCAGTGAAGCGGAACTGGCCCGAGCCGCCGCTGACTTGGAACTCCACTATCCGCAGGCCAGCTTGCCAGGCGACGCCCCTGTGTCCCCGAAGAAGCCCCTGTCGGACTTCGCGGCCAGCCTGCCAGGCGACACCCCCGTGTCCCCGAAGAAGCCCCTGTCGGACTTCGCAGCCAGCCTGCCAGGCGAGGCACCCGAGTCCCCGAAGAAGCCCCTGTCAGACTTTGCGGCCAGCCTGCCGGCGAACTATCCGACGGCGACGAGTCAGCCAGCGGGGGAACTACCCGCTGCGGGCAGCTCTGGGGCTACAGAGCAGGCGGCCCTGCCAGGTGAGGCCCCCGTGTCCCCGAAGAAGCCCCTGTCAGACTTCGCGGCCAGCCTTCCGACGGACTATCCGACGGCGAAGGGTCAGCCAGCGGGGAAACTGCCCGCTGCGGGCCAAGAATCTGGAAGATTTGAGAGCTCTAAGACGTCCCAGCGCCTGCCGCGCAGTGGTGAGGCCCTGCCTGTGCAAGCTGGCCTTGCCTGCCTCGCCCTGGCTGGCCTGGGCCTGTTCTGGAAGCGGCGGCGGAGCTGAGTTGCCTCGTCCCGGCCCTCAGTCCCATCTGCAGTCCGCATAAAAAACTCCTCTGATTTCCAATTTTGGGAATCAGAGGAGTCTCTTGTTTTTACTAATCTCTCGGCTTGGAGCTCAGTTCTTGGGGAGGCCGGCCAGCAATTTCTTGATCTTCTGCTCAATGTGGCCCATGTCGGCGGTTGGGGCATAGCGTCCAATCAGCCTGCCTTCATGGTCGAAGAGGAACTTCGTGAAGTTCCAGGGGATATTGCGCCCCCAATGCTCGCCTCCGGCCACCTTTTTAAAGAGTTCGTAGTGCTCGAAGTCCGCAGGTACGTCGATTTCCTCCTCGGCGTCCTGGGCCTTGAGATAGGTGTACAGAGGGTCCTCCTGGGGACCATTGACATCAATTTTGGCCAGAACCGGGAAGTCGACACCGTAGTTCAGGCGGCAGAAACTCTGAATCTCCTCATTGCTGCCCGGTTCCTGGTCCAGAAACTGGTTGCAGGGGAAGCCCAGGATCATCAGTCCCTGGTCCTTGTATTCGCTGTAGAGTCGCTGGAGTTCTTCATACTGGGCGGTGAAACCGCACTTGCTCGCGACATTGACAATGAGTAGTACCCGTCCCTTGTACTGGCTGAGCACGACGGGCTTAGCCTGGGCGTCAGAGACGGTGAAATCGTAGATAGACATGGCGTTCGTTCCTTTCTGTTCCAAGACTTAGCGGTCTGTTCCATCGGTCGGGACCAGCCCGAATCCACGGCCATGGGCAGGGGCCCACAGCAATTTAATTCTAGCACATGGGCCATGGTACAATGGGCCCATGTCCATGCTCACAGTCCACAATCTCAGTAAGACCTACCATGCCCGCGACGTCCTCTCCTCCGTTGATCTGACGGTGGAGCAGGGGATGAAATTAGCCATTGTCGGCGAAAATGGGGCGGGGAAGTCCACGCTTTTTCGTATCCTGACAGGGGAGGAGGAGGCCGATCAGGGCTCTTACCACTTCGCCCGCGGCTGTGTCTGGGCCTCATTGAGCCAGCAGGTTGAGAAGGCCTGGGAAGGAAGTCTGGATGTCCTGGCCGCGGCGGGCAGCGAGCGCCAGGAGCAGGCCTTGGAAGAGGCTGCCCGTGTGCTCCAGGAGGCCCACGACTCAGGGGACAGGGACTGGGAGGTGAACGCCAGCCGCCACTATGAGCAGGTTCTGGCGGAGCTTCAGGCTGACCCGGCCAGTGCCCGGGCGGATTTTCTCTCCATGTTGGCTGGGCTTGGCCTGAAGGGTGAGATTCTGAGCAGGCCCTACGCCCAGCTCTCTGGTGGTGAGAAGATGCGGGTCGCCCTGGCCCAGGTCCTGCATGCGAGGCCCGATCTGCTCTTTCTTGACGAGCCTACCAACCACCTGGACGTCCAGGCCATCTGCTGGTTGGAGGGCTTTATACAGCGCTACCGCGGAACACTGGTCTTCATCTCCCACGACCGCGCCTTCATCGACCACTGCGCGACGGACACCGCGGAACTCCAGGCCGGGCGTCTTCAGGTCTACAAGGGAAATTATCAGGCCTTCGTGCGCCAGAAGCAGGAGGAGCAAGAGCGTCAGCTCCGCCGCCTCCAGAACCTGGAGGAGGAGCGCCTGCGGGAGGCGGAAGTCGCCCAGACCATGCTTTCACACCGCAAGATGAGCTCCTACCATGCCCGTGAAAAGCGTGTCTACAAGTTGGATGAGGCCATACAGGAGGCCCGTCGCAGCCTGGCTCCAGGCCAGATGCGCATGCATTTTCACTTTCTGCCAGAGGCCCCTAAAGGCGACCCCAACCGGCTGTACATCCGCGGGGAGGACCTGGGTCTGGCCTATGAGGCAGGACGTCCCCTTTTTCACCATGTGAATTTTGAACTAAAAGCGGGCCAGAAGCTCCTTATTGTCGGCCCAAATGGCTGTGGCAAGTCCAGCCTGATGCGCCTGCTCCTGGCCGAGCTGGAGCCGAGTCAGGGCCGCCTCCAACTGGCGCGGGGCATCGACACGGCCTATATGAGCCAGTACTGCCAGTTTAGCGATGAGGGGCGCAGCGTACTCGAAGAGTTACTGGCCCGCTCGGAACTCGGGGAGGGGGCAGCGCGCAGCCAGCTGGCCCGCTACGGATTCCGTGACATCGATGTTTTTAAGCAAATTCAGAACCTGTCGGGAGGCGAGCGCTCCCGACTCTATCTCTGCTGCCTCCTGCAGGAGCGGCCCGAGCTGCTCTTCCTGGATGAGCCCACCAATCACCTGGACATCTATGCCAAGGAAATACTGGAGCAGGCCCTGGTCGACTTCCCAGGCGCCATCGTTGCGGTCTCCCACGACCGTTATCTGATTGAGCGCCTGGGGCACAAGTTCCTGGGTTTCGCCGCAGGAACGGCGGAGGTGTACACTTCCTATCCTGCCTATCTGGAGGCCTGGACACAGCGTGAGGCGGAGCTCCAGGCCCAGGCCAGCCAGGAGTCCCAGGCGGCCGCCCAGGAGCGACGGGCAGTCCGGGAGGCCAGACAGGCGGCCCAGGTGTCTGTCTCGGAGGAGAAGTCCGCCGCCCCACAGAATCCGGCCCAGCGCCGCCGCCAGAAGGCGCGCTTGCAGCGGGAAATGCAGGCCCTGGAACAGGAATTGGAGGCTCTGGAAGTGGAAAAAGCAGAGACCGAGGCCCAGATGAATGTGGGTCAGAGCGTGGACTACCGCCGCTATGCGCAGCTCCTGGAACGGATTGAGGAGCAGACGGAGGCCTATTTGGAGAAGGGACTGGAACTGGAGGACCTGGAGGCTTAGGGAGATATGGGTCAAAAGGGGAGGGCTCCCTGGGACGAAGTGAGTTCTGCGCTCATGAGCGAAAGAACTCGTATTCCAGGCTCAGTAAAATACGTCAATCACAATTTACCTAATCGTACTTGATTAGTTTACGCCGCGTGGTGTTTAATTATGTTGTGACAACGTTTGTCGCTGATTAGGGAGGAACTAATCTGTGCTTTTTGGCCGGGAGCGTGAACTTGCAACGCTGAATAAATTGTACAGATCAGAGCAGTTTGCATCTTTAGTGCTCTATGACCGCCGCTGTGTCCGTAAAACAGCGCTGATTGGCCGGTTTGTTGATGACAAAGACGCCATTTCTGGTATCGCTTTGTGTTGGAAAATAATTCAATTATCGCCCGCGGAGCTGCCGACCTGGCCTATAAGCGTATCGAGCTATATTTGACCGACTATATGGGGAAGGTGTTTGAGGAAATCTGCAGGCAGTATCTCTGGAAACTGCTACGTTCTGACCAATGTCTGGTAGCGTTTTCTTCTTGCGGCCGCTGGTGGGGCAACGATCCCAAGGAAAAGAGCCAGGCGGAAGAGGAATTGAGAGGGATTACGCCCTGTTAAAGGTGGATTACAAATAATCCTCAAGTATAGGAGTTGAAGAGATGTCATACCAAAGCGAAGCGGCTCTTGAGCAGCAATTTATGGAGCAACTCAATAAGCAGGGATACAGTTTTGTATCTATTCCTGACACAGCTGCACTACTCGAAAATTTCAAGCTGCAGTTTGAAGCTTTTAATGCAGGAAAGCTCGACCATCCTTTAAGCGAAAAAGAATGGGAGCGCGTATTCAATATTTTGCTCGGAAAATCGATTTTTCAAAGTGCAAAAATTCTCAGAGATAAATTTGTGTTGGAGCGAGAGGATGGGACAAAAGTATATCTATCATTCTTTCATACAGACCACACAAAGAACATCTTTCAAGTGACGAGGCAGACAAAAGTTGTTGGAAGCTATGCCAATCGCTACGATGTGACGCTCCTTGTGAATGGACTTCCCCTCATTCAAATCGAACTGAAACGGCGTGGCATTGATATTCGAGAAGCCACTAATCAGGTAATGCGATACAAAAGGCATTCGTATAACGGGCTATACCATTTCATTCAGATCTTTGTGGTATCCAATGGCGTCGATACGAAGTATTTTGCTAACTCTGACAGGGAGCTGCTCCATAGTCTAGCCTTCTTCTGGACAGATTTTAACAATGTGCGTATCACTAATTTAAAAGACTTTTCCATCTCTTTTCTTGCAAAAGATCACATCATTAAGATGCTGACGAGATATACGATTTTAAATGATACGGACAAACTGCTCATGGTGATGCGTCCCTATCAGGTCTATGCTGTTGAAGGGCTTGTCAGGCAGGCAACACTTACAAACCGCAATGCCTATGTATGGCATACAACAGGTGCAGGGAAAACGCTGACGTCTTTTAAGACGGCTCAGATCCTTGCGGCTAATCCTAATATCAAAAAAGTTATCTTCCTTGTTGATCGAAAAGATTTGGATTCTCAGACTACCGAAGAATTTAACAAATTCGAGAAAGGCTCTGTTGATGCTACTGATCGCACCGATGTTCTCGTAAAACAAATTCAGGACAAAAATCGCCAGCTCATCGTAACAACGATGCAAAAAATGGCAAACGCGGTGAAACGTCCTCAGTATACAAGGATCATGGACGCCTATAAAGATGAAAAAGTGGTCTTTATTATTGATGAATGTCACCGCAGTCAGTTCGGGGATATGCACAAGGATATTGTCCGACATTTTCGGAAGGCGCAGTTCTTTGGCTTTACTGGAACACCACGTTTTGAAGTCAACGGAAAAGTGGAGGGAAAAATCACGCAAACCACAGAAATGCTGTTCGGAGACTGCGTCCATAACTACCTGATCAAAGATGCAATTTTTGATAGCAATGTCCTCGGTTTCCATGTGGAATACATAAAGACAATGGAGGGCGATTTTGACAGGGATGATCCTACACTGGCAGCTGCGATTGATATAAACGAACTCTATATGTCAGAAGAAAGGATGTCCTTAATCGCAAACCATATTATCCAAAATCATAAAGCAAAGACGAGGAATGGCCAGTACACGGCAATCTTCGCCGTTTCCTCGATTGAAGCTCTAGTAAAATACTATGACATCTTTAAAGAAATTAAGCATGACTTGAATATCAGTGGTATCTTCTCTTATGGTCAAAACGAGGAGGCGGAGGGAAAGAGTGAACATAGTCGGGATGCTCTGGAACGGATCATCAAAGACTATAATGAGATGTACCATAGCAATTTCTCAAGCGATACATTCACCGCATATCACAAGGATATTTCAGATCGTGTGAAAGGTAAGAAAACAAAATCACTCGATATCCTTCTGGTTGTAAATATGTTTCTAACAGGCTTTGATAGCAAAACACTTGCCGTTCTCTATGTGGACAAGGATTTGAAGTACCACGACCTGTTACAGGCCTATTCGCGAACAAACCGAGTTGAGAAAGAAACGAAGCCCTTCGGTATCATCATCTGCTACCGCAATCTTAAAAAGCATACGGATGATGCCATTGCTCTATTTTCCCAGAGTCAGGATACAAGTGGGGTAATTGTTCCGTCTTATCGATATTTTGTTGAGAAATTCAATGAAATGGCTCTAAAATTAAAGGAGCTTGCTCTGTTTCCGGAATCTGTTGATACCATGCAAAGTGAGGAAGATCAAAAGCGCTTTGTTGTCACTTTCCGGGAACTGACAAAATATCTGCAGTCACTCCAAACGTTCATTGAGTTCAGTTTCGATCAGGATGCACTCATTATGTCCGAACAGGAGTATCAGGATTATAAAAGCAAATACCTGATGCTGTATACAAGGCAAAAGACATACAGAGAGGCCGTTTCCGTTCTGAACGATGTGGACTTCTGTATTGAACTGATGGAAAGCGACAGAATTAATGTTGCTTATATAATGAACCTTATCCGTAACATTCATTTTAATGACGCCAGGCAGAAGGATGATGATCTTAAGCATATCAAGGAAGAACTGGCAAGAACGGATAATCCTCAGTTGATCCGAAAAGTCGAACTTCTGCAAGCCTTCTTAGACCGTGTCGTTGTAGGACTAAAAAATGCAGATGAACTTGACGCGGCCTACAACGACTTCGAGAATGAGGAAAAGAAAAGAGAGATTGAAGCCTTTGCGCAACAAGAAGATATCGACTGCGAGATGCTCACTGCATTTATTGCCGAATACGAGTTTGCTGGCACGATGGATGCAGGGAACATTCGTGATCGGATTCAAAAGCCAATGTCACTTTTGAAAAAACGTGCTTTGGTCCACCGTATTGTAGACTTTATCAAAGGACATGTCGAGAAATACCAATAAGGAGAATGAGGAATGGAAAACTCGATTCAGGCGCATCAAAAAACGCTTTGCAATAAACTTTGGGCCATGGCGAATGCCCTTCGAGGCAATATGGAGGCCTATGAGTTTAAAAACTATATCTTGGGCATGATCTTCTACTACTATCTTTCTGATAAAACCGAAAAATATATGGTTAATCTTTTGAAAGATGATGATATCAGCTATGAGGAGGCATGGGCAACGCCAGAATATAAGGAAGCCGTCGTGGATGAAGCGCTGCGCGATCTCGGTTATGTGATTGAGCCCCAATTTCTATTCCGCAAGATGATTCACATGGTGGAGAACCGTTCCTTCGATATCGAGTTTTTACAGAAGGCCATTAACTCGCTCATGGAATCTACTATCGGCAATGATTCGCAGGAGGATTTTGATGGCCTGTTTTCGGATATGCAGCTTGATTCTACAAAGCTTGGATATACAGTCAAAGATCGCAGTGCGGTTATGGCGAAGATTATTTCTTCCCTTGATGAAATTCATTTTGGCGTGGAAGATACAAAGATTGATGTGCTCGGTAATGCCTATGAATATCTGATCGGACAATTTGCCGCTACAGCAGGGAAGAAAGCCGGGGAGTTCTATACGCCATCAGGCCCTGCCGAATTGCTTTGTCGCTTGGCGTGCCTTGGGTTGACAGATGTTAAGGATGCAGCGGATCCAACTTGCGGTTCGGGTTCACTGTTGCTGCGTCTAAAAAACTACGCCAATGTCAGAAATTACTATGGGCAAGAGCTGACCTCGACGACATACAATCTCGCGAGAATGAACATGATCTTGCGCGGTGTTCCGTATCGCAATTTTACGCTGCACAACGGCGATACCTTGGAGCATGATTACTTTGGGGAGAAGAAGTTCCGTGTGCAGGTGGCAAATCCTCCTTACTCGGCTAAGTGGTCGGCAGACATGAAGTTTATGGAAGACCCGCGATTCAACGAATACGGCAAGCTTGCGCCAAAGAGCAAGGCCGATTTTGCTTTTGTGCAACACATGGTGCACCATATGGATGAGGATGGGCGTGCTGTCGTTCTTCTGCCGCATGGCGTTCTCTTTCGTGGTCATGCGGAAGAGGTGATCCGCAAACATCTCATTCAGAAGTTGAATGTACTGGATGCAGTGATTGGGCTTCCGGCCAACCTCTTCTTCGGTACAGGTATTCCGGTGTGTGTCCTTGTCCTCAAGAGAGAGCGTAACGGAAATTCGGATAATATTCTGTTTATCGATGCATCGAAGGATTTTGAAGCGGGGAAGAATCAGAATATCCTCCGGGAATGCGACATCGATAAGATTGTGGATGCCTATGAGCGACGTGAGGATATTGATAAGTATGCGCATGTGGCGACTATGCAGGAAATTGAGGAGAACGGCTTTAATCTCAACATCCCTCGTTATGTCGATACCTTCGAACCAGAAGAGGAGATTGACCTGAATGGAGTAGCGGCTGAAATTCGCAAACTTCAAAAGGAAATTAGGGAGATTGACGCGCAGTTGAAGCCGTATTTTGATGAGTTGGGACTGGATTTCCCGTTTGAAGTGGAGGGGGAATAATTATGGCAAATGGATCCTCAAGTAACGGTCTTGAGAAGTCGCCGAAACTGCGGTTTCCGGAGTTTGATGAAACGTATAAAAAATGCCAGATAGGCGATGTTTACGCCGAGCGTAGCCAGCGTGGAGCTGGCGATACGATGCTTCTTTCTGTAACAATGAACGATGGTGTAATCCCTCGCTCGGAGATAGAGGGGAAGGACAATTCAAGCGAAGATAAAAGCCGCTACAAAATTGTTTGTAAGGGAGATATGGTGTATAACTCAATGCGGATGTGGCAAGGAGCAAATGGCATTTCCAACTATGATGGAATAGTGAGCCCTGCATACACCGTATTAATGCCTATCGAAAAGATTGATAATCGCTACTTTGCCGCCTTATTCAAAACATCCAATTTGATAGATAAGTTTAGGAAAAACTCTCAAGGATTGACCTCAGACACTTGGAACCTCAAATATCCGCAAATCCGTTCTATTAAACTTTATATTCCTTCCTTACCAGAGCAAAACAAAATCTCTGTTTTCATTAGTATCCTTGAAGAAAGGATAGATCAACAACGGCAGCTTGTTGAGACCCTCAAGAAGTATAAAAGAGGACTCTCAGACGAGCTTTTTGGGGAGAAAGAATCAGGCGAAAGATGGATGACAGTTCCGTTTAGTGAAGCCTTTGATCTGTTACAAAATAACACCTTCTCGCGAGACGAAATGTCAACTGAAAACGGAATAACGTATAACATCCACTATGGAGATGTTCTGATTAAATACGGAGCTGTAGCTGATCTTTCCAAGTCAAAGGTACCATACATTTGTTCGAATGTGAGCCTTTCAAAGTATGCTCAAAGTAGTTATCTGCGAGATGGAGATATCGTGATCGCAGATACCGCAGAAGATTATACAGTTGGCAAGGCGGTAGAAATTGTTGGAGTTGCTGATGCAAAGGCATTATCAGGTCTTCACACAATACCATGCCGCCCTAAGATTTCGTTTGCACCTATGTATCTTGGTTACTTTATCAATTCCAAAAAGTTTAAAATGCAAATTCTTCCGCTGATACAAGGGACGAAGGTTGCCTCTATAAGCAAAAGCGAAATACTAAAAACATCCATTGCGTTTCCCTCATTCGGAGTGCAATCACAAATAGCCTCTATGCTTTATGCTTTGGATCATAGGATTGATCTTTGTCAAGCTAGCGTTCAAGGATGTGTACGCATCAAGGAAGCATTGTTACAGCAACTTTTTATATGAATAGCTGCTGTAATAGCCCTTCTTTTAGATTCGACAAAAGAGCAAGCGCATTTTCTTCTTTCATGATCTTATTATCAAGCAAGGAAAGAAATCTTATTATTGTGCTCTGTGTGCCTTTATCCGGGTATGTCAATGTGATTTTGCACAATTCGTTCGCTTGAATATGGACAACTGACTTCCCCTGCGCTATGCGGGCAATTTTTGCATTAACAACATGATTAAGTAGATAGCTCATAATTCGTCCATCCACCTTATCGCCACGGAAGATATAGAGGTCTCCGGCAAGGATGACATTGGGCAGCATAACGCAGGAAGCCGTTGAAATCTCTTCTGGCGTTTCGCCGGAAGTGGGGATCACGACATCTCCTATACGGCTCAGAAAAGTCTCATCAACTTGTGCTTCCGTCCGTCGTTTAATGCTGGTCACAACCTCGTTATAGGTCGTATAAAGTTCTCCATAAAGGACAAAGGGTGTACCATCCTCGGATATATCGGCTTTAGAAAGAGGCGCGCCTTTCACAAAGCTGCCGAGTTCACCAATCTTGGCAGTAGTCCACCTAGCATTTTTGAGTGGACATGATTTTGGCGAAAGAAGCTTCTTAACCGCACCTCTTTTATACTTCTGTTCAAGTACGCAGATAAAGCTCCATGAACACCGAAATCCCTTGCAATAGCGGATTTACCTCTGCTACTGCAAGGGATTTTGCTATGATGAAGTATTGATTTTGGCAGTTCAAATAGCCCTCAAGTAACGGTCTTGAGAAATCGCCGAAACTGCGGTTTCCGGGGTTTGAGGGGCATATAAAATCTGCACATCTTTCTCAATATCTTGTTGAAAACAAAGAAAGAAATAAAAATCTCATTTATACGAAGTCTGATGTGCTTTCTGTTTCAGGTGAATACGGTATTGTCAATCAAATCGAATTTCAAGGGCGTTCATTTGCCGGGGAGAGTGTCGCAGAATATCATGTTGTAGAGACCAATGATATTGTTTATACCAAAAGCCCACTCAAAGCCAATCCTTACGGGATAATTAAGGTAAACAATGGTGCTCCGGGTATTGTTTCAACGCTTTATGCCGTGTATCATCCATGCGAAGGAACAGTAGCAGAGTATATTGACTATTATTTTGGGAACGATTTAAGGCTTAATAAATATCTCAAACCTCTCGTCAACATAGGTGCTAAACATGACATGAAGGTAAATAATGAAACTGTATTGACAGGCGAAGTCTATTTTCCTGGTTATTCTGAGCAAAAAAAGATAGTCGGTTTTCTTACCATTCTTGATGAACGAATCCGCCAACAACGCAATTTGGTTGAAACACTCAAGAAGTATAAAAGAGGTGTCTTTGAAGCAATTTTTTCTCGCGCTCTTCGCCTTATGCCCAGAACAAGTCAATCTGAATGGACAGCTTTCAAACTGAGGGATTTTGCAACAAGAATAACAAGAAAAAATAACGGGGCAACAGATATTCCACTAACCATTTCTGCACAGTATGGTTTAATTGATCAGCGAGAGTTCTTTTCAAAAGTTGTAGCAAGTACAGATATGAGTGGATATTATCTACTTCATAGAGGTGAATATGCGTACAACAGAAGCACTTCTAATGATTATCCATTTGGCTCAATTAAGCGTCTCGATTTATATGATAAGGGGGCGGTGTCGACCCTTTATCTGTGCTTTGCAATAAAAGATGAGGTTGTATTGAGCGCTTTTGCAAAATGGTATTTCGAGTCGTCGCAGTGGTATAGAGGTGTAAATGAAATATGCGCAGAGGGAGCCAGAAATCACGGATTGCTCAATGTTCCTACTGTTGACTTTTTTAATACCGTCCATATCCTTCCAAGTGGCAGAGAAGAGCAATCTCGAATAGCCGCTTTCCTTTCAAGTATTCATGAAAAGGTGATTCAAGCACAAGAAGAGTTAGACGAACTGAACAGTCTGCGAAAAGGTCTCATGCAGCAGCTCTTCATATAAAGAGCTGCTGTAACAAGCCTTCTTTTGCTTGAGTTAAAGCGTCTCCTACTTGTTCTTGCGCACTGATTAGATTATCTGCTCGAGAAAGTAAATTAACTATCTTTGCCTGCTCATTTAGATCAGGAACAGGAATGATGCATTTGGATAGAGCTACTTTGCTTATTTCTCTAAATGTATTTCCAGAAGCATATTTTTCGCACCAAGGTTTAATCAGGATTTGGAGATAGTAAAGGTACTCCGGTATGAACTGCCTCCCATTTCTTGGACACAGAAAACAACAATCCAAGGAATGGGAGGTTTTCTATGTCCATCGATAAGCGATGCAAGCATGACAGAATGCTCAGGGAGCGTGCCTGCGCGTTATTCAAGC
>JAEWGG010000023.1 GCA_023388435.1 Bacillota bacterium | reverse complement strand
TTACAAAGGCAGGACTTAAAAGCATTGTTTTAAGGCTTTCCTGCTCTGCGACAGTCAACTTACCGATAATATCTAATGCGTCTTTGATAGTAGGCATATCCAATTACCTCCTTCGGTGGTACTGTTTCTTACTATTATTATACGCTATTTCTCGTCAAAAATCAACCATTTGTTGTGACAGAGCCTTCATTTAAAAGTTCCTGGAATATTAATTAAAGCTACAGGCTTCCTCCGGGCAGCGGCAGGCGAAGACATGGAAGCCCTTCTCCCGTCCCAGCACCTCCACTTCGCCAAAAAGCTCCGTCAGGTAGCGGCGCGCCGAGGCCGCCCCCTGGTGCTTGGAAACTACGGCCAGCAGGTATCCACCTGGCTCCAGCTGGGCCCGGGCCCCGCGAAAAAAGTCCTGGACAACGGCCTTCCCCGCACGAATCGGAGGGTTGGTCACCACGTAGCGGTAGCGCTGCCCCTCCAGACCCTTCCACGCATCCGACTCATGGAGGCGCACGTAGCCCAGGCCCTGATCGCGGCAGTTCTCCCGGGCCAGATCCAGGGCCCGACGATTGCAGTCAGCCAGACTGAGCTCCAGGTCTGGATAGAGACGTTTGAGCACGATGCCCAGCGTTCCAATCCCACAGCCGAGGTCGAGCAGGGCCCCGGCAGGGCCATGACCCGGAGGACCTAAAAGCCTGCAGCAGGCATCGAGCAGCACCCTGCTTCCCGTGTCCAGTTCCCGTTTTGAAAAGACCCCGGAGGCCGAGCGCAGGCGAAAAGCCTTGCCGCCGTAGTCGAAGTGGATCTCGTAAGGCACGAAGTCCACCTCAGGCTCACGGTCGAAGTACATGCTCATAGACCCCAATCCTCCTTGTATGGAAAAAGAGGCAAGTCTGCCTAACCCGCCTCTTTTTCTTAAATTGTATCACGTGGCAAGAGGCCACGGAGCTGAGATCCGCTCCTCAGGCACGGCTCCCGCGTCGGCCGCGTCTGGCCAGAGGCGATGTTCGGAGCGCCAGGAGCAGGGGGATGCCCAGGATGTAGAGCACGCCCAACTCACCCAGGGCCACCGTCAGGATAGAAAAAAGAATAAGACTCGGATTCACCGTCTCAGGGCTCAGCAGGAAGGGCAGGTACGTGCCGACAATCAGCCCGTTGAGCACAATGGTCGGCAGCGGCAGGAGCCAGAGCTTCGGACTGCGCAAGGCCGGAATCTGCCCCTTCGGCGGCAGGTACCTGGCCAGGCCAGCCGTGGCCAGGGCGGCCAGGAGCGTAGTCAGGCTGCCCAGGACGACATCAATGGGTCCCAGATTCAAGGGATTTAGCAGATTGGCGAGGAGGCAGCCCACAAAGAGTCCCAGCGAACTCGTCGGGGACAGGGCGGGCAGGACCATCATGGCCTCCGCCACGCGAAACTGGACCGAGCCGAAGCTGATCGGGGCGAAAATCAGCGCCGTCAGCACATAGTACAGGGCCGCCACGACGGCGGACTCGACGATGAGGTAAATACGTTGTGACTTCATAAACAATTCCTTTCCATACGACAGATACTCGTACTTCGTAAACCCAGCGCCGCCCGGAGGGCCAGCTACAGGGGCAGCCGCTATCTGAAAGGCAGTCAGACGCTCGGTCAGCCCGCTGGGTCGGTTTATTCTAACACAGGAATTACTGGATTATAATTGGAATAAAATCTGCGGCAGGGAGACGAACGCCCATGGATAAAGCGCGCATACTACTGATGACAACGGGGGGCACCCTGGCCTCCAGGGCCAGCGACTGTGGGCTGCGCCCAGCCCTGGGCCCGGCTGCCATACGCCCCTACCTGCGCCCTTTTGAGCAGCGCTACAGCATAGAATACCGCGACATTCTGAGCCTGGACTCCTCCAATATCCAACCGGAGGACTGGCAGTACATGGCCCGCTGTATCGCCGAGGCCGCTGGGAACTACGAGGGCCTCGTCCTGACCCACGGTACGGACACCATGGCCTACACGGCCTCGGCCCTCTCCTACATGCTTCGAGACCTGGACCGCCCCGTGGTCCTGACTGGTTCCCAGGTCCCCCTGGAGGACCCCCTCTCCGACGCCCCGGCCAATCTCGCCCTGGCCCTCACGATGGCTGCCTCCGGACGGGCCGGGGTCTTCGTGGCCTTCGACCGCCGCGTCATGCTGGGCGTGCGGGCGGTCAAGACCCACACCCGCAATTTTCGCGCCTTTGACAGTATCAATGCGGAACCTGTGGCCCGCCTGAGCGGGGAGGGGCTGGTCTTTCACCCTCACTGGACCCAGATTGTGGAGCAGTCGCAGAACTGCCGCGGTCTGAACTTGCAGGCCGATCTCTGCACGGACGTCTTCTTGTTAAAGTTGATTCCCGGCCTGAACCCCCGTATCTTTCGTCAACTCCAGGACATGGGGTACCGCGGCCTCGTCATTGAGGCCTTTGGCATCGGCGGCCTGCACCTCCTCCACCGCGACCACGTCAGCGCCCTGGGCGAGCTCATCGCGGGGGGGCTGCCTGTGGTGATCACTTCTCAGTGCCTCTACGAACAGTCCGACTTCTCCCTCTATGAAACCGGGCGCCGACTCAAGGCCCTGGGGGCCATCGAGGCCTTCGACATGACCAGCGAGGCCGCCGTGACCAAGCTGATGTGGCTTCTCGCCCAGGACCCCGATCCCAAGGCTATCGCCCGCGGCTTCGCCCGGTCCTACTGTGGGGAGATCAGCCTGCCCAACTGAGGCCAGCCGCCAGTTTCAATAGTCCAGACACGCAAAAAAGGCTCCCAGAGGGGCCTGAATGTAGAGGTCTACGGACCGCGCCCGGCTGGGCCGTACCCGGTCAATGAGCACCGTCCTGGCCCCAGGCTTCAGCCCATCCACCAGCCCCGCGGCCGGATAGACCGTGAGCGAGGTCCCTCCGATAATCAGCAAATCCGCCTGGGCAATCTCCTGCATGGCCCCGAGCAGGACGGACTGGTCCAGACCCTCCTCATAGAGGACGATGTCCGGGCGCAGCAAGCCCCCGCAGCTGCAGCAGGGCAGACCCTGCGGATGGGCGGCCATGAGTGGCAGGACGTCACGCAGGGGGTAACAGGAGCCACAGTCACAGCAGCTGAAATGCTGACCGCTGCCGTGCAGTTCGTAGACACGTTGGGAGCCCGCCGCCTGGTGCAGGTTGTCCACGTTCTGGGTGATCACCGCCTGCAGGAGGTGACGCCGTTCCCAGTCCGCCAACTTCCTGTGGCAGGCATTGGGTTCAATCCCTTCCAGGATGAAATAACGCCGATAAAAGTCATAAAAATCCCGTGGCCGCGTGTAGAGGAAGCCAGGCGTAAGAATACGCTCAGCCCCCCGTTCCTGGCTGTATATGCCCGCAGCAGAGCGAAAGTCCGGAACGCCGCTCTCCGTGGAGACACCAGCTCCGCCGAAGAATACGGTATGCCGCGAGGACTTGAGCAGACGCTCCAGTTCCTGGGCCTCAGTCTTCCACTCCGCTTGCAAAAGGCTGTCCTGCCGTCCCATACGCTCCCTCCTCTACTGTTAAAATAGGACTTGTTGGGGCTTCCTGCGCCCCGCTCTATTCCATCATACACGAGGAGGGACTATGACTCAGCTCAGACCGAAACTGGTGGCGGTGGACCTGGATGGAACCTTTTTGGATAAGGACTCCCGGGTCTCCCCTGCCAACGCCCGCATACCCCAGCGCCTGGCTGACCAGGGTATCGCCTTTGTGGTGGCCAGCGGCCGCATTCTCTCCCGCTTTCCTCAGGGGCTCCGGGACCTGCCAGGACTGCGCTATGTGCTGACGGCAAACGGGGCCAGCGTCCGGGATCTCACGTCAGCTGAGCTCGTCCACGCCGACCTCCTGGAGGCGGAGTCTCTGGACCGCTTCCTGGCCGCGGTGGAGGACTTGGAACTCTATTTCGAAGTCTATGCCGAGGACGAGAGCTACGTCCAGGCCAGCCGCCTCCCCTACTTCCGTGAGGACTTCTACAGTCCCGGCAAGCTGCGTGACATGCGCCAATCCCTGCACCCCATCCCGGACCTGCGCGAGCTCATTACACGGGGCGCCGCCCTCCAGAAAATTTTTATCCCCTGTGTCTCCGACATCCAGGCCGCTCCGCTCAGAGAAATCATCGAGGGCCTGCCGGAGCTGCGCTTCACCAGCTCTGGCGACCGCACCTGGGAGCTGAACCACCGCTCCTGCAGCAAGGCCCGCGGCCTCCTGGCCCTCGGCGCGAAACTCGGCTTGGACGCAACGGAAATCATGGCCTTCGGCGATGCCCGCAACGACTGGGAAATGTTAGAAGCTGTCGGCTACCCCGTGGCCATGGCCAATGCCGATGCCCAGACCCGCGCCCGCTGCCGCTATCTGGCCCCCCATCACCATCCGGACGGAGTGGCCCAGTTCCTAGAAGCCCAGGTGCTTGGGGCCGGAGACTAACTCGGCGCTCGTCCCCATAAAAACAGCTCCTTGTCCCCCTTCCATCCGGAGGGAGACAAGGAGCTGTCTTTCTGTCTGGGCTGAGCTGAAATTTTGCCGCCTTTTATCCTGGGCCTAATAGATGTAGATGACCGTTCCAGCTCGGACGATGTCATAGAACTCGCCGGCACGCCAGGGCGGGATATTCACGCAGCCGTGGGAGCCGTTGTAGGTGTAAATGGAACCACCAAAATTGCTGCGCCAACTGGCGTCGTGTAGACCGTAGCCATTCCAGAAGGGCATCCAATAAGAGACGGGCTGGGCATAGCCTGGCCCACGGAGGACGGCATTACGAACCTTGCCCTGGAAGCGGTAGATACCGCGGGGGGTATCCATGCTGCCGCGGTGGCCAGTGACGACAGGCGTGGAGATTGTGCGGCCGTTGACGCTGCCCCAGAGGGTCTGCTCAGCGATGCTCAGTACGATGACGCGGTCCCCAACATCCACACTGCCGTTAGGGGTGTAGAGCTTACCGTTCACGTGCTCCCAGCTGCGGGCCAGATAGCGCCCATTGGCGTCGAAGAAACAGCTGCGCCCGTCCACCGTGTGCCAGCCCTTGAGCAGCTGCTGTTCGTTGCTCAGGTAGTAGAGGCCCTCGATGAGATCAATCCAGCCAGTCATGGAGGCCCCAGAGCCCAGGTTGAAGAAGTAGGTCTTACCATTCTCGTAATACCAACCTGTGTGCAGACGGCCATCGGCCCGAACCATGTAGTACAGGCCGTCATAGTAGACCCAGCCAGCATCGCGGCTGGCCCCAGTCATGGGGTCGAAGTAGAACTTGCCCTCGTAGAGGTACTGGGGCCCTACCAGGGCCGAATTGCCGGGTCCGGCCAGATAGTAATAGCGGCCATAATAGAACTGCAGACCCTTCAGCGCATGGCCATCCCGCTCGTCAAGGATGTAGGTGCGGCTGTCGTGGTGCAGGAGGCCGCGGTAGACACGTTTATTTGCGGGGTCGATAAAATAGCGCTGCCCCCTGTAGGTCTGCCACCCATCCAGGGCCCTGCCATCCCGTGTGCTGAAGAGGTAGAGCTGACCATCGTAGCGCTGCAGGCCCTTGAGCATAATGCCGGTCTGGGTATTGAAGAGGTAGAGCTGACCCTGGTACTGCTGGAGTCCCGTAAGCATGTGGCCCGTCTCGGGGGCGAAGAGGTAGGTATAGCCATTCTGGGACTGCAGGCCTGTGAGGCGCTGACCCGTACTGGGGCTAAAGAAATAGCGCTGTTGTCCGTAGCGCTGCAGACCCTTCAGCATACGGCCGTCACGGGTACTGAAGAGGTACTGCTGGCCGCAGTAGGTCTGCAGGCCTTTCAGCATATGGCCATCGCGGGTGCTGAAGAGGTACTGCTGGCCCCCGATACTCTGCAGGCCCTTGAGGGCTTTCCCGCTCTGGCTGTCGTAGTAATAGAGGCGACCGCCCGCCTCCACCCAGCCCAGGACTTTTTTGCCCTCCTGAGACGACTCCGCTTTTGCAGCAGGCTCCATCTCAGTCCGCTCCTCTGGCGCGGCCTGCAGGTCTGCCTTCCGCCCCACGGCCTGTTCTCCGCTTGTTTTCTCAAGGGACCTTGCCTGCTCTCGGCCCGCCCGCTGGACGTCCTCTGTCAGCTCCGGCAGCTTCTCAGCTGTCTCCACCTCATTCTCAGCCTCTCCCAGCTTCTCGAGCAGGGGCCTGGTCACTTGCTCTGCAGGCTTGGCCGCTTCTACTTCACGCGTTTCGTGAAGCTGCTGCTCCTCAGTCCGGGCAAGGCCCTCTTCGCTTGGCGCCTCCTGCTCAAGCTGAGCGGCAGCCTCCTCGGTCTGGCTGGTCTGCAGTCCCTCAGCGGCCCGCAGTTCAGGACCGCATAAGAGGCCCAGCGCCAAAAGCAGAGAGAGTAGCAGACGCGGCATCTTCCTTCCCTTCATAACAGAACTCCTTCCTCCTCAAGCGGGAGCCCATCCTCTGAACTCCCTGGAAATAAATTTATTCGATAATCGTTTAAATTATATTATAGATTCCTCCTGAACTTAAGTTTTTCGGCCCAGGCAAGCGGCTACTTTTTCATTTAATCAGAAAAATAAAAACTTCCCAAAAGGGAGACTCTTAGCGCTGCAACTTGGGTCGTAAAGCAGACTCAGGCCCAGTAGAGGTAGAGGCTAAAGGCCATCCAGAAGCAGAGAACCAGGGGGCGGAGCAGCAAGAAAAAGCGGTGACGGCGACAGATCCAGTGCCGCAGGTCCTGGCGCAGATGGTAGGGGCGGGCCGTCTGCAGGCCCAGGCCAGAGCGTCGCAGGTGACTGCAGAGGTACTTGAGTTCAGGGCTGCTGGGCTTTTGCCCCTCAGCTTCTCCCCCCTCGGTCAGAAGCTGACGCAGGAGGAGGACGTAGCTGCGGTAGAGTATGCCCCGCTTAGGAAAGATCAGATAGGCCTGGTAGAGAAGCCAGAGCAGGGTGCAGGTCGAGAGGAGGATAAAGGCCAGGGACTCTGGCCTGGCCCAGGCACCGAAGACCTGAAAGCCAAAGTCATAGCGGCCCCCTCCCCGCTGCTCCAGGGGCAGGAGCAGGGAGTTGCGAAAGGCGACCAGGTCAAAACTCGGCTGCCGCTTGAGCACACTCAGCCAGATCGCGGCAAAGCCAAGGCCCGTATCCACTGCAAGGAGCTCCCCGAAGCGCCGCTTCTCAGCGACCAGCAGAAAATAGAGCCAGGGCAGGAGCATACTGTAGCGGTATAGGGGCTGGTCAAAAAAGACGAGGTAGGACCCGGCCATAAGGCAAAGACGGAAGAAAAACGTCTGGCTCTGGCGCTGGAGATCCAGTCGGGGGGCGAAGAGGGCGTAGAGGAAGATGCTCAGAAAAAGCAGGAGCAGCAAATTGGCATTAAGGCCGGACAGGCCCAGTCCAAAGCCCTTCATAAAATCAATCTGCGGGCTAAAACTGTTGTGGACGAGGGCCTCCCGATAGCTTGGCCAGAAACTCAGTAAATAGCGCTCCAGGATGGGGGAGAAAAAACAGAGCAGCAGGCGATTTAAAAAACGCAGTACCTGACGCTCCGTACAACAGAGAAGCAGGAGGTAGGCTGCCGCGAAAAAAGGCTTGTGGTGGATGGCCAGGGCGGCAAAAATGGCCCCCTGATAGACCCGTCCCTCAAGGCTGTACTTGAAGCAGAGCAGGGCGAAAAAAATCCAGATAATATCTGAGCTGCTGAAGTAGAATACCGAGGTGAAAAACCAGGTCCCACTCAGGAGCAGGGAGAGCAGGCGCTGGCGCTGCAGGCGCTTGAAGCCCAGGAGCAGGGCCAGCTGGCGGACCAGGCTGAGGGTCCAGACAAAGAAGAAAAGCTGGTAGCCACGACCCCAGAGCAGGGCCAGGGCGGAGTCCGCATAGGCCGGCAGCCCCTGGCTGAGGAGCCAGACAGGCAGGTTCCAGACCGCACGCAAAACCAGGGCGAGCAGACCGCCCGTATAGTATTGGTTCAAATCTCCGGGAAAGAGGCTGTATATCTGATCTACTTGTCCCAGTGAGAGACAGTGCCAGAAGTCCAGGGACCGCACCGTCAGCAGGCGGGAGTCAAAGTAACTGTAGAGGCAGAAGGCAAGAAGGCTCAGCAGCAGGCAAACGTAATTGGAAAAGCGGAGGCAGGTCTCCTCGCGGGTCAGGCTGCGGCCCGGTTTCAAGAGCAGCTCCACCCCCAGCTGCCCAAGGGCTCCTAGCCCCTCCCTGGACTCACGTCGTCTATAAATCATGCGCTCCTCCTGGGGCGTTTTCTTTCATAAACTTCGCCCATTATACCACGGCACATAAAAAGAACCCATCTCTCATGGAGATGGGCCCACAAATGCTGACACCAGTGTCTGAAAGGCTCCGGCCCTCACAGATATGTGCGGCTCATTCAGGCACTGCGCCCGTCCTGGGCCAGTTGCTTCTGGCGCTCGGCCGCCAGGAGGAGGTCCTTGACCTTCATCAGCCGGGTCAGGTTACCGCGCTCGTTCTCGTCCATTTTCATGCTGATTTCGCGGATGCCGGATTCCAGTTCAGGGATGAGTACATGCTCCAGCGAGTTGACGCGGCGGCGCGTGCGCTCAATCTCATCGGCGAGCAGGCGGACGGTCTTCTCCCGCTCAGCCAGTTCGATTAGATAGGGGAAGGCCTTGCGGAGGGCCAGGACAGCCTCGTCCATCTCTGCGGCGGTGTCGACCATACCGTAGGGGAGGTCCTCCTGGGTCCCCTGCCCCTCCTGAGCCTGGGACTGGGCCCACGTGAAGTGCGGGACCTCCACCGCCATGATGTTCCTGGTCTCAACCTCCAGGCTGAGGCTCCTGGCCCCTCCATAGAGGGCGTTACCCAGGGCCTCCTCCCCCATGACGGCCACGGCCCCGGCCATGTCCTCAGAAACGGCTGCCAGAAGCCGGTCCACACGGTAGCGCAGTTTCTGGGCCTCATAGACCTGGGCCAGGAATTCCTGCATCAGGCCATCACGCTTGTCCTTGAGCATGCGGTGGCCGCGCCTGGCTGTACCCAGCTCGCGCTTCAGGCGCATGAGTTCCATGCGGTTCGGGCTGACGTGCCTCTTAGCCATGCTGCTTCACCTTTCTTAATCTGCTTTTTCCCATTTAATCTGCCCGCCGCTCATAGTAGCGATCCAGATAGGCATCACGGATGCGCTTGAGCTCGGCGCGGGGCAGAATACGTAGCAGCTCCCAGCCAATTTCCAGAGTCTCCTCGATGCTGCGATCTGTCTCAGTCCCCTGGGAGACATAGCGGCGCTCGAACTCTGTGGAAAATTTCGCATAGAGCTTGTCCACATCAGAGAGGGCTGACTCACCGAGGATGACGGCCAGCTCTCGGGCATCCTTGCCGCGCGAGTAGGCGGCGAAGAGCTGGTTCATGGTATCCGCATGGTCCTCGCGGGTCTTATCCTTACCGATTCCCTTATCCTTCAGGCGGGAAAGTGAGGGTAGAACATCAATGGGCGGCTCGATGCCAGCCTGGTGCAGGCCACGGTCCAGAATGATCTGGCCCTCAGTGATGTAGCCCGTCAGGTCGGGGATGGGGTGGGTCTTGTCGTCGTCGGGCATGGTCAGGATGGGCATCATCGTGATGGAGCCCTTCTGTCCCTTCTGGCGGCCGGCGCGCTCATAGAGCGTCGCCAGATCCGTATAGAGGTAACCGGGATAGCCACGGCGTCCCGGCACTTCCTTGCGGGCGGCTGAGACCTCGCGCAGGGCCTCAGCATAGTAGGTCATATCAGTGAGGATAACCAGCACATGCATGCCGAGGTCAAAGGCCAGGTACTCCGCGCAGGTCAGAGCCATACGCGGGGTGGAGATACGCTCGATGGCCGGCTGGTCCGCAAGGTTCAGGAAGAGCACCGTGCGCTCGATGGCGCCGGTCCTGGCAAAGTCGCTGGTGAAGTAGTCGGCCTCTTCGAAGGTGATACCCATGGCGGCAAAGACGACAGCGAACTGCTCATCCTTACCCCGGACCTTGGCCTGGCGGGCGATCTGGGCGGCCAGCTTCGCATGGGGCATACCTGAGCCGGAAAAAATGGGTAGCTTCTGCCCGCGCACCAAGGTGTTCAGGCCATCGATGGCTGAGATACCCGTCTGGATAAACTCGTTCGGATAGTCGCGGGCGGCAGGATTCATGGGGCGGCCGTTGACATCCAGGCGCTTCTCGGGGATGAGTTCCGGCCCCCCGTCAATCACCTGACCCATACCGTTGAAGACACGGCCCAGGATGTCCGGGGAGACAGCCAGCTCCTGGCTGCGGCCCAGGAAGCGCACGCTGCTTTCCTGAATATTGATGCCGATGGCGGAGTCGAAGAGCTGGACCAGGGCGTTGCTGCCGTTAATCTCCAGGACGCGACAGCGGCGGAGATCGCCGTTGGGCAGACGGATCTCGCCCAGCTCGTCATATTTGACGCCTTCGACGTCCTTGACGAGCATCAGAGGCCCGGCGACTTCTTCTATAGTGCGGTACTCTTTGGCCATTATTTAGCCCTCCTTAATCGTTGCTTCCAGATCTTTCTTGAGGCGGTAGTAATTGTCCTCGACCTCACCCTCAGGGCAGTACTTCAGACGGCCGACACCTTCCATGACGGGCAGATTGATGAGGGCCGAGAGGGGCTTACCCGCCTCCAGGGCCTCGGTGGCCAGGTCGTAATAATGCAGGATGAGGCGCAGCATGCGCTCCTGCTTGTGGAGGCTGGTGTAGGTGTCCACTTCGTCGAAGGAGTTCTGGTGCAAGAAGTCTTCACGGATGGAGCGGGTAGTTTCCATCTTGAGGCGATCCTGGGGAGAGAGCGTATCCAGACCGACCAGCTTCACGATCTCCTCGAGCTCAGCTTCCTCCTTGAGCAGGTTGACAGCCAGGCGACGCTGCTTGGACCAGTGGGGACTGATCTCCTGGTCCATCCACTGCGTGACCTTGTCCGCATACAGCGAATAGGAGTTCAGCCAGTTGATGGCCGGGAAGTGACGCTTGTAGGCCAGGGCCGAGTCCAGGGACCAGAAAACCTTGACGATGCGCAGAGTGGCCTGGACAACGGGGTCTGAGAGGTCACCGCCGGGAGGCGAGACAGCGCCGATCGCCGTCAGAACGCCCTCGCGCTGATCCTGGCCGAGGCAGGTCACCATGCCCGCGCGCTCATAGAACTGGGCGAGGCGGGAACCGAGGTAGGCGGGGTAGCCCTCCTCACCAGGCATCTCCTCCAGGCGGCCCGACATCTCGCGCAGGGCCTCGGCCCAGCGGGAAGTCGAATCGGCCATGATGGCCACGGAATAGCCCATGTCGCGGTAGTATTCAGCGATGGTAATGCCGGTGTAAATAGAGGCTTCACGGGCCGCCACCGGCATGTCCGAGGTATTGGCGATGAGGATGGTGCGCTCCATCAGCGACTTGCCGCTCTTCGGGTCTTTGAGCTCTGGAAATTCGCCCAGTACATCCGTCATCTCGTTGCCGCGCTCACCGCAGCCGATGTAAACGACGATGTCCGCCGCGGCCCACTTGGCCAACTGGTGCTGGGTGACGGTCTTTCCGCTGCCGAAGGGGCCGGGAATGGCCGCCGTGCCGCCCTTCGTAATCGGGAAGAAGGTATCGATGACACGCTGGCCCGTAATCAGGGGCTCAGCGGGGGCGTGCTTGCCCGCGTGGGGGCGGGCAAGACGGACCGGCCAGCGCTGCAGCATCTGCAGGACTGTCTCCTGGCCCTCCTGCTCCAGGCGGCCCAGCTCATCTTCGATGCGGTAGTCGCCCTCGGCCACCAGACTGATCAGGCGCCCCTGACCCTTGAATGTCGGGGGGACCATGATGCGGTGCTCAATGATCTCGCTCTCCTGCACCGTACCGATGATGTCGCCGGCCTGCAGCAGCTCCCCCACCTTGCGGCAGGGGCGGAAGTGCCAGCGGCGCTCGTGGTCCAGACTATCGACCTGCACGCCGCGGGGAATGTTGTTACCACTCTTCTGATAGAGAACTTCCAGCGGCCGCTCAATACCGTCGTAAATATTGCCGATCAGGCCAGGCGCCAGTTCGACGGAAAGTGGCATGCCAGTCGAGCGCACAGGCTCGCCCGGGCCCAGGCCAGAGGTCTCCTCGTAGACCTGAATGGAGGCGCGGTCGCCGTGAACTTCGATGACCTCGCCAATCAGATTCATATCCGAGACGCGAACCACGTCAAACATCTGGACGTCGCGCATGCCCTCGGCCACCACCAATGGTCCGGAAACTTTTAGAATTGTTCCTTTGCTGAGTTCCTTCGCCATGCTCTTTCCTTTCTTTTATCCCGGACCGGGCTAGCCCCGGCGAGAAAAGTCTATTTGCTGGCCCCTGCCAACTTGTGGCGGAGCAGAGTATTCCTGTTTCAGAGCCCCGTCTCAGTCCTCCAGGGCCGACAGTGCCTCGGACCGGGCCTCCTCTTGCAGTAGGGCCTCGAGCTCCTCTTCCGAGCGCAGGATGTCGAAGCCAACGGCCTGGCGGGCCGCCTCACGCAGGGCGGCCGATCCGTCCGCGCCGCCCTTGCCGGGAAGTACCATCACGGCGGGCAGAGCCCGCGTCCCAGCCTCCTGCAGCAGGTCCTGGCAGTCTCTGGCCACCGCTGGGGTCAGATACAGGACCGCATAGCGGCCGCTGTCCAGGATCTGTCTCAGACGCTCCCTGGCCTCAGCCCCGTCATGCACCGCCACCGTCTCCATACCCATGGCGCGAAAGCCAGCTACGCTGCCGGCATCGCCCATAGCCGCCGCAAACATCTGCCGACTCACGACACACCTCCCTGGTAGTTAGGCCGCAATTTCCGGTAAACAGCTGAGCGTTCCGCCTGCTGTCTGCTGCTCAAAAGCAGGCGCAGATTCCGGGCCTCCAGCTCGCGGTAGATAAAATAGGAAGCCACGCGGGCCGCAGAGGCGCCCGGCTCCTGCCCCAACTGGGCGAAGGCCGCCAGGAGGCGATCCTGGCCCAGGCTGAGGGCCCCGCCCTCCCCTTCCCGGTAGCGCTGACCGTAGGTCACGAGATAGGCCGCGGCGGAGCGGGCATAACGCTGGTCCAGGCCAGCGGCCCCCTGACGATAGGCCTGCACGGCCTCTTCGGGGCTCACCTGCCCACCGGAAACACAGCTGCGGGCGTAGATCTCCGCCCGGTAGCCACCCTTAAGCAGGCGGAGGGCCGTGCTGTAATTCGCCATATCCGCGCGCAGCTCAGTATAGGCGCGCAGGTAGGTCGCCGTCTCGCGGTCTCCAGCCTGCCAGGCCTCCTCGGCCAGGTCTAGAAGTCCGATAAAGCGCCGCTGGTCCAGGCGGGCATCCAGACCCTGCATGCCGTAGTCGCGCTGCCACTCCGCCTCCTCCTCTCTGGCCCAGTCCAGCAGCTGGGCCAGGGCACCGTAGGCCGGGCGCTCGGAGGCCGACTGCTCCAGCAGGGCACGGTAGAGCTCCTCGGCAGCCACATAGGCCTCCGGGTAAACCCAGGCCTGCAAAAGGCTGGGAATCTCCGCCTCACGTTCAGCTCCTCCCTGCTCAGCTGTCGAGCGCAGATACTTCAAAAAGAGTTTGAGATTGTGCAGGTCCTGCTCCAGGAGCAGGGCACGGGCCAGGACCGACTGGGGCGCGGCGGACTTCAGCTCGCGCGCTGCGGCCTGACGTCCCAATCGGATGCGCGTTTCCGGCTCTGCGGCCTGGGGATAGCCCGCCTGGTCCAGGACCTGCTTTAATTGCTCCAGGCTAAAGACCTGGTTGGCAAGCTGTTCCAGAGTCTGGAGCCCCAGCAGCTGCGCGGAGAGCACCGCCAGCCGGCCCGTGCCGAAGCTATAGGCTCCAGAGCGGGGCTGGCGGGCGAGGCGGCCCCGGTATTCTTCAATGATCGGAATTGTTGTCACGAGCGCTCCTCCATAACAGAGCAGGGACCCGACTGGCGGGCCCTGTCCCTCAGTCCTGATAGAGCAGCCCTGCCGCCACTTCCATCAGCTCATCGTGGCGGTTGGCCAGGCTGCGGCGGAAGCTGTAGTCCTCCAGGGACTTCGGAGCGAGCAGAATCAGGCCGCGGCCCATCTGGGCATCCGTCTCAATCTCGGCCTTGAGTCCCAGTTTCTGGACCAGAGCTCGGACGAGGCTCTCATCCTGAGCTGCACAGCGCACAGCCTCCAGCTGCTGCGATGCTCCCTCCAAAAGACGGCGGTAGTAGGATTCCAGCTGCTCACCTTCCAGTTGCTGCAAGAAGGTCTGGGCCTCCTCCAAAACTTCCTCAATCAGGGCCTGCTTCTCAGCCAGGAGGGTGCGGCGCTGATCCAGGGCCGCCATGGCCTCGCTGCGCCGGCCCTCCGACTCCCGGAGACTCTCGCGCTCCCGGTGCCAGTCCGCTTCCAGATCGGCGATGCGCTGATCCGCCTGCTGAAGAATTCGGGCGGCCTCAGCCTCCGCCTCTGCCAGAGCCTTCCTGCGGCGGGCGTGAGCCCTGTCCCTCATACTTGTACGTAATGTATCCAGACCTTGCATCCTTCTCTCCTTTGTCCACGCGCGCTGAATCGGGCCCGTCCCAGGTCTCCCTGTTCTGTCAGGCAGAAGCTGGCCGGGCTGCTCTCGGAACGGCGCTTAGGCGGCCAGCAGGATACCCAGGATGCTGACCAGCAGGGCCAGAATGGCAAAGGTCTCAACCATGGCGGCCATGATCAGCGGCTTGGTCTGCTCATCCGGCTGCTTGGCGACCATCAGCACACCGTCCGCGGCCACATTGCCCTGGTTAATTGCCGAGCCATAGCCAACAATCATCATCGGAATGCAGGAGGCAAAAATCAGAATCCCCTGCACCAGCGTCAGCTGCGCACCGCCAGAGAAGAAACCGCCCTTGATCATCACGAAGAACCAGACGAGCAGGCCGTAGATACCCTGGGTGCCCGGCAGGGCCTGCAGGATCAGCAACTTACCGTAGAGTTCCGGCTTCTCGGACATCACGCCCGCAGCCACACAACCGGCCTTACCGACGCCCTTGGCCGAACCCAGACCGGCGAAGGCCGCCGCCAGAGTACCGCCCAGGAGGGCGATACCGGAACCGGAAAAGACGAACTCAAACAACTCTTTCATACTGTTTTTCCTCCTCTATTTTCAGGACCCTGTCAGGGGTTCCCGAATAGATCTCGTTATTTCACGGGACGGGCCGCGCTCCGAAGAAGTCTCCGCCAGCGGCCTGTCCGAAGTGACTTATTTTGCGGCCAGGCGCACGTAGCGGGTCTTCTGTCTCAGGGGGGCGAAGGGCGTTCCCCCGCCACCCGTATAGAATTTACTGAAAAATTCCACATACTGCAGGCGCATACTGTGTACGTAGGCCGAAAGACCCGAAAGGGCCAGGTTGACAAGGTGGCCAAAGGGCATGATCAGAAGGAAGAGAATGATGCCCAGAATACTGCTGCCCCCCAGGGTTGCCAGGATATTCACCACCATCGCAATGACCGCGGTGGCCAGTGTCAGAGCAAGGATACGGGTGTAGGACAGCAGGTCGCTTAAATAACTGGTGATGCCATAGAGCGTACCCAGACCTGAGAAGACGCGCTTGAGCGGATTGCGCTCACCCACAGCGGAGAGCAGGACGATGGCCGCGGCCCCCGCAATAATCAGGTACTTGGCCCAGCTCTGGCCAGCAAAGAGCAGGCCCACGCCGCCGATGATCAGATACCAGGGGACATTCTTGACAATACCCTCATAGAGCTTTCCCATACGGCCGTGCATCCAGATGTCTACGCCCATGCCGACAAAGAGGTGAATCGCACCGAAGACGATGCTCACCGCCATCATCTGCATGGGTTCGCTCATCGGGTCGAACCAGAGTATCGGGAACTTCAGTCGCTCCCCGGAAACCTGGGTCAGCGCATTGCCGAAGAAGCCGCCAAACAGGAAGCCGAAAACAACTGCCGAAAGCCCGCCATGCATCAGGACGGTGCACATCCGACGCATATTGCCCTCGACGCGGACACGGAATAGAAGATAGGCCATGATACCGGCCAGAAGCAGGCCGTAGCCCACATCGCTGAGCATCATGCCGAAGAAGAGGGCGTAGAAGGGCCCCATGACCGGCGTAGGGTCGGGATCCGTGCCCACCAGCGGCATGCTGAACATCTCCACAATGGCCTCATAGGACTTCAGCATTTTCGGGTTCTCAAGCAGGACCGGGGCCTTCTCCTCCGCTGTCACCGGCCGCAAAAAGCTGCTACAGGCGAATTCCGCTTCAAGGGCCCGGCAGATGCGCTCCGCAAGCTGATCTGGCACATAGGCGGTCAGCAGCAGCAGATTCCCTGTCCGCACCATCTGCAGCAGGGCCTTCAGCTTCTCCGCGGCAATGGAGTAGTAATCGTGCAGCACCTCCCAGGCTTCCTGCTGCTCTGCCTGGTCCAGCAAGTCTGCCTGCTGGGCCGCATAGGCCTGGTCCAGGGCCTGGATCTGCTCCTCCAGAGCGGCCGCAGCCTGGGCGAAGTCCCGGCTCTCCCCCGCCTCAAGCTGAGGCAGGCCCTGGGCTCCCAATTGCTGGAGACGCAGTTGCAGGGCCTGCAGGGCGCAGCTCTCCACAGCGAAGAGAAGCACGGCCTGGCGCTCCGTCTGCTGTAAAAGCTCCACAGCATAGGCCGCTTCCAGTTCCTGATTCAGATCATCCAAAATCGCCTTAAGGCCATCCTTGGGCAGGGTCAACGAGCAGATGTGGTAGGCGAAGCTTCCCCCTCTGGAGCGCAGGCTCGCGGGCAGGCGGAGGCCGGAGCGCAGCTCCAGCTGCTTCTTGCGTCCTCTCAGCTGTCCCTTCTCAGCGCTGTAGTCCAGCAATTTTTTCTGCCCGGCCTCAAAGGCCTCCAACTGGGCCCAGATCGCGGCCTGCTGACGGGCCTGACCCAGGAAGTCCTCCACGCTCATCTGCCGGCGCACATGGAACATCGGGGCCTTCTTCGGACGCAGCTTCTCAGCCCGGCTCACCGCCTGGGCAAGGCGGGACATGCGATTCTGGGCCTCGCGCAGCAGACTGCTGTAGGCCTCCTCGCCCCAGTTCTGGTCAAACTGTTCCTGTCGCCCCTCCGCCAGGGCGGAGAGGGCGGCCTGGACTTCCTCCTCGCGCCGCCAGATCGCTCCCCCCTCAGAGGGGCGCTTCCGGCTCATGAAATGTTCTTTTAGCACCTGACTCTGGCGCAGCTCCACCGCCCCAAGCTTACTCAGTGCAGTGACGAGCCCCAGACGCTCCTCCGCCGCCGCAATGAGCGTCAGATGCTTCAGTTCACGGATCGCCATCAGTCCAGAATCCTTCCTACAACTGCCGCCACCGCCATGGCCTTGCGGCCCTCAGCCGCCTGGCGTAGGCCCTGCGCCTCCTGGCTGGCCAGCCCGTGGCGCTCACCCAGATAGCGGCCCGCCTCATCCGCGCGCTGCTGCGCGCTCTTCTGACGCTCGGCGCTCAGCTCCTCTTCACGGCCGCGCAGGCGGGTTTCAGCCTTATTCCTGGCCCGTTGCACGAGTTCCGCACACTGGGCCTCGGTCTCGGCCTCAAACTGCTGCAGCTCGCTCTCCAGCTTCTCAATCTCTTGGATCAGCTTGGCTTCTTCCATGCTCAGGGGGTCCTCTCTATGACATGCGCGCGGACGCGCAGACTTTCCCGACTATTATAGCACTCCCCACGCTAATGGGAGTATTTTTATCGAATTTTGCGAGTTTCATATTTTCGCCATATTCCTATGTGTGAAGGTCTGAAACACGGGTCCCTGGAAGCCTGGGGCAGACCGGCCAGGCTCTGCGCTCACAGCATTATGGGGCAAAAGTAAAGGGCGTCCACCAGCCAGAAGCTGACGGACGCCACCACAGTTCTCAGGTATCAGGCCCTCAGTCCCTGGCACTCTGGACGCCGCTGGGACTCCGCCCCAGGACCTCCTCAATGCGGGCCTTGACGCGGGCCACGGAGTCCTCATCCAGATCCACCATGTAGAGCTGGTAATCCGGCATCAGATAGGAGGAATGGACGCCCAGGCTCCCTTCCCCCCCCACATTATCCATGTCAATCTGCCAGGAACTGGAATCCTCCAACTGGCGGCGGACAATGGTCGTCAGGGCGTCGCCAGGGATATTCATATCGATGGACGAGCCGATGACCGAGAGAATTTTATTGAAGTTCAGCAGCTGGGCCGGGGCCATCATCTTTTCGATGGCCGCCTTCAGCACCCGCTCCTGGTTGCGCCCGCGGTCGAAGTCGCCCCCCTCCAGGCCGTAGCGCTCCCGCGAGAAGGTCAGTGCGTCCTTACCCAGAAGGTGAATGCGGCCCTTGGGGAAGTGCTTGCCATTCTTGGCTGTGAAGTCCACGGGGTTGTCAACATCTATGCCGCCTATGCTGTCCACGATGTGGATCAGAGAGCTGAAATTGATCCGCACATAGCCGTTGATACCTAAGCCAAAAAGATTCGACAGCGTCTGCTGGGAAGCCTCAACACCGTAAAGACCGGCGTGGGTCAGCTTGTCGTAGTAACCTCCGCCCTCTCCGGCGATGGGCAAATAGGCATCGCGGGGCACCGTAACGATGAGGATACGGTGGGTCTCCGGATTCACCGCCAGAATCAGGTTGACGTCCGAACGGCTGACCTCATCGATCTTGCCGTAGGTGTCGTTGCCGCTGACATAGACCAGGAAGGGCGAGTTGCCGTCAATCGCCGCTCCGGCCTCATAGGCGTGCAGCTCTTCTCGGCGCTTGCTGCGCGTAGCCTGGGTCCCCTGCTGGCTGCGGACAGGAAGCCGGTTCTCCAGGGGCGTTTCAGGGTCGAACTCATAGGTCTTGAGGATACGTGTCTCAGCAGCAAAGCTCTTCTCGACATCTTCAATCAGGCTGCGGTAGCTCTCATTCAAGAGGATGAAACGCTGCTTTTTCCCGAGCAGGTCACGGACCAGGCTCTGATAGCTGGGGCTGTCCTGAATCTGGCTCGCCCCCACGGAACTCAACAGGTGCTGGGCTGCCGCGGCGTCACTCTGGGTGACCGCCCCCACCGACTGTCCCTGAACGGCCCCCACATCCTGGGCCGGGTCGTCCTTGTGGACAATCAGCGAAAAGCGCCTGATGATTTTTTTGTTCGATGAGAGCTGATTGATCGTCTGGTCCAGGCGGCCGTAAACAAAGCTCAGCAGGGCGAAAAAGATGATGAGTACAGCGCTCAGGACATAGGCCAGGGCCCGGGTACTGCGGCGCTGCTCGGGCCTGCTGCGGCGGAAGATAAAGATGAGGTCGACAATCGTATTGAGGATGAGCACCAGGCCAATCAGCGGGTACTGGATGCGATTGGGCAGGAACTGGCGCTTACTCAGGTAGTAGATGAAGATGATGGACACGAAATTCAGCAAGAAGCCCATGACATAACCACAGATCTGACTCAGTCGGGCCCTCTTATTTCGGGCACGCCGATTCTCGCTGAACTCCTGGGCCAGGGCCCTCCGCTGGCTCTCTACCAGCTGGCTCTTCAGCTCGGCTGGGGAGAAGCGCTGGGTGCCTCCCTCCTCATCGTAGAACTCCGGGCCCTCAGCCTCTTCGCCCTGCTCATCCTGCTCAAGCTCGAAAAGCTCCGCCCATTCCTGGCGGCTCTTGGAGCCGAGCTGGCTGCGCCGCTTTTTCTTTCCGCGTTTCTGCTTTATATCTCGCCTGGACATGCTTCTTCCTCTCTATCCACAACTGCTGTCCGCGATTCGGCCCAGGGGCCAAGGCAGACCTGTCAGTGATATAACATTCTAGCCCTTTTCATCCCGCTCTGCCGAAGCAGTCTGGCGCAGGAGCTCCAGTCGGTCCTGGTAGACCCGGTAGGACTGGTCCGGGTCCAGCAGCAGCGCCTCATGCTTAGGGCGGCGCTGCTCCTCTGGAGGCAGCTCCATATATGCGCCAAAAGCCTGCTGCAAGTAGGCCTCCGCCTGGACGGGAAGAGGGAACTTCCGACCCTCGAAGCTCTCCTCCCGGGTTCCGGCAAAGACCGCATAGGGATAGCGCTGACGCATGTATTTCCAGGTCACACAGAGCTCCGTCCAGTAGCCCGTCTCCTCCGCCTGGTAGCGGCTCATACGCCGCTCGGCCAGCTGCCAGAGCCGCGTCCGCCAGGAGCGGAAGGGCGCCAGTGCCAGGGCGATGCGCCCCAGAACAGCGGCCAGGGCCCCTCGATTCTCGGGGGCGAATTCACGGTTATACAAGTAGAAGAGCAGGGCCCAGATCAGCTGGCGACGCCGTGCCCAGCGGCCCTCTGGGGCCCCGTCCAGGGGGATGACCTCCAGGCGTAGGCCGTGGGGTATATCAAGTTTTTCCTGGCCCCGCTTCACGAAGCAGGTCTCCATATCCACGATCGCCGTCAGCATCGTGTCATAGAAGGCCCCAGGACCTGTGCGGCAGAGCTGGTAGCGGGCGAGGCCCTGTTCCTGGGGCCAGAGCTCCGTCAGCCGCTCATAGTCCCGCCGCGGCATATGTACGTCAACATCGTCGTCCCAGGGGATGAAGCCCCCGTGACGCAGGGCCCCGATGCAGCAACCTCCACAGAGGCTGTATTGCAAGTGGTGGCGGCGGCAAAAGTCATCAAACACGTCCAGGATTTCCAGACAGCGCAGTTGCACGGCGCGGAGGGGAACGGAATCCTGACCAGGCAGCTCCAGAATCAGCTCTGTGGACTTTTGCTCCAGCTCCGCCCGCATAGGTTTCGCCTCCATCAGACCTTCTCCCCCTCCTTCACACAGTAATAAATACCCTTGTATTCCGTGTAGGGCCGCTCCAAATCGGCGAAGAACACATCGTGTTTGGGGACCCGTGCCTCAGGAGGCGGAAGCTGCATGTAATCGCCGAAGGCCTGGTGGAGGTAGTCCTCGGCGCGGGCTGGCAATCGGACCTGCCCCGAAGCGAAGGCCTGGTCCCGCCCGCTGCCAAAGATCTCTGCGGGATAGAGCAGTTTCATATAGCGAAAGCCGGTGACCAGTTCGCTAACGTACTCGGCCTGCTCCCATGGATAGCGGCTCATGCGGCGCTCAGCCCAGCGCCAGAGACGGTAGCGCAGGCCCTTCCAGGGCACGAGACCCAGCAGCAGACGGGAGGCCAGGCGCACGGCGGAACCCTGGTTGTCGGGCAGACGCTGGGCGTTGTAGAGACTGAAAACCATGGCATAAAACAGCTGCAAACGGCGGGCCAGACCCTGGGGGGCCGCGGCGTCCAGCGGGATGACGTCCAGCATGTATCCGTGATTGATGTCCTCATGCCGGCTGTGTCGATTGATAAAAGTCGTCCGGTTGTCCTTGATCAGCGTGCCGCAGTCGTGGTAATTGTGCTCGCGGTCACTGCGGCAGAGGCTGTAGCGTCCCGTGTCGGCCTCCCTGGGCCAGAGCTCCGTCAGGCGCTCATAGTCCGGCCGCGGCATAAAGACGTCGATGTCGTCATCCCAGGGAATGAAGCCCCCGTGGCGCAGGGCCCCGATACAGCAGCCCCCACAGACATAGTGGCGGAGCTGGTGGCGGCGGCAAAAGTCGGCAAAATACAGATACATGTCCCAGGCGCAGCGCTGGTAGTCACGGATGTCTGGAGCGGGCTTGGCTGTGCTTTCCACAGGGGCAGTTCCTCCTAGAATTCCCATTTAAAGGCCGTCTTAAACGGATTGTTGCGATCCTGCTCAAAAATGCGGTGCAGGTCCGTCACCGAGCGCACGGGGCCCTCATATTTGACAATGCGGCCCAGGCGGCGGGCCAACTTGGGTTCCGCCAGGGCCTCCACGGCGGCCAGGAAGTCCTCCCGTCCGGAGCGCGAGGCCCCGATAAACGTCAGCCCCTTTTCGAGTATGTCCCGTGTGTTGACCGCAATCTGCTCCTCGGAGACGCCCATCAGGGCCACGCCGCCCTCAGGTCGGATCTGGCGAATTATGTCCTGGATGGCGTAGTAGCTCCCCTGCCCCCCGCAGCACTCAAAAGCCCAATCAAAGCGCAGGTCCGCAGGGAGATCATTGCTGTAATAGATTTGATCAACAAAGGTGAACAGGCGCGTCTTTATTTCTTTTTTTCCCACCAGGTATATAGCCAGCTGGGGATAGAGCCAGCGCAGGGCGAGGCAGAGCACATAAGACAGGCTGCCGTCCCCCCAGACCGCCACCTCCTGCGGCTCACGGCCCATGGTTCTGGCCAGTTTGCCAATTCCATGGAAGGCCACCGAAAAGAACTCCGTGATCGCCGCCACTTCGGGCGCGATGTCCGGGGCGGGCACGACGCGGTCCGCCTCCAGGGCCAGCAGCTCCTGAGTGAAGCCGTCAAGGCCGCTGGAACGGAAACCCACCTGCTCACCGTAGTTCTCATACTGCCCCCTCCGCTGGGGATCTGGCACATTCGGTATCAGCACAACCCGCTGACCGGGCTGGAACTGGCCCGTCGGGTCCTGGAGCACACGTCCCGCACACTCGTGAATCAGGGCCATAGGCAGCTTCTTACGCAGGGCCTCAGGTCGGCGCTGCCCCTGGTAATAGCGCTGGTCGGCATGGCAGAGACAGAGATATTCTGGGCGGACCAGGACTTTGGCCTCCAGATTCTGCAACTGCACATAGTCGATTGCAAAAAAGTGGGGCCTCAGGAGGGAGACCCGCTTACTGAGCATGGTTCACCGCCTGCTGCTGGTAAGAGGCCGGCAGCTGCTCGTCGATGAGGGCGTAGGCCAGCTTCAAGTCCACGACGCTGGTCAGTTTAATGTTGCTGCCGGCCCCCGGGACCAGGCCGACGGGAAGCTGGCGCAGGGTGAAGACCTTGCAGGCGTCGGTCAGGCTGGCCTCCTCCTCCGGGCTGAGGCTGTCCAGCACCTCCAGATAGCGCCGGATGCGAAAGGTCTGCGGGGTCTGTCCCTGATAGAGTTCCTGACGGGGCGGGATGGCGCTGATTTCCTCCCCATCCTTCGAGGCGATGATGGTATCCGTGGCGGGGATGACCGTATCCACCATGTCCCAGCGCTCCAGAGCGCGGATATTCGCCTCAATACAGGCCACATCGACAAAGGGACGCACGGCGTCGTGACTGACGATGGCGTGCTGGGCGGACTGCCCGTAGCGGGCTTCGATGGCTTCCAGAATCTGGCGCAGGGTGCCCGCACGGTCTCCAGCCCCGGCGACGATACAGATTCGCTCCTGGGCTGTGGGCAGATAGCGCTGGACCAGGTCCTCGAAGTAGTCCTGCCACTCCGGGTGGACGCCGACGTAAATTTGGGAAAAGTCGGGCACAGCCAGGAATTTTTCCACCGTATGGATGATCACGGGCTTGTCGCCCAGAATGAGAAACTGCTTCGGGAGGTCGCTGAAGCGCATGCGGCGCCCGCTGCCTCCAGCCAGAATTCCGGCAAAGAGCATGGTCTGTTCTCCTTTTTTCTACGCTCAGTCCGCCTCTGAGGGCGGACATAAATAGCGCTATTCTAGCACAGTTGCCCCCCCGCTCCGCCGGACTAGAGTTTCTCCCGCCGCCGCTTATCCGGGCAGAGCACGGACTCGCGCTGGCTGGCCAGGCCGTCCAGAACGATGTTTGCGATGAGCCTGGCATCGCGCTTATAGGGCAGGAGGGCCGCAGCCTTTTCGATCTCCTCCTCCAGTATCTGGAGCCTGGGGCGCAGGCGTTCCACCGCCTCGCTGCGCCTTTTGCCCGGCAGGAGCGAGTAGCCCTGTCGTCTGAGGTCGGCCTCGTAGTCATCCGCCGCGTCAAGCAGGAAAATCCAGGCCCCAACCCGCTGGAGGATGTAGGGGATGACTTCGTCCAGACGCCCATCCGTGGAGCCCCCCGCTCCACCCTCCTGCTCCAGGGCCTGACGGGCCAGTTCCCCCAGAAGAGCGCCGAAGCTCTCGGCCTGCTCCTCCGCCGACTTCAGGTCCTGCTCCTTAGCGCGCAGGCGGCCCAGGCCCGCGCTCAAGGCTTCCTCCAGCTGGGGAAAGTCCCGGGCGGCCTTTTTTCGCGCCCGGCGGAGGGCCAGCAGGGAGAGCCCAGAGCGCCAGCGCCGCTCCCCGTCTTGCAGGTCATCCTGCAGATTCCCACAGGCCAGCAGCACGGTCAGGGCCGCCGCAAAATGCAGGATGGGGCGCTCCCCCTCAATTGCTCGGGCCTTGAGGGGGTGAATGGGGCAGTGGCGTTCGCATAGAACGGGCTCCTCCTCCGCCACGGACTCCAGCAGCAGAATGAGAAAAGTCAGATCGTAGCTCACCGCCATACGCGGCAGCTGGCCATAGTGGCGGGAGATGGCCTGGCAGAGGCCACAGTAGGCCGAACGATAGCGGGCGAAATCACGAAAGGTCAACTCGGCCTTAAACGGCCGAACATAGCCAAACACGGGGCTTTTGCTCCTCCTTATGGGTCTGGGGCTGCCGGTCTTGAGGCCAGACTTTGCCCCTGCTCTATATGTTATTATATTCCGAAAAAAGGCTAAGAAACGGAGAGACTATGAACGAGGTACGCACACGTTATGCGCCCAGTCCCACGGGCTTCATGCACGTCGGTAACCTCCGCACCGCACTCTACGAGTATCTGGTGGCGAAGACCCAGGGCGGGCGCTTCATCCTGCGCATTGAGGACACGGACCAGGAGCGCCAGGTGGAGGGGGCTCTGGAGCTCATTTACCGCACACTGAAGCGCTGTGGCCTGCAGCACGATGAGGGGCCGGATGTCGGAGGGCCCTATGCTCCCTACGTGCAGAGTGAGCGCCAGGCCAGCTATCGTCCCATCGCTGAAGAGCTGGTCCGCCAGGGCCACGCCTATTACTGCTTCTGCGGCGAAGAGCGCCTGGCCCAACTCAAGGCGGAGGGCGAACACCAGGGCTATGACCGGCACTGCCGCGACCTCAGCCCGGAGGAGGTCCAGGCCCGCCTGTCGGCTGGTGAACCCTACGTTATCCGCCAGCGCATGCCCCTGGAGGGTGAGACCTGTTTCGACGACGCGGTCTACGGCCATATCTGTGTGCAGAATTCGGAGCTGGAGGACCAGATTCTCCTGAAGTCCGACGGCTTTCCCACCTATAATTTCGCCAATGTCGTGGACGACCACGCCATGGGCATCACCCATGTCGTGCGCGGCTCCGAATACCTCTCCTCAACGCCTAAGTACAATTTGCTTTACGACGCCCTGGGCTACGAGAAACCGGTCTACATCCACCTCCCTCTTATCGTCGGTGAAGACGGGCGCAAGCTCTCCAAGCGCCACGGAGCGACCTCCTTTGATGACCTGATCAAAGAGGGCTACCTCCCCGAGGTCATCATCAACTACCTTGCGCTCCTGGGCTGGTCTCCAGGTACAGAACAGGAAATCTTTTCACTGCAGGAGCTGGAGCGGAACTTCGACGTGGCCCACATCGCCAAGTCTCCGGCCGTCTTTGACTACAAGAAGTTGACCTGGTTCAATCAGGAGTATTTCAAGGCCATGGACCTCGACCAGTTCCAGGCCCTCTGCCAGCCCTATTTTGACTCCGTGCTCGCTGGGGCCCCCTTCTGGGCCCAGGACCGCGAGGCCAAGTCCCGCGTCCTCGCGGCCTGCCTCCAGCCCCGCCTGGAGAAGCTGGGGGACATTGAGGCCACGCTGCGCTTCCTGCTGGACTACCGCCCCGACTTTGACCCGGAGCTCTATGCCCACAAAAAAATGAAGACCCAGGCGGCGGGCAGCGCCCCACTGCTCCGGGCCGTCTACCAGGCCCTTGAAAGCCTCCCGAACTGGGAGCAGGAGGCCCTGCACCAGGCCCTCCTGGACTGCGCCCAACGTCTGGAAAAAAAGAATGGCCAGGTCATGTGGCCCTGCCGCATTGCCATTTCCGCCCAGGGAGTCACTCCGGGCGGGGCCAGCGAGCTGCTCTTCATACTGGGCAGAGAGGAAAGTCTGGCCCGACTGGCGGGACAGCTGGAGCGGGCGGAACTGGCCTAGAGTCCGGCGGGGACTCCTGCCCAGGCACCCAGACCCGTGAAGTAAAGAGAAAGGATCTCCCATGGCGGAACGACACTTTATTCAGGAATTCATCGAACAGGACCTCGCCGCAGGCGGGCAGTATGAGGGCGAGACCCTCCATACCCGCTTCCCACCTGAGCCGAACGGTTACTTGCACATCGGCCACGCCAAGGCCCTGTGCATCAATTTCGGCCTGGCTGAACACTACCAGGGCCTCTGCAACCTGCGCATGGACGACACTAACCCCTCCAAGGAGGACACGGAGTATGTCGAGGCGATTCAGGAAGACATCCACTGGCTGGGCTTCGACTGGGCGGACCGTTTCTACTTCGCCTCCGACTACTTTCCCCGCATGTACGAGCTGGCGGAGGAGCTGATCCGGAAGGGCCTGGCCTATGTCTGTGAACTCAGCCCGGAGGAGACCCGCCAGCTGCGCGGCACCCTTCAGGAGCCAGGACAGAACAGCCCTTATCGGGAGCGTAGCATCGAAGAGAACCTGGATCTCTTTCGCCGCATGCGTGCCGGGGAATTCCCCGACGGAAGCCGGACTCTGCGGGCCAAAATTGACATGAGTTCGGGCAATATGAACATGCGCGATCCCGTCATCTACCGCATTCTGCGCGCCCGCCACCACCGCCTGGGAGACAGCTGGTGCATCTATCCGATGTACGACTTCGCCCACCCCATTGAAGACGCCCTGGAAGGTATCACCCACTCCCTCTGCTCTATTGAGTTCGAGGATCACCGCCCGCTCTACAACTGGGTGGTTGATAACCTGCGCGAATTCCTGCCCTCCCGTCCGCGCCAGATTGAGTTCGCCCGCCTCGGCATGAACTACACGGTGATGAGCAAGCGCAAGCTGCTCTACCTCGTGCAAAATGGCCTTGTCGACGGTTGGGACGACCCGCGCATGCCGACGCTCTGCGGCCTGCGCCGCCGCGGCTACACCCCGGCCTCCATTCGCAATTTCTGTGCCCGCATCGGCGTCTCCAAGGTGCCAAACACGGTGGACTACGCCTTCCTGGAACACTGCCTCCGCGAAGATCTGAATCTGAACGCCCAGCGTGTGATGGCTGTGCTGCGCCCCGTACGCCTGACCATCACCAACTACCCCGAGGGCCAGGTCGAGTATTTCAGCGCCGATAACAATCCGGAGCGGCCCGAGGACGGCCAGCGTCAGATCTCCTTCTCCCGGAATCTCTGGATCGAGGCAGAGGACTTCTTAGAAGTACCTTTTAAAAAGTATTTCCGCCTCTTCCCCGGCAATGAGGTCCGTCTTAAGCACGCCTACATCGTGCGCTGCACAGGCTGCATCAAGGATGAAGAGGGCCGGGTGATCGAGGTCCTGGCCGAGTACGACCCCGAGAGCCGGGGCGGCAACGCGGCGGATGGGCGCAAGATCAAGAGCACCATCCACTGGGTGGACCAGTCCAGCGCCATCGAAGCCGAATGCCGTCTCTACGATAAGCTCTTTGCCGTGGAGGACCCGGATAACGCCGAGGGCGGCTACCTGGAGAATATGAATGAACAGTCGCTGGAAATCCTCCCCAAGGCCCAGCTTGAGGCCTCCTTGGCGGAGGCCAGACCGGGGCAGGCCTTCCAGTTCCTGCGCCTCGGCTATTTCAGCCTGGATCCCCGCCTGAGCGGTCCAGAGCGCCTGATTTTTAACCGCTCCGTCAGCCTCAAGGACAGCTTCAAAATGCCCCAGGTCAAGACGAACTGAGTGGCGAAAAGCAGGTCCGGCATTTCGCCACTGTGCACCAAGTCCCCCCGAGGCCCTGCCCGCCATTGCGGGCGGGGTCTTTTTATGTCTCTGGGCCCTGCGCCCGACCCCGTTTTGACACCGGCCTGTAATATGCGCAACAGAGCCTTAACATTCCCGTAGTTTTTCGGTATGATAGAGCGGACCATAACTATGAAGCAAAACTCTGTTTACCGACGGTCACGGCCTCTCGGGGAAGCCCTCTTCCCCCAGCTGGCCCCGGTCGTGAGAAAGGAGCCCTCCATGACTCAGCAGCCCGCAAAAGCCCGCCTGCGCCGTAGCGCTGCCGGCGCTTTCATTGCCGCTGGCCTCATCGTCCCCACAGCCTCTCCCCTCTTCGCCGCCGCGCCCAGCGCAGAGCTGCGCCCGGCAGTAAAAACCTATCCTGTCACTTTTAGCTACAGCTATAAGACTGAGGGTAAAGACGGTAAAGCCCTGCGCAAGACGGGCCAAGCCAAGGATGTCTCCCTCAGCCTCTGGGATGTGGAGGGGGACTACGTCTCCGATACGGAGAGCCTGGCTCCTGGCCTCTACAGCTACCGTCTGACGGCTAAGGGCTTCGCCCCCAGCACGGGCTACATCAAGGTCAAGGCCCAGGGCAGCAAGGCCAAGCCCCAGCAGATCAAGCTGGAACTGCGCCAGGCCGAGTCTCAGCCCCGCCTGGAGAAAAAACTCAGCCGTAAGATTTACGGCAGCCTGGACCAGGACTTCAGCCTGAGTGAAGTCCGCTTCCCTGAGAAGGATGAGAAAGTCCAGGAACTCAGCCTCGGTGGGGACCTGCCCGAGGGTCTCCGGACCTGGTCCCTCTACCAGCAGGACGAAAAGCAGGCCGAGGAGCCCCGCGAGGGCGGCATTTTACTCCGCCTCTCCGGTCGCCCCAAGGAGGCCGGGACCTTTGCCCTCGAGCTATACAGCCGGACTGCGGACAAGGAGAGCCTGGAACGCTGGGAGCTCGAGGTCTATGACCGCAGCCGCCTCGAGAAGGCCTATCGCCAGGCGGAGAAGCTCCAGAAGCAGAAAAACTATAAAGAGCTGGAGAACAGGGAACGCGAGGATCTAGACGGCCTGATGGCCGAGGCCTACCGCCTGCGTTATGAGCTTAAACCCGGGGCCAGGGAGCTGAGCCAGAAGGCCTGCGATGCGGCAGCCAGTAAACTGGAAGAGCGCTTGAGCCGATTGGAGGCCAAGCTGAAGCCCGCCTCCATCGAGACCAGCAGCCAGGCCACAACGGCCCCCAGTAGCACGCCCACGCCGACGGCCCCCAGTACCACACCCACGCCGACGGCCTCCAGTACCACACCCACGCCGACGGCCTCCAGTACCACACCCACGCCGACGGCCCCCAGCAGCACGCCCACGACGACGGCCCCCAGC
>JAEWGG010000039.1 GCA_023388435.1 Bacillota bacterium | reverse complement strand
CCGCTCGGCCTCCCTCCGGAAGTCCTATCGGGCCGGGGCTTTTGGTATATTTACGGGAAGAAAGGAATTCCCCATGCCCCAAAACGAAAAAGCATTTCAACAGGCCCCCTATGCCCTCGAAATCGAGGACCTCAGTCTCGCCTATCAGGATGAGGCTGTGCTCTGGGACATCGACCTCCGTATTCCCCGCGGCCGCTGCTGCGCCCTCATTGGCCCGAACGGGGCCGGTAAGTCCAGCCTTCTCCTGGCCGCCCTGGACATGCTGCGCCCAATCAGCGGTCAGGTGTGCTGGCTCGGATCCAGTTTCGCCCAGATGCGGCGTCACATTGCCTATGTGCCTCAGCAGAGCCGCGTAAACTGGGACTTCCCCATAACCGTCCGCGATCTCGTGCGCATGGGCCGCTATCCCCGTCTTGGTTTCTGGCAGCGCCTGTCCGCCGCCGACCGCCAACAGGCGGACGACGCCCTCGTGCGCATGGGACTCCAGGACCTGGGGGAGCGCCAGATCCAGGAACTGTCAGGGGGACAGCGCCAGCGGGCCTTCCTCGCCCGGGCCATCTGCCAGCAGGCGGAAATCTATGTCCTGGACGAGCCTCTGGCCGGAGTGGATGTGGCGAGTGAAGAGGCCATCATGGGCTGCCTGCAGGATTTTAAGCAGCTGGGAAAGAGCATAATCGTCGTCCACCACGATCTCTCGAGCATCCCCCGCTACTTCGACTACGCCGTCTTGCTCAAACGACGTGTGTTGGCCAGCGGCAGTCCGGAAGAGGTGCTGACACGCGAACTGCTCGAAGCGGCCTATGGGACAGGAGGTGGCCAGCATGTTTAGTGTGCTTGGCAGCTACGCCTTCTTCATTGTCGCCTTGTCCACAAGTCTGCTGGCCGGGGCCGCAGCCATACTCGGGGCCCTGTCCGTACTCCAGAAGCAGAGCCTCATCGCCGACGCCCTCGGGCACGCCTCCTATCCTGGTGTAGTTCTGGCCTTTATGCTCTTTACCAGTCGCGACGTCTCGCTCCTACTCCTTGGCGCAGGTCTGGCCGGCTGCCTGGCCTGCGCCCTTATTCAGGGGCTGGCCAGCCGCAGTCAGATCCAGCGGGACAACCTCTTAGCGATCATGCTCAGCGGTTTCTTCGGACTGGGCCTGGTTCTCAAGAGTTACATCCAGGGCAACAGCCAGTATCAAGGGGCCTCACAGGCCGGACTACGCGACTATATTTTCGGCCAGGCCGCCTTCCTCGGGGCCCAGGACGCCCGCCGCATCGCCCTTGTAGCCCTGGTCTGCCTCCTGCTGCTCTGGCTCTTCTACCGCCCGCTGCGGGTCTTTCTCTTCGACCCCAGCTTCGCCCACTGCCTCGGCTATCGGCGGCGCGCCCTGAATCTGCTCATCCTCCTGCTCACCGTGCTCATCGTGACCCTGGGCCTGCGCTCTGTCGGCGCAATACTTATGAGCAGCCTCTTCATTGCGCCCATTACCAGCGCCCGCCTCTATTCACAGCGTCTCGGCTGCTGCCTGGGTATCGCCGCCGGCTTTGGTGCGCTCTCCGCCCTCGGAGGCAGCGCTATCAGCAGCCTCTATTCCGGTCTGCCCACAGGGCCCGCCATCGTCCTCTTCCTATCCGCCTTCTACTTTCTCTCTCTACTCTTCGCCCCTCGGGGCGTCGTCGTCCGCCGCTGGCGGCAGCGCCGCGCGCAAAAAGGAGGTTTGAATCATGCTTGAAGCCCTTCTGGTTCTCATCCTCGCCGCCCTCAGCCTGGCCCTGGTCGGCAATTTTGTCTTTCTCCGCCGCCTCGCCATGCTCGGTGACGCCATCAGTCACAGCGTCCTGCTCGGCATCGTCCTGGCCTTTTTTATTCAGCCTGAATTCGGCTCCCCTCTCTTTCTGATTTTGGCCACCCTCATCGGCCTGCTCACAGCCTTTCTCGTTCAAAAACTCAGCCAGACTGGCCTCGTCTCGGAGGACGCCGCCATCGGCCTCGTCTATCCCTTTCTCTTTTCTCTGGCCGTCTTGCTCATCTCACTCTACGCCCGCAATGTGCACCTCGACACCGATGTGGTGCTGATGGGTGAGGTACTGTTCACCCCCCTGCAACGGCTTTCGCTCTTCGGCATCGACCTGCCTCTGGCGGCCTGGCGCATGCTCGGTCTCCTGCTCCTGGAACTGCTCCTGCTCGGCCTCTTCTACCGTCCTCTCAAGCTCTCCAGCTTCGATCCCGCAGCGGCCAAAATGGCGGGCTTCCACCTGGGGCTCATCAGCTACAGCCTTGTGGCCCTGGTTTCACTCTCCCTGGTCTCGGCCTTCGATGCGGTTGGCTCCGTACTTGCCATCTCCTTTCTAGTCGTCCCTGCGGCCTCAGCCTATCTCCTGGCCAGGAGGCTCTGGCCCATGCTCCTCCTCTCCCTCGCCTTTGCGGCAGGAAATGCGGGCCTGGCCTTTGCCCTCGCCCTGCACTTCAACCTCTCCGTCTCAGGCATGGCGGCCTTCACGGGCATGCTGCTCTTTCTCGTCGTCAGTCTCTGCTGCAAGCAGGGCCTGGTCGCACGGCACTGGAGGCGCTATCAGCAGGTGCAGCGCTACAGACGTGACAGCCTGGTCCTGCACCTGCTCCGACATCAGGACAGTCCTCAGGCCGCTGAGGAGCTAGGTCTGCTTAGTATGCACCGCCACCTGGCCTGGTCCCAGCTACGACTGAACCATCAGCTGCGGGTTCTCCGCAGGCTCGGCTATCTGGAGGTCTACCAGGACTCCTGCAAGCTTCTGAGCTCCTCTGGAGCGCAAAAGGGGCAAAAGGTCGAGGCCGAAGCCCTCTGCAGCTATTACCGTCTCAGTCCCGCCGGGAGACAGCTGGCTCAGCAACTGGCCCGCCACTATGGGGTCGATGAACTGAGCAGATCCTGAAAACGGTACTGACTCCTGCTGTCAGAAGCCAAGTCTCTTACGTTTATGTGCCCTTGATATGGAGACCTCAGCGCTTAAAGCACACGCGGGAATATTCATAAACTAGTGCAGAAAAAAAGAGTAGTGCTCTTGTGAGCACTACTCTTCTTATATGCTCTGGCCCCGCCCCCTTTCGCTGGGACAAGGCCAGGGCAGATGGTCAAGCTCAGGGCCAGACCTTAGAGATTGTCCTGACGCTTACGCCAGACAAGTCCGAGGCTGGCAGCCAGACCCAGTAGCAGGGCACCCAGCGCGAAGTGCTTACTGGTCTCACCCGTTCTGGGCAGCTTCTTGGCACTTGGCTTCGTTTGCGGAGTAGCTGTGCCAGTGCTTCCCGTGGGCTGTCCAGGCGTCGGAGCCACAATCGGCGTGGGCGTCGGAGCCACAGTCGGCGTGGGCGTCGGAGCCACAGTCGGCGCAGGCGTAGGTGTCGGCGCAGGCGTAGGTGTCGGCACAGGCGTGGGCGTCGGAGCCACAGTCGGCGTGGGCGTCGGAGTCACAGTCGGCGTGCTACCATTCAAGGCATCCATCGCGTCCTTAAGCTTCTTCTTCGCAGCCTCGATCTCCTCTTCAGTCGCATCAGGATTATTCAGGACCTCTTGCGCCTCCTTCAAGGCTTCGTCAAAGGCCTGCTTCTTATCCTCATCCGCATTCTTATAACGATCGGTATTTTTGAGGTCTTCAGCCTGGTCTACAAGCTCCTGAAGTCCCGTCTTACCTGGGGCAGGCTTCTTCGTCACCAGCTCCGAACCAGGAATCGTGTCCGAGCTGCCATCGGGGTAGCTGATGGTCGCGTTGCCCTCGTCATCGATGGTAATCGTCGTGCCCTCGGGCAACAGCGACGTGCCGTCGCCCTTCTTGTTGGCATCTTCGATCGCCTTCTTGACCTCGTCCTTCTCGGTCTCCGTCAGATTCTTCGGGTCGTTGACCTCAACCTTCTTATCTGGCGTCTTCGGATTGTACTTGTCCTTATCCGGGCGGGCCACAATGCCGACTTCTGTCCTGCTTGTGTTCCCAACAGCATCCTCAGCCGTCAGGATGAGCTTCTTAGAGCCGTCCGCAGCTGGGGCTGGGATGGTCTTGCCGTCGGGCAGGCTGACTTCCAGATAGGTCTTGCCGTTCTCGGACTTCTCGCCAACGGTCACTGGGGTCTGCCCCGACTTGCCCGTCCAGCTCCCATCTGTTCCCTTCTCAAGGACGATGGTGGTGGCGGGATCGGTCGGAATCTCCACCGTAATTTTGCTGGTGTCATCACTGGGCTTCAGCACCTGGACCTTGCTGTCACCCTCCTTCGGTGTGCCAGCCTTGACTTCCGGAGCAGCAGGAGCTGTGGTATCGAACTTGACTGTATTGGAAGTCTTGCTCGTGGCGGTCGGGTCATTCGTGTTTGTGACCGTCGCGCTGATGTCCTTGCCTTCCAGGGCGGTCTTCTGATTCGCCTTGGGAGTCAGGATCACGGCCCCATCCTTCTCTTCCAGATCGTAGTTCGCCTTGTCCGCGGTGCTCAGGGTCCAGCCATCCGCTGTCTTGGTCAGGACAACGGATTCACCGCCCGCATTGACCGTAATCTGGTTGGCATGGGGATCGATGTTGCTGATCTTAATCGTCGGATTCTGGGCATTGATCTTTTGGATACTCGGGGTCTCTGTAACGGCCGTGCGATCGACAGGCGTAGGCACTGTAAAGGGCTCAGTGGACACCGTGTGCCCATTCCTGGCCTTAACCGTCACAACGACCACATCACCAGCCTGCAGGCTCGTCCCCTGCTCGAATGGAATCTCGATGCTGGTACCCGACTTGTAGGTGACGCTGCCCTTATCGCTGGGCTGTGTACCCGTGGGGGAACCCGCAGGAAGGATGCTCACCACAACGGTATCACCGTCCTTGATGTGCTCCGGACTTGTAACTTTAACGGACGTGTTCCCCTGAGCAGGGTCTTCCGCAAAGACCAGCTCACCCAGGGTCCGCTTATCAACGGTCAGGCCTTCCGTCGAAACGCTCGGCTTCTTATTCTTCTCTGTAAAGCTGGCACGGACCGTCGTCCCATCATCAATCTCAGTCAGGTCGAACGTGACCGTCTTTTTCGCGGCGTCGATCTCACCCGTGACGGGCTTGCCTTCGACCATGATCGGCTCTCCAGCAGCATTGGTCAGGAAGGCGGACTCGCCATCCGTGACATTCTCGGGGATCTCGAAGACGGCCTTGAAGCCCTCCTGCTCAGTCCAGGTCTGCTGTGGATTAAGCAGTTCGGCCGAATCCTCGCGGTGCAGTACCTTGGTCTCCAGCTTGGTCAGGGGACGGTCCAGCTCGTCAACGAATTCGACGCGCAGCGTGTCGCCCTCGACGACCGACACCCCCAGCTTATCCTCAATCTGAGGGGCCTGGAGCATGTCTTCTGTGAGTTTAACCTCTGTTTTCTCGGCCTTGGGCTGGCCATCTGTGCCGATCACCGAGATCAGATACTTGTCGCCGAGCTTCAGCTTCGAACTCTGGTTCTGCGGCTGGGGCAGGGTCATGGTGAAGAGGGTATCGTCATCGTAGACCGGCGTAATCTCGCCGCCGCCGAGCTTGCGGCGCTCCTCGGTAAGGTCGGTGACCTTAGCCTGGTAGGTTGTGCCCTTCAGGGGAATCCAGAATTCATCGTCCATCTGGAAGTAGGATTCAGAAAACGGATCCAGCATGCCACTGATGACTGGGTCGGCCTTCAGCGCCGTGATGATGGCCTGGCGGTCGTCTTCGCTGAGGCTCTTCTGGTTGTCCACCAGAACCTTCTTGAAATTGCTCAGGGCCTCCTTGAAGCGCTCCGTGATGGGACGCTCAGGCACGGGATCGCTCAGTTCGATGGCCTCGGTCGTGTAGTAGGGGAAGGCAAAGGCCGGTCTGGCATCAGAGCCATCGGAGGTCACGAAAATCTTGGCCGTACTGCGTCCAGCCTTAATCACGGCGAAATTGTTATTTTCCCAGACGTTGTACTTCGGCGTTCTGGCATCGTCATCGGCAAAGTCAATGTCATTGCCCCACTTGTTCAGGCTGTCGTTACGCCGCGCCAAGCCATATCCCAGGGTCAGGGTGAAATCGCCGTTTTTATCCGCAACCGTCTCGGCAATCACGTTCAATTCCCTGCGGTCATTGTCCACCATGGGGTAGAGACCAACAGTCGCGTAGGGCGCAGTCTTGCCCCGGATCACAGAACCGACTGCATACTTCAACTTATTCCCATCTTTATCCCCAGGATTGATGGTATAAGTGACCTTGCCAACACCCGGATCCTCGGCATAGATGCGCGACATACCCTTGCTCTCCAGGGCATCCAGCTTGGGATTCCACGGGGTTGTCGCATCAGAGGGATCCAGGTACAGATTCTTAATCGTGTGTAGTCTGGCCTCAGACGGCGTGTAAGGAGATGTACCCTGGACAGGGAGGGAAAGCTTGGAACGTGAAGGGAACTCCGCCTTGTCCTGATTGCCGTCACCGTCCGTATCGTTGGAGTCCGTCTTAATTCCCAGGAGCGTCTCGTAGTAGTCGTTCAGGCCGTCCCCATCATTGTCCGTCAGGGCCAGCTTAGGAAGTGTCACATCCATCTGGGCGCGGACCATACTGTTGTCATGGGACTTATAGGCCGCCGCAACGAACGTGGACTTCGGCTCACTCTGCGTGTTGTTGCTCCTTCTCATGAAGTTCCACTTCTCGTCCTTGAAGAAGTCCATCGGTGTACGCTTCGTCTTGAAGGTAACAACGATACGACCCTCCTTGGAGGAGGACTGCGTCTCATAAGAGAAGCGCATGCCGTGGCCGAGATCGTTCAGCACAAAGTGCGCTGGGCTCTGATTCGTATTCCAGTACACATCCTGATTCTGGGGATTATAGAAATTCTGGATATCCTTGTCCGTGGCCCACTGGTAGTTCCTAAACTCAAAGGAATTCTCGCTACGCAGCAGTCCAACCTGATCGCCCTCCACAAAACGAGTGGACCAGGCCGTCCACTCGGCGTTGGCATCATCGAGGCGGATGTTCGCATACTGAGTAAGGGCTTCGCTCTTGTTCAGATCCGTGATCTGCTCCATCGTATCGACAGAGCGCCGACTTACCTTGTCAGCTCTGAAGATCTTATCCCCTTTTCTATAATTCTGAACGCGCTTGACAACCTCATCGAAGCTCGAGACATATTTGTTCTCGTACTGCTTATCCATCGGCTCCAGAGCGTAGAAGGTAAAGTCCCCCACGATCTCCAGGTCCTTAGAAACCAGGACGCTAAGCCAGGGATTGGAGGTGAAGGGCATGTTATTTTTCCCAAGCAGCTGCTTGACCTGCTCATGGTCATTAACATCGATCGGACTAAAGTCGCTGTTCTGCTTCAGCTGCTCATACAGCGCATCGTGGAGGCCCATGTTGTAGATGACCATCCACTCCTGCTCAAAAGCCGAGTTCTCATCCGTCAGGGGCACAACCTTGGCGTAACGCGTGGCGAAATTTTCATTATTGTGGCCACCGCCAATATCCTTACTCGTCATGTAGACGTGCCCCAGCTGCTCCTTCGTCAACTTGAAGCTCGACGTCGGCTTAGGCTGATAGATATCGCCCTCCGCTGCGTTCAGCGTATGCAGGGACAAGGGCAATCCCCCCGCCAGCACCGCTCCCGCCAGCACCACCGCCGCGCTGCGCTTCACAAAGTTGAGCCGCTTAGTTTTTCGTTTTAATAATTGCATATTCCCTCCATACAAATCCCGGTGCCGAAGCCCTGATTTGTTCTCACCGATGGCGACAGTACGCCATTACACCATTGAAAACTATCACAATCGTTTATGCAGGTCAAGCTTTGCAAAAAAAACATATTTTAGGTCTTATATCCTATTTTTATCCCCTTAATCCTACACATTGCATTAGAATAGGAAATAGAAAGCCCTAGATCTGAGCCCCTGCACGGAGCAAGATCGCCTGCTCCAGCACAAGAACTAGCCCCACGTCTTGGATACAGAATACAAAAGGCCGTGGATTGGAAGCTTTCCATGTTTGACACGATGTGATGCGCCAGTTTTTTGGGGGGGCAAAAACGCTCTGTTGTTCTGATTTTTCTGCTGTTCTAAAAAAGCACAGCGCTTTACCATGATCAGCGTTCAAGAATCTCTCGCCAATTGTTAGGAAAACCGATCTCTGGCATATCCAGAACATCTACGCAAATCAGTCAACACGCTAAGCCACGAACTAATCTGCTTCACTCCTGTATTAAAATAGCATTTCGCGATATATTTCTTTTCTCGGAGTTCTAAATCAACATATAGGATTGACAACATTCCAGTCGAAAACAACTCAATGATAAGCCAGAGAGGAAATCTGCCACCATAGTGGTCATGCTTGTCGTTATAGCTACTGGCTAGCAGATATCCATCAGGCCCATATCGGAGGGACAAGTATTGTCCAAGAACGGTCCGAATATAGAGTTCTACCACAGCAACACGCGCATATACCCATTCTCTCAAGGCTGAATCCAAATAATAGATTCGACATAAAGCATCAAAGGAGATCTGTATGTTTTTCTTTCGCTTGAATGGAATTAAATAAGCACTTAAGCGATAGTACGACACTTGCCGCAAAAATTTCCGAGCCTGTTCCTGATCCTCAATGAGGACGGCACAATGCCGCAATTTTCTGATTAACGTTTCAATGCATGCAGGATTCTTTAGCGGCTTCAAGATAAATCCCCTTTATAACAAAATGCCTCCCCTGGGACACTTCAATGAGAGGTGCGGGGCGTCCTGCTACAGCCCAATCAAAGACTCCTCGCTCTGGAAAGTAATCTCGAAAAATTTTACAATGCCTCCCCTGAAGCAAAGACAGAGCGAGTCCTTAGCTCCACACTGGGCCGGCTTGAATACGAATATGGCTGCCTGTAACAGCCTGAGGACTAGCGGATGGCCCTCTAATTACCTACAGGCTGGGGAGAAATGGCACTGCCACACACTTGACTTACAGTCTTTTTCGTGTAGAATTCTGCGTAGTCAGGCAGATTAATGGCTGCCCATTGAAGTCCTGACAAGTTGCCATTCTTGGCAAACCGTCCTCTATGCGGGTGTAGTTCAATGGCAGAACATCAGCTTCCCAAGCTTATGGTCTGGAAAAAGCGCAAGTTTCTGGTTTTAACCCCTGCATTTTTGGTTTCCTTCATATAATTCATTGCCCTATACAGATGAGGAAGACTTGACGGAGATAGACCTTCGTGCAAGTCACCAGTTTGTGCAACGTTGCACAAGTCAATATCACAGTGTGAGGACGCCTCCACCTAAGGTGGGGGTGTCCTTTTCTCATATTAGGAGTATGGATATGAATATCATCACGGTATCTGGCCGAGTCTTGCCAGGTAGCATTCGGAAAACAGGCAAGTGGATTGAATTTCGCCTGCGTACAGATAGGCCGCCCAAGAATGGGCAGCCCCGAGCCTTGGACATGTCGGTGCTCTGTCACAACGTCCCCAGGACTCTTGCTAAGGACCTTATACAGGAAGACGCCCGCCTGCTCGTCTATGGCAGGCTGGACCTCCGCCGCATCGGTATGGGCGACCGTCATGTCTGGGAGAAGTTTATCCAGACCATCCGTATCGGCGAGGAGGCCGAAAACATCTTGGACAACCGTGTCCAGACCCTCCAATGGCTGGCCGAGGCCGAAGGTATCGAATTGGACCTCAGCGTCATTGAGGCTGCTCCTGCTAAGCAGGGCGACGAAGGCTTCATGGATGTTGAATACCTGGAGGAAGAAACAGAATCCTAATGGGCTCCTCTGCCCCAACTGTTCCCCGTCATTGGACATTTGTCACGTGGCGGGGCTTTTTTGCCACAAAGGCTAGGAAAGGAACAAACATGCGTCAACAAGAGCGCGACATGCAAGCGGCAAAAGTCATTGCCATCTACACACACAAAGGCGGCACGGGAAAGACCGTGAGCGCGGTTAATCTGGCGGCGGAGTGGGCCCTTCTGGGGCAGCGGGTACTCCTCATCGATCTTGACCCCCAGGCCAACGCCAGCCGTTACCTGAACTATCCTGAAGTACCCTTCCCTGAACTGGAATCTGCGACAGGGCGCGTGCTCCAGACTAAGTGCATCGGTCCAGAGTATCTTTATCAGACTGCCCTTCAACATCTCAGCCTCGTTGCGGCCTCCATTGGCCTGCGCAGGGAAATCAATAAACTGCGAGAAGAAGCCTTCTTGCCAGAATTTAACCTGCGTAAGGCCATTGCGTCCGCTGAGGTGGGACCCTTCGACCTGATCGTCCTCGATTGTCCGCCAGCGGTGGACCTGATCACAACGAACGCACTCTATGCGGCGGACTACCTCCTTGTGCCCTGCCTGGTGGACGAATTCTCCTATGCAGGCCTGGCACACACGCTGGATGTCGTGGAAAAAGTTAAGGACAGCCTCCCTGATTGCGGCCTGGCCGCCCACAGCCCGCAGGTGCTTATCTGTAACCGTGGCCGCGAAAAGCATGTGGCCGAGCACACGATTCAACTCATTCAAAATCTCGGTGTCGAAATTGCGAGCAGCTGCATCCGCCGATCGAAATTTGTCCCCGAATCCCTTAGCGCCAGAAAGCCGCTCTGCACCTATGCTGCAAGAAGCAAGCCGAGGCTGGACTACCAGCGCGCATCTCAGGAATTAGCCCGAAAATGGGAACTCTACAGTGAGAAGGAGGTGTCCTCATGCCCGCTATAAAATTCAAAAACGCAACCCATACAGAAAATCATGACGAACCCCAATTGCAGGAGCTCCCTTTTACGATGTTGGATGTCTCTCTCATTGAGGCCGACAAAGACAACGAACAACTTTATCCCGCCGACGAGGGCGCCGACGAGCGCCTTCGCCAGGACATTAGCCGCCAGGGTCTCTTACAGCCCTTACTCGTCCGACGCAATCCCCGCCAGGAATTTAGCTACATCCTTGTCGCGGGCCATCGGCGGCTGCGAGCCCTCCAGGCCTTGGGCTACCGTAGAGCGCCCTGTCTCATTATGGACATCCAGAGCGAGGCGGACCAGGTTCTGGCTCGCCTGAGCCTGGTGGCCACCAATAACCAGGCCCGTCATCGGAACCCTGGCGAAATGCTGGAGGAATTGCAGTACACCATTCGCAGCCTGGAACACATTCGCAAGATTAGTCCCGAGGCCTACCAAAAGCTTCAAGACCACTACCAGGTCAAGACTCAGCCCGAGCTACTCGTAAAACTCACTGGCCTCTCCAGGCGCATGTTCAATTACTACAACCAGATTCTACGTGAACTTAGTCACGAGGACCTGGAGCAGCTCGTTACAGGCCAGTTGAGCATGAGGGCAGCCATCCAAAAGCTGAAGGAAGCCAAGCTGGAAAAAAAGCGACGACAGCAAGGCCAGCAGCTGAGCTCCGAAGGCTCCGCCGCAGTGCAGCAACTCTTGTCCAATGAGTTTCCGCGAATGGCTATTCGTATCCTGGAACGCTACGGGGCTTGGAACGAGAAGAGTCTTTCCAGACTCCTCTACGACTGTGAGGCTGTGGTCAGCGCGGAAGCTTTTGAACAGCTCAAGCAGGCCACGCCCCAGCAGGTCCTGGACAGGCTAAATCAAAAAGATAGAAATGAAGTAAAGGAGTGATAAGCACATGTTTAAAAGAATTCCCTGGGAGCAGAAAAGCCTTGGTGAGAAGCTTTGCCTAATTTTTGCGCTGCTTGGCATGGTTATACTCTTTGCCCTGGGTGTCTTCCTCGCCTTCGCACGGCCAGGTCTCCCCCAGCGAGCTCCGAGCACTAATGAGGCCCTGCACATTACGCCGACGCCCGTGCCGAACAGTAATGGGATGATCATCATCCCTGGCAATGGGACTCAGCCCAGTCCTGTCCCCAGTCCCGTCCCCGCTATAAGAGAGGGAGACGTTGGTATCCTCTCTGGCGACTACCGCCTGCTCGTCGATTCGGTGATCAAGAAGCGCTTCTCGGACTACAAGCGCCCTGCACCGAAATTGGCAGAGGACCTGCTGAATAATCACGCCTGGATGCAGGCTATCACCCTCAAGGCCAGCAGCGGAAAAATCTATGGTGTCCGCAGTCTTCGCAACAGCGCGGCCTATAAGCCCTTCGAGCCTCTGGCCGACGGCCTTATTGCCCTGGATGGTTCGTACCAGTACAGTCAGCGGGCCCTGCTTAGCTTAATTGATCTCTTGCCGTATAATGACGTCAAGCACTACGTCTTCATGGTCTTCCAGACCAACAGGACAAACTACCTCTATCTGGCCTACTATGGAGACAAGGTCCCTACGGGCGAAGCGCCGACAGAAGAAATTCCGCCTGTAGCGACTCAGGCGACAACGGCAAGCAGCAACCCTAAGAAGTCCTAAGCAGAATACACGAAGCTACGATCGCAGCTTACTATCCGAGATACGCAACCCGAATACACGCTCCAGCTAAGGAGCATAGATAAGGAGTGTTCCATGAAGTACACGAAGAGAACGAGCCTGGCCCTGGCCCTGCTGCTTGCAGGTCTCAGCCTCGCGTCCTGCGGCCAGCAGGCGAACAAGAACCAGCTCAAGACGCCCGCGAAGACCAGTGTCAAGACAACGCAGAAAACCACGGTAAAGACGACGGCTAAGACCACAGAAAAGACGACGGCCACGTCCCAGAAGGCCACGGAGACGAAGAAGACCGAGGCCAAGAAGACGGAAGCGAAGAATACCGAGGCGAAAAAGACTCAGGCCCAGCAGGCGGCCCAGGAGAAGCAGAATTCCTGGACACCCGCAGAGGAGGAGAACGTTCGTGTTCAGGCCCCCGCACGCCAGGAACGTCCACAGCCGACCCAGGCCAGGAAGACCCAGGCTCCGAAGCCTGTACAGACCGAGGCTCCCGCCCCGCCGCCGACCGAAGCGCCGAAGCCCGTGCAGACTGAGGCCCCGAAGCCTGCGCCGACGGAAGCGCCGAAGATACCAGACTGGGCAGTCCAGGTTAGAGGCTACTGGATAGCCAGAGAATGGGTGGAGGGCTGTGAGCTCTTCTTTGCCGAGGACTACGGCGGGAGCATGGAGGCAGCAGAGGCCGCCTGCGATGCCAGGGGTGAGGAGCTAAATATGGAAAGCTACTTAGCAGGGGACGATAGGGCACTCACCTATGCAACCTTGATAGATATTTATGGGAAACCTTTAGGTTGGTCACTGGGCTTTATCGGTTAGGCCCAGTTTTTTATTAGGAGGAAAGCCATGTACATACGTGCTCCTACGGGAGGACGGAGGAAGGCCGCTCAGCTGAGCGGCCTTTTCTTTGCCCCGATTGTCGTTTTTTTGTCAGGCTTTGTCGCCTCAGCTGAGGGGACAGGCATGCCTTAATAAGCGTAAGCGTACACGAAGGAGGTATCAATGACGTGTTACGAAGAACAGTGAAGAAGCGGGGCCTTGCGGCCCTCATGAGCCTGGGCCTCTTGCTGGGCCCCCTGGCCAGCAGCCTGGGCCTCGGGACCAGTATCAGGGCCGCGAACTTCCCCCTGGAAAAGCGCTCCGTGGGCTACCGTATCTACTTTTATTCGGATGGCCTGAAGTATGGTCGGGACGCTGGGGAGGCCAGCACCTATGCCAGTGTGGAGCAGGCGGGGCATGGGACCCGCGACGGAGTTCCCCTGGAGGAGTATCGGATGCAGGGGGAGACCGTATTCTGCATCGAGCCCAATACCCATGCAGGTGACCTGGACTGGGCCGAAGATCGTACAGACCACCTACCGTTTGAGCCCCCAAGTCGCGATGTTACGAAAGAAATGGCCCTGACCAGCTACTACGGTTTCCTGACTCATCCCGAGCAGACTGCCAGGGACCGCAACATCGCCTTTACCCAGGCCCGCATCTGGGAGCTCTGTGGCTGTGTCCTTGAAGACATCGGTACAGGCTCCAAGCCCAGTGGGGATTTCTGGTCCATCGCCCAGACCTACCAGGACTGGAAGACCTATGTACAGGGCCAGATTGCGAAACATCAGCATCGGCCTAGCTGGGATCGGCAAACCTTCAATCTTATTCCTGGGCAGAGCATCGTGCTGGAAGATACAACGCGGGTGACGGGCATGCTGGAAGGCGTACTGAATCCTGAAACGCTGCCCGTTATGGTGGATTTCAGTCAGAAGGAACAGAACAAGCTCATTATCCGAGCTAAGGAGAACGCGAAGACGGGGCCCGCATCCCTTATTTTTTCTCGATATCAAAAAAAGTTTATCGGGTCACCTGTTTTTTATTTTTCTGCAGATAGTAACAATGCCAATCAGACCCTGACCCTGCTTCGTGACCCTGACTATGCCATGGCTGGTCTTAACGTTAACATCCAGCCCAGACCCCTGAGCCTCCGCATCCGCAAGACGGGCTCAGATGGCAAACACCTCTCAGGCGCGGAGTTCTCGATTGAGCTGGCTGGAGACCCCCAGAGCAGAACAACGAAGAAGACGAATCAGAACGGCGAGCTCCTGATCGGCCCCTACGCCGTAGGTACGAAGCTCATTGTCACGGAGACCAAGGCCCCCGCTGGCTATCGCCTCCCTGAGGACCCCGTCTGGAACGTAACCATCGGCCAGGGCGACAAGCAGCTGATCTCCCAGAATGAGCAGCTCCTCCCCATCCAGAACGGACGCCAGTACATCCAGCTGGCCGTGGAGAAGAAGGACAGCAAGACGAAGAAGCCGCTGGCAGGCGCTGTGTTTGAGATTAAGGTCTCGGACGGCCAGACCTACACACGGACGACCGACAGCAAGGGCTATATCAAGACCAAGGGCCATTTCCCAGGCCAGACCGTGACCATCACGGAGATACAGGCCCCCAAGGGCTACAAGCTCCCCGAGAAGCGGCAGTGGCAGCGGGTACTCAAGGCCAGCGCCTCCGATGAGACCCTGATACTCCAGGAGACCATCGAGGTCCTGAACGAGAAGACCCTGGGTGGCTTTAGTGTCCAGAAGTACGACGTCACGAGCGGAGCCCAGGTCCCTGCTGGGGCCAGCCTCGCTGGGGCCGAGTACAGCCTTGTTGGGCCTAAAGGCCCCATCGGGACCTATAAGACCGACGCCCAGGGCCGCTTCCGTGTAGACGGCCTGGAACCTGGCCTCTACAGCCTGACGGAGACGAAGGCCTCTCCTGGCTATCAGCTCAATCCAGAGCCTATCCAGGTGGAGCTGAAGCTCGAAGGCGAGACCCTTGTGGCCCTACAGAAGAGCCAGAACCAGTCCGCAGCCCTGGCCCAGCTGAACGCCCTTGTGGCGGAGACCAACCGTATTTATAAGGAAAAGCAGGCCCGACGCGAGGCCCTGAAGCCCTTTACGGCAGCGGAGCTCAAGAACACAGCCATGCAGACGGCAGAGGCCCTGGCCTATGGGCGAATCGAATTGATCAAGAGACAGAGCAACGAGAACCTCGAGGCCGAAGCGGGTCCCAAACCTTATGAAGCAGGCATCCGCTTTGCCCTCCTGAACGAGAAGCAGGAGCAGGTGGACATCCTGGAAACCAACGCCCAGGGCTATGCGAGCTCCAAGCTTCTGCCCCTCGGCAAGTACATCCTGCGCCAGCTCAATGCTCCAGCGGATACCCATAAGCTGGGGGACATCCCTGTGAAACTGGACGAAACGCATCCCGTCTTGCACCTGGACCTGGAGAACAAGCAGGAGCTTTTCGAGCTGCGCATCGTGAAGCAGGACAGCGAGACGAAGAAGCAGATACCTGTGGCTGGGATTCGCTTCGAGCTCTACACGGCAGACGGCCAGCCTGTGGTCCTGAAGGACAAGGGCCAAGACGTCCGCCAGTTTGAGACGGATGCAAGAGGCCTCTGTGTCCTGCCCCAGAAACTCCAGGGCGGTCAGTACATCCTCAAGGAGGTCAAGAGCGCCCAGGGCTACTACCTGCCCGAGGAGGGACTCAGCTTCACGCTGGACCATAAGGTCCTGGCTGTGGACAAGAGCAGCTTCACCCTGATCTACACGGTGGAGAACCAGCCCATTAAGGGCCAGTTGGAGCTGGCGAAGAAGGGCGATGTGTTCCAGGGCTGGAAGAAGAACCAGGACGGTATTTTCGTCCCCGAACTGAAAGAAGGCTACCTCGCGGGAGCGGAGTTCACCCTCTATGCCGCCCAGGACATCTACGGCCCAGACAAGAGTCTGCGCTACAAGGCAGGGCAGGAAGTGACCAGACTCCAGACGACAGCCGAGGGCCCTGTGAAGACAGGGGAGCTGCCGCTCGGTACGTACAGGCTGCGGGAGACGAAGGTCCCTTACGGTTACGTGCCCGCCGAGGAGCAGACGGTGCAGCTCAGCCAGGAGGAGCCCAGCAAGCGTGTGGTTCTGAGCCAGGCCCAGGCCTTTAACGCCTTGCAGAGCACCCGAATTGTCCTGGATAAGCAGTTTGAGAAGTCCCAGTGGTTCGGCTATGAGCAGAGCGCCCCAGGCAAGACCCGCTTCGGCCTCTACGCTGCGGAAGACATTCACTTCGGCGGATTTACGCTGAAGAAAGACAGCCTGGTAGGCCTGAGCGGCCTTGAGGCTGTGGCGGTGGAAAAGCAGGGCGAGACCCCAGCCATCCCGAAGGTGGA
>JAEWGG010000038.1 GCA_023388435.1 Bacillota bacterium | reverse complement strand
ACTGGAACCACGTAAGACGCCAGGTAAAGCTGAAGGGCCTGACCCCGGTCGAGTACCGAGACCAGGCCCTCCATAAGGCTGGCTAGCGATTCTATTTATCGCGTCCAAGTTTTGGGGTGCAGTTCATAGTAGGGGGCCTCTTCGTCATCCCCTCCTCTCAGTCATCCGCAAGGTCCTGCTCTGTCCTCTTCCGGCGCAGCTCCTCATAGTGGGCCCTGCGCCGCGGATTCTCCGGGAACCAGCCTTTTACTACACGCTCCTCCTGTTCCCTCACCTCACCTATGGACCAGAAACAGCAGCAGGCCAATACGCCTAGCAAAATGGAGGCAAAGAGCTGCGCTGTGAGGATGGAAAGCAGACAGAACAGGCAACCCGCCAGGGCGAAGGCGGGCCAGATCTTCTTTCCCCAATAGTACTCCGACTTGATGACGATGGGGTGAAAGATGCCGATGAGAACAAAGGTCAGGAGACCGATGCCTAGGCCTTGGAAGTACATATGCTGTCCTTTCTAATTTTTAAAAGAAGCCTGTCTGGCCTCTTCCGGCTTCAGATTTCGCTTGCGGGCCGCAAGGCAGAGCAGGAGCAGGGCGGCCAGGATGAGGGCGATACCGAGCACATGACTCAGCGGCAGACTCTCCCCGGCGATGCAAACCCCCAGAATGACCGCAGTCAAAGGTTCGAAGCAGGAGAGCAGGGCGGCCAGACTGCCCCCCAGCACCGCCAGGCCGAGCTGGAAGCAGAGCAGACCAAGGACCGAGGTCAGGAGGGAGAAGGCGAGGCTGCCCAGGTAGAGCAGAGGAGGCAAGGCGATCTGGAACTGCCCCAGGGCCAGACAGAGCAGGCCTACCAGAAGGGCAGAAAAGGCGGAGATCCAGAAACTCAGCAGGAATACGCCCATGGCAAAGCCGCGCTGGGCGTCGAGGAGGACGATGTAGAGGGCAAAGGTCAGGGCCGAAAAGAGGGCCAAAACCATCCCGCTCGGACGCAGCGTCCCCAGTGGCAGAGCCGAAGCGAAGACGCCAAGACTCGAAGCGGCCAGGGCTAGCAGCTGGGTTCTGGAACAGCGCGTCCCCGTGAAGAAACGGTGCAGGAGGAGGACGAGAGCGGGGTAGAAAAAGTGCAAGACCGTGGCCATGCCTCCGTCAAGATACTGGTAGGAGGCAAAGAGCAGGACTGGGGTCAGGGCGTAGCCCAGAACTATCAGGCAGAAGCTGCGCCGGGCCGGTCCAGACCAGGAGGACCAGTGACTTCGCAGGCTGGCCAGGGCCCCTGGTACGGGCTGAAACTGCCCAGGCAGCAAGGACTGGCCCTCCTCTTCTCCCGCAGGGGCCAGGGCACCCTGGCCCCTGGCCGCACGCCGGCGATTCCAGGCCTGGAGCAGATAGAGAAAGGGCAGAGAAAATAAGAAGCGATGAAAGCTCAGCAGGAGGGGCCTCATCCCCGCTTCATACAGGGGCCGCGAGAGGCTGGGCATGCAGCCATAGCAGAGCGCCGAGGCCAGGATGAGCACGAGGGCCAGGGCCCGGCGGGCGGAGCCTGGCGAACGTTCTGCATTGCGCACTGGGGACACCTCTCCGGCCCTCCTCAGCTGCGCAGGCGGGCCTTACGCGCCCGCTCGTTCAGGGCCGCAAAGCGCCGTCTGGCCTCTTTGTAAATCGCCTGGGGATCCTCCCCCACAAAAAAGGCCCCGTCACGGTAGCGAATCTGCCCCGCTACCATAGTCAGACAGACATTCCCGGGCTGGCCTGCATACACCAGGTTCTTGGCTGGGGCATGGGCAGGCTGGAGGTTCGGCGCCAGAAGGTCAATCATAATGAGGTCGGCATTCTGTCCCTGCTCGAGGGAGACGCAGTCTGCCAGGCCCAGAGCCCGGGCCCCTCCCGAACAGGCCATATCTAAAACCGTCTCGGCGTCAAGAGCCGCCGCGTCGCCATAGCGCAGTTTCTGCCCCACACTGGCCAGATACATCTCACGGAAAAAGTCCAGGGCATTGTTGCTGGCAGGCCCATCCGTTCCCAGGGCCAGGCCCACCCCAGCCGCCGCCAGGTCCTTGAGCGGGGCAATGCCCGAGGCCAGCTTGGCATTGCTGGCGGGATTGCTTACCACCCAGATCTGCCGCCGGGCCAGGCGTTCCAGCTCCTCCGCTGTCAGGTGGACACCGTGGAAGATTCCTCCCCCATGTCGGAACATACCGAGTTCATCCAGGTAGGCCAGAGGCGTCTGTCCCTCGCGCTCCAGGCAGGCCTCGACTTCCCGTCGCGTCTCCGCACAGTGCGTATAGACTGGGGCCTGATACTTGTTGGCCAGCCCTGCCAGGTCCTCCAGCCAGGACCGGCGCGAGCTGTATTCTGCGTGAAAACCCAATTTGCAGCCTAGCAGCTCGTGGTAGTGATTAAAACGCTGGTACTGCTCCTCCAGCTTCTCCATCGCTTCATCCGTCCCCGCCACACAGATCTGACAGCGCAGGCCCATGTCCACCGCCGCCCGGGCCGTGGCCTCCGGAAACAGATACATGTCAAAGGCCAGCCCAATTCCCCCCGCCAGGTATTCCAACATGGCCAGCTTGGCGAAGACATAGCAGTCCTCCTCATCCAGAAGGCGTTCCATGGGAAAGACCTGCTGCTCCAACCACTCCTGCAGGGCGAGGTCATCCGCATAGCTGCGCAAAAAAGTCATCGCGGAATGGGTATGGGCATTCTTGAAACTGGGCAGGACCAGCTTGTCGCGGGCGTCGATCTGCTCATCAAAACGGAGCTTCTTCGCCTCCTGCGCCAAGTCGGTGCCAGGCCCACGGCGGACGATCTGATCGGACTCGATCCAGAGCTCCTGCCCCTCCTGGAAGCTACGGCTACCAGGCTCCCAGACGCTGGCATTATAGATGCGGATACGCAAGCTTATCCTCCTCTCTCCTATTCGCAGCAGGGACTTTTGCCCCCGCAGGCAGGCTCCCGCTCACCCCTAAAGTATAGACCAGCAAAGAGGGGGCGCAGGGGCCAGACCCCGTCCTCCGGCTCCGCAGTTTTCCCAGCCTCAGCCCCGTACTTGCTGCTCGGGGGGCGGCTGGAGAAAGCGCGTCTTGAGGGCATAGATCCCCTGAACGACGAAGGTGACAATCCAGGCCAGGGGGTAGGCCATGAAGACGACATCAATGCTCCAATTGTGGGGCAGAACGCCAAAAATCCAGAGCATGCGAAGGGCGCACATACAGATCAGACTGATCAACATGGGGGCGAGGCTGCGGCCCGTGCCACGGAGCCCCGCTCCGACGACCTCATTGAAGCCAAAAACCCAGTACAGCGGGAACATGTAGGTCAGACAGCGCACGGCGTAGCGGATGACCTCTGGATCGCGGTTAAAACTGGCGCAGATAGGTCCGGCCAGGGCCAGGAAAAAGAGGCCCAAAAAGAGGCTCACCCCTACGCAGATACCCAGGGTGCTGAAAAAACCACGACGCACACGGTCATAGCGTCGGGCTCCCACATTTTGCCCCGTGCAGGTCATGACCGCCAGGGAGAGGGCGCTGATGGTGGTAAAAATGAAACCGTCCAGGCGCATGGCCGCCGAGAAGCCAGCCACTGAGGCCTCGCCGAAGCTGTTGACCACAGACTGGATCAGGACATTGGAAAAGTTGACCAGCACGGCCTGGAGACCAGCGGGCAGGCCGATCTTGAGAATCAGGCCCAGCTCCTGGCGATCCAGACGGATATCGCGAAAGAAGAGGCGGTAGGGCATATCCGACTGATGCAGGCTGTAGAGCACCAGAAGGGCCGCCGCACACTGGGAGAGTATGGTCGCCCAGGCCGCACCGGCCACACCCCAGCCAAAGGCCGCCACAAAGAGGAGGTCCAGGAGGACGTTCACCAGGACGGACACGGCCAGAAAAATAAAGGGCCGCTGGGAGTCCCCCACCGCGCGCAGGATGCCCGAGCCCATGTTATAGATCATATTGGCCATGGTGCCGGCAAAAAAGATCTGCATGTAGGCTGTGGCCCCGTCCAGGACGGTCAGCGGCGTCCCTGTCCACAGCAGGAGCTGACGGCTGAGACCCAGGCCCAGAACGGTCAGGAGCAGCGAGGCCAGGAGGGACAGGCCCATCAGCGTGTGCACAGACTTGCTCAGGCGGCGGTAATCCTCCGCGCCATAGTAGGCCGAGACCATCACCGCACCACCTGTACCCAGGCCGATGAAAAGCCCCAGGAGGCTGTTGATGATAAATGTCCCCGCCCCGACGGCGGCCATGCCTGCACGGCCGCTAAAATTTCCGAGGATCAGCAGGTCCGCCGTACTGTAGAGCTGCTGCAACAAATTGCTAAGAAGCAGGGGCAACGCGAAGCGCAGCACCTGCTTCCAGACAATACCTTCGGTGAGATTGACCTCACGGACTCTCATAGATCGCGACGGTACTTCATCATGAAGTCCAGAATTTTCGCCCTATCTTCTGGATCCTCACACTCGATATCGATCTCGCGGGCCTCGGCCACGGAGAGGATGGCGGAAAAGCCCACCAGAGCCGAGAGCATGGAGTTGGTCACGAGGCGGTCGCCATCCTCGGTGACCATCGTAACCTGGCCCTTGCAGGAGGCCATCAAGTTCGAAAAATCTTCGACATCCACATTGTACAGTTTCATATTTATCCTTCTTTCTGCCGCCTCTTCCCTCTTCGGGCCTCTGTTCCAGAGCTTCGTCCGAAGCTGTGGCGGGCTGTCTTTCACCTGTGCAAGCGGAATTATACGCGCTGGCAGGAGACGCCGCAAGAACTAGATCTGGATGCAGTCGCGGCGAATTTTACGCGAGCTGGTCTTCACGAATTCCTCTTCACGCAGGCGCACCCGACGGATGCGCTGGAAGGGCTGGAGACTCTGGTTAACCCGGGCCACGCAGTCCTCAAAATAGCGTTCCAATTCTTCCTGGGACGGTTCTTGTCCCCCGCGCTCCTCCCTGAACTGCTCCATATTGGGGTAGATCTGGCAGCAGACCATGCGGTCGCCCTCCCCGTCCGCCTCCGGATAGACCACGACTTCCTGGATGTGTGCGTCCGCGGCCAGCAGGAATTCCAGCTCCTCCGGGAAAATATTTTTGCCATTTTTCGTCACAATCACATTGTTCTTACGTCCCGTGATGTGGACGAAGCCCCGGCGGTCGATGTAACCCATGTCCCCCGTGTGGTAGAAGCCCTCGGCGTCCAGAGCCTCGGCAGTCCGCTCCGAATCCTGGTAGTAGCCCAGCATCACATTGGGACCACGGCCAATAATCTCGCCCACGCCCTGGTCGTCGGCTTCCAAAATCTGTATTTCCACTCCGGGCAGGGGCAGGCCCGCGGCGGCGTCACAGAAGTGACAGTCCCGGTTGAGGGCCAGGATGGGGGCGCATTCCGTAAGGCCATAGCCCTGGACGGCCCCGATGCCGATATTCTGGACCCAGCGCAGCAAGGAGGGCTCCACGGCCGCTCCGCCGACAATCATCAGGCGCAGGTGTCCTCCCAGATTCTCATGGATCTGGGCGAAGAGACGTCTGCGCAGATCTAAGCCCAAGCGCCGACAAAGTGCGCTCAGACGCAGACCTAAACCGAAGCGCCGGGCCGTTTTCGGGTCCTTACGGATCTGGCGCTGGATGCGGTGGACAATGGCCTCTATCATCAGTGGCACCATAAGTACGACTGTCACCTGGGCCTCGGCGAGATTTTTAGTGATATGGCGCAGGCTGTCCGCCACGGCCACGGCTGCCCCACGGTAGAGGGGGCAGAGGAAGCCACAGGTGCACTCATAGGTGTGATGAATGGGCAGGACGGAGAGAAAGACGTCCTCCTCGCCTATGTAGAGCATAGAGCACATGGCCATGAGATTGCTGCAAAGATTCCGATGGCTCAGCATCACGGCCTTGGAACGGGCCGTCGTACCCGAGGTGAAGAGTAGAATCTGTAAGGCCTCAGCGTCGATGGGCAGGCTTGCATAGGCCTCCTGGGCCTCGGGCCCCAGGGCCCGTCCACGGGCGATGAGGTCCCAGAAGTAATACTGCTCTTGCTCCAAGGCCCGCATTTCGTCCTGGACCCTGGCCTGGCGGGGCTCCAGCTCGTGGTCCATGGCAATCAGACGACAGCTGGGCAGGCGGCGGGCGAGTTGCAGGACGGACTGAACTTTTTCCGCCGAATAGATCAGGAGCTCAGCCTCCGAACGGCGCAGCAGACTCTCCAAATCCTCGTCGGAGAGGCCCTTGTCCAGGGGCACGACCAGCCCCAGACCACAGACCGTGGCAAGGTGGCTCAGATACCACTCGTAGCGGGTCTCAGCCAGAATGGCGATGCGGCTCCCCAGACAGCCGAGCTCCATCAGGGCCGCGCCGAGGGCTCGGACATCGGCCTGGACCTGACTGAAGCTGATCTGACCATAGCTGCGCTGGGCACGGGGCTGCTGGGCCTCAGGTCCAGACCAGTATGCTCCTGGCTCAAGCTCCCCCAGAGCGATCGGATCCTTGACATAGTAGGCCGGGCGCTGGGCGTAGAGCTGGGCGCTCTGGTCCAGAACTTCACGGAGGTTTGTCACCGCGCGCACGGGATAGAGGGCTTTCTTGTAGAGGGCCCGATTCTCGGTAAAACGGTAGTCGTTCATGTATTTCTCCCTGAATTTTGACGCTTGGAGACAAGCAGGTTCATGTGTGTGGAAAGGGCAATAAAGTACCGACCTCAGCAGCCAGCCTCTCCTGGATCCCCCGTTTCCGTGTCGGCAGAGCGGATCCAGAGCAGGTAGGGATTGGTCTCGACCTGCTGGCCCACCTGACTGTCCGCACCGTGGCCCGAGACCACGGGCAGCGCTCTGGGCAGGCTCTGCAGCAGCTGATCGAGCCTGGCCAGGCTTCTCTTCATAGCCTCGGGATTAGATCCTGGGAGGTCCGTCCGACCGATGCTGTCGGCAAAGAGCATGTCCCCGGCAACAAGCAGCCGGGGCTCACGGGCCTGGCAAAAGAGCAGGCAGGTGGAACCCAGGCTGTGCCCGGGACAGTGCCAGGGCAGGAAGCTCCAGCCCTCATCCAGACTCTGTTCCTGCCCAGGAACATAGTATTTAAGTTCAAGTTCTCCCAGATCCAGATTCCAGGACTGGCCAAAGTAGTCCGCCAGATTGTAGCGACTCTGCTCCAGGTATACCTGCTCCTCCTGGGCCAGGTAGATGCTGAGCCGTCGACCTGCGAGCCTTGCCCGATGAATATAGTCCGGCAGGGCCGCAAGGTGGTCATAGTGGCCGTGGGTCAGAAAAATGGCAAGGGGCAGGCCCTCCTCCTCGGGCAGGGCCAGGGAGGGGTCGATCAGGTAGTATCCCTCCTCGAGGTCCAGGCGGTACATGTTGGCGTGGTAGTCCCCTGAGCTGTAGCCAGAGAACTGGGGGCCAATTTCATGGCGTGCGGCTCTTTGCATTCAGTCCTCCCCGGAGCCTGCGTCGGGCCCCTTCCCCTCTTTCAGCTCTGCTGCCGCAGGCCCAAGGAGGTCGATGTTGTGGCGGTTCTGCTCCTTGATGCTGGTCTGGCTGCGGCGGAACTGCTCCTTGATCTGGGCCTGCTCCACATTGCGCTTGATTTTCATCGTTGTGGTACTGACCATATCCTGGAAACTGTAGACGTAATACTTAATGGACTTGAAAGAGGGCATGTGCTGGTTGACCTCGTAGATCAGCTGGTCCAGCATCTCGCGCAGGCCCTCCTCACTGGTTGCCTGCCCCTCCTTGTCGCGGGGCGGGGCCTGGAGGACCAACTTGGCGCTGACGAAGACGTCGTTGCCAAGGTCCTCACCCCAGACCATAGAAGACTTGATGAGCGGCGAGCGGTTGAGGAGGTATTCGATCTCCTCTGGGAAAACCTTTTTCCCATTGGGAAGAACAATCATTGACTTAACGCGGCCTGTGATGTAGAGGACCTTGTTCTCGATCCTTCCCATATCTCCGGTATGGAACCAACCCTCCGCGTCGATGGACGAGCGGTCCAGGCTGCCGTCCTCCTGCATATAGCCCTCCATGACGATGTCGCCGCGAATCAGAATTTCGCCCTCCTCCCCATCCTGGGCGCAGTCCACGGCCAGCTCAACACCGCCGATGGGGCGGCCTACGGAGCCTGGCACGAAGAGACGGCTGTTACAGCCCGCCGCAACCGGGCTGGTCTCCGTCAAGCCATAGCCCTGGAGGATGCGGATACCCACCTGGTCGAAGAAGCGCAGCATCTCCGGGTCGGCTGGAGCCGCGCCGCAGATACCGGAGGAGAAGCTGCCGCCGAAGGCCTTCTTGATTTTCCGGAAGAGCAGGCCGCGCAGGTCGATACCGAAGCCACGAAACCATTCAGAGATGCGGATGGCCTTTTGCAGAGTCTGCTCCTTGCCCTCCTTGGCCAGCTGCTGCTTGACGCGGCGGTAGAAGCTCTCAAAAATCAGTGGTACGCCAATAATCAGATTGATGCGGTACTCGCACATATTTTGTTGGATGTAGCGCAGACCGTCATTTGCGCAGACCGTCCCCCCGAAGTAGATGACGGTGAGCAGGCCGCAGCTGTTCTCAAACGTGTGGTGCAGGGGGAGGAGGGAGAGACTGCGCAGGCTGGGGCGGTAACGGACTACCTGGGCCAGTCCGCGGATCTCGGCCGTGAGGTTCCGCTGGCTCAGCAGGACGGCCTTGGAAAAGGAGGTTGTCCCCGATGTGAAGAGCAGGCTGGCCGCATCCTCGGGCTGGGGACTCAGATCCAGATAGTCTCTCAGCCCCAGCAAGCGCCACTGCAGGCCCTCCAGCAAAAGCTCCGAGAGCCGCATGTTACGGCGGGGCTCCGGGCTGTTAGGCTGCCCGGACTGGGCGCCCTGCTCCACGCTGCGACGGGCCTTGCGACGCAGGTTTCGAAGCTCGGCCTGGTTCAGTTTATGAAGCCTGCGGGCCTTGCGTTCCAGCCCCTCCCCTGCCGGCACAGGGGCCTCTATTCCCGCCGCTTCATCCATCTCCACAAAGCATTCAATGAAATCCAGGCGCTCGCGGAAGTCCGCCATGACCTCCGCAAAACTGGGATCATAGAAAATGATACGGGGCCGCGCCCGGCGCAGCGTCTCCTCCAGCTCGCCGGCTGGCAGGAGGCGATCCAGGGGCACTGAGAGTCCCAGTCCACACAGGTTACAGAGATGTACCAGAGACCAGGCGTAGGAGTTCTGGCCGATCAGAGCCACTCTGGCCCCCCCGAAACCTCGGCGCATGAGCGCCGTACCCAGGGCCTCAAGGTGTCCGGCCAGGCGGTGGTAGGGCACAGCCTCGGCAGCAGCCTTCGGGCTGCGCTTGTAGAGGTAGAAGGCATCCTTGGGGTAGCGGCGCACCGTGCGGTAAATCATCTCACGCAGGGTCTTAAATTTCGGTGCATAAAAATGCTTCTCAGCCTTCAAATACTGCATATGCGCTGCTCCTCTCATCTCCTGCCGCGCAGGGCCGCTATATGGGCCAGGATGCGCCGGGCCGTCTCCTCCTTGGAGCAGAGGCCGAGGTCGTGCTGGCCCTCCGCATCGAGGATGGTGACGTGGTTGCTGTCCACGCCGAAGCCCGCTCCCTGCTCGCGTAGCGAATTCGCACAGATCAGGTCCAGACCCTTGCGCCGCCGCTTCTCCTCGGCCCGGGGCAAGAGCTCCTCCGTCTCCATACAGAAGCCGCAGAGCAGCTGCTCCCTGCGCCGTGCGGAGAGGGTCGCCAGGATGTCGGTGGTCGGCTCGAGCTGCAGGACCAGTTCCCCAGCGTCTTGCAGGGCCTGCTTTTTCATCTTTTCCGCCGCCTGCTTCACGGGACGGTAGTCCGCCACAGCAGCCGCCATAATGAGCACGTCCGCCGCGTCGAAACGGGCCTCCAGAGCCTCCAGCATCTGGGCCGCCGTCTCCACAGGACAGAAATCCACCCCCTCTGGAGCCTGGAGCGCTGTGGGCCCGCTCACCAGTTGGACCTGGGCCCCGAAAAGCCGAGCCATCCGGGCCAGGGCATAGCCCATTTTCCCACTCGAATGATTGGTCAGAAAACGCACGGGATCCAGGGCCTCGCGGGTCGGTCCTGCGCTGACCAGGACCCGCAGGCCGGCCAGTAACTGCGGCTCTTCCACAGACTCAGACCCGCCCCCGGCCTTGCTGGTCTGGCCCGCATCCTGTCGCTGGAAGAAGTCCAGCACCCAGGCCAGCAGCTCTTCCGGCTCTGGCAACCTGCCCCTGGCCTCATAGCCGCAGGCCAGGAGGCCTTCCGCCGCTTCGATAAGCTCCCAGCCCCGCCCCTTCAGACGGGCCAGATTCTCCTGGGTCGCCACATGTTCCAGCATGTGGACGTTCATCGCCGGGGCAATCGCACAGGGACAGCGGGCCGCCAGGACCGTCTGGCCAATAATGTCGTCCGCCATCCCCAGGGCCAGGCGGGCAATCAGGTTTGCGGAGGCCGGGGCGACCAAAATCAGGTCAGCCCACTCGGCCAGGTGAATGTGGGGGATGTAATCCGCCGGGGCGGGGTCAAATGAGTCGCTGTAGACCGGACGCTGGGACATGGTGCGAAGGGCTTCCTCAGTCACGAAATGGCGGGCCCCAGCCGAGAGCAGACAGCTGACTTCAGCCCCCGCCTTTCTCAAGACGGAGACCAGGTGGGGGAGCTTATAGGCCGCGATGCTCCCACCCGCAGCCAGCACGATGTGCCGCCCCTGCAAGGCCCCTTTTTCTATGTGCCGCAGCTCGGTCATCCAAACCTCCTATGCTCTGGGCCTGACCGCTCCGCAGCGGACTGCACCGCCAGTCTGGCCCCTCATTTCGCCACTCAAAATAAAATAGAATTCTTCTAAAAGGTTATCACAAACACGGGGCCCAGTCGAAGCTGTACAGCCTCCGCAATTCAGGCTACTATGAGTGCAGTTCATTCATCTACGCCAGCACGGTATCCCGACTGAGGGAACGGTAGCAAAGGAGTACTTATGATCCAGCAGCCCCCCACGACCAGCTCCCGCTTCAGCCAGGAGCAGCAAAAACGTCGCCGCGGACTCAAGCGCCGCCTTATCCTGGCCCTCTTTGTGGCCCTCATCGTCCTCCTCTCTTTCACCCCTCTGGGCTTCATCCATCTCATCTTCCTCAAGGCCACCACCATCCACATCCCTGTCCTCCTGGGGGCCTTCTTACTTGGACCAGCGGCCGGCCTCGTCCTCGGGGCCAGCTTCGGCCTCTGCTCACTGCTCAACAACAGTTTCTACCCCGGACTCCTCTCCTTCTGTTTCAGCCCCTTCATCCCCCTCCCAGGCAGCGACCGCGGCAGCCTCTATGCCCTCGTTATCTGCTTCCTCCCCCGCCTCATACTTGGCCTGGGAGCAGGACTTGTCGGCGGCCGGCTGAATATTCAGTCCGGACTTCTCACAACGGAAAACAGGGCTGGATTTTTCGCTAAATTGAGGACTAAAGTCCCGCTGAGCGTCCTCCTCAGCGCCGCCCTCCTGACCCTCCTGCACAGTGTCTTAACCCTCGGCCTGATCTATCTCGGTCTGGCCCCCGCCCTCGCCCAGAGCCGCAATCTGGACCCATCCGCCGTCCTTCCCTGGCTGCTCGGCCTGGTCGCGGCCAACGGTCTTCCTGAGGCCCTCATCGCCACCCTGCTCAGCGCCCTCCTCTACCCCGTAGTCCGTTCCGCGGCCCGGCGCAGCGCCCTCTTACCCGAAGCTGTTGTAGGCTGCACACATCCTGCACAAGCTCGTCCCAAAGACGTACAATAAGCCTGTCTAAAATCTGTTTCAGAAAGGACTGTCCATGCTACTCGCCATAGACGTCGGCAACACCCAGATCGTCCTCGGTCTCATGGAGGGGCGGCGCTGCCTGCAGTGCTTCCGGCTCAGCACCGATGCCGAGCGCAGCCCCGACGAATACGCCCTCTACATTCACAACCTTCTCCAACTGCCCAGTGTCCGTGACCTGCCCCGCCCGACGGCGGCCATTCTCTCCACCGTCGTCCCCAAACTGCGCCAGACCCTCCAGACCGCCGTGCAGCAGTGCCTGGGCCTGGAGATGCCCAGTGTCGGTCCTGGTATGCGCACCGGACTCAGTATTCGCATGGACAATCCCCGCGAGCTGGGCGCCGACCTCGTTGTCGACGCCGTCGCCGCCCTGGACCTGGCCCAGCCCCCCCTGCTCATCATCGACATCGGCACGGCGACGACCTTTTCTTATATTGATGCCCAGGGCCACTATCAGGGAGGCCTGATCATCCCAGGCCCCGGCCTCTCCCTGGACGCCCTCGTGGCCCGGGCCGCACAACTGCGCAAGGTTGAGCTGGACCCGCCGCCCAGCCTCATCGGCAAAAACACAGTCCAGTGTATGCAGGCCGGCCTGCTCTACAGCCAGGCCGCCATGCTTGACGGCCTCATCCAGCGCTTTCAAGAGGAACTCGGCCAGCCCCTGCAGGTCATCGCGACTGGCGGACTAGCGCCCAGCATCCTCCCCCTCTGCCAGCAGCCCATCCGCCACGAAGCCCAGCTCACACTCTACGGCCTGGCCCTCATCCACGAGCGCCAGAAAAATGGAGAAGCAGAAAGGAAAAATCCAGCATGAGTCAAGAGTCCCCCCAGCAAACGTACCCACTCAGCCCTGAAGCCCGCAATCTGGCCATCACGCAGCTCCTCGACTTCGCCGTTCTCCACGGCCTGATTCCAGAGGCTGAACGCTGCTACAGCGCCAACCTCCTCCTCGACCAGCTGGACCTCGACGAATACGAGGAGGCCCTGGACTATCCCCGCCTCCCCGAGCTGCATGAGCTCCTGGACCAGCTGACCCAGGATGCGGCGGCCCGTGGCCTCTTCTCCTACACCCAGGCCCAGGCCGACCTCTTTGACACCCGTCTCATGTCAGCCCTCACACCGCGCCCAGCCCAGGTCATTCAGGACTTTCACCTCCACTACCAGAACAGCCCCCAGGAGGCGACCAGGCTCTTCTACCAATTCTGCCAGGACTCTAACTATATTCGCAGCGAACGCATCGCCCGCGACATTCGCTGGAGACAGGACAGTCCCTACGGCGAGCTGCAACTGAGTCTGAACCTCTCCAAACCAGAGAAAGACCCCAGAGACATCGTTCTTGCGGCGAGCCAGCCCCAGTCCAAGTACCCCCGCTGTCTGCTCTGCGTCGAGAACGAGGGCTACCGTGGACGGCTGAATCACCCCGCCAGACAGAACCTGCGCGTCATTCCCATCGAACTGAATCAGGAGGAATGGTGCTTCCAGTTCTCCCCCTACGTCTACTATGAAGAGCACTGCATCGTCTTCAGTCGCGAGCACCGTCCGCTGGCCATAGACCCCAGCACCTTCCGCAAGCTCCTGGACTTCGTGACGATTTTTCCCCACTACTTCATCGGCTCCAATGCAGACCTCCCCATTGTCGGCGGTTCAATCCTGAGTCACGAGCACTTTCAGGGCGGCATACAGAAGCTGCCTATTGAGGACGCCCGTATCCTGCGCAGCTTCCGGCGCCCCGCCGCAGAGGGACGGGCGGCCCTTGACTGCAGCCTCCTCCACTGGCCCCTCTCGGCCATCCGCCTCGAGTCTGAGGACCCCGAACAGCTCTATACCGCCGCCACAGCCATCTATGAGGCCTGGTTGGACTACGACTGCCCAGAATTGGGCATCTACGCCCACAGCGGCGAAGAGCGCCACAACACACTGAATCCCATTGTCCGCCACCGCCAGGGCCGCTATCAGATGGACCTCCTGCTGCGCAACAACCGCTGCGATGCGGAGCGCCCGACTGGCATCTTCCATCCCCGGGCCGAATACCACCACATCAAGAGGGAAAATATCGGCCTCATCGAGGCCATGGGGCTCGCCGTCCTCCCCGGCCGTCTGAAGCGGAGCTTCAGCCTCCTCGCCGCCGAGCCCCAGCTCCTCTTGACGGAGCAGACAGGGGAACGGAGGCAGCAGGCCCAGGATCTGGCCGCACACCAGGCCTGGTTCCAGGACCTGGTCGCCCAGCGCGGAGCCTCCTTCCTGGAGGCTGGGCAGGAGGAGCGCCTGGACCAGCTGCTGGAGGCCTGTGGCGAGGTCTTCTGCAAGGTCCTGGAGGACTGCGGTCTCTTCCCCCTGGAGGGGCGGGGGCTGGAGGCTTTCGAAGCCTTTGTCCTGGGAGCTCTGCCCGAGCTGGAAGGCCAGGCCTAAAGCCTGAGCGAGTCCCTGTATGGAGATCTGCTAAAACTCTGAAGCAAAAGCAAAAGCCTGGCAGCACTGCCAGGCTTTTGTGTATCTCCCAGGCGTGGAGCCAGCAGCTGTTCACGCTAAGGCTCAGACCCGCGTTCCAACTTAGGCGGAAGACGCAGGCCGCGGGCCCCCAGGACCTCAGCACAGACTTTCTCCAGGGCTGAGTCCAGTTCCTCGCGCGTCCCATCATTGCTCAGCAGGCGATCCGCCAGGCGGCCGTAGTCCTCCCGACTCATCTGCAGACGCATCCTCGCCCGGGCCTCCTCACGCCCCAGGCCCCGCGCCTCAAGACGTTCCAGACGCAGGTCCTCAGAGGCCCAGATGATGAGCACATAGTCCACGAGGTCCAAAAAACCCTCCTTAATGGGAATGGGCACATCGAGGACCAGGAGCGGCAGCTTGCGACGCCTGGCCTTTTCGACCTCTTTCTGAAGAACGGCCGTGACATGGCGGTGCGTAATACGGCTCAGCTGGTCGAGGAGGCGATGATTCGAAAAGGCCAGCTGGGCCATCTTGGCCCGGTCCAGGTTCCCGTGGGCGTCCAGAATCTCAGGGCCAAAGCTCTGAACCAGCTCCTCCAGGGCGGGCTGCCCCCGCTCACAGCTCCGGCGGGCGATCTCATCCGCGTCCAGAACAGGTACCTGGTGCTGGCGAAAAAAATCTGCCGCTGTGCTTTTGCCGCAGCCTATGCCGCCGCTGATACCGATGACAAACATGTCCCGTCTCCTCCTCTGTCGCTAAGCCTTGGCCGCGCCCCAGCTGGGGGCGGCCTGCCACTCCGCCTGGAGCGGCAGGCCCAGGTCTATGGCCGCCTCCATCTCCTCCTGGAGCAGCTGACCAATCTCTTCCTTCTGCTCCTCCCGACCCTCGATCAGCAACTCGTCGTGGACCTGGAGGACCAGATGGGCATCCAGACCTTCTGCCCTCAGGCGGCGATCAACCCGCAACATGGCCAGACGAATAATTTCCGCAGCCGTGCCCTGGACCACCGAGTTCAGGGCGGCGCGCTCAGCGAAGGCCCGACGCTGGTAATTTTTGGCGCGGATCTCTGGCAGAAGACGCCGACGGCCCAGGAGCGTCTCCACATAGCAGCGCTGCTCAGCCAGGGCCACGGTGGCCTCCTGGAAGCGGGCAATGCCTGGATAGCGGCGATGGTAGGCTTCGATGTAGTCCCTCGCCGCAGCCAGGCTGATATCCAGATCCTTGGCCAGGGAGAAGGCCGAAATACCATAGACCACCGAGAAGTTGATGGTCTTGGCGGCCGCCCGCTCCTCGGGCGTCACCTCCGACTCCGCCTTGTGAAAAATTCCCGCCGCCGTCCTCCGGTGGATGTCGGCTCCCTCCTGGAAGCTCCGGATCATGGCCTCCTCCCCCGCCAGTGCGGCCAGGACGCGCAGCTCAATCTGCGAGTAGTCCGCGTCGAAGAGCAGATGACCTGGGGCGGCCACAAAGGCCTGCCTCAGCTGGGCCCCGACCTCAGTGCGCACCGGTATGTTCTGCACGTTGGGATTGCGGCTGGACAGGCGTCCCGTCTGGGTCAGATTCTGCTGAAAGGAACTGTGAATTCTCCCGTCCTCCTGAATAAACTGTTCCAGCCCCCGCACAAATGTGCTGTCCAGCTTAGCCAGACCGCGGTACTCCAGTATCGGAGCCACAATCGGATGGTAGGCGCGCAGGCGCTCCAACTCCTCCTGATCGGTGGAGTAGCCCGTCTTGCGCTTCTTGCCCTTTGGCAGTTGAAGCTCCTCATAGAGAAGCTGGCTGAGCTGCTGTGGAGAGAGAATGTTAAAGTCCCTCCCTGCCAGTGCGTAGATCTCCGTCTCCAGGCGGGCCAGATCGGCTTCCAGTCTGGCATGGGAGCTCCGGAGCAGTTCGCGGTCCAGGCCGATGCCCCGGGACTCCATCCGTCCCAGCAGGGCGGTCAGGGGCGAGTCCAGCTCCCGATACAGGGCTTCCAGGCCCTGGGGCAGGGCCCTCCCCGCCCCGTCCTGAGGGCGGAGGCAGCGATCCAGGCAGCGGCTCGCCTGAGGCTGGCCCTGCGCGCCCTCCACAGGCTCCTGAGTCAAATCTGAGAAATCCAACTGGAACAGGTCCGCCCCCGCAGTCTCCTCGGACTCAGTGGCCAGGCCCGACTGGGGATCCCAGGGCCGTGGGCAGGACGCCTCCCGGCCCCGCGCATCCCGAAGCTCCTGAATCCCTTCCCAGGCATAGATAAGGCCGTCTAACAGGGCGGACAGGGGCCCTCTCTGCAGGTCCTCAAGCCCCCAGTCCAGGTCCTTTTCCAGGGGCTCCAGCTCCGCCAGGCGGCCATAGGGCTCCCGGCTCTGGAGGCTGGCCAGGGCCCGGAGGAAGTCCATAAAATTTTTCTGCTCCCCCTGCTGGCCATAGACGTAGGCCAGGGTTTCCAAATCGTCCAGGTCCTCTGAAGCTTGCAGGCTCAAGAGGCCGGAACGCCAGACTTCTTTACTTCGATAGCTGATAAGGGTCTGGCCCTGGAGCTGCTCCCAGACAGCAGGCAGGTCCTCAGCCTGAAGCAAGTAGGCCTGGCGGCTCTGGGTCTCAGCCAGTATGAGGCCCGCACCCCGGGGGCGCAGGGGCTGGGCTGACTTCTGGGCCTTCACCGCCCAGAAACTGGGGGCGTAGGCCAGGATCCAGCAGCCCCCCTTCGCCAGCGTCGCTGGGCCAGGGCCTTCTGACCCTCCCCCCAAGGCGAACTTCGCCCAGGTCCAGGGGCTTTCGTCGGCGGCCGCTGCTGTGGAGGCCTCCGCAGCAGGGCCAACGGCGTCTGACTGGTCCAATCCCAGGCGAGCCTGGAGGCGCAGCAGGCCCAGACTCTGGAGGAAGCGGCGGGCGTCTTCACGCCTGGCAGCACTCAGCTCCTCAGGACGCCAGCAGAGCTGCTTCCAGAAATCCGGCTCCGCCAGTAAGTCCGCCACACAGGGAGCGTCGCTGCGAATACGGGCCAGGACCTGGCTGAGATAGGCCTGGTCCCGACCTTCCTGAAGCAGTTTGCGAATCCTGGGACGAATCTGCTCCAGGTGGGCATAGACCCCATCCAGGCTGCCATATTCGGCAATGAGGGGAAAGGCCGTCTTCTCCCCGACTCCATGCACGCCAGGAATACGGTCCGAATCGTCGCCCATCAGGGCCTTGACGTCAACGAACTGATCGGGGCGCAGTCCGTACTTCTGCTGGAAGCTTGCTTCGTCGTAGCGCAGGGCCTCGCCATCGCCGCTCCGATTGGGAGGCATAAGTACCCGGCAATTCGGGTGAATGAGCTGGAGGAGGTCGCGGTCGCTGCTCAAGAGCCAGAGTTCCCAGTCCGCCTCACGACTTGCCTCGGCCAGGCTGCCGAGGATGTCGTCGGCCTCGAAGCCAGGGCAGTCCAGACAGACCAGCCCCAGCTTCTGGGCCAGGTCCCGGAGCAGCTCAAACTGCAGGGCCAGGTCCTCCTCCATCTGGCGGCGGCCCGCTTTGTAGCCTGCAAAAAGCTCGTGGCGCTCCGTCTTTTCCCGGCGGTCGAAGGCCAGAACCAGGGCCTCGGCCCCCAGCTGCTGGCGGTAACGCAGCAGCATATTCATAAACGTGTGCACGGCGCCCGTAGGCCTCCCATCTGGGGCCTCGAGCTTCTGCCCCCCATAATAGGCGCGATTCAGCAGGCTGTTGGCATCCACGGCAAGTAACTGGGGCATGCTTCTATCCTTTCTTCTGGGGACTCAGGTCCCCCTCAGGCCGACGGTCCAGGCGAGAGGCCAGGTCCCGACAGTCCATCTCCTGTAACGCAGCAATTTCTCTGGCAAAAATCTTGAAAAATCCCGTTTTAGCCGGGGCTTCAAAACAGGTCCAGCGCCCCCGTCCCCCTATCGGGTGGGGGAGGCTGAGGTACGTCGACCAGAGGGCGAGATCCGCCCGACTGCCCGCCTGGCCATAGCGCCAGTCGCCAGCCAGGGCCAGGCCGCGACTGGAGAGTTGGACCCGAATCTGGTGGGAGCGACCTGTGCCGAGGGCGATGAGCAGCAGGCTCTGGTCCTCCCGCGGGCTGTAGGCGAGGCGGCTGTAAATCAATTGACTGTAGCGGGCCCCCCTTTCGTCCGCCCGGGCCGTTCTGCTGTGATTGCGCTGGCGGTCCTTGACGAGGTAGTCCTCGAGGAGACAGGGACCCTCTTCGGCCCGCCCCTGGACCACCGCCAGATAGCATTTCTGCCACTGCCCCGCACGGGACGAGGCCTGGAGGCGGCTGGCCGCCTTGGAGGTCTTGGCAAGGAGGAGGAGGCCGCCCACGGGCTGATCCAGGCGGTGGGCGGCGGCCAGGAAGACCTGCCCAGGTTTCCGATCCCGACGTTTCAGCGCCGCGGCCACCGTATCCAAGAGACAGGTCTCGATGCCTGTCCCGCCCTGAACAGCCAGCCCGGGGGCCTTGGCCAGGGCCAGGAGGTGATTGTCTTCGTAGAGCCTGCGGTTTGCCCCTGGCAGCTCCAGGTCCGCCCAGGCGCGCTGGGTGGCGGACACGCTGGAAACGCAAGCCTGTTCTGCCTCCGCCGGGGACAGGGGCCGCGGGGACTTTTGCTCCTGGGACATTGGGGCCACTGACCCTCCTTTTCCTACACACAGATTTCCTATTATAGTAGCGGATTCCGGGAACTGAGTCCAAACGCCGGCCGAGCGCCTCAGACTGGGGAGGGGCCACGGCGAAGGGGAATTTGTTAGAATAGAGTTTCAAGATAAGACTGCCTGGCAGCCTGTACTGCGGCAGTCGGGAGGTGCACCTGTGAGCGAGACAACCCGCATTCTGATCTGTGACGACGACCCCGTCGTCCACGAGTCTCTTGGAATTTACTTCAAGGCTGAGCAGTTCGCCTTTCGCTCCGCCTACGATGGCGAGGAGGCTCTGGAAATTTTTGACAGCTATCAGCCGGACCTGATCATCCTGGATCTGATGATGCCCCGCAAATCTGGCACCGATGTCTGCCGGGAAGTCCGGCGCAAGAGCAACGTGCCGATTATCATGCTGACGGCCAAGGGCGAAGAGATCGACCGCATTCTGGGACTGGAACTGGGCGCCGACGACTACATTGTCAAGCCCTTCAGCCCAAGGGAGGTCCTGGCCCGTATCAAGGCTGTGCTGCGGCGCTTCTCTGAGGTGCGGGAACCTGGCTCCCTGCTCCGCTACAACGGCCTGGAAATCAGCCTGGAAAACTACCAGGTTCGCGTCCAGGGTGAGGTTGTACCCTTCACGCCCAAAGAGGTGGAAATCCTCTACCTCCTCGCCTCGCATCCGGGCCAGGTCATGGAGCGGGAGACCATTCTCAACAGGGTCTGGGGCATGGACTATTTCGGCGACACCCGAACCATCGACACCCACATCAAGCGCATCCGCCAGAAACTGGATGTCCCCGACCCGAAGTGGAGCCTGCTCACCGTCTACGGCGTAGGCTACAAATTTGAGGTAGAGAAGTAATGCCCGCCATTCGCTCGGCACGTCTGCCGCGCCAGCAGCAACGCGGCCCCAGGCGGAGGGTCATCCTCCGCCGCATCATCCTCCTGCTGCTCTTTTCCATCCTCCTCTCGGCCACGCTGACAACGATTTTTTACCATTTTTCTTCCTACTACATTTTTACTCAGCTCAACGCCCGGAGCTATACCTCCAAGGCCAGCTACATTGCCAGTCGGACAGCGGCGTGGCTGGGCGGGGAACTCAGCGACGAGCGCTATAAGAGTCTGATGTCCGCCGCGCCGGAACTGCTCAACAGCCGGGTGGCCATCTCCCTGGCCAACCAGGAGGTGACGGTCTACGCCCCACCTAGTCTGGCTAAAGATGAAATCAGCAATACGGACCTCCTGAACTTCCTGCTGACCTATGATGTGCGCAGCAATGGTGGTGAAAAGCAGATTTTTCAGATCCGCGTGGGCCAGAGCGCCGATAACTACCTGGTAGTCAGCTACCCCATCCGCCCCTCTTCCAGCTCCCCGGCCAGCCAGACACTGGGCCGCGTCTTCCTCATCAAGTCCTATGCTGAGGTCCGCGCCAGTCGGGACTCCCTGAACCTCGCCATACTCCTCGCCTCATTTTTCGCCTTCACCCTGATGCTCTTCCCTGCCATCCTCGCCGTGTCGCGCATCCTGCGCCCCCTGGGCAAGCTAATCGAGTTGGCCCGGGAACTGGCCAGGGGCAACTTCGGACTGCGGTCCAACATTCGTCAGGCCGGTGAAATTGGCGACCTGGCCTTCGCCATCGACAGCCTGGCCGAGGCCCTGGACACGAACACCAAGGCCCTGCTGAGTGAACGCAACCGCCTGCGCCAGGTGCTGGACGGCATCAGCGAGGGTATTCTGGCTGTCAACCAACAGCTCCACGTCACCCACGCCAACCCGAGCATTATGCAGCTCTTTTTTCCCGCGGCAGAGGGCGGACGACAGGGGGAAGGCAGCCTGCGCAACCTGGCTACGGGCTACGAGACCGGGGACGACCCGCTCTGGAGACTCGAGAACTACCTGCACAGCGACCAGTCCCTCTATGCGGACTTTCGCCACGTCCTGGAACACAATGTCGAACTCACGCGCAATTTCGAGCAGGCTGGACGAATTATTAACATGCGCATCTCCCCCCTGCTTGGTAACTGGGACCAGCAGATTGGCGCGGTCTCCCTCTTCCGTGACGTCACGGCGGAGGAAAAGCTGGAGCAGACCCGCCGCGATTATGTGGCCAACGTATCCCACGAGCTGCGCACGCCCCTGACCTCCCTCCGGGCCCTGATCGAGCCGCTCAGCGACGGCCTTGTACAGGACCGCGAGGACCGCATGCGCTACTACCGCATCATCCTGGGCGAGACCCTGCGCCTCTCCCGGCTCATCGATGACATGCTGGAACTTTCACGCCTCCAGGCGGGACAGCTGAAAATTGAGAAACAGGCCTTCTCTCTGGTCGAAATTTTTGACGCTCTGGAGCTCAAGTACGGGGCGGTGGCCGAGGAGCGGGGCATCCGCCTCGCCTTCCCCCACTATCGCCAGATTCCTCAGGTCTACAGCAATGCGGATCGCATCGAGCAGATCCTGGTTATCCTCATGGACAACGCCATGAAGTTCACGCCCAGGGGCGGGGAAATACAGCTCTGGGTCCTGGACAGCGACAGTCGTCTTGAAGTCTCAGTCAAGGACAGCGGCCCCGGCGTGGCCCCCGAGGATGCGCCCCACGTCTTCGAACGCTTTTACAAGGCAGAAAAATCCCGCGGCAAGTCCGGAACCGGCCTCGGCCTGTCCATAGCCCGCGAGATCATCCAGGCCATGGGTGAGGAGATCTGGCTGGAGTCCAAGCCTGGGCAGGGGGCAAAATTCAGCTTTACTGTCCAGAAGGCCGGACCGCTGCTGGCAGCGGAACGGGCTCGGAAGGGGGGCGAAGACCATGCGTAGAATCAGGGGCAAGAATCCCTACCGCCAGCCAGGAAGTTCCGCCCCTCGCCCCCTCTCCCTCCTCCTGCTGGGTCTGGGACGCGTGGGCAAGAAGCACCTCAAGGCCCTGAAACGTCTGCGCAACGCATTCCACCTGGGCGGCCTGGTTTCCCCCCATGTGGAGAAGGCCCGACAGGACTTGAAGCAGCTGGGCTTCGGGGACTGTCCCGTCTACGCCGATCTGGACCAGGCCCTGGCGGCAGCCTCCTATGACTGGGCGGCCATCGCCAGCCCCTCTGGCCTGCACGCCAGCCAGACCCGTCGCTGCCTGGAGGCTGGACTCCACTGCCTGGTAGAAAAACCGTTTTGCATGGATGTACAAGAGGCCCGCGAAGTCCTCGAACTGGCCCGGGAACGGGGTCGCCTCCTGGCCCTGGGGCACATCTACCGCTACCTCCCTTACATGCGTCTGCTCAAGGAGGCGCTGGCCGCAGGGGACTATGGCCAGATTCTGGCCCTGGACTTCCAGCTCTACTGGGGACACCCGGCCAGCTACTATGAGCAGGCTTCCTGGCGCGGCCGCTGGACGGAGGACGGGGGAATCTTACTCAACCAGTCCATCCACGCCGTGGACCTGGCCCAATATCTGAGCGGGGGGCGCCTGGTCCAGGCCCAGGCCCAGCTCTGGCGCCTGTCCCAGCCCATAGAGGCTGAGGATTTTGCCCAGGTCCAGTACCAGCTGCGCAGCGTGGACGGAGGGCTCATTCCCCTGACCCTGCTGGCCACCAGTGTGGCCCCGGATCAGGCCCATGAAGTTTGCTTCCGGATCTGGACCAGTCAGGTCCTCATCACAGCGGGCTTAAAGGGCAGACGGCCCTATATCCAGGTCCAGACCCTCGACAGCAAGGCAGCGTCAAGCCCCCTGCCACAGCTCCACCGCCGAGCCTGGAAGCGGCTCTGGCAGAAGGGACCCGTCCGCAGCTTCCAAGAACTGACGAATCCGCACCAGGCCATTTACCAGGACATCTGGGACTGCCATCTGGATCCGAGCCGTAAGCTCCGTGCCCGGGGGGAGGACGGCCTCCAGTCCCTGGCGGCCATCCTCGCCGCCTACGAGTCAGCCCTCCTCGGCCGGGCCTGCCCCGTACCTCCTGATCCCAAGTTCCAGCTCCGGGACATGGAGGGCTTCTTTGAAGCTTGAGCCAGGCTCCAACTTGGGTCCAAGACATGAAAAAGCTGGCTGTCTGGGTCCCGACCCAGACAGCCAGCTTCTCTTATATCTTTTGCTTACTCTACGGGACGGGACAGGGCCATGGGCGCTGGTCCCGTCCCTGCCGCTCTTGGCTCTGGAACAGCGCCTAGGCCTGGGCGGAGAGCTCCCGCTCGGCGATGGCCAGCTCCTCTTCCGTATTCACGCCGAAGCCCTCATAGCGACCCTTCGTGCAGTAGACCTCAACACGGCCGCCCTCGGCGATAATCAGGGCAGGTAAATCCGTCAGATAGTATTCATTCTGGGCGTTGTTATTTCTCAACTGTCCCAGGAGGCGAGCCAGCTGACGGGCCTTGAAGACATAGACCCCGGCATTCAGCTCCTGTATCTTTTTCTGCTCCTCCGTGCAGTCACGCTCCTCGACAACCTCCTTAAAGGCCCCCGTCCCGTCGCGAATGATACGGCCATAGGCCAGGGGAAGGTCCGTGTCAAAGGCCAGAATGCAGGCCTCAGCCCCCGTCCGCTCACGCTGCTCCAGCATGCCCCGATAGGTCTCTTCGCTGATCAGGGGCATGTCTCCATAACAGATCAGGACGTCGGCATCCGCTTCCTGGTCCAGGAAGTCCTGGGCCATCTGCACCGCGTGGCCTGTCCCCAACTGCTCCTTCTGCTCGTAATACTTGTAGGCAGGACCGGCGTGTTCCTTAACTTTTTCTGCCATGAAACCCACAACAATCGCAATGTCCTCACTGGGCAGGAAGCTCAAGTGCTCCAGCACATAAGACAGGAGGGCCTTGCCGTTGGCCTCACGGAGCACCTTCGGCAGCTGCTTCTTCTCGGACTGCAGGCGGCTCCCCTTTCCGGCGGCCAGCACAATAGCCTGACGCTTCATCAATGACCTCTTTCTAGTGCCTGGCCATCTGGATGGCTCGGCGTACTTTATTTTTGTCTAGTATAGCGCATCCCCAGAGAAAATTTCGGAAAGTCCCCTCAGTTGCTCAGGGGGCCCGCAGGTCCAGGCTTCCCCCGCCCTGTCCGGCGGCGCCGCCAGCGCCAGGCCGCCTGCACGCGGCTGAGCGAACTGATGATGACCACACCCAGAGCCAGCAGGGCCGCTGTGCCCAGGGTCTCAAGGGCATGGGCCCCCGCCTGGGCGTTCTGGCCCTCGACAAGGGCTGCCATACTGCGGTAGATACCGCCCCCTGGGACCAGGGGCAGAAGGGCGATAATCAGGAAGATGCTGGCGGGCTTGCGGCAGATGCGGGCCATCACTTCTGAGTAAAAAGAAAAGACCAGGGCCGCATAGAAGTTGGCCATCAGCGTGCCTGTACGAAGCTGCAGGAGGTCGTAGGTCAGCCAGCCGAGGGCCCCACCCAGGGCGGCCAGGGCCACCGTCTTCTTCTGCTGGAGGCCATAGGCAAGGGCGAAGGCCCCGCTAAAAATATAGGCTGCCACAAAGCGGATGAGATAAGCTTCCGGATTCATGCTCCCTCCCTAGAACAGCCGCGACAGGGCCAGCACGGCACCTGAGCCCAGGGCCAGGCAAGTCGCCGTCAAAAAGGCCTCGGACAAGTTGCTCACCCCCGCCACATAGTCCGAGGCAATCAGGTCGCGGATGCCGTTCGTCAGGGTCAGCCCCGGAACCAGATTCATCAGGCAGCCTATGGTGACGGGCGGCAGCGAAGAAGGGGCCAGGAGGCCCAGGACCTGGCAGCTCAGGGCCCCCGCCATAATACAGGCTGATCCCAGCAAATTATTAAAAATATGGTTACTTGACAGGCGCCGCAGGGGGTAGATCAGGAGGTACATCACGAGGCAGATCGGTATGGCCAGGAGGGCCTGGGCCACAGGGGCCCGCAGCATACAGGCGAAGGTCGCACCGCCGATGCTGCCGGCCAGTGAACGCAGGACAGGGCCGTAGCGCGGCGTGTTGAGAATCGCGTCAAGCTCGGCACGAAAATCGTCCAGGGGAAAGGGCTGGGCCGCATAGCGCCGGGCCAGGTCGTTTAGCAGGTCCAGGCGATCGAGTTCCTTGTTTCCGCCCCGCAGGCGCGCCGAACGGCCATAGTTGCGACCGTCTGGCGCGGTGAACGAGAGTTCCAGAAAGGTCGGCACAGCAAAGACCTCAGCCTCCTCCATCCCGGCGGCGAGCAGAAAACGGCGCACCGTCTCCTCAGTACGATAGGTCTCCGCCCCAGCCTCAGAAATCGCACGGCCCAATTTCAGGGCCGTCCGTGTCAGAATCTCGTAGTCGATCTGCCGCTCCTCCCCGAGCAGCTGCAGCCCTGGATCCGCCATGCTCCACCTCAGTATTCCGTGGACTTCAGCAGTCCAATAATTTCTTCTATTTTCTCATGGCCCTCATTCTCTGAAAAGGCCTGGCAGACACAGCTCCGCAGGTGGGCTTCGAGAATTTCACGCTGGGCCCGACGCAGGATGGCCTGACAGGCCTGAAGCTGGCGCAGGATGTCCACGCAATAGCGGTCCTCTTCCACCATGCGCAGTATGCCCTGGACCTGTCCCCCAGCCGTCTTCAGCAGGCGGCTGATCTGCTCCGCCCCCGCCTTCATACGTCCAGCTCCGCACACTTCAGCTGATATCCCAGTCCGGCTATCAGCTTCTCCAGCTCGTCAAGCTCCAGCCGTTCCGGGATACAGGCCCGAACCTGCCCCGTCTCCAGCTGGATCTCCACCTGCCGGAAACCAGCTGCCTCCAGGCCCTCGCGGACATGGCGCACACAGTGCTGGCACATCATGCCCTCAAGCTGCATTTTAATTGTATCCATATCTGTCTTCCTCCCGATTTCCCCATTCAGCCGCAGAAGTCTGGGCGCCGGCTCCTCTTCCCCCTTCTCCGCCCCCTGGCCAGCCGAAGTCTCCCCCTCCTCAGAGTCCAGCCAGGCCTGATGGGGGCGGTAGCTGCGCAGACGCAGGGCGTTGCCCACAACGAAGAGGGAGCTCAGGCTCATGGCTGCCGAGGCCAGCATGGGGGAGAGTTCCAGGCCCCAGAACCAGAAGACGCCGGCCGCCACGGGTATAAGAATTATATTATATATAAAGGCCCAGAAAAGATTCTCCTTAATATTACGCAAAGTCTGACGTGAGAGCCCCAGGGCATAAACCAGGGCAGGCAGCTCCTCGCGCATCAGAACGACATCCGCTGTCTCAAGGGCGATGTCCGTACCACGCCCCATAGCGATACCCACGTCAGCCAGGGCCAGAGCTGGGGCGTCGTTAATGCCATCACCCAGCATCAGGACGCGGCGCCCCGCCTGCTGCAAGCCTCGGATATGCTCCAGCTTTTCCTCAGGAAAACAGCCTCCTCTAGCCTCGCCCAGCTCCAGTTTCTGAGCCAGGGCCTGGACGGTGGCTGGGGCATCCCCGCTGAGCAGCTGGCTCTCCACCCCCCGCCGGCGCAGCTCACGAATGACGGCAGCCGCCCCCGGCCTCAGCTGATCGCTCAGGGCCAGGAGGGCCAGAACTTCGCCCTCAACGAGCAGGTAGAGACAGGTCATGCCCTGGGCCTCCGCCGCCTCCTGGTGGAGGGCGAAGGCCGCCCAGACTTCCGCCCGCTTCCCCTCTTTGGCCCGCTGGGCTGCAAGGCCCTGGGCAGCCGTCCTATTCCCTACAAAGACCTCCTGACCGCCCTGTCTGGCGCGAATCCCAGCCCCTGGCTCAGCCCAGAAATTCTCCACGCTGCGAGGCCTCAAGCCCCGCTTTTCGGTCTCGCGAAGAATGGCCGCCGCCAGAGGATGCTCGGAGGCAGATTCGACATCGGAGAGATATTGCCAGACCTCCTCTTCATCCACCCCCTCGGGCAATACGAGCTCCTGAACCTGAAGCTGGCCCGTCGTCAGCGTGCCCGTCTTATCAAAGACGGCCACATCCACCTTGGCCAGGAGTTCAAGGGCCTCAGCTGAGTGGTAGAGCAGGCCCTGACGCGCCCCCTGACCACTGGCGACCATAATCGCTACGGGAGTTGCCAGGCCCAGGGCGCAGGGGCAGGAGACGACAAGGACGCTGATCGCATGGAGGACGGCCTGCCCTGGATCCCCCGCCAGGAGCACCCAGGCCCCAGCGGTCAGCAGGGCAAGCAGCAGCACAGCCGGCACAAAAAGGGCTGAGATGCGATCCGCCAGCCGGGCGATGGGCGCACGTGTGGAGGAGGCCTCATCCACGAGGCGAATGATGCGGGAGAGCCGGGTGTCTGCACCCACAGCCTCCGCCCGGTACAGAACCTGGCCGCGGCCATTGATCATACCCGCAAAAATCGGATCCCCAGGCCCCAGCTCCTGGGGCTGGCTTTCCCCAGTCAGCGCACTGGTATTCAGACTGCTCTGGCCCTCCTCCACCCGGCCGTCCACAGCGACCTTTGCCCCTGGCTTCAAGAGGATGCGATCCCCCACTTGGAGCTCCGCTGTCGGACGTTCTACGAACTGCCCAGGTCCTGTCTCCACCAGGGCCGTATCCGCCTGGAGCTCCATCAGCAGGCGAATGCTCTCGCTGGTCCGTTCCCTAGCCCGGGCCTCCAACATCTTGCCGAGGGCGATAAGGGTCGGTATCATGGCCGCCGCTTCCAGATAAAGTGCGTGTCCAAGCTGGTGCAGGACCTCATGCTGATGCAGTTCCAGGGCCTGGGCCATGGCAAAAATCGTGACCAGTCCCGAGACCAGTGCGGCCAGCGAGCCCAGGCTGACAAGGGCGTCCATATTGGGTCTGCGCCTCCACAGACTTCGGAGTCCGGACCCCAGGCGGCGGCGGTTGATTCCGAGCACGACAAGGACGAGAAGGAGCTGACAGAGGCTGTTTGTCAGGAAGTGGAGCGGGTCCAGGAAGCCTGGCAGGGGCAGCCCCCACATCCCCCCCATGGCAAGGTACATCAGGGGGAGCCAGGCCGCAAAAGAGGCCCAGAAGCAGCGCCTCTGCTCCAGATAGTCGCGGCGGGCCTGGTCTCCCAGGCTGTCTCGGACTTCCGTGCCACGGCTGCTTGCAGTCTGCGTCTCAGACTTCTCCACCTGAGGGACGAGTGCCTGTCCTCCATAGCCAGCCTGGCGCACGGCCTCGAGTACCTGCTGATCATCCAGGCCTGCTGGAAGCTCCACTTCCATACGCTGGGTCAGCGGGTTCACATAGTGGACGTCCACGCCCTCCAAGGCTGAAACTGCGCGTTCCACAGCCCCAGCGCAGGCCGCACAATGCAGCCCCTCCAGTTGATAAGAACGCCTTTCCCGCTCCATAGACGCCGCCCTCACTTTCTATACATACTGATATGAAGAGACAATTCAAGCCCTGTCTCTAACTGAGCTAAGGTTCTGTATATGCCCCATAATACCCCCCTGGGGTGGGGTGATGCAAATCAAATCCGGGCTGTTAAGCTCCGCAGAAGCTGTCTTTTGGAAAAAAAACGCAGCTTTTTTTCACTTTTTCTGCCCAGTTCTTTCTTTTACAGAATTCTTGAGACATTTTTACGCTTTTGTGACAGAAATCTGGCTATAATGGGAGCATTATTTTTCGGTCTACGCGACCTACAGAAAGGAAGGTATGTATGAAGAAAGGCTTGATGCGTCTCATCGCTCTGGTCCTGTCTTCCAGCGTCGCTCTGGCAGCCCTCTTGCCCCAGCATCTGGAAGCGACCTCTACGAAGTCCACACAAGCTTCTGCTACCTCTCATCTCCCCCGGGTTCTGCAGAACTATATGGATCGCATGCGCGACAAGATGCCGCAGCAGCAGAAGCAGGAGGTCTACGTCCTGGTACAGCTGAGCGCCGCTCCTGCCGCGGTCAGTAGCCATACCGAGGGTCAAGTGCTCGACGCCCAGACTTCGGTGGAAAAGGCTATTGAGGAGATTACAGGCAGTAAAGTTGAGGAGCGCTACGGCTTCCTCGTCAACGGCTTGAAAGTCCGCGCCAAGCGCAGCGACCTCAGCCGCCTGCGCGCGATTCCCGGCGTCCTCAATGTCTATGAGATCCCGCTTTTTTACCCGAACATGCATTCGGCCGTAGATCTGACGGAGGCCAGCAAGGTCTGGCAGAGCAAGCACCTCAAGGGTGAGAAGATGCTCATCTCCATCATCGACACGGGTATCGACTACAATCACCCCGACTTCCGTCTCAGCAGCCCCGAGTCGGCCAAGTACGACAAGGCCACCGCGGAGAAGCTGATCTCCGACGGAGACCTGCCCGGCCGCTATTTCACGGAGAAAGTGCCCTACGGTTACAACTACGCGGATGAGAATAGCGAAGTCGTGCCTAAGCGCTCTCAGCACGGCGTGCACGTCGCCGGTATCAGCGCGGCGAACGCCGCCAGCGATAAGGGTGTGACTGGCGTCGCCCCCGAGGCCCAGCTCCTCGCCATGAAGGTCTTCAGCGAGTATGCGGACGGCGCCCAGGCTACGGACATCATTCGCGCCCTCGAAGATTCGGTCAAGATGGGTGCCGATGTCATCAACCTCAGCCTGGGTAGCGCCGCTGGCTTCTTCTCCCAGGATGACGGCTACAGCCAGGCCATCGACAACGCCGTCAAGGCCGGCGCCTCCGTGGTGATCGCCGCGGGTAACGACGGTATTGCCCAGGATCCGGCAGGCGGTATGAACAAGACCTTCGACACCCCCGACACCGGACTGGTGGGCAGCCCCTCCACAGTGCCGAGCGCCCTGTCCGTGGCCGCGGCTGAGAACCGCCAGAAGCAGGTGGCTTTTGCCCGCTACACGGTGAACGGAGAGCAAAAGGAATTTATCTTTGACGCGGGCAATTCCAGCGTCCCTGCCGACGCCCTCGGCCACCGCTTCGTCGATGGCGGACTGGGCAAGCCCGAGCAGATTCCCGACAGCGCTCGGGACAACTACGTCCTCGTGGAGCGCGGTGAGATCAGCTTCGCGGACAAGGCCAAAAATGCCCTGGCCAAGGGCGCCAAGGGCGTGCTGGTCTACAACCACGCCGCCGGCGGCGACGAGACCATCGGCATGGCCGGCGTGGACAAGGTGGCCCTCTTCGTGGCCTCCTGTGGACACAGCGACGGTCTGGCCCTGAAAGAGGCTCTGAAGAAGAACGCGGAGCTCGAAGTCACCTTCGACCCCCAGTCCCGTTTTGTGGATTCCCCCCTCTTCGGCAACATGGCCAGCTTCAGCTCCTGGGGCACCACGCCTGAACTCGCCTTCAAGCCGGAAATCACCGCTCCTGGCGGGCATATTTACTCCACGGTTTCCGAAGGTAAGTATGAGACGATGTCCGGCACCTCCATGGCCTCCCCTAACGCCGCCGGCGCTGCGGCCCTGCTCATGCAGGGGCTCAAGGACAAGAAGCTGCCCCTGGAAACTTCCATGGCCCAGGTTAAGGCCCTGATGGAAAACACGGCCCAGCCCATGTCCGACCCCGAAAACGAGAAGGGTCTGCCCTACTCCCCCCGCCTGCAGGGCGCGGGTATGATTCAGCTCGACAAGGCCCTGGACAGCAAGGCCCTCCTGCTCTCTGTTGAGGAGGACAGCGACGTCCTGAAGCGCTCCTATGGCACGGTGGCCCTGAAGAGCCTCCAGGGTGCCAAGACCTTCACGATGGAGCTGCACAACTTCGGTGACAGCAGCCTGAGCTTCCGCGTGGAACCTGGCCAGGTGCTGACCGAGTCCGCCTTCGACGCCAAGAACCCCCGGGTCTATGAAGTCGCCGCCCCTGGCGCCAGCCTGACGGTGGATCAGGAGACGGTGGAAGTTCCCGCCGGCGAGAGCAAGACCCTCAGCTTTACACTCAACCCGGGCAGCGTCCAACAGTCCTGGGTGGAGGGCTTTGTCCGCCTGAAGTCCGACACGGATGGTCAGCCTGATCTGGGCTTCCCCTATTTCGGCTTCTCCGGAGACTGGGACAGCGTCCCCGCCTTTGACCAGCCCCACGGCGACAAGCAGCACTCGCATTTCTTCGACGTCGTACTCAACGCCACGGGCGACCCCCAGACAGCCTTGATGACCGGCGCCACCCTGCTCGCCACGCCCTTCCTCTTCTTCGGTAATATCCCCCTGGGTGACTTCACCGATTTCCTGAACTACCCGCTGGAGCACGTGGCCATCTCCCCCAACGGCGACATGCTCTTTGACCACTGCCTGCCCAGCCTCGGCCTGCTGCGTTCCGCCCACGAACTGAAGTACCAGATTCTGGATGCCAACAAGCAGCCCCTGCGCACCCTCGACACTGAGAATCACGTGGGCAAGACCCTGGCCTCTGAGCTCGTCGGCGGCCATCCGGTCTACAGCAACCAGGCCGCCGCCTGGGATGGAACCATCTACAATAAGGACTTCAATCCCAAGGCCCCGGTCAGCGAAGAGAACCCGGAGTTCGTCCAGGTTCCTGACGGCCAGTACTACTACTCCGTCGAATTCAAGAACAGTCCTGAGGCCCAGCCCCAGCAGCTCCTCATGCCCGTCAAGGTGGACACGGTCTCCCCGACCATCGAGATCCTGAGCGAGGCCAAGCCCCAGAAGATCCAGGGGAAAGACGGCTTCACCGTCCGCATCCGTATCCTGGATAATGAGGGTGGCTCCGGCGTCTCCCCCGACCTCATCGACGTCGCCGATGATGAGGCCAAGGCCCAGAAGATCGATGTGGAAGTCCAGGCCTTCCCGGTTGAGGGCCAGAAGGGCGTCTACGATTTCTGGATGGGCGGTGTGCCCGATTTCAGCCACACGCTGAAACTGACCCTGACGGACTACGCCTTCAACCCCGGCGTCGTCAGTGAGGAAATCGAAGTTGGCAACCCTGACCGCGTGGTCTTCACCGACTACGAGAACGGCAAGCTGCTCAACGGCAACGTCTTCGTCCACGACCAGAGCCAGCCCTACACCGACCGTGGCCTGAGCGTCACGGAGTGGGAGGAGACTGAGGCCGAGGATCCGGGGGACGGCAGCAAGCCCTTCGTCCTCGTCGCCGAAACTCCTGACAACGTGGCAAAGATCAGCCTGAACGGCACGGAGTACACCGTTGAGGACGGGGAAGTGGAGATTCCCTTCCCGCTCCATCCCAATAAGCCCACCCCAGTCGAAGTGGTGAGCTATGATGCCCAGGGCACGGAGCTCTTCCGCGAGCAGGCCATGCAGCTGATCTGGGACAACGAACAGCCCCAGCTGGAAGTGAAATGGGATCCTGCCTACAGCTATGAAACGCGCAAGCTGGCCCTCAACGGCGATGAGGAGGAAGAAGTCAAGGTCCTCTTCGTCCCCGACGACAGCAGCAGCTACCAGGTGAGCGGCAGCGTCAATGACAACTCCCTGGCCTGGAACATTGAAGGCACTGTCCTGCAGCTCCAGCTGCCCGGTGGACGCAGCAGCATTGACCTGGACAAGGACAAACTGAGCTTCAACGAAACACGTCCGATCAAGTGGGAGGATGAGCCTGAGAAGCTGCACCTCGTTGTCTACGACAAGGCGGACAATTACAAGGATGAGAGCTTCTACCTGGCCAAGCTTTCTGATAAGGATGACCCTGAGGCCCTCCTCAATCACCTCAAGAACGGTTATGGTTCGGGTTCCAAGGAAGAACAACCCACCAAGAAAGCCGCCAAGTACGAGTTCTACAACCTGAAGTCCCTGACGACCATCGGCCAGAAGCAGGAGAATGACAGCTATACGCTCCGCGGATACATCGAGGGCATCACGCGCCTGCTGATCAATGGCCAGGAGGTCGAGTACTCCGAATATAAGGAGCACGGCGACGAGGATGAGGATACGACGGCCACGGAGAACCGCTCCGCCGCTGGCCTCAATCCCCGGGACGACCTCAGCAAGGGCTATGAGTTCAGCGCTACGATCCAGCTGGAGCAGGGTATGAACAACGTCTCCCTGGACAGCTACACCCTGGACGACGAGGGTAAGGAAGTGGTCTTTGAGAGCCGCAAGTTCCGCCTCTTCTACGACACGGTGGCCCCCAGCCTCCAGCTCGCAGATGAGACGAACGCCCACATCTACAATGACTACTACTTCAGCAAGGACGACCAGGCCAGAATCAAGGGGCATGTCGAGGACAACACCCTGGGCTTTGTCTTCCAGATCAACGGCGACCAGATCCTCGATGTGCTTGACCTCTCCAAGAATGGCCAGAGCCGTGACTTCGACCATGTCCTGACCATGGAGCACGGCAAGTACATCAACCTGGATCTGAAGGATCTCTTCTACATTGATCCCAGCAGCCTGGACGAGAACTCTGAGCTCAAGCCTGAGGACCTGACGAAGCACAACTTCAGCTACGCCCTGCAGTTCGTCAAGGATACGACGGCGCCCAGCATTGACTGGGGGACACTGGCCGAGAATCACCAGCAGTTCGAGAGCCTCGCCCCGCTGAGCATCAAGGTCCAGGACGCCGCCACGGCCCCCGTCCCTGCGGAGCAGATGCCCCTGCCCGCCTTGCAGATCCTCCTCAACGGCCAGCCCTACCAGGGCCAGAGCATCAGCACGCCTGGTGACTACACGGTTGAGGTCATTGCGACGGATCTCGCGGGGAACCAGACTCGGGATACGCGCTACTTCAGCATCACCAAGCCGGAGCCGATCCCGACGCCGACACCCGAGCCGACACCCGAGCAGCCTGCTCCCACCATCCTCAGCTTCAGCAACAATGGTGTGGAACTGCTGACTACAGAGGAGGCCCTGCTCAAGGCCTATGGCGTGCAGACTAAGTATGATCTGCGCTTCCACGCCGACCCTGTGGCTCAGAGCAAACTGGCCCTGGATCAGCCGTTGCTGGGCTCGAGCAACTACCTGGATCCTAATGGCCTTCAGGTCTACGACGTCTATTTCACGGACAAGGCCGGCAAGCGTCTGGATCCCCAGGTGAAGTTGCCCTTCAGCCTCTTCTTCCACAACCTGGATGGAAGCCGCACGCAATTCCCTTCAATGTTCCGCTTCCACGCTGCGGATAACGGCCTGCTCGCGGCCGAGCTGATCGGCACCCACGGTGATGCCAGCGTTTTGGGACGCTTCCACCTGGAGGCTGACACGATGGGCTACTACGGAACGGGTTATCTCCTGGTTAAGAAACCCGAGCGCCCCGGAACGGGTGTCGTGGAGCCGCTGCCGACCAAACCCGGTCAGCCGACAGAGCCCGGCCAGCCCACACAGCCCGGCCAGCCCACACAGCCCGGTCAGCCCACGCAGCCCGGTCAGCCCACGCAGCCTGGCCAGCAGCCGACCAAGCCCGGGAAGCAGGTCCCGCGGACAGGTGAAAACCTGGCCCCCTATGGCCTCCTCCTGATCCTGGCCGCCGCCAGTCTCGGTCTTCTGCGCAAGCGTAAGCAGGAGGACTGAAAATTCTCAGTCTAAGTAAGCTCTAGACGAGAATCAGACCGAGGTCCCTTCCCCCTGTGTAGGGGGAAGGGACCTCCTTTTATCAGCCCACGTTCACTTACTTTGACAGAGCTATCTGCTAAACTAGTATGCAAAAGAATCTGACAAGGAGAAAAACGCTATATGAATAAAGATGGTTTCTGGTCTCTGGACCTCCTCTATTCCGGACTGGACAGTCCCGAGTTTCAGGCGGATCAGGAGCGCCACAGCAGACTGGTCCAGGACCTGCTTGACGCCGCTTCCAAGCAGGGGGCTAAGGTCTTCCCTCCCGAGGACATCCACCGTCTCCTCCCCCGCATCCAGGACCTGAACGCACTGCAAGAACGCCTTTTTTGCTATGCGCAGCTGCGGCTGACTGTAAACACCCAGGATCAGGAGGCCAGCAAGCGCCTGCTCGCCCTGCGCCATGAGGCCGCCGAGCTCAGCAACTTTTATGTACTCTGGAACCGCAGTCTGGCCGAGGCAAGTCAGGAACTCCTGGCCGATCCCCGCTGCCAGGACTTCCGTTTCTACATCGAAGAGGCCGCCAAGGGCGCCCAGCACCTCATGCCCGCCGCAGAAGAGGCCCTCTATGCCCAGCTCCAACTGTCTGGAAGCACTGCCTGGGAACAGCTCTTCGACCAGCTTGTCTCCGGTCTCCGCGTAGAGATGGAGGGACAGTACTACGGACTCAGTGAAGTCCGCAACCTGGCCAACAGCACGGAGGCCCCAGTTCGAAAAAAGGCCTATGAGGCCGAAGTCGCCGCCTACCCTCAAATTGAGACCAGCGTGGCCGCCGCGCTCTCCGCCATCAAACAGGAAGTCCAGGTGGTCAGCCAGAAGCGCAATTTTGCCGACCCGCTGGACGAGGCCGCCTTCAAATCCCGCATGAGCAGGGAAACACTGGAGGTCCTCCTCTCCTCCATGCGTGAGGGCCTGCCCATTCTCCGCCGCTATTTCATGGCCAAGGCCCGCTACCTGGGCTACAAACAGGGGCTGCCCTGGTACGAGATCTTCGCCCCCCTCGAGGGCTTTGATGCCCACTACAGTATTGAGGAGGCCAGAGACTTACTGCTCCGCCATTTTGAGAAGCTTTGGTCACCCATTGCGGAACTTATTCGCCGGGCCTTTGATGAGGACTGGATGGACCTCTATCCACGTGCGAATAAGGTGGGCGGGGCCTTTTGTATGAATCTGCCCACCCTGGGTCAGAGCCGCGTGCTCAGTAACTTTGACGGCAGCTTCAGCGCCGTTTCCACCCTGGCCCACGAGCTGGGACACGCCTATCACGGCCAGCGTATCGAGGCCTCCCACCCGCTCTGCCGCAGCTATTCCATGCCCGTGGCGGAGACCGCCTCCAATTTCAATGAGACCCACCTCATGCTCGGCCTCTATAATGAGGCCCAAGATGCCCAGGCCCGATTGGCTCTGTTGGAATTCTTCTTATCCAACGTCGCCCAGAGTGTCATGGATATCTATTCCCGCTTCTGCTTTGAAAAGGCCGTTTTTGCCCGCTGTAAGACCGGTTCAGTGGATGCCGCAAGCTGTAAGGAACTCATGGCCGAGGCCCAGGAGACCGCCTATGGCGAGGCCCTGGATCCTGAGTTCCGCCACCCCTACATGTGGGCCTGCAAGGGGCATTACTACTCCGCCAGGCTGAGCTACTACAACTACCCCTACGCCTTTGGCTCCCTCTTCGCCCTCGGCCTCTATAAAATGTTCCAGGACCGGGGCCAGGACTTCATGCCCGACTATGACCGACTGCTGACCCTGACCGGCAACTCGTCGGTTGAAGACTCTGCCGCCAGCCTGGGCATAGACCTCAGCCAGGGCGAATTCTGGAAGCAGGCACTCAGCCTCGTCGACCAGCTCTGTCAGGACTTTGAAAAGCTCGTCGATGAACTTCGCCCAGAATCCTAAGCGCAGCAGGCAAGTCCGTCCCTCGAGGGACGGACTTTTTGTATGCCCCCTTCCTCCCTCTCCTGGCAGGTCCCTGCATGATCTGGCGCAGCTGACAGATGCTCTTAAACACTATTGATAACTTATACTAATAAAGAGGGAAATTCCGCCTCATATCCGCCACTTAGGCAATTGACCCCAGGAGACAGAGGACCTACAATAGACACAAGATTAGACCTGGGTAATTCCTCCGCAAACTGAGGGATAGAGCCCCGGAATATAGAAAGGAAGACACCTATGAAGTACCTCAAGGATTTTAATCAGTACCTCGCCAACCTGGCTGTTATGAATATCAAGCTGCACAACCTCCACTGGAATGTGCAGGGCCCGGAGTTCGTCCAGGTTCACCTCTACACCGAGGAGGTCTATGACGAGCTCTTCGAATACTTCGACGATGTCGCCGAGCATCTGAAGAAGTATGACCTCATGCCGGACGCCCGCCTCAAGGACTACCTGAACAACGCCAGCATCGAGGAAATCGAGTCCCGTAAGTTTACGGTGCCCGAGGTCCGCGACATCCTCCAGAAGGATCTCGAGACCCTGCGCGCCCAGGCCACCAAGCTCCGCAACGCCTGTGACGAAGAGGGCTGGTTCTCCGCCGTCGGAATGTTCGAGGATCAGGTGGACAGCTTCAACAAGCGCATCTGGTTCCTGAAGGCCATGCTGGGCTAAGTCCAGCGGAGACGCTTAATCCTCCCCTGACGAGGGGCCTCCCTAGTGAACTGCACCCCAAAACTTGGACGCGATAAATAGAATCGCTAGCCAGCCTTATGGAGGGCCTGGTCTCGGTACTCGACCGGGGTCAGGCCCTTCAGCTTTACCTGGCGTCTTACGTGCTTCCAGTGGTGGATGTAGGCTTCCAGATCAGCCTTGAATCTTTCAAATGTCTCCCAGTCCCGACCTCGGAAGAATTCATCTTTCAGATGGCCGAAGACCTGCTCTGTTGCCGCATTGTCCATGCAATTACCCTTTCGGGACATGCTCTGAACGATGCCATTCTGGGCTAGTATCGTTCGGTAGGCCTCATGTTGGTACTGCCAGCCCATATCCGAGTGTAAGATGGGTCTTGCTCCCTTGGGTTTTACCTCCATAAGCTTTTTCAGCATTTCTCGTTGCTGCGAGAAGTTTGGCCTCTTGGAGATTGCGTATGCCACGATCTCCTTGCTGCCGAAGTCATAGACGGGAGCCAGGTAGGCCTTGCCAAAGGTGCAGATGAACTCCGTGACATCCGTTCCCATCTTACGCCATGGCTCAGAAGCGCTAAAGTCTCGTCCAATTCTGTTCTCGAACACTTTCCCAACAACTCCCTTATAGGAATTGTAGCGATGGTACGTACGCTCCCTTCGGATCCCACAGCGTAAACCCAGCTCGTGCATGAGCTTCAGAATGGTCTTATTGGCAACCCGAGCACCATCTACAGCACGTAATTCCATGGCGATTTGCCTGTGTCCCACGCCATTTGGCAGTCTACTAAATATTTCCACAACCCTGGTCCGCAGGTCTGGTCGA